>NZ_JBVIVK010000020.1:0-119689 GCF_055595715.1 Streptomyces sp. NPDC040410
TCGACGTCGTCCCCCAGCTCACCGAGGAGATCAACACCCGCAAGGGCTGATCCGGCCCGCGTGTCCGAGGCCCCCGCGACCGTACCCACGGCCGCTGGGGCCTCTGCTCATCCCAGCGTGCGCGACTCCTGCGCGGGCAGATGATCGCTGGCTCATCACATCCAGCCTGTGCCCCCTCTCCCGCAGGGCGGAGGACGTGGTGTTGAACGGAGGGTCGGCCACCCCGGCGGCCGTCACGGTCCGCAGGCCCGCCCGGCGGGTCGCCCTCCTCGCGTCAGACACGCGATCCCCTCCCCTCGCGAGTCAGGATGAGAGGTGAGCCCCGTTGCGCGGAAGAAGGCGTCGGAGCGGGTGCGGCAGGGCGGAGCACGCCGTGGACAGGGTGTTGACCTGCTGGAAGCTCCACAGATAGCTTCGTTCTACGGATTGTTGATTCCGTAGAGCGGAAAACAGGAGGCGTGGAATGGGCCAGGGCCGACAGGAGAAGGTGGCGACGAGCCTCGCGGGCACCGTCAGCGAGGAGATCAGCGCCTCCCTCGCGCCGGTCGACGCCGAACTGGCGCGCCACTACCCCGGAGACCCCGGCACCCGCCAGCCCGTTCACACCGTCTACGTTCCCGGCGACGTCTTCGCCGCCGACACCATCCGGTCCTGGGGAGACCAGGCCCTCGCCGCCCTCGACGAACACGCCCCGGACGCCGCTTCCTTCGCCGCGGTCCTCGGCCTGTCCGAGGAGCTTGCCCGGCCCGTGTACGACCGCGTGCGTGCCAAGCTGGAGCGCGAACCGATCGAGGACCTCCGCGTCGACTTCGAGGACGGCTACGGCAACCGTCCCGACGCCGAGGAGGACGAGGCGGCGGCCCGGGCGGCCCGGCTGATCGCCGAGGCGTACCAGAACGGGACGGCGGCCCCGTACATGGGCATCCGCGTGAAATGCATGGAGGCGCCGGTACGCGACCGGGGCATCCGCACCCTCGACATCTTCCTCACCGGCCTGACGGAGGCCGGCGGTCTGCCAGGCGGGCTGGTCCTCACGCTGCCGAAGGTGACGTACACCGAGCAGGTCACCGCCATGGTCCGGCTCCTGGAGGTGTTCGAGAAGGCGCGGGGGCTCGAACCCGGCCGGATCGGCTTCGAGATCCAGATCGAGACCAGCCAGTCCATCCTCGCCGCCGATGGCACCGCCACCGTCGCCCGTATGATCCGGGCCGCCGAGGGCCGGGCCACCGGGCTGCACTACGGCACCTTCGACTACAGCGCCTGCCTCGGCGTCTCCGCCGCCTACCAGGCCGGCGACCACCCGGCCGCCGACCACGCCAAGGCGATCATGCAGGTCGCGGCCGCGGGCACCGGTGTACGCGTCTCGGACGGCTCCACCAACGTCCTGCCGGTCGGTCCGACCGAGAAGGTCCACGACGCCTGGCGGCTGCACTACGGTCTCACCCGGCGCGCCCTGGCCCGCGCCTACTACCAGGGCTGGGACATGCACCCCGGCCATATCCCGACCCGCTACGCGGCGGTGTTCGCCTTCTACCGCGAGGGTTTCGCAGAGGCTTCCGCCCGTCTCGCCCGCTACGCCGACCGGACCGCCGGCGATGTCATGGACGAGCCCGCCACCGCCAAGGCTCTCGCCGGCTACCTGCTGCGCGGCCTGGACTGCGGAGCCCTCGACGTCGACGAGGTCGCCCGGCTGACCGGCCTGACCCGGGCGGACCTGGAGGGCTTCGCGTCGCCGCGGCGTGCCGAACTGCCGATCTCCGCGAAGGAGGCAGCGGCAACACGGACATCCGTGAGCGACGTCTAGTGCCGCGGCAGCCAGGGTTCGCCCCGTCGCGACGCCCGGCACGCTCCCCCAGCTCACCGCCAAGGTGGGCGACACGGCACGCCGAGAGCACGCACCGGACGCCGCTCCTTGACGGGCAACCTTGGCTGATGCGGCACTAGGCAAAGGGCGGCGCCAACGACGCGCCGGTCTGCTGAACCGTCACGTACCCCTCCAGGCCGGAGGCCGTCACCAGCTTCTCCTCCGCGAACAGCCGCGTGCCCTGTGCGCACAGCCGTCGGTCGGCACGGGCCCTGGCGCAGAACTCCTCGGGCGTGACGCCGAACAGCCTCCTCAACCGGGCCGATCGCAGGAGGAGTCCGGTCAGCAGCTTCCGCTGGCCGGGGTGGCTGCGCGGCGCGCTGCCGCCGTTGTGCAGGACCCCGCGGCGGTTGACGTACGAGTACACGCCCGGGAGTGTCACGCCCTCCTCCAGCTCGATCCGTACCTCGGGCGCCGGCAGCCACGCACGGCGGAAATTGCCGTGGGGCAGCGGCACGCCCTCGCTGGCGTCGACCACCGTGAGCTGCTCGGTGTCGAGCCAGAGGACGAACAACTCGCGAACGGCTGCGGGCGCGTTGAACGGGGACGCGGACACGTACCCCAGGCGGCTCACATGTGCGGAGACGCCGATGCCGATGCCCGTCACCCGGGTCTTCACCATCGGGATCGAGGACGTGATTCCGGACTCCGCCATCTTGAGCCGGAGTTGGGCCGGGCTGGCGTTGGAGCCGACCGCGAGGACCGGGGAGCGGTCCGCGTGCACCAGGCGGTCGAGGGGCAGCAGCCGGTCCCCGTCCAGGAGTCCGGACTCCGGCGGCCAGGCCCCCGGATAGAGCAGCGGATGATCGCGCGGCGCGGCGGCCAGGCCCAGGGTGTCGAGGGTGCGATCGGTCATGGACTGCTCAATCCGCCGGGGGCAGTTCGCCCGAGCCGCGGGTGATCAGCCGGGTCGGCAGCTCGATCCGCTCCGGTGCGAGCAGGGAGCCGTCCAGCTGGCGGAAGAGGCGCTCGGCGGCGGTCCGGCCGAGGGCCGCCGCGTCCTGGGCGACCACGGTGACGCCTGGCTGGAGCAGGTCGGCGAGCTCGATGTCGTCGAAGCCGACGAGAGCGACGCGCCGGGCCTGTTCGGCGAGGACGCGGACCACGGTGACCGTCACGCGGTTGTTGCCGGAGAAGAATGCCGTGACGGGTGAGGGGCCCGACAGCATCTCCTCGGCCGCGCGGCGCACTGTCTCGGGGTCGGTGGCGCCGAGCGACATCCAGGAGTCCTCGACGGGTATGCCCGCGTCCTCCATGGCCGCCCGGTAGCCGCGCAGCCGCTCCACGGCCGTGTGGATGCGGGGCATGTCGCCGACGAAGCCGATCCGGCGGTGCCCGTGGGAGATGAGGTGGGCGACGCCGTCACGGGCGCCGCCGAAGTTGTCCGACAGGACGACATCGGCGTCGATCCTCCCGGCCGGTCGGTCGACGAAGACCGTGGCCACCCCGGCCCTGAGCTCGGGCTCCAGATACCGGTGGTCGTCACCGGCGGGAATGACGACCAGCCCGTCCACCCGCCGCGCGCAGAACGCCAGCACCAGCTCCTGCTCGCGCTCCGGGTCCTCCGCGCTGGAGCCGTTGATCAGCAGGGCACCATGAGCGCGGGCCACCTCCTCCACCGCCCGGCTGAGCGGGCCGTAGAACGGGTCGGCGAGGTCCTCCAGGACCAGTCCGATGCTTGCGGTACGGCCCTTGCGCAGCACCCGGGCGCTGTCGTTGCGACGGAATCCCAGCGCTTCGATGGCCTCCTGGACCCGGCGCTCGGTTTCGGGCGTGACGCCCGGTTCCCCGTTGACCACGCGGGAGACCGTCTTGAGTCCGACCCCCGCCCGAGCCGCAACGTCCTTCATGGTCGGACGAGTGCCATAGCGGGTCCCGGAGAAACGGTCTGCTCGGCTGTGGGTCTCGGGCACGGTGCGGCGTCCTGTCCTGTTCGTCCACGGAGATGCGTCGATCCATGATTTGTATGAGGATGTGGCGTCGAGCATAGAGCCTGGACAACGTTGTCAGATCAGCGAGACACTGTCCACCGCAATCTCCGGCCCGCGCCCCCACCGCGACCGGCCACCTTTTGTCATGGCTGATCGGGAGATCCGACACTGATGCACACCGACCTCGTGGCCGCGCTCGACATCGGCGGCACCAAGATCGCCGGAGCCCTGGTGGACGGCAAGGGCCGGATTCTGGTCCGCGCGCAGCGCGCCACGCCCGCTCAGCAGGACGGCGAGACGGTGATGCGGGCCGTCGAGGAGGTGCTCGGCCAGCTGGCCGCCACGTCCCTGTGGGGCCGCGTCACGACCCTCGGCGTCGGCAGCGCCGGTCCGGTGGACGCCTCAGCGGGCACGGTGAGCCCGGTCAACGTGCCCGGCTGGCGCGACTTCCCGCTCGTCCGGCGGGTCCGGGCCGCGACCGGCGGTCTTCCGGTCGAGCTGATCGGTGACGGCGTCGCCATCGCGGCCGCCGAACACTGGCAGGGTGCCGCCCGCGGCCATGACAACGCCCTGTGCATGGTCGTCTCGACGGGCGTCGGCGGCGGCCTGATCCTCAACGGCAGACTCCACCCCGGCCCGACCGGCAACGCCGGCCACATCGGACACATCAGCGTCGACCTGGACGGCGATCCGTGCGCGTGCGGTTCGCGCGGCTGCGTGGAGCGCATCGCGAGCGGCCCGAACATAGCCCGGCGCGCCATCGAGGGTGGCTGGCGGCCGGGCCCGGACGGCGACGCCTCCGCGGAGGCGGTGTCCGCCGCCGCCAGCGCGGGTGACCCCGTGGCCGTGGCCTCCTTCGAACGCGCCGCCCAGGCCCTGGCCGCCGGTATCGCCGCCACCGCGACCCTCGTCGAGATCGACATCGCGGTCATCGGAGGGGGAGTCGCCAAGGCGGGCGATGTGCTGTTCACCCCGCTGCACAAGGCCCTGGGCGACTACGCGACCCTGTCCTTCGTCCAACGGCTGACGGTCACCCCCGCCCGGATGGGAACGGACGCGGGGCTGGTCGGGGCGGCCGCGGCGGCGCTCGCCAGACGGGCGGACGCGGCGGCGGTCTGAGACGGAGATCCCGCGGGAACGTTTAATCGTGGAAACTGTGCGTGCAGCCGGCAACTCGGCCGCGTATTCGCCCAGTCCGCGTGGTCCGGGTCGGTGTCGTGGTCAGGAAGTGTGCCGTTGCGGCGCGCGGCCGCCGCTTTCTCGACTTGGCGAGGCCGGACCATTCTGCGATATGCTTGATTTTCTGCTTCCGCCGGTGCTTCCTCGAAGGCCGGCGGCAGGAGCAATTCGACCGCAGCGGCCAACTTCGATTCTGTCGCGCGTGGTTGTGTTCTTCCCGGCGTGCATCGCGACCCGGGCGTGCAGTACGCCCCCTCGGTGATCGACGCATTCATCGAGCCGAGTGCCGCAATCGAAAAACGAGTTCCCATGGACCTCAACACCGTCACCGAAGTCATCCGGCGACCGCCCGATCGGCCAGGCGTGGACTGGTGCGAAGGGGACGCGTGGCTCGCCGGCGGAACATGGCTGTTCTCCGCGGAGCAGCCAAGCCTGCGCCGCCTGATCGACCTGACAGCGTTGCGTTGGGATCCTCTCGTTGCGAGCGACGCGGGCCTAGAAATCGGCGCGACGTGCACCATCCGTGACCTGTATGCCTTTGCGCCGCCGGATGACTGGATCGCGGGCCCCCTGTTCGCGACGAGCAGCGAGGCGTTCCTGTCCTCGTTCAAAGTCTGGAACTCGGCCACGGTCGGCGGCAATATCTGTCTGTCGCTGCCCGCGGGCCCGATGATCACGCTGACGGTCGCACTCGAGGCACGGTACGAGCTGTGGGCTCGTGACGGGTCCGTGCGCATCGTCGATGCCCTCGACTTCGCGACCGGCAACAACCGGAACATCCTGGCTCCCGGGGAAATCCTGCGGCGCATCCGCATTCCGGCGCGCGCCCTGAGGAAACGCGCCGCGCACCGCCGTTTCGCGCTCACCCGCCTCGGCCGTTCGACCGTATTCGTCATCGGCACTCAAACGCAGGGAACGAGCGACCTGCTGCTCACCGTCACGGCAGGCACCACACGGCCCGTGCGCATCGCTTTCGACACCATGCCCGATGCCCGGACTCTGCAGGAGAGCATCGACGTCATCCCTGCCGACGTCTGGTTCGCCGATCCCAACGGAACCCCCGGCCACCGGCGGCACCTGACACACCACTTCGCCGAAGAGATCCGTCGCGAACTCGTCGCCGGGGGCCTGAGATGACATACGTCGTGAACGGCAAGAGGTCTGACGAGGAACCAGAGCCCGGCCAGTGCCTGCGCACCTTCCTTCGCTCACTCGGCCACTACGGCGTCAAGAAGGGGTGCGACGCAGGCGATTGCGGCGCATGCACGGTGTGGTTGGACGGCGTCCCGGTGCACAGCTGTATCACCCCTGCCTTCCGCGCGGACGGTCGTGAGGTGACCACGGTGGAGGGAATCGGATCACCCGGCAGCCTGCATCCGATGCAGCGGCAGTTCCGTGACGCACCGGGGTTCCAGTGCGGTTTCTGCACCCCAGGGATGATCATGACGTCGGCAACGTTCACCGAGGCCCAGAAAGAGGATCTGCCACGGTCGTTGAAGGGCAACCTCTGCCGCTGCACCGGCTATCGCGCGATCGAGGACGCCGTGAAGGGCGTCGCGGGCGTACAGACTGCCGCGCCGGGAAAGGCCGTCGGAACGAGCGTCGGTGCGCCGGCGGCCAACGACGTGGTGACCGGTCGCGCCGAGTTCACCTTGGACACCCACATCAAGGGCATGCTGCACCTCAAGGTGGTGCACTCACCCCACGCGCACGCCCGGATCGTCTCGATCGACAAGAGCGCCGCACTCGCGGTTCCCGGCGTGCATCGGGTCTACACATGGGAAGACGTGCCGCGCAGACGTTTCACCACGGCGATCCACACGGACCATCTGGTCGATCCGGACGACACCTTGATCCTCGACAACACGGTCCGCTTCGTCGGCCAACGCGTCGTCGCGGTCCTGGCGGACACCGTCGCGGCGGCGGAGGAGGGCTGCCGAAAGGTCGTAGTGGAGTACGAGGTCATGCCGGCCGTTTTCGACCCCGAAGAGGCGATGGCGGAGGGGGCGCCCCAACTGCACGGTGCGGAGGACCCATTCGTCCGGGATCCCGTCCACAACATCCTGCTGGAGATCCATTCGCACGTCGGCGACGTCGACGCGGGATTCGCCGAAGCCGACGTCATCCACGAGGGCACGTACTCCTCACCGCGTGTGCAGCACGCGCATCTCGAGACCCACGGTTCCATCGCCTGGATGGAGAACGGTCGTCTGAACGTCCGCACCAGTTCGCAGTCGCCGTCGATCGCGAAAGTCAAACTGGCCTATCTGTTCGCGCTGCGCCCGGACCAGCTCCGCGTGTTCTGCAAACGCGTCGGCGGCGGCTTCGGAGGCAAACAGGAAGTGATCTCGGAGGATCTGGTCGCGCTCGCCACCCTGGACACCGGGAGACCTGTCTGTTTCGAGTACACCCGCGAGGAGGAGTTCACCACGGCTTCGCCAAGGCATCCGATGACGTTGACGGTCAAGCTGGGCGCGAGGGCGGACGGGACGCTCACGGCGTTCCAGGTCCGCAATGTGTCGAACACGGGCGCTTACGGCAACCATGGCGGCGAAACGCTGTATGCGGGCGGCGCCGCCGTCATGATCTACCGCTGTCCCAACAAGAAGTACGACGCGTTCTCCGTCTACACGAACACCGTTCCGAGCGGGGCGCTGCGCGGTTACGGGATGACGCAACCGGCGTTCGCCGTGGAATCGGCGATGGACGAACTGGCACACGCATTGGGTCTCGATCCGCTCGGACTGCGACGACGCAACATCGTGCGACCGGGTGATCCGCTCGTCGCCATGCACGACGGCCCCGACGACGTCACGTTCACCGAGGACGGACTCGCGAAGTGCATCGATCTGGTGGATGACGCCATGGCCCGCACTGCCGATCAGTCGTCGCCCGGCCCCGGGTGGCTCGTCGGGGCCGGCGTCGCGAGTTCGCTGCACGAGACCGCGCCCCCGACCGAGCATCTCTCCGAGGCCTGGGTCACGCTCGGCGACGACCTCGTGTACGAGTTGGCCGTCGGAACAGTCGAATTCGGCGAGGGAACGTCGACCGCGCACGTCCAGATAGCGGCCGACCAGCTGGGCACGACGCCGTCGCGGATTCGCCTGGTGCAGTCCGACACGGACCGCACGGGATTCGACACCGGCGCCTTTGCGAGTGCGGGCCTTTTCGTGGCGGGCAACGCGGTACTTCGCGCGGCCAACGCGGTGCGCGACCGCATCCTGCAATTCGCCGCCGCGCACACGGGTGTCCACCTCGTGATGTGCTCGATGGACGACGACGGGGTCGTCTGCGGCGACCAGCGCGTGTCGTTGGCCGAGCTCGTCGCCCTGGCCCGAGCCCGGGGAATCAGGTTCACCGCCGCCCGCAAGGCCTACGGCTCACCCCGAAGTGTGGTCTCCAATACGCAGGGGTTCCGCATCGCCGTCCATCGGGTGACGGGTGAGATCCGCATCCTCTACAGCGTCCAGGCGACCGACGCCGCCGTGGTCATCAACCCCGCGCAGGTCCGGGGACAGGTGGAAGGCGGAGTCGCCCAGGGAATCGGCTTCACGCTGACCGAGAACCACCAGGTCGACACGGACGGTGTGATGGTCAACCCGAACCTCCGCAACTACCGCATCCCCACCTACGCCGACATCCCCCGCACCGACCTGCTCCTGGTGGACTCGTCGGACTCCGTCGGGCCCATGCGGTCGAAGGGGATGGCGGAATGCTGTATCAACCCGGTGGCCCCCGCGTTGGCGAATGCCCTGCACGACGCGACAGGCGTCCGCTACCGCGCGCTGCCCCTGACCCCGGAACGCATCTACAGCCGGCTGGGCGAAAGCCAGTCCCTGCCGACGGGTGTGAGCAGATGAGCACGGAAGAGCACAACGGATCTCCGGGCCGGAACGCCCCTGCAACCCGGCAGGGCCTTCGGCGCCCCGGGCGTGACTCCTGTGCCGTTTCGCAGTTGAACCGGTCATGAAGAAGCGCAGCATGCTCGCCATCGCCTCCCTCGCCACCGGTTTCGTCGTCGCGGCGATCACCCCGTCCCACGCCCTGGCGGACGACCTCAGTGATCTCGACATGGGCGAGACCCTCAGCACCCTCGACCACGCAGTCGCCGGCGACGGCCTGACCGTCGACGAGAACGCCCTCGGGCAGAACGGCTGACGGACACGGATGCGGGACCGTGGCGCCGGTGCCCCCGGGGAGGGGCGCCGGCGTCACGTGCGTGTGCCCTCAACTGGGGCTGGTTTCCGTGGCAGGGTGGAGCGGGCAAGCCACAGGGGGCCAACAGAAGAGGGGGAACCGTGATCGTCTGGATCAACGGTGCGTTCGGTGCGGGGAAGACCACCACCGCACGGGAACTGATCGAACTGATCCCGAACAGCACGCTCTTCGACCCGGAGGTCATCGGCGGAGCGCTCACGCACCTGCTGCCGCCCAAACACCTCGCCGAGGTCGGCGACTTCCGGGACCTGCCGATCTGGCGACGTCTCGTGATCGACACGGCGGCCGCGATGCTCGCCGAGCTCGGCGGCACCCTCGTGGTCCCGATGACCCTGCTGCGCCAGGAGTACCGCGACGAGATCTTCGGCGGCCTCGCGGCGCGCCGGATCACCGTCCGGCACATCCTGCTCGCCCCGGCCGAAACGATCCTGCGCGAGCGAATAGCCGGGCGGGAGGTGCCGCCGACTGCTGATGGCGGGATGCGGACACGCCAATGGTCGTACGACCACATCGAGCCGTACCGCCACGCCCTGGCCTCCTGGCTCACCGCAGACGCCCACCCGGTCGACAACGGTGTTCTCACGCCGTACGAGACCGCCGCCCGTATCGCCGAGGCCGTCAACGCCGGAGTCGTGCCCGTCTGCGACATCGTGCAGACCCCGGAGCCCACCGCGGAGACCCTGGCCGCCGGAGTGCTCCTGTTCGACGAGCAGGACCGTGTGCTGCTCGTCGACCCCACCTACAAGGCCGGCTGGGAGTTCCCCGGTGGCGTCGTCGAGCCGGGTGAGGCCCCCGCGCGCGCCGGCATGCGTGAGGTCGCCGAGGAGACGGGGATCCACCTGGACGACGTACCGAGGCTCCTGGTAGTCGACTGGGAGGCTCCCGCACCTCCCGCCTTCGGCGGCCTGCGTCTCCTCTTCGACGGCGGCGGGCTGGACGCGACCGAGGCCGGCCGGCTCCTGCTGCCCGGGCCCGAGCTGCGCGGCTGGCGGTTCGTCAGCGAACAGGAAGCCGCGCAGCTGCTGCCGCCCGTCCGCTACGAGCGGCTGCGCTGGGCGCTGCGGGCGCGGGAGCGCGGTGCGGCGCTGTATCTGGAGGCGGGCGTCCCCGTCTGAACTCCCGGGAGGTGGTGTGCCGTACGGGACCCGAGGACCACCGGAGCGCCTGCCGCACCCCTTCACGAAGACCTGAACGCCGGCTACCTCCGGCAGCGTCGCCCGACCGCCGATCCCGGTGCCCAACGGCGTGCCCGCCGCCACCAGTTCCGTGAGTTCGTGGTCGCTGAGAGGGGGGAGGGACATGGCGACGCCGGTCTGGCGGTGGAGGCGCGTGGTGGGGGGACCTGGCGCCATCTGCGACGCCGGGCGGTGGAAGGAGGCGAGGGTCTGCGCCCGGTCCAGGTTGGACACACCCGCCATGACGGCACCGTCGACCGGCGAGGCGGCGGTCGCGTCACCCGTGAACAGGACGCCGTGACGGGGGAGATGGAACGCGATGCTGCCGTGTGTGTGACCGGGGACATGGACGACGTGGGCTTCGTCGCCGAAGTCAAGGATGTCGCCGTCGGACGACTCGGTGACCTTCGCGGGGCGTACGTAGTCGCCCGGAGGCAGGAGCCGGCCCGCCTCCGCGTGAACCGGCCGCTCCCAGTCCTCGAACACCCGGTGACGGGCCGGGGACTTCGCCCCCGCACGACCGGAGCGTCCAGAGTGCGGGCCGGTACCTCCGCACCGCTGAGCGCGGCGAGGCGCCGGAGACAGGACTGGCCGACCGGAAACCGCAGGAGGTGGAGGCGGGGGAGGAGCCCGATGACGTCCATGCGGCGACCGTAGAAGGACCGCCGTCGCATGACGAGGGTCCTTGCTGTCAGCAGAGCCGGTTGTCGGTGCGCCCGGCCGCCGGCTCAGCCGGCCGCGTAGTTGCGCAGGAACAGTGCCTCCGCGACCGAGAGACGCTCCAACTCCTCGGGGGACACGCTCTCGTTCACGGCGTGGATCCGGGCCTCCGGTTCGCTCAGACCGATGAGGAGGATCTCGGCGCGCGGGTAGAGAGCGGCGAGGGTGTTGCACAGCGGGATGGAGCCGCCCTGTCCGGCGTACTGCATCTCCTGGCCCGGGTACGCCACCGCCATCGCCTCGGCCATCGCCGCGTATGCCGGGCTGGTCGTGTCGGCGCTGAACGCCTGCCCCTGGCCGATCTGGCGGGTGCTCACCCGGGCACCCCACGGGGTGTGCGCCTCCAGGTGGGCCTCCAGCAGCTTGGTCGCCTCCGCCGCGTCCACGCCCGGCGGCACCCGCAGGCTCACCAGCGCGCGGGCGCTCGCCTGCACGGAGGGGGTGGCGCCGACGACCGGCGGGCAGTCGATGCCGAGGACCGTGACCGCGGGCCGTGCCCAGATGCGGTCGGCGACCGTGCCGGAGCCGGTCAGCTCGACTCCGTCCAGCACCTTGGCGTCCTCGCGGAACTGCTCGTCGTCGTACTGCAGCCCTTCCCACCGGGTTTCGGGGGTGAGTCCGTCGACCGTCGTCGAGCCGTCCTCCGCGCGCAGCGAGTCCAGTACGCGGATCAGCGCGGCGAGCGCGTCGGGTGCCGCGCCGCCGAACTGGCCGGAGTGCAGGTTGCCTTCGAGCGTGTCGATCCGCACGCGGACGAGGGTCATGCCGCGCAGGGTGGAGGTTACCGTCGGCAGGCCGACGCGGAAGTTGCCCGCGTCGCCGATGACGATGGTGTCGGCACCGAGGAGGTCCGGATGCTCCTCGGCGTACCGCTCCAGGCCGCCCGTGCCCATCTCCTCCGAGCCCTCGGCGATCACCTTGACGTGGACCGGCACCCCGCCGTTCGCCTTGAGGGCGCGCAGCGCGAGCAGGTGCATGATCACGCCGCCCTTGCAGTCGGCGGCCCCGCGCCCGTACCAGCGGCCGTCGCGCTCGGTCAGCTCGAAGGGCGGAGTGGTCCAGGCGGCCTCGTCCAGGGGCGGCTGCACGTCGTAGTGGGCGTACAGGAGGACGGTCTTCGCACCCTCGGGGCCGGCCAGGTGGCCGTACACGGACTGCGTGCCGTCGGGGGTGTCGAGCAGGGCCACGTCCTCGAATCCCTCGGCGCGCAGTGCGTCCGCGACCCACCGCGCGGCTCCCTCGCTCTCGCTCTTCGGGAACTGGTCGAAGTCCGCCACCGACTTGAAGGCCACCAGCTCGGTGAGCTCCGCCTTCGCCCTGGGCATCAGCGAGGCGACGGTCGCGGCGACCGGATGCGACGACATGGGCACGCTCCTTGTGGGTGCGACGTTGAACGTATGAGTGCTGCAGATCCTCCCACAGCGGCCTGTGGCGACACCCGCCGTAGGATGCGGGAGACAGGTGCGGCAGCGGCTTGATCGGGAGCAGTAGACCATCGTGAGCAGCGAGAACTCTTCGGCGGGCGACGTGCAGCGGGTGTGGGACGTCGTCGTGGTGGGAGCGGGACCCGCGGGGGCCTCGGCCGCCTACGCGGCGGCGGTCGCGGGACGGCGCGTGCTGCTGCTCGAGAAGGCCGAGCTGCCCCGGTACAAGACCTGCGGCGGCGGCATCATCGGACCCTCGCGCGACGCGCTCCCGCCCGGCTTCGAGCTGCCGCTGCGGGACCGGGTGCACGCGGTGAC
Organism: Streptomyces sp. NPDC040410; assembly: GCF_055595715.1. Classification (NCBI taxonomy): domain Bacteria; kingdom Bacillati; phylum Actinomycetota; class Actinomycetes; order Kitasatosporales; family Streptomycetaceae; genus Streptomyces; species Streptomyces sp. NPDC040410. The sequence continues at coordinate 12,830 of NZ_JBVIVK010000020.1, forward strand.
GTTCTCGAACAACGGCCGCTTCACCCGGACCCGCCGCTCCAAGCAGATGCTGTTCGGGCTGATCAACCGTCCCGAGTTCGACCAGCAGCTGGTCGATCACGCGCAGAAGGCGGGCGCCGAGCTGCGTACGGGCGTCACGGTGACGCGGGTCGAGCAGCACGGCTCGGCCGTGCCGGACCGGCGCTCGGTCGCCGTCGTCCTGCAGGGCGGCGAGACGCTGCTCGCCCGCGCGGTCGTGGGCGCCGACGGCAGCGCCAGCCGGATAGGGGCACACGTCGGGGTCAAGCTCGACCAGGTGGATCTCGGCCTGGAGGCGGAGATCCCGGTGCCGGAGACGGTCGCCGAGGACTGGAAGGGGCGGGTGCTCATCGACTGGGGCCCGATGCCCGGCAGCTACGGCTGGGTCTTCCCCAAGGGTGACATGCTGACGGTCGGGGTGATCTCGGCGCGCGGCGAAGGTGCGGCGACCAAGCGGTATCTGGAGGACTTCGTCGCCCGTCTCGGGCTCGCGGGCTTTGAACCCAGCATCTCCTCGGGCCACTTGACCCGCTGCCGGGCGGACGACTCGCCGTTGTCGCGCGGCCGCGTGCTGGTGTGCGGGGACGCGGCAGGGCTCCTGGAGCCGTGGACGCGTGAGGGGATCTCGTTCGCCCTGCGGTCGGGCCGGCTGGCGGGGGAGTGGGCGGTGCGGATCGCCGAGGCGCACGACGCCGTGGACACCCGGCGTCAGGCCCTCAACTACGCGTTCGCGATCAAGGCGGGGCTCGGCGTGGAGATGAGCGTCGGCAAAAGCCTGCTGACGGTGTTCGAGCGCCGTCCCGGTCTGTTCCACGCGGCCCTCACCGGCTTCCGCCCGGCCTGGAACGCGTTCAAGGACATCACGCGGGGCTCGACGTCGCTGGGTGAGATCGTCCGCATCCATCCGATGGCCCAGCGGGCCCTGACCGCGATGGGCCCCCGGCCGGGTGCCCGGGCCGGGGAGGTCAGCTCCTGACGGAGATCTCGAAGACCGGGTGGTCGGGGGCGATGCGGCGCAGTTCGTCGTCGGAGGAGTCGGGACCGACTCCGTTGAAGAAGACCCCGACCTCCGCCTTCCAGCGCTTGAGGTAGGCGCGCAGGAGCGGAGCCTTCTCGTCGTCGGGGACCTCGGCCGCGGTGAACGCGTCCGCGTTCCTGCCGAGGCGCAGCTCACCGCCGCCTGCCGCGCGCATGTTGTGCGTCCACTGGACGTGGCCGCGAGGGGCGACGAGGTACTGCCGGCCGTCCACGGTCAACAGGTTCACGGGGGTGGTCCGCCACTCGCCGCTCTTGCGGCCGCGGACCGCCAGGACCCGGGAGCCCCAGACGCTGATGCCGCGGCGGGTCAGCCAGGACACGGCGCGGTTGAAGACGTTGACGGTGAACCAGCCGGGCTTCTGAACGTGCGTGGACATCGGTGACTCCCAGTCTGTGTGAGCGTCGCTCTCTTCTGTGAGCACCGCTCTCGCTCTATGTCAGTCTGCATCGCTGGGGGAGCCAAGGCAAGAGCAGTGCTCTCTAATTTGTTCGCCGCTCTGATTTGTGTGCACTGCTCTGAATTCATGCGACACTGCCCTGCATGAGCAGCGCAGCGCAGGGGGCCCGTGCCAGGGCCAGGATCGAAGTCACCGCGGCCATCAAGGACGAGGCGCGCAGACAGCTCGCGGCGGAAGGCGCCGCGAAGCTCTCGCTGCGGGCCGTCGCCCGCGAGCTCGGCATGGTCTCCTCCGCGCTGTACCGCTACTTCCCCAGCCGCGACGACCTGTTGACCGCGCTCATCATCGACGCCTACGACTCCCTGGGCGAGGCCGCGGAGGCGGCGCACGGCGCAGTTGCCGACGCCGCGCCCGTGCGGCGCTGGTCGGCTGTGTGCGAGGCGGCCCGCGACTGGGCGCTCGGGCACCCGCACGAGTACGCGCTGATCTACGGCTCGCCGGTTCCCGGCTATACCGCGCCGCAGACCACGGTCCCCGCCGCCTCCCGCGTGGGCCTCCTCGTCATCGGCGTCGTCCGTGACGCCCACCGGGGAAAAGGCCTGACCGTGCCCCCGCTGCCCGCCGAACTGCGGGCCGAGGCCGAGCGGATGGCCGCCGACCTCGCGCCCGATCTCCCGCCCGGAGTCGTCGCGGCACTCGTGGCCTCCTGGGCTGAGCTTTTCGGGCTGATCGGATTCGAGCTGTTCGGACAGTTCAACCGGGTCGTGGAGGACCGCGAGCCGTTCTTCCGGCACGCGGTGACCCGGCTCGCTCGCGGGGTGGGCCTCCGCTAGTGCCGCGTCAGCCAAGGTTTGCCCGTCAAGGAGCGGCGTCCGGTGCGTGCTCTCGGCGTGCCGGCCGGAAGTCCTCGTACTGGACGTACTTGGGCTTTCGGCCGGTGCGGCGAGAGGGCGTGCCGGGCGTCGCGACGGGGCGAACCTTGGCTGACGCGGCACTAGTTGTCCGCAGGTGGCCGCCGGCCTTCGGCACCGCCAAGACCCACGTCAGCCGCACGATGGTGAAACTGGGTGCCCGGGACCGCGCCCAACTGGTCGTGCTGGCCTACGAGTCGGGGTTGGTGCGGCCTGGCTGGCTGGGCTGAGGGGCCCGCCGGAACCGGACCAGCACACTGACCGTTCGGGCGACGAACAGCACGGCCGCGAGAACGAGGCCCGTATGACGCAGCAAGCGGCCCACGGTGTCCGGCAGTTCGAACATCCACGCGGGACCGGCCACGGCCCCGAAGACGACCGCCGCCGCGAACGCCGCGCTGCACAGCGCGTATCCGATCTCGACGGTGATCGCGTCCCGCTCGGCCTGACCACGCCGTCCCCCGTAGTCCGTCATCCCACGAGTGTCACAGGCGTGCGCCCGGCGGGGCAAGCAGACCCCGCCGGGCGCACACTTCGGAGGCGGTGTCCCCCTAGTCGCGTACCTTGACGCGCTCCGCCTCCAGGGATGTGGACCTGGCGACCACGACGGTCCGCTGCGTACGGCGGGTGCGCAGCCCCGTGAGGGTGATCAGCAGCCCGGCGACGGCGATGCCCGTCACCACCACGAGGCCGGGCCGGTAGCTGTCGAGGACGGCCTGCGGAGTGGCGTTCCCGGGAGCGCCCGCGGTCACCACCGCCGTCACGACGGCCAGGAAGATCGCACCGCCGACCTGCACGGAGGTGTTGAGCAGACCGGAGACCATGCCCTGCTCGTGGTCCTCGACCCCGTTGGTGGCCTGGATGTTGAGCGACGGGAAGACCAGGGCGCAGGCCGCGCCGATCAGCAGCATCGACGGCAGGATCACGCTCGCGTAGACGGGATCGAGGTTCACCCGCAGGAACAGCGCGTATCCGACGGCCATGAGCGCGAAGCCCACCGCGATCAGCCGCTGGGTGCCGAAGCGGTCGACGATCGGGCCCACCTTCGTCGAGGACACCGCCACCAGCGCGCCGGCGGGCAGGAAGGCGAGCGCCGTGTGCAGCGCCGACCAGCCGAGCAGCGACTGCATGTACAGCGTGACCAGGAACTGGAAGCCGACGTACGACCCGAAGAAGGCCATCGCGCCGAGCTGGGCGCGGATCTGGCTGCCGGAGCGCACCACCCCGAGCCGGATCAGCGGTCCCGGCGAGCGCCGCTCGACCAGGACGAAGACCGTCAGGAGCACGGCGACGGCAAGGAAGGACAGCAGCGTACGGGCCGACGCCCAGCCCACTTCCGGCGCCTGGACGACGGTGAAGACGAGCAGCAGCATCGAGGCGGTGCCGATGACGGCGCCGGGGATGTCGTATCCGTTGTGGTTCTTCTCGCGTTCGCTGCGCGGCAGCAGCTTCAGACCGGCGACGAGCGCGATCAGGGCGATGGGCGCGGGCAGCAGCATGGTCAGTCGCCAGCTGGCCTCCGTGAGCAGGCCGGACAGCACCAGGCCCATCGAGAAACCGGTGGCCGCGCAGGTGGTGTAGATCGACAGCGCGCGGTTGCGCAGCGGACCCTCGGCGAAGGTCGTGGTGATGATCGACAGGCCGGCGGGCGCGGTGAAGGCCGCGCTCAGGCCCTTGATGAAACGGCTGGCGATCAGCAGCGGACCCGAGTCGACGAGCCCGCCGAGCAGCGAGGCCAGGGCGAAGACGGCGAGGGCGACCAGGAAGACCTGGCGTCGGCCGAGCAGGTCGGCGGTGCGTCCGCCGAGGAGGAGCAGACCGCCGTAGCCCAGGATGTAGCCGCTGACGATCCATTGCAGCGTCGAGGTGGACAGGCCGAGGTCGGTGCCGATGGACGGCAGTGCGACGCCGACCATCGAGACGTCGAGCGCGTCCAGGAACATCGCGGCGCAGAGCACCAGCAGGGTGCCCCACAGCCGGGGGGTCCAGCGTCCCTCGGATGCGGGGGTGGTGAGCGGAGAGGTCATGCCGAGGACGCTACATGCACATGCATCACATGCAAAGACATTTAATTCCGATGCAACAAATTCGTTTCTCTGCTACGGTGCGCGCATGGCGGCGAAGAAGGCCGAGCAGGCGCTCGTGGACCAGTGGCGGGACATTCTGGCGCTGCACGCGCGCACCCAGTGCGAACTCGACCGCGCACTGCACCAACACGGCCTGTGCGCCAGCGACTTCGAGGTGCTGGACGTTCTCGCCGAGGGGCGCTCGTCGGACGGCGCCTGCTCCTATCGTGTCCAGGAGATCTCCGACCGGGTCCACCTCAGCCAGAGCGCGCTGTCACGGCTCATCGCCCGCCTGGAGAAGGACGGCCTCGTCGAGCGCGGCATGTGCCCGGAGGACCGGCGGGGCGTACGCGTTGCGCTCACGGAGAAGGGGCGCGCGCTGCACGGCGACGTGCTGCCGGTGCAGCGCGCGGTGCTGAGCCGGATGCTGGCGGGCTGACGGTTCGTCCCGCGGGCTGCGTCCTGCTCAGCTCCAGGTCACCGCGGACTTCTCGCGCCACAGCGCGGCGACAGACGCGTCACCGGTCACGCCCGGGAAGGGCACCCGGTTCCACAGTGACAGATACAACTGCGCGGCCGGCCCGGCCAGTTCGCAGTCGGCGGCGCCCGTGCCGCCCCGGTTGGCGGTCGGCGGCTCCTGCGACAGCCGTACGGTCCACACGGCGTCGTCCGTGTCCGTGGCCCGGACCCGCAGCACCCGGGGCTCGTCGGTGCGGACCCTGCTCCCGGGACGGGCGTGGAAACCGCGCAGCAGCTCGTCGATACCGTCGGCCGCGAAGCCGGGGGCGATGTCACTCGGGGCGCCGCCCCGAGCGGATTCCGCGTCGAACCGGTGCACGGCCGTCTCGTGCGCCTGCCGCCGCGCCCAGAACGCCAGCGGCGACGGCGCGGGCAGGAAGGACCAGCACCGCACGTCCGGCGCGGCGGAACGGAGGGCGTCCACGAGGTACCGGTGTCCCTCCCGGAACCAGGCCAGCAGCTCGGCGCCGTCGAGGCCGGGCAGGCCCCCGCCGGGATGCGGGGCCGTGCGCTCCTCGGCGACGAACGAGGCCGCCCAGCGATGCACCATCCCGGTGTGCCGCAGCAGGTCCCGCACCTGCCAGTCCGGGCAGGTCGGCACCTTGGCGTCGGTCCCGGCCGCCTCGGCCGCCCCGGCCATCGACCGGCCCTCCCGGTCCAGGATCTCAATGAACTCAGCAGTTTCCATGGGACTGAGTCTGCCTGATGGAGTGCGGTCAGAGAGGACCGTAGGCATGGAGTGGATCTCCGGAAAGGCAGAACGACATGAGTACAGCCACCGTGGTGGGCGCCGGCCCCGACATCGACGTCAGGATCCGCTCCCACCGTCGGGTGAGCTTCTGCCGAATCGCCGACACCGGCCGTGCCGGCGGGTTCCCGTCCGGATGTTCTTGGCGCACCTGCGCCTTGCGCGTGCGCCGGCGCGATGGAACGCTTCCTGTCCGCCGGGCGGACGGATGGGGGCGTGGACGGATGGAGCTGGAGCTTCGGCATCTGCGCGTGCTGTGCGCGATCGCCGATGCGGGGAGCGTGGGCCGGGCCGCGTCGGACCTCGGGTACTCACAGCCGGCCATGAGCACCCAACTCCGGCGGATCGAGCGCTACTTCGGCGACTCGCTGTTCGAGCGCGATGCGAGCGGTGTGACGCTGACACGGTACGGCATCGAGGTCGTCGCCCAGGCGCGCGACGTCCTGGCCCGTGCGGCCGCGATCGGGTACCGTCCGGCCGTCGAAGCCGCGCGAACCCCTCGGACCCTGCGCGTGGCGGCGACCAACTCCCCGGTGCTGTCGGGCATGGTCTCCCGGGTCCGCGCCCGGCTGCCGGATGTCCCGCTCGCCGTGAGCAGCGTGTACGCCTCCTCGCGGATCGTCGAACTCCTGGAGGAGGGCGCGGTGGACGCGGCCGTCGCCGCGGACTACCCCGGAATGGAGCTGAGGCATTCGGACGCCGTGACGCACCGCGGGATCGTCACCGAGCCCACGTTCGTGGCCCTGCCGTCCCGTCATCGCCTCAGCCACCGCACTCAGGTCTCGCTCGGCGATCTGGCCGAAGACGCCTGGTTCGTGACACCGGACGACGGAGCAGGATGGCCGGGGGTCTTCTACACCGCCTGTGAGGCGGCGGGCTTCTCCCCGGTTGCGGTGCACGAATTCCTCGGTGACCAGCTGCAGTTGCAGAGCATGATCGCCGACGGCCTGGGTGTGTCCGTCGTCCAGGCGACACTGCGACCGATCCCGGATGTGGTGATCAGGCCGCTGGTCGGTACGCCGCTGTGGTGCCGTTACGTGCTTGCCTGGCGACGCGACACGGTCGCCGGCGACGTGGTGGAGACGATGTTCCGGTCCGCCACCGCCGCGTACCGCCAACTCATCCGGAAGTCACCGCACTTGAGGACCTGGGCCACGCGCACGTGGAGCGTGACCGGGGCGTAGGACGGGCCCGGATGTTATGGCTCGCCGATGCCATGTGCTATGTCACACGCCATTGTTGGGGCGGTTCGGTGTTGAGACGGTGCCTCACACGCCTCAACACCCGTATCGAGGCGCATCCATCCGTGGAGGAGTCCAGATGCGCTACCGCTCCGCGCTGCCCGGACGCGTGGCCGGCGCCCTCGCCGTCTGCGTCACCCTCGCCGGCCTGCTGTCGACACCGGCGCTCGCGGCACCCCCGGCTCAGCACGGCACCACCCCCGTGGCCGGGTCCCCGAAGGCGACGCCACCCCCGCCGCCGACCGGCTCGACCGTGGGCGCCGCCGACCGTCCCGCCGTACAGGACCGGCCGCTCACCGCGGCCCAGTTGCCTCCCCTCGCGCCATCCCGGCCCCGACCGGGCACGGGAACCGGAACGCCGGCCACACCGAAGGCGGCCTCGTGCAGCCCGGCCGACTTCGCCGGCAGGACCGGAGCCGCTCTCGTCGCGTTCGTCAAAGCCTCGACCACGGGCTGCGTCAACACGCTGTTCGCAGTCGCCGGTACCGACGCCCGCGGCATCTTCCGGCAGTCCCGGATGGTCACCGTGGCGACGGCCTTCACCAGAGAGGCACAGCGCTACCGAGGCGACAACTCGTCCGGCGTGTGGCAGCTCGTCCTGTTCCTGCGGGCCGGCTACTACGTGCAGTTCAACAACCCGGCCGACGTCGGCCCCTACGGCGCGCCCCTGACCCGGGCCACCACACGCGCTCTGGACGCCTTCTTCGCCAACCGGCACTCCCGGGACGTCACCGCGGGGAACGGTGATGTCCTGGGAGAGGTCGTCATCCTCACCGACAGCGCCGACCAGCAGGCCCGCCATCTCAAGATCTACAAGCGGATGCTCAACGGCTACGAGAGCTCCTACGACCCCATCGACAGCATGATCGCGGCCGTCAACAACGTCTACACCCCGCTCTGGCGCGGCAACTGGAACCCCGACTACGTCAAGGCGGTCGCCGCCGACCCCGGTCTCGTCCGGACCCTGCACACGTTCGCGCTCAAGCATCTGGACCTGCTCGGGACCGACCGCGCCTACCTGGACTCCAACGCCGGGATGAACCTCGCCCGCTACATCGAACACCCGGCGCTGCGGGCCACGGTCCGGCCACTGGCCAAGGACCTGCTGAACGCATCGAAGATCACCGGCCCCACGGCAGGGCTGTGGGTCGCGGTGGCGACGCAGGCCGATCACCACGACCGCCCCAACTGCTCGTACTACGACGTCTGCGACCTGCCCGGCCGGCTGACCGGTGCGGCTCTGCCGATCACCCGCGCCTGCGACACGGCCCACACCGTCCGGGCCCAGGCGCTCGACTCCGCCGACCTCGACGCCGTGTGCGCCAACGTGCTGGGACAGGGCCCGTACTTCCACAACCTCGTCAAGGACGACGGCTCCATACCGGGCCAGTACCTGTCGGCCGTCCAACTCGTCGTCTTCGCCAGCCGCGCGGACTACCGGACCTACGCCGGAGCGATCTTCGGCGTCAGCACGGACAACGGCGGCATCACCCTCATAGGAGACCCGTCCGACCCCGCCAACCGACCGTTGGCCCTCATGTACCAGAAGAACGCCGACGACGGCTTCACGGCCCGGATCTGGAACCTCAACCACGAGTACACGCACTTCCTCGACGCCCGGTACGACATGAAGGGCGACTTCACCCAGCAGACGTCGGTGCCGGACGTCTGGTGGATCGAGGGCCTGGCCGAATACGTCTCCTACGGCTACCGCGGCATCACCGACGAGCAGGCGGTCGCGGAGGCCGGCAAGCACACCTACCGGCTCAGCACGCTGTTCCAGAACACCTACGCCAACAGCGACGTGACCCGCACGTACCCCTGGGGCTATCTCGCGGTCCGCTACATGTTCGAGGAACACCCGGCGGACATCCACCGCATGCTCGCCCGCTTCCGCGTCGGCGACTACCCGGGCGGACACGCCGTCTACAACTCCGGCATCGGCACCCGCTACGACGCCGATTTCGACCAGTGGCTCACGGAGTGCGCCGCCGGCGCGTGCTCCGTGTCCGGCCGGGCCGGAGCCCGCACGGCGGCGGCGCGGGCCCTCAACCCGTAGCGGATGCGCCGCCGCCCAGGAGAGCGGTTCCTCAGGGGTACGCTGCCAGTGCGTGCTGTGAAGGGAGGGGCCGGATGGATCCGGTTGCGGTGACCACCGGTGGAACGGTCAGAGGGGTCTCCCAGGACGGGAACGCACGTTTTCTGGGCATCCCCTTCGCCGCCCCTCCAGAGGGTCCGCTGAGGTTCCGGCCGCCGGTGCCCGCGCCCGGCTGGGACGGAGTCAGGGACGCGGTCGCGTTCGGTGCCGCTCCACCGCAGCTGGCGCCGGCGCCCGGGGCGCCGACGAGGTGGCAGCCCGGCGACGGGCTGGACTGCCTGACCGTGAACGTGTGGACCCCCGACCCGGGCACGGCCGGGCTGCCGGTCATGGTGTGGATCTACGGCGGCCTGTGGAAGCACGGCGCGTCGAGCATGCCGCAGTACGACGCCACCGCCCTGGCCGGCTCCGGAGTGGTGGTGGTGACCTTCAACTACCGCGTCGGGTTCGAGGGGTTCGGGCACCTGCCCGGGGTCGCGGACAACCGCGGGCTGCGTGACCAGATCGCCGCCCTTCAATGGGTCCGGGAGAACATCGCCGCTTTCGGCGGCGACCCCGCCAACGTGACGGTCTTCGGCCAGTCCGCCGGTGCCGCCTCCATCGCTCTGCTCACCGCCGCGCCGGCCGCGCGCGGCCTGTTCCGGCGCGCGATCGCCCAGAGCATCCCCTCCGGCATCCGCACTGCGGCCGAGGCGGAGGCCGTCACCGCGACGATCGCGGAAGCCGCCGGCGTTGCGGCGACCTGGGACGCGATCGCCGCGCTGCCGCCCGAGGCTCTCCTGGCCATCCAGGACGCGCCTCTGCGCGATGGCGACGGGTTCACGGCGTTCGCTCCCGTCATCGACGGCGACCTCGTGATCGGGCCGGTATGGGAGGCGCTCGCGGCGGGTGCAGGCCGGGACGTGGACCTGATCTGCGGGTTCACCCACGAGGAATACCGGGGCCAGGGCCCGCTGCCCCCACGGGGAGTCGACCTGGCGATCGTCGCCGAAGCCGTCGGGCTGGAGAAGGAGTCAGCCGACGTCTACCGCCGGAACCATCCCGGCCTCAGCGACGCCGACCTGTTCTCGGCGATGCTGTCCGACGCGCTCATCCGGATGCCGACCACCTGGGTCGCCGAGGCGCACGCACGCGCGGGCGGCCCGACCTGGCTCTACGACTTCACCTGGCGCGGCCCCACCCTGGGCGCCGCCCACGGCATCGACATCCCGTTCGTCTTCGACACCGCCACGACCCGCCCGGCCGCCCGGTTCCTGGGCTCGCCGCCACCCGCCGACTTCGCCGACCTGTCCCGGCGCGTCCGCACGGCCTGGACGTCCTTCGCAGCCACCGGCGACCCGGGCTGGCCACGCTTCACACCCGACCACCCCACCACCCGGATCTGGGACACACCGCCCACCGACGCCCCCTACCCACTGGAAGACTCCAGGCGCATCTGGGAGCACGTCACACCCAGGTAGCCGTTCGGCCGGAGGCGCGGAAGCGCGCGCCGAGCTGGTCCTCCCGGCCCTCGCGGTACGACCGCATGATCTGTCCGCGCTCGCCGTGGCAGAGGTCCGGGGCGAGCATGTGCCGCGACTCCTGCACGGCGAGCCGATGTGCCGATCAGGGAAGTGGTGCTCGGTGGTTCGCCGACCCCATCAGCGGCAGGGGGGATCGAAGCCGAGTTGGGGAATGTAGCGCTTCCAGTCGGATTCGAGCAGCCCCTCCGAGCCGGTGAGGCGGCACACGTCCTCGGAGGCACGGTCGATGCTGGTCTCCCAGAGGCGGGCGGTGTCGTCACTGGAACCGCTCACCAGGAGGGAACCGGCCCCGAACGCCACCGAGTTGACCGCGTTGCCGTGTTGCTGGAGCTGGCCGACGAGTTCGGGCGAGTCGTGGTCACTGATGTCCCACAGCCACACCGAGCGGTCGTAGCCGCCTGCGGCGAGCCGACGGCCGTCCCGGCTGAAGGACAGCGAGTTGACGTTCTCGACAGGACCGGACAGTTCCGCGGCGAGCCTCGGCTTCTTCCGGTCGTGTACGTCCCAGAGGAGAACCGAGTGGTTGTTCTTCCCGTTGGTGGCTCCGCCGGCGGCGATGTAGTTGCCGTCCGGGCTGTAGGCGATCTGGCTGAAGCTGGCCAGCTGCCCGGTGTTGGTGGGCATGGACTTGGGCAGTTCGGGGCCGAGCCTCTTCGGGTGGCGTGGGTCGCTCACGTCGAGCAGATAGACGCCCACCACCGATCCGACCGCGATCGTGTGCCCGGTGCGGTCGAACGCGACCCTCTTCACCTCGAAGAACCGGTCGTTGAACACCGTGGGCTTGATCGGCGCATAGAGCTCGGGGTTCTTCGGGTCGCTGACGTCGGCGAGGTACACCCCGCCGTCGTTCGAGGCCATCGCCAGCAGGTCCCCTGTGGGTGAGAAGGCGACGGAGGTGGGCTGGTTCTGCATCCCGGGCCTGAGAAAACCCTGCTTGACCGGGTGGCGGGGATCACTGACGTCCCAGAGCTGGAACGTCCATCCGCCTCCCCCGACAGCGAGAAGCGGACGGCGTGGCGAGAACGCCACGAGCGAGGCGCGGCCTACGTGCCCCGCCTTGCCCAGGTAGGTGGCGTGATGGCTGTCCGACACGTGCCACAAGGTCGCATCGTCGTCACCCCCCACTGCGAGGGTGTGCCCGTCGTTCGCGAACGCCACCGACATGATCTCCGCGTTCGCGGTGGTGACGACGGGCCCCGGGAGATCCCACAGCTGCACCCGTCCCGTGCTGTTGACTGTCAGGAGGCCGCCGCGCGAGGAGAAGGCGACCCCGTAGACGTTCGTCGGCTGGGGAAGCCTGCTCAGCGGATGCCCGTCCTCGGCGTCCCAGGTCCGAATGGTGCCGTCGCTGCCACCGCTCGCGACGGTGCCCCCGTCGGGTGAGAAGGCCAGCGCGGCCACGGTGTTGACGTGGCCGACGAGCTGTCGTCCCTGGAGCCGGGGACGGTTCAGGTCCTTCAGTGACCACAGCACTATCGGTCCCGCCTGCGACCCCAGCGCCATCGTGCGCCCGTCCCGGGAGACAGCGAGGGAACCAAGTCCGCCCGGCGGCCCGGAGACCAGCTTCCGGGGACGCTGCGCGTGCTGCGCGCCGCCGGGCCACAGCCAGGCGCCGCGGTCGTCGGCCGCGACGAGCTCACCGTGCGGCAGAAACGTGTGCGCGGTGAACGAGCCCGGATCGCCGTCCGGTCCTGTCAGCGGATACGCGTGCCCGGTGTCGCGCAGGTCCCACACCCAGGGCACCCCGTCGTCGATGTGGGTGGCCACGAGCCACCGCTTGTCGGGCGAGATGCTGACGTCGGAGAATCCCTTGCTGAGGGAAGCGACGCCGCCCAGCCGGACACCCTTGAACGTCCCCGAACGTGCGGTGCCGATGTTCCACAGCCAGACGTCGCCCTGTGCCTGCCCGGCGGCGATCAGCGTGCCGTCCTCGCTGAAGGCCAGCCCGCGCAGAGCGCCGTACGGCCCCTCCAGGTACACGGGCAGGCGGGTGGGCCGCGCCGGACGCGAGACGTCCCACAGCTGGACTCCCGGCACCCGCAGCGGTCCCCGGGTGGCACTGTACGTCTCCACCAGTCCGATGGCGGACAGTGGCTGACGCCGTGCCGTGGCGACCACTCTGGTGACCGCGGCCGGTGTGTCCAGAACCGCCGAGCCGGGTGACGCCACGGTGCTGAGCAGGCTTCCTCTCGTGGTGGAGTTGTCGTCGATGCGCAGGGACGCCAGCGCCATCTCCATGGAGGTCGGGATGTCTCTGTCCTTGAGCGTCAGTGCACCGGCGGCGGCCTGTTTGGAGATCGCGGTCTGCCGTTCGAAGTACAGGTAGCCGGCCGCCACCCCTGCCGCGACGGCCAGGAGCGCGACAGCCACGACCAGTCCCCGCCGGAAGTGCTTGAGCCGTCGCCGGGACTGGCGTTCCTGCGACTGCTGCGCCCTCCCGGCCGCGAGGAACGCCGTGACCAGGTCGGGTATCTGCGAGGCGAACCGCGGAGTCCGGGCCAGTTCCGCCGCCTCCTGCAGCCGCGAACCCCGGTACAGAAGGGCGGCGTTGCGGCCGTCCTCGTGCCATTCGGCGGCCGCCTCGACGACCCGCTGACGGAGGTAGAGCATGGCGCGGTCCTGGTCGAGCCACGAGCGGAACAGCGGCCAGCGGCGGAGGACGGCCTCGTGGGTGAGGGTCGCGCTGTCGCGGTCCAGGGTGATCAGGCGGGCGCTCGCCAGGCGCTCGGCCACTTCGCGGACATGGCGCTGCGGGAAGCGCAGCAGGTCGTGGGCGGGGTCGTCGAGACGGATCCGGCGCCGGGTGTCGTCGGCGTTCCTGCCCAGCTGGACCATGCTCAGCAGGATGGCCTTGGCGATCTTCTGGCCGTCGGGGATGCCGTTCAGCCCTTTGTGGTAGACCGCGTCGGCCGTCTTCGCGACCGCCTGCCAGACACCACCGGTGCGCTCGTAGGCGCCGAGCGTCAGCCGCCGTCCCTCTCTTCCCTTGTACGTTTCGAGCAGCGCGTGGGACAGCAGCGGCAGCACGCCGGACGCCTCGTGGCCGGGAGCCGACGACAGGTTCGAGTCGGTGTCGTCGGCTTCCGACCGAACGGTGTTACCGGTGTGGATGTCGGTGAGCAGCCTGTCGACGAGTTCCGGAGCCACGTCCAGTCCCACTTGCCTCGCGGGCCCCAGGACGGCGGTACGGATCGCGTCGTTGCCCATCGGCGGGACGAGGACGTTCCGGCTCTGGAGCGCTTCGCACAGCTCGGGATGCGAGGCACGGCCGATGAAGTCGGCGCGCAGGACGAGGACCACGACGACACGGTCACTCTGCGCCATGGCGTGGAGCGACGACAGGAACGCGGCGGTGTCGTCCCGGTGGCGGGCGAGCGTGAACATCTCCTCGCTCTGGTCCACGATCAGTGTCAGCCCGTCGGCTGTCGAGTTCGGCGTGCCCAGAACGTCGCGCAGCAGCGAACGCGCGGAGGTGGGCCGGGAGCGCAGCCGCCGCTCCACCTCGTGCGGCGTCAGGCCCGACGCGTCGGCGAGGACCGTCGCCAGAGAGTTCAGAGGCCGCGGACCGGGAGTGAGCGAGCGATGCAGCCAGACACCCTCCATCGCGTGCTCGAGCGCCGGCACCAGACCGGCGTGCACGAGCGAGGACTTTCCCGCTCCCGAGGCGCCCACTACGGTCACCATGCCCCGGCGCTCCCGCAGACCGCGGACGGTGGCGACGAGCAGGTCGACGACTTCGCCGCGGCCGAAGAACAGGCCCGCGTCCCCCGGGCCGAACGATTCCAGGCCGAGATACGGGCAGTACTCGACCGTCTCGTCGGGCGGCTCCACGCCCTGCGGAACGACCGTCGGTCTGCTGCGGTTCTCGGCGAGGACGATGTCCCCCGCGGTACCGGACGAGAACTGGGCAGGCGGTGGATACCCCGCGTCGGGCAGGATGCTCCCGAGCCGCTGGCAGCTGTCCCTGACGGTGATGTGGCGGCCCAGCCGCGGGTCCCCGATGGTCAGCAGCTTCACCAGGGCGTTGGTGAAGGCGGTGCCGCGACCGTCGGGAGCGATGGCCGCGGGGACGTCGCCCACCGCAGCCAGGACGTAGCAGCCGTGGGGGAGGGACGAGGAGAACGGCTCGTACCGTAAGCTCCGCAGGTTCTTGCGGGAGCGCCCGGAGAAGCAGCAGTCCAGGAAGACGGCCGTGCCGGGGGGACCCGTCCGCTCCAGCGCCCGGCTCAGCATCCGGAACGACCAGCCGTGTTCTTCCGGTGCCGTGTGCGCCGCGTCGTCCGTCAGCATGTGGAGCTCTCCGCGCGCTCCCGCCTGGCCGTGGCCGATGTAGAACAGCAGGAGGGAGTCCCCGGCCGCCCGAGCCGTGGCCGCGATCTCGCTCAGCCGGGCGTTCGCCTCCGCCGCGCTGGGGCCGAGGAGGATCTCCAGCCGGTCCTCTGGCACACCGCACCGTTCCAGCAGAGTCACTTCCAGCGACCTCGCGGCGTAGCGGATGGCCGTCTCGTCGGTGCGGTCTGTTCCTGCCCCGTCGGGTGCGCCGGTACCGGCGATCACGACCGCCCTCAGCGTCCTGGCCGTCGTGAGCGGACCGCTCATGAGGGGGTGTCGGACGGGGCGGAGCGAAGGAATTCGTTGATGATCCGTTCGTCGTGGTCCGCTGAACGACTCCTTGCGCCCAGACGGATGGAAGTCCCGTCCGCCTTGGTCACCTTGATCGTGAGGCTGTCATTGCGTGTGCGCAGCCAGGTGGTCAGCACGCGCGCTGCCGCGGCCGTCACTCCACCGGTCGACACCAGCGTCAGCAGCAGTGTCCCCAATTGCCCGCCGAGCGTGCCGGGCTGGCGTTCACCGGGCGAATGGGTCACCAGGCCCGCGAGTTCCTCCTCATCGGTGAGATGATCCAGAAGCGAGAAGAGCTCCTCGTGGTCCGCCCCGTCACCGGCAAGGCTGATGGTCACGCCTGTAGTCACTGTTCCCCCTCACGCGCCCACAGGGTGCTGTCGTCGCACTCGTCAGGCGCGACGCTTGGGTCAAGTAACGTAGCAAGGACCTCTTGCCCGTGGGTGGAGAACGCCGCATTCCAGGAACGGCCGGCGGGCAGGGCATGTGTCACGCCGCCGGCCTGGCGTCCCGTCTAAACGCCCACTCCGTCCGCGGCTCCACCGCGAAGCGGAAGACGCGTCGTACGGGCGGGGTGCACAGTGCGGTCACGACCGCGGTGGCGACGACGGTGACGGTGATCTCGCCGAGCGGTTCGTGGACCCAGGCGGGGTCGTACCAGCCCCAGAAGCCGGCGCCCTGGGCGACGAAGCCGTGAAGCAGGTAGCCGTACAGGGTGCCCGCGCCCAGCGCGGTGAACCACATGCGTCGCCGGGGCACCCACGCGAGGAAGCAGGCGACGAGGAGAAGTGAGCAGCCGAAGAGGACCAGCGTCATCACGGGTCCGTACCAGTCGGGCGCGCCGAGTTCCCGCGCGCTGTCGCGGTGGTAGAACCAGGCGGTGCTCATCCGGGGAACCGCCCAGTAGGCCAGGCCCAGCGCGCAGGCCAGCACCGGCACCGCCAGGACGCGCACCGCCGGGCGGCGGACCAGGTCGAAGTGGGCGGGTTTCAGGCACAGGCCCAGCACGAAGTAGGGCAGGAACTGCAGGGTGCGCTGGAGGTCGAGGTCGTCGCCGATGGACGGGGCCAGGGAGGCCAGCATCGCGACAGCGAGTGCGAGCGGCAACGGCCGACGCACGTTCGTCCAGATCGGGGTGGTCAGCCGCCAGATGAACAGCGCCGCCAGGAACCACGTCAGGTACAGGGGCTCCAGGAGGCTGACCGGGCGGCCGGGAGCCTGGTCGGTCCACCGGGTGTAGAGGGTGTACGCCGTTTCGAAGACGACGTACGGGACGACGAGTCCGGTCAGCAGCCGCTTGATCCGTTCCGGGCGGGCGTCGAAACCGCGTGAGAAGTAGCCGGAGACGACGATGAACGCCGGCATGTGGAAGGCGTAGACGAACAGGTAGAGCGCGGAGACGGCCCTGCTGCCGTCCCGCAACTGTTCCCATGCGTGTCCCGTCGCCACCAGCACGATGGCCAGGTACTTGGCATTGTCGAAGAACGCGTCGCGCCGCACCGCCGCTGCCTGGGTGCCAGGCGGGGAATCCGTGGAGTCGGGTGCCGGTCTGGCCGGAGTGACGGCCGCGGGGTAGCTGTGAGACATCCTGCGCGCCTCACCGCATCCGGGCGACGTAAACCTGTGCCCGCCGGGCGCCTCACTCTGTGCGTCGAACCTTGACCCCTGGACGGCCCTCCACGATGCTGTGTTGCGGCACGTGAGATACGTGCCGTAATGAGCAACATCAGACTCAGTTCTCGTACCAGCCGAGGAGTGGCCATGACGCACCAGGTCCGTGCTGTCGTCGCGCGGGGGAAGGGCGCCCCCGTCAGCCTGGAGACGATCATCGTGCCCGACCCCGGCCCGGGGGAGGCGCTGGTGAAGGTCGAGGCCTGCGGGGTCTGTCACACCGATCTGCACTATCGCGAGGGCGGGATCAACGACGACTTTCCCTTCCTGCTGGGACATGAGGCCGCGGGTGTCGTGGAGTCGGTGGGGGAGGGCGTCACCGACGTCGCCCCGGGTGACTTCGTCATCCTGAACTGGCGTGCCGTGTGCGGGCAGTGCCGGGCCTGTCTGCGCGGACGGCCTTGGTACTGCTTCAGCACCCACAACGCGAAGCAGAAGATGACCTTGCTCGACGGCACCGAGCTGTCTCCGGCGCTGGGCATCGGCGCGTTCGCGGAGAAGACGCTGGTGGCGGCGGGCCAGTGCACAAAGGTCGACCGGGCCGCGTCGGCGGCCGCCGCCGGGCTGCTGGGCTGCGGCGTGATGGCGGGCATCGGTGCGGCGATCAACACCGGCAGCGTCGGACGCGGGGACAGCGTGGCGGTCATCGGCTGCGGCGGCGTCGGGGACGCGGCGGTCGTCGGGGCGAATCTGGCAGGCGCGGCGAAGATCATCGCGGTGGACATCGACGACCGCAAGCTGGCCACCGCCCGGAAGCTGGGGGCGACCCACACCGTCAACTCCAAGGACACCGACCCGGTCGAGGCGATCCGCGAGCTGACCGGCGGATTCGGCGCCGACGTCGTCATCGAGGCGGTGGGCCGCCCGGAGACGTACAAGCAGGCGTTCTACGCCCGCGACCTGGCCGGAACGGTCGTCCTGGTCGGCGTACCGACCCCGGAGATGAAGCTCGAACTGCCGCTGCTCGACGTCTTCGGCCGGGGCGGCGCGCTGAAGTCCTCCTGGTACGGCGACTGCCTGCCCTCCCGGGACTTCCCGATGCTCATCGACCTCTATCTGCAGGGCCGGCTGGACCTGGACGCCTTCGTGACCGAGACCATCGCCCTGGACGAGGTCGAGAAGGCCTTCGAGCGGATGCACGGCGGCGATGTGCTGCGCTCGGTGGTGGTGCTGTGATGGCCGGTGCCCGCATCGACCACCTCGTGACCTCCGGGACCTTCTCGCTGGACGGCGGCACCTGGGACGTCGACAACAACGTGTGGATCATCGGCGACGACACCGAGGCCGTCGTCGTCGACGCCGCACACGACGCCGAGGCGATCGCCGAGGCCCTGGGCGGCCGCATCCTGCGGGCCATCGTGTGCACCCACGCCCACAACGACCACATCGACGCCGCGCCCGACCTGGCGGCGCGCACCGGCGCCCCGATCCTGCTGCACGGCGACGACCTGCCGCTGTGGAAACAGACGCATCCCGAGAGGGCGCCCGACGGCGAACTGGCCGACGGCCAGGTCCTGACCGTGGCGGGCGTCGAGCTGACCGTGCTGCACACGCCCGGCCACGCCCCCGGCGCTGTCTGCCTGTACGTGCCGGCCCTGGCGGCCCTCTTCAGCGGTGACACGCTCTTCGCGGGCGGGCCGGGGGCGACGGGGAGGTCGTACAGCGACTTCCCGACCATCGTCGACTCCGTCCGGGGCCGGCTGCTGACTCTGCCGGGCGATACCGTCGTGCACACCGGGCACGGGGAGGCGACCACCATCGGCGCCGAGGCCCCGCACCTTCAGGAGTGGATCGACCGCGGTTTCTGACCTCCACCGATCCCTACGCGCCCGCCCTTCGGCTCGCGGCCCCCGCGAGCCGAAGTGGCGGGTTGCTGTTTTTTAATGCGAAGCGAGTTTTGCATGATGCAACGCCGCCCCGCCGCTCAGCCCGCCCTCTGGATGCCTTGACAAGGGTTTGTGGCCGCCCGCAGACTGATGTTGCGCTTACCGCAATCCGTTTCGCTATACGCACCGAGGTGTCATGATGATTCCCGCGTGCCGCCTCGCGGATCTCCCGCGAGGCGAGGCCTTCCGGCTCGACACCGATCCGCCGGTCTCGGTGTTCCACACCGACGACGGCGAGGTCTTCGCCGTCGACGACACCTGCACCCACCAGGACGCCTCGCTCGCCGACGGCTGGCTGGAGGGCTGCGAGGTGGAATGCCCGCTGCATGCTTCGAAGTTCGACCTGAGGACGGGCGCCGTCGACGCCCCGCCGGCCAAGCTCCCGGTCCGGACGCACGAGGTCCTCGTCGAGGACGGCATGATCTATGTCCGCGTGTCCACGGAAGCCCCCAACCTGCCGCCCTGCGTCGCATCCCGGCTCGCCGGTGGTCCCGCGTGAGGACCGTTGCCGTGGTCGGCGCCTCGCTGGCCGGGCTGTCGGCGGCGCGCTCACTGCGGAAGCAGGGGTACGGCGGGCGGCTGGTCGTCATCGGTGACGAGCCGCACCGCCCGTACGACAGGCCGCCCCTGTCCAAGGAGTTCCTGGCCGGAACCATCGGCGAAGCGGATCTCGCGCTGGAGACGGACGACGAGGACCTGAGGGCGGAGTGGCTGCTCGGTGTCCGCGCCACCGGACTGGACGGCTCGGCCCGCACCGTACTGCTCGCCGACGGACGGGAGGTCCGGGCCGACGGCATCGTCATCGCGACCGGTGCCGCCGCGCGCACCCTGGCCGGTTCCGAGGGCCTGGCCGGAGTGCACGTCCTGCGCACCCTGGACGACGCCCGCGCCCTGCGCGACGAACTGGCCCGGGGTGGACGGCTGGTCGTGATCGGCGGCGGGTTCATCGGTGCCGAGGTCGCCTCCACCGCCTGCGCCCTCGGGCTCGACGTGACGGTGGTCGAGGTGGCCCCGACGCCGCTCGCCGGACCGCTCGGCGAGACGATGGGCGGCATCGTCTCCGCTCTCCACGCGGACCACGGCGTGCGGCTGTTGTGCGGCGTGGGCGTCAAGGGGCTGAGCGGGGAGAAGAGAGTCGACGCCGTCCTGCTCGAGGACGGCCGCAGCATCCCCGCCGACATCGTCGTGGTGGGTGTGGGCGCACGCCCGTGCGTCGAGTGGCTGGAAGGATCCGGCGTCGCGCTCGACAACGGCGTCAAGTGCGGCGCGGACGGCCGCACCAGCGTGGCCGGCGTGGTCGCGGTCGGTGACTGCGCCTCCTGGTACGACCCCCGTGCGGGCGCCCACCGCCGCGTCGAACACTGGACCGGTGCGCGTGAACGCCCCGATGCGGCCGTCGCCGCGCTGCTGGCCTGGGGTGCGGTGGAACCGGGCGTGCCCCGGCCGCCGTACTTCTGGTCGGACCAGTACGGCGTGAAGATCCAGTTCGCCGGTCACGCGGCCGGCGCCGACAGCGTGACGATCGAGGAAGGCGCCCCGGACGACCGCAACGTCCTGGCCGTCTACCGGCGTGCCGGCCGTCCGGTCGCCGTGCTCGGGATGAACCAGCCGCGGCTGTTCACCCGCTGGCGCAAGCAGCTCGCCGTCGCGACGTCTTGACACCGCCCAAACGGCATCCCATGCTGCGGTTGCACATAGCGCGCAGCGTTGCTTCATACACAACGCCGTCCGGAGTCGCTCTTCCCGGCGCGTGAATGACCCCTCCACGACGTTCCCCGAGGAGTGCACCGTGACCTCGACCAGCCTGCCGGACAGCCTGATCGCCACCCTCCCCGGCTCCTCCTACACGGATCCGGGGATCTTCACCCAGGAACAGGAGCGCATATTCGAGACCATGTGGTTCTGCGTCGCGCGCGCCTGCGAACTGGCCAAGCCCGGCGCCTTCCGTACAGTCGACGTGGGCCGCGAGAGCATCCTCGTCACCCGTGCCCGGGACAACTCGATCCGCGCCTACTTCAACGTCTGCCGGCACCGCGGCGCCAAGATCTGCACAGAGGAGACCGGCGAGGTCAAGCGGGCGTTCCAGTGCCCGTACCACGCCTGGACGTACGACCTGAACGGCAAGCTCGTCGCCGCGCCCAACCTCACCAAGATGCCCGACGTCGGCCGCACCGAGTACGGCCTGGTGAGCGTGGCCGTCCGGGAATGGCTCGGCTACGTCTGGGTCTGCCTCGCGGAGAACCCGCCCTCCTTCGAGGAGGACGTCGTCGGCGAGATCGTCGGCCGCCTCGGCGACGTCGAGTCGATCGAGCACTACGACATCGACAACCTCTCGGTCGGCAAGCGCATCGTCTACGACGTCAGGGCGAACTGGAAGCTCATCATCGAGAACTTCATGGAGTGCTACCACTGCGCCACGATCCACCCCGAACTCACCGAGGTGCTCCCCGAGTTCGCCGACGGCTACGCCGCCCAGTACTACGTCGGCCACGGCGCCGAGTTCGGCGAGGAGGTCCAGGGCTTCACCGTCGACGGCTCCGCGGGCCTGGACCGCATCCCCGGGGTCGCCGAGGACCAGGACCGCCGCTACTACGCGATCACCGTCAAGCCCCAGGTCTTCATCAACCTCGTCCCCGACCATGTGATCTTCCACCGGATGTACCCGGTGGCCGTCGACCGCACGATCGTCGAGTGCGACTGGCTCTACCTCCCCCACGTCGTCGACGGCGGCAAGGACGTCAGCCGGTCCGTGGAGCTCTTCGACCGGGTCAACCGCCAGGACTTCGAGGCCTGCGAGCGTACGCAGCCCGGGATGAGCTCCCGGATGTACGCCAAGGGCGGGGTCCTGGTGCCCAGCGAGCACCACATCGGTGCCTTCCACGACTGGGTGCACGAGCGCCTGGGCACCCGGCAGCCGCGGTAGCGGCGGGTCGTTCGCGGGGCCCGCTCAGCCCAGGTAGCCCATCCGGTGGCTGATCTCCTCCGCGCCCTTGAGCAGCACCGGAGCGAGCTCGTGCAGGCGGTCCTCGGTGAACCGGTACGAGGGCCCGGAGGCGCTGAGCGCCGCTACGACCTCTCCGTCCCGGTTGCGGATCGGTGCGGCCATGGCGTGCAGACCGACCTCCAGCTCCTCCAGGGTGTAGGCGTAGCCGCGCTCCCTGGCCTCGGCGAGGTTCTTCTCGAGCTTCGCCCGCGCGGTGATGGTGTGCGGGGTGACCTTCTTCAGGCCGGCCTCGGACAGCACCGCGGTGCGCTCCTCGGCGGGCAGATGCGCCAGCAGGATCTTGCCGCTCGACGTGGCGTGCAGGGGGGTCAGCTGGCCCACCCAGTTGTGCGCGGTCACCGCTCCCGGGCCGCGTACCTGGTAGAGGTTGATCGCGTAGTGCTCCTGCATCACGGCGATGTTGACGGTCTCGCCGATGTCCTCGGCGAGGCGCTCGCAGACGGGGCGGCCCTGCTGGGTGATGTCGATGCGTCCCGTGACGGCGCCGGCCAGGCGTACGATGCCGAAGCCGAGGCGGTACTTGCCGCGCTCGCCCGCCTGCTCCACCAGACCGCGCGCCTCCAGGGCGCCGAGCAGGCGGAACGCGGTGGACTTGTGAACATCGATCTCCGCGGCCACTTCGCTGACTCCCGCCTCGCCGCGCTGGGCCAGGATCTCCAGGACGCTGATGGCGCGGTCGACCGACTGAACTCCGCCGGACTGCGGGTTTGACGTTTCGGTATCTGGACTGTAGTTGCTCACAGCGAAACTATACGCGCAGTAAACAACACCATGGCAAGTAACAGAGTCGAAACCGCGAGAGTGCAAGTTGCGTTCAACGCAACCTAGTGCGTATAGCGCTACTCGTATTAGCATGCCTCGCGTATCTACGGCGCGAGCGAGACGAGGCACCATGGCTCCCCTGCAATACGACTTCGTCATCGTCGGCGGCGGATCGGCCGGCAGTGCACTGGCGAACAGGCTCTCCGCGGACCCGGCGAACCGGGTGCTGGTACTGGAGGCCGGCCGGTCCGACTACCCGTGGGATGTCTTCATCCACATGCCCGCGGCGCTGACCTATCCGATCGGCAGCCGGTTCTACGACTGGAAGTACGAGTCCGAGCCCGAGCCCCACATGGGCGGCAGGCGCATCTACCACGCCCGCGGCAAGGTGCTGGGCGGCTCCAGCAGCATCAACGGCATGATCTTCCAGCGCGGCAACCCCATGGACTACGAACGCTGGGCGGCCGACCCCGGGATGGAGACCTGGGACTACGCGCACTGTCTGCCGTACTTCCGGCGCATGGAGAACTGTCTCGCGGCCGATCCGGACGACGAGTTCCGCGGCCACGACGGCCCCCTCGTCCTCGAACGCGGCCCCGCCACCAACCCGCTCTTCACCGCCTTCCTCAAGGCCACCCAGGAGGCGGGCCACGCGCCCACCGACGACGTCAACGGCTACCGTCAGGAGGGTTTCGCGAAGTTCGACCGGAATATCCACCGTGGGCGCCGCCTGTCGGCCTCGAAGGCGTACCTCAAGCCCGCCAGGAAGCGGCCCAACCTGACGGTCACGACCCGCGCCCTCGTCACACGCGTCCTCTTCGAGGGCAAGCGGGCCGTGGGCGTCGAGTACCGGCGTGGCCGGGGAGTGCTCCAGCAGGTCCGCGCCAAGGAGGTCATCCTGTGCGGCGGCGCGATCAACTCCCCGCAACTGCTGCAGCTCTCCGGCGTCGGCAACGCCGAGGAACTGAGCGCGCTCGGCATCGACGTCGTCCACGACCTGCCGGGCGTCGGCGAGAACATGCAGGACCACCTGGAGGTCTACGTCCAGTACGCCTGCAAGAAGCCGGTCTCCATGCAGCCGTACATGGCGAAGTGGCGCGCCCCCTTCATCGGACTGCAGTGGCTCTTCCGCAAGGGCCCGGCCGCCACCAACCATTTCGAGGCCGGCGGCTTCGCCCGGAGCAACGAGGACGTGGAGTACCCCAACCTGATGTTCCACTTCCTGCCCATCGCGGTCCGCTACGACGGCTCCTCGCCGGCCGGCGGCCACGGCTACCAGGTGCACGTCGGGCCGATGTACTCCGATGCCGTCGGCTCGGTGAAGATCAAGAGCAGGGATCCGCGCGAGCAGCCGGCCCTGCGCTTCAACTACCTCTCCACCGACCAGGACCGCCGTGAATGGGTCGAGGCGATCCGCGTGGCCCGTCAGCTGCTGACCCAGCCCGCGATGGCCCCGTACAACGACGGGGAGATCTCGCCCGGGCCGAAGGTGGAGACGGACGAGGAGATCCTGGCCTGGGTCGCCAAGGAGGGCGAGACCGCCCTGCACCCGTCCTGCACCTGCAAGATGGGCACCGACGAGATGTCCGTCGTCGACCCGGCGAGCATGCGCGTGCACGGCCTGGAAGGCCTGCGCGTCGTGGACGCCTCCGTGATGCCGTACGTCACCAACGGCAACATCTACGCGCCGGTGATGATGATCGCCGAGAAGGCGGCCGACCTGATCCTGGGCAAGGAGCCGCTGCCCGCGTCCAAGGCGGCGTACTACCGCCACCGCGACGCCCAGAAGCAGGCGGGGTAGACGTTGGGCGCCGCGGGACGAGGGCCTGTCTTCCGGATCAGGCCGGCTTCACAGGACAGGGCCGTTCAGCGCGGCCGAGCGGGGTCTGGACAGGCCCTGCGGGCGCTGCTGCACAGCGTCCGCTACGAGGTGCTGCCCGCGAAGGCGACCGAGGACAAGGTCCTCGCCCATGTCCCGCGCGACGTCGTCGTCACCGTGACGGCGTCGCCGGTCAAGGGTCTGGAGCCCACCCTCGACCTCACCACCCGGCTCGCGGCGCACGGCCACCGCGTCGTCCCGCATGTGCCCGCGCGGCTGCTGCGGGACGACGCGCACCTGAAGGAGGTCGTCGAGCGGCTGAGCGAGGCGGGCGTGGACGACGTCTTCGTCCCGGCCGGCGACGCCGACCCGCCGGCCGGGGCCTACGACGGGGCGCTACCGGTGCTGCGCAGGCTGAGCGAGCTGGGCAGGCCCTTCGCTCATGTCGGCGTCACCGGGTACCCCGAGAGTCATCCGCTGATCCATGACGACGTCACCATCCAGTCGATGTGGGACAAGCGCGAGCACGCCACGTACATCGTGAGCAACCTCTGCTTCGACTCGCGCGTGCTGGGGGACTGGATCGCCCGGATACGCCGCCGGGACGTGACTCTGCCCGTCCACGTGGGCGTCGCGGGGCCCGTGCAGCGGGCGAAGCTGCTGTCGATGGCGGCGAAGATCGGCGTGGGTGAGTCGACGCGGTTCCTGACGAAGCACGCGTCGTGGTTCGTGCGGTTCGCGGCGCCGGGCGGCTATTCGCCGGAGCGGCTGCTGGCACGCACCGAGCGGGCCCTCACCGCGCCTTCGGCGGGGGTGGCCGGCCTCCACCTGTTCACGTTCAACCAGATCGCCGAGACGGAACGCTGGCGCCGCGCCGCGCTGCAACGGCTGGAGGGCTGAGCGGTGGCGCAGGTGCGCGGTGGGCCTCGTCCTCGAACGCCGGACGGGCTGGATCCGCCCGTCCGGCGCTCGGCCCGTCTCCCCTCAGCGGAAGACCACCGTACGGTCGCCGTCCACCATCACCCTGCTCTCGCTGTGCCACTTCACGGCGTGCGCGAGCACCTGTGCCTCCACGTCCCGTCCGACCGTGACCAGCTCGCCGGGGTCGAGCGAGTGGTCCACCCTGACCACGTCCTGCTCGATGATCTGCCCCTCGTCCAGGTCCGGTGTCACATAGTGCGCCGTCGCGCCGACGAGCTTCACCCCGCGGTCGTAGGCCTGCTCGTACGGGCGCGCGCCCTTGAAGCTGGGCAGGAAGGAGTGGTGGATGTTGATGGCGCGGCCCTCGAACTGCTTGCAGAGGTCGTCGGAGAGGATCTGCATGTAGCGCGCCAGCACCACCAGGTCGATGTCCAGCTCGTGCACCAGCTCCAGCAGCCGTGCCTCGGCCTCGGCCTTGGTGTCCCTGGTCACCGGGATGTGGTGGAAGGGGATGCCGTAGGTGTCGGCCAGTCCCTCGAAGTCCCGGTGGTTGGAGACGATCGCCGGGATCTCGATGTTGAGCGCGCCGGTGCGCCGGCGGAACAGCAGATCGTTCAGGCAGTGGCCGAACCTGGACACCATGATGAGCGTCCGCGTCGGGGTGGACGCGTCCCTCAGGGTCCAGGAGATGCGATAGGCCTCGGCGACGGGACCGAACCGGTGACGCAGACATTCCAGATCCGCGTCCGGATCAGAAACGTCGAAGTGGACCCGCATGAAGAAGCGGCCCTGGAGCCGGTCGTCGAACTGCTGGCTCTCCAGGATGTTGCCGGAGTTCCGGACGAGAAAGCCGCTCACCGCGTGGACCAGTCCGGCGCTGTCGGGACACGAGAGAGTGAGGACGTACTCACGGCCAGGTTGCGGTCGAGGGGACTTAGGGGACACGTCGGCCTCCGTCGGTGCGTATTGCACAACTCAGTGAGCGATGCGCAACATGGTCTGCCCCCATGGGGCCCTCGGTCAAGAGAGAAGGGCCACTGGGCCTCTTGCTGAATCGTCATCCGTCAACCCCTTGACGTATGTCTGCACATTCGCCAAGGTGTTCCACCACAAGCAATTGGATGCACGATGCGCAACGCATTTCGGCTGAAGGGCTTGGCGCGTGGCAGACCTGTATGTGGACGGAGAGTGGCGGGAGCCGGAGGCCGGAGGCCGCCGGGAAATCCGCTGTCCCGCTGACGGCACGCTCGCAGCGACCGTATCGGAGGGGACGCGTCCCGACACCGAGGCGGCGATCGCCGCGGCCCGCCGCGCCTTCGACGGGGGCCCCTGGCCGCGCACCCCCGAGCGGGAGCGCGGCGCGCTGCTCCTGCGCACCGCCGACCTCATCGAGCGCGACGCCAAGGAGTTCGCCCGCGCCGAATCGCTCGACACCGGCAAGCGGCTGGTGGAGAGCGAGTACGACATCGCCGACGTCGTCTCCTGCCTCCGATACTACGGAGGGCTAGGCGGCACCGACGCCGGCCGGGTGATCGACACCGGCCGCGACGACGCCGTGAGCCGCGTCGTGTACGAACCGATCGGCGTGTGCGGACTGATCACCCCCTGGAACTACCCGCTGCTCCAGGCGTCCTGGAAGATCGCGCCCGCCCTCCTCGCGGGCAACACGATCGTCCTCAAGCCCAGCGAGCTCACCCCCTCCACCTCGATCCTGCTGATGAAGGCACTGGAGGAGGCCGGTCTCCCGGCCGGCGCCGCCAATCTGGTGCTGGGTACCGGGCCCGAAGTGGGCGCACCCCTCTCCGAGGACCCCGCCGTCGACATGGTCTCCTTCACCGGAGGCGTCGAGACCGGCAGGCGCATCATGGCCACCGCCGCGGGGACCGTGAAGAAGGTGGCGCTGGAGCTCGGCGGCAAGAATCCCAATGTCGTCTTCGCCGACGCCGACTTCGAGACGGCCGTGGACTTCGCCCTCACGGCCGTCTTCCTGCACTCGGGACAGGTCTGCTCGGCCGGCGCCCGCCTGATCGTCGAGGACTCGCTGCACGACCGCTTCGTCGACGAGGTCGTCCGGCGCGCCCGGCAGATCCGACTCGGCGGCCCCTTCGACCCCGAGGCGGAGACCGGCGCGCTGATCTCCGCCCGGCACCGGGAGAAGGTCGAGGCGTATGTCGCGGCCGGCCTCGCCGAGGGCGCGGTACTGCGCTGCGGCGGTGAAAGGCCCGACGGCCCCGCGCTCGCGAACGGCCACTACTACCCGCCCACGGTGCTCGACGAGTGCCGGCAGGACATGAGCGTGGTGCACGAGGAGTCCTTCGGCCCCGTCCTCACCGTGGAGCGCTTCACCGGAGAGGACGACGCCGTACGCATCGCCAACGACACCGAGTACGGACTCGCCGGCGCCGTCTGGACCCAGGACGCCGGAAAGGCCCAGCGGGTCGCCCGGCGGCTGCGCCACGGCACGGTGTGGATCAACGACTACCACCCCTATGTGCCCCAAGCGGAATGGGGTGGCTTCGGGCACTCGGGCGTGGGCCGGGAGCTGGGACCCACCGGCCTGGACGAGTACCGAGAGCCCAAGCACATCTGGCAGAACATCCAACCCCGGCCGCAGCACTGGTTCCGCGGCTGAACGCCGAAAAGAGGTCGATCGTGACCCCCACACAGACCGAGGTGCCGCAGCGGCGCGGCACGCCCCAGGACTCGGACGGCACGCCGGTCATATCCGTGCGCAGGCTGTGGAAGGTGTTCGGGCCGAAGGCCGACCGGGTACCGGACTCCGAGGAGCTGTGCGGTCTCACCCGCCGCGAGCTCATGGACCGCACCGGATGCACCGCCGCCGTACGCGACGTGAACTTCGACGTCCGCAAGGGCGAGGTCTTCGTCGTCATGGGCCTGTCCGGCTCCGGCAAGTCCACGCTGGTGCGATGTCTGACCCGGCTGATCGAACCCACCGCGGGCGAGGTCGTCTTCGAGGGCGAGGACATCCGCGAGGCGGACGACAAACGCCTGCGCGACCTCAGGCGCCGCAAGTTCTCCATGGTCTTCCAGCACTTCGGGTTGCTGCCCCACCGCCGGGTGGTGGAGAACGTGGCCTTCGGCCTGGAGATCCGCGGCATGAGCAAGTCCGAGCGCACCAGGCGGGCCCTGGAGGTCGTCGAACTGGTGGGCCTCGCCGGATACGAGAACTCCTACCCCGACCAGCTCTCCGGCGGTATGCAGCAGCGTGTCGGCCTCGCCCGGGCGCTGGCGGGCGATCCGGACGTGCTGTTCTTCGACGAGCCGTTCTCCGCGCTCGACCCGCTCATCCGCCGCGACATGCAGAACGAGGTCATCCGGCTGCACCACGAGGTCGGCAAGACGATGGTGTTCATCACCCACGACCTCTCCGAGGCGCTCAAGCTGGGCGACCGCATCCTGATCATGCGCGACGGCAGGACGGTGCAGTGCGGAACCGGCGACGAGCTGGTGGGCGCCCCGGCCGACGACTACGTACGCGAATTCGTCAAGGACGTGCCGCGCGGCGACGTGCTCACCCTGCGGTGGATCATGCGCCCGCCGGCGGACGGCGACGCCCTGGACGGTCCCGAGCTGGGCCCGGACGTCGTGGTGCGGGAAGCCACCCGGGCCGTGCTGGCGGCCGACAAGCCGGTCAAGGTCGTCGAAGGCGGCAAGCTGCTCGGCATCGTCGGCGACGAGGAGATCCTCGCGGTGGTCGCCGGGCAGGAAGGCGACATGTGATGGCCATCGCCGTAGAGAAACCCGAGCAACCTCAGAAGACGGACGCCGCGCCCCAGGCCGCGCCCGTCGCCCGCGAACGCGGAGTCAGCCGCGGCATGGTGGTGGCGGCGATCCTGGCCGGCTGGCTGGTGCTCTTCGCCGTGCTGCGCGGGAAGCAGACCCTGACTCTGGCGGCCGCGGATCTCACTGATCTGCACCGGTGGTTCAACGACGCCAACGACTCGATCGGCGCGAACCGCAACTCCAACCCGCTCTTTCTCTACTTCTTCAACGAGATCCGTCTGGTCATCGACAACCTGGTGACCTTCATCCAGGACGTGATCTCACAGCCCACCGACGGCCGCCCCGTCCCGCAGATCGGCTGGCTCGGCGTCGTCGGCATCGCCGGATACGTCTCCTGGGCCGTGGGCAACTGGCGGGTGGCGCTGCTGGCCGTGGCCGGCTTCACCTTCTTCGGGCTGCAGGGCCTGTGGCAGGAGAGCATGGACACCCTGGCCCTCACCCTCTCCGCGGTCTTCGTGGCGCTGTTGTTCGCGATCCCGCTGGGCGTGTGGGCGGGGCTGTCCGACCGGTTCAACCGGATCGTGACGCCCTTCCTGGACTTCATGCAGACGATGCCGACCTTCGTCTACCTGGCCCCCCTGACCCTGTTCTTCCTCATCGGCGGGGCCTCCGCCACCATCGCCACCGTGATCTACGCGGCTCCGCCGGCGATCCGCATCACCGCGCACGCCATCCGCTCGGTACCGGAGACCACCGCCGAGGCCGCCGACTCGCTGGGGGCGACACGCCGGCAGGCGCTGCTGAAGGTCCTGCTGCCCATGTCCAAACGGACCGTGGTGATGGGCGTCAACCAGTCGATCATGGCCGCCCTGGCCATGGTGACCATCGCCGCCCTGATCGACGCGCCCGGACTCGGCAAGACCGTGGTGCAGGCACTGCAGTCGCTCGACGTGGGTACGGCCTTCAACGCGGGCCTCGCCATCGTCGTCATGGCGATCGTCCTCGACCGGGTCACCACCGCGGCGAGCGCACGCGCGGAGGCGGCCCGGCGCTCGGGCGGCCGCTTCGTCGCCTGGCGGCGGCCGCTGCTGGCCGCGGGCGGGATCGTCACCGCCGTCCTCGTGTACATGTCCCACACCTACGTGTGGGCGGCGGAGTTCCCCGGCGACGGCGCCATCGGCAGCTCCGTCGCGACCGC
The DNA here is from genome assembly GCF_055595715.1 of Streptomyces sp. NPDC040410. Classification (NCBI taxonomy): domain Bacteria; kingdom Bacillati; phylum Actinomycetota; class Actinomycetes; order Kitasatosporales; family Streptomycetaceae; genus Streptomyces; species Streptomyces sp. NPDC040410. The sequence continues at coordinate 43,018 of NZ_JBVIVK010000020.1, forward strand.
GGCGGACACCGCGACCACCTGGGCGCAGGACAGCCTCTCGGGCGTCACCAACGCCTTCCGCGACGGCATCACCAACGGTCTGCTCAACCCGTTCCAGTCGCTGCTCACCGACTCCCCGTGGTGGCTCGTCGGCGCGGTGCTGATCGCGCTCGGCGCGGTGCTCGGAGGCTGGCGCGCCGGCGTCACGTCGGCCGTGTGCGTGGGCCTGCTGGTCGGCACGGGCCTGTGGTCGGACAGCATGACGACGCTGGCGTCGACCCTCGTCGCGACGGTGCTGGTGATGGTGCTCGGTGTCGTGTTCGGCGTGATGATGGGGCGCAGCCTGCTGGTGGACCGGGTGCTGCGGCCGACCCTGGACGCGGCGCAGGTCATGCCGCCGTTCGTCTATCTCGTCCCGTTCCTCGCGCTGTTCGGTGCGACACGTTTCACGGCCATCGTCGCCGCCGTCGTCTACGCGTCGCCGGTCGCCATCAAGATCATCGCGGATGGGGTGCGGGCCGTGCCCGGGACCACCGTCGAAGCGGCCACGTCCGCCGGGTGCAGCACCTGGCAGATCATCACCAAGGTTCAACTGCCGATGTCACGCAGTGCCCTGACGCTCGCGACCAACCAGGGCCTGATCTACGTGCTGTCGATGGTTGTTGTGGGCGGCCTCGTAGGTGCGGGCGCCCTCGGCTACGACGTCGTGGCCGGATTCTCGCAGGGAGAGCTGTACGGCAAGGGGCTGGCGGCGGGGCTCGCCATCGTACTGCTCGGAGTCATGTTCGACCGGATCACTCAGGCAGCGGCGCGACGCGCGAGCGTATAAGGAGCACTGACCATGGCAAGGCAAGCAAGACAGTGGAGAGTCGGCGCCGCCGGCACGGCCGTCGTGACGGTCATCGGGCTCACTCTCACCGCCTGCGGCGGTGCGAAGGTCGGTGACAGCTCCTCGGGTTCGGACAGCTCGGGCGGCTCCGCCAAGTGCGGCACGTTCAACCTCGCCGTCAACCCGTGGGTGGGCTACGAGGCTGACGCGGCGGTCGTCGCGTACGTCGCGGAGCACGACCTCGGCTGTACGGTCACCAAGAAGGACCTCAAGGAAGAGATCGCCTGGCAGGGCTTCGGGACGGGCGAGGTCGACGCCGTCCTGGAGAACTGGGGCCACGACGACCTGAAGAAGAAGTACATCACCCAGCAGAAGACCGCCGTGGACGCCGGCAAGACCGGCAACAAGGGCATCATCGGCTGGTACGTGCCGCCGTGGCTGGCCAAGGAATACCCGGACATCACCGACTACAGGAACCTCGACAAGTACGCCTCCAAGTTCAGGACCTCCGAGTCGGGCGGCAAGGGCCAGCTCCTCGACGGCGACCCGTCGTACGTCACCAACGACGAGGCGCTGGTGAAGAACCTGAAGCTGAACTTCAAGGTGGTGTACGCGGGCAGCGAGACCGCGCTCATCCAGGCCTTCCGGAAGGCCGAGAAGAACAAGGAATGGGTGATCGGCTACTTCTACGAGCCGCAGTGGTTCCTTTCCGAGGTGCCGCTCGTCAAGGTCAACCTGCCGGAGTACAAGGCGGGTTGTGACGCGGATGCGGCCAAGGTCGCCTGTGACTATCCCGTCTACGAGCTCGACAAGATCGTCAGTGCCGAGTTCGCCAAGTCGGGCAGCCCGGCCTATGACCTGGTGAAGAACTTCAACTGGACGAACGACGACCAGAACGTGGTGGCCAAGTACATCGCGGTGGACAAGATGTCTCCCGAGGCGGCGGCGAAGAAGTGGGTCGACGCCAACCGCGACAAGGTCGACGCCTGGATCAAGTAGCGGTCATGTAGAGCAGAGCCGAAAGAGTCGGTCGGACATGCCCGGCGGGCGGTGCGCAGGTGTGCACCGCCCGCCGGGCACTGCCGTGTTCCGGGGCCGTTTTCCTTGCGTCACGGACCCCTTGACACCCCTCCCCGGGACAGGCACATTGAGTTGCGCAACCTGAAGCATGTTGCGTAGACAGCAACTGACCGGCTGGACTGGTTTTCAGCTGGACTGGTTTTCAATCGGAGGTGCGGCGATGGCGGGACCCCGAGTGGTCATCATCGGAGCGGGCGTCGTTGGCGCGGCACTCGCGGACGAGATCTCCGCGCGCGGCTGGACCGAAGTGACCGTTGTCGACCAGGGCCCGCTCCCTGCCACCGGGGGATCCTCCTCGCACGCCCCGGGCCTGGTCTTCCAGACGAACCCCTCCAAGACGATGACGGAGCTCGCCCGCTACACCGTCGAGAAGTTCTGCTCCCTCGACGTCGACGGCAAGCCATGTTTCCTGCAGGTCGGCGGCCTCGAATTGGCCACCACCCCCGAGCGTCTGACCGAACTCCACCGCCGCCACGGCTGGATCACCGCCTGGGGCATCGACGCCCGGCTGCTGACCCCCGACGAGTGCGCCGAGCGGCACCCGCTGGTGAACCGGGACAAGGTCCTCGGCGGCATGCTGGTACCGACGGACGGCCTCGCCAAGGCCGTCCTCGCCGTCGAGGCGCAGATCCGCCGGGCCACCGAGCGCGGCGTGCGCTTCCTCGCCCGCCACGAGGTCCTCGACGTCCAGCAGAGCGAGGGCCGGGTCAGCGGCGTCCTCACCGGCCAGGGTGAGATCCCCGCCGACATCGTCGTGTGCTGTGCCGGCATCTGGGGCCCGAAGATCGCCCGCATGGTCGGCATGAACCTCCCGCTCACCCCGCTCGCCCACCAGCTGGCCTGGACCGGCCCGATCCCGGCGCTGGCAGGCCAGACCGAGGAGGCGGTGCGCCCGATCCTGCGCCACCAGGACGCCGACCTCTACTACCGCGACCGCTTCGACGGCCTGGGCATCGGCTACTACGGCCACCGCCCGATGCCCGTCTCCGCCGACGACATCCTCTCCGTGGACGAGGCCGACGGGATGCCCTCGGTCCTGAAGTTCACCGAGGAGGACTTCGGGGACGCCTGGACCGAGACGCAGTCCCTGCTGCCCGCGACGAAGGAGGCCAAGGTCGAGGAGGGCATCAACGGCCTGTTCTCCTTCACGACCGACGGCTACCCGCTCCTCGGCGAGTCCCCGGACGTCAAGGGCTTCTGGGTCGCCGAGGCCGTGTGGGTCACCCACTCCGCGGGCGTGGGCCGGGCCGTCGCCGAGTGGCTGGTCGACGGCCACTGCTCCTCCTTCGACCTGCACGAGTGCGACGTCAACCGCTTCGAGCAGCATCAGCTCTCCCCGGAGTACGTCCTGGCCCGCGACTGCCAGAACTTCGTCGAGGTCTACGACATCCTGCACCCGCTCCAGCCGTCGGGAGACCCGCGCCCGATCCGCACCAGCCCGTTCCACGCCCGCCAGCAGGAGCTGGGCGCCTTCTTCCTGGAGGCGAACGGCTGGGAGCGCCCGCAGTGGTACGAGGCCAACGCCGCCCTCGTCGAAGGCCGCACCATCCCGACACCCGACGACTGGGCGGCGCGGTACTGGTCGCCCGTCGTCGGTGCCGAGGCCCAGGCCACCCGCGAGACCGTCGCCATGTACGACATGACGGCCCTCAAGCGCCTGGAGGTCAGTGGCCCCGGAGCCGCCGACTTCCTGGAGCGGCTGGTCACCGGCAAGGTGGCCAAGTCCGTCGGATCGGTGACGTACACCCTCCTCCTCGACCAGGACGGCGGGATCCGCAGCGACATCACGGTTGCCCGCCTGGCCCGCGAACTCTTCCAGGTCGGCGCCAACGGCAACCTGGACCTCGACTGGTTCACCCGCCACCTCCCCGCCGACGGCACGGTCCAGGTACGCGACATCACCCCCGGCACCTGCTGCATCGGCCTGTGGGGACCACTCGCCCGCAGGGTCCTGCAGCCCCTCACCGACGCGGACTTCTCGGCCGGCGGCCTGAAGTACTTCCGCGCCAAGCGCGCCCACATCGGCTCCGTTCCCGTCACCGCGATGCGCCTGAGTTACGTCGGCGAGCTCGGCTGGGAGCTGTACACCACCGCCGACCTGGGCCAGAAGCTGTGGGACACCCTGTGGCGGGCGGCGAAGCCGCTGGGCGGCATCGTCGCCGGCCGCGGCGCCTTCAACAGCCTCCGCCTGGAGAAGGGCTACCGCTCCTTCGGCACCGACATGACCTACGAGCACGATCCGTACGAGGCCGGTGTCGGCTTCGCCGTCAAGCCCGACAAGGACGACTTCATCGGCAAGGCGGCCCTGGAGCGGCGCAAGGCCGATGTGCGACGCAGGCTGACCTGTCTCACCATCGACGAGCCGCAGGCGGTCGTCATGGGCAAGGAGCCGGTGTACGACGGCGACCGCCCCGTCGGCTACGTGACCAGCGCCGCGTACGGCTACACGATCGGCAAGGGCATCGCCTACGCCTGGCTCCCGGCGGATCTCACCACCCCCGGCACCACCGTGCACATCGGCTACTTCGACCAGCGCGTCGAGGCGGTCGTCGCCGAGGAACCCCTGTTCGACCCGACCATGTCCCGCCTGCGTGGCTGACCCAGCATCGTCGAGGGAAGGAATACCGCCGGTGACCGCACAGCTGCTCGACGGCAAGGCGACCGCCGCCGAGATCCGCCGCGAACTCGCGGAGCGGGTGGCCGAATTGACCGCGGCCGGCGGTCGGCCGCCGGGCCTCGGCACGGTCCTCGTCGGCGACGACCCCGGCAGTCGCGCCTACGTAGCCGGCAAGCACCGCGACTGCGCACAGGTGGGCATCGCCTCCCTCCGCCGCGAACTGCCCGCCGACGCAAGCCGGCAGCAGGTCGAGGGCGTCATCGACGAACTCAACGCCGACCCGGCCTGCACCGGCTACATCGTCCAGCTCCCGCTTCCGCGCCACCTGGACGCGGGCGCCGTGCTGGAACGCATGGACCCGGCCAGGGACGCCGACGGCCTGCACCCCGTCAACCTCGGCCGGCTCGCCCTCGGCGTCGAGGCTCCGCTGCCGTGCACCCCGCGCGGCATCGTCGAACTGCTCCGCCGGTACGAGGTGCCGCTCGCCGGAGCGCGGGTGTGCGTGATCGGCCGGGGCATCACGGTCGGCAGGCCCGTCGGACTACTGCTCACCCGCAGGTCGGAGAACGCCACCGTCACCTTGTGCCACACCGGCACCAAGGGCCTGGCCTGGCACGTGCGCGAGGCGGAGATCGTCATCGCGGCCGCCGGCTCACCCGGACTGATCACCAAGGACATGCTGTGCCCCGGCGCGGCCGTCCTGGACGTCGGCATCACCCGCACCGACCACGGGCTGGCCGGCGATGTGCACCCGGAGGCCGCCACGGCCGCCGGATGGCTCGCCCCGATGCCCGGGGGCGTAGGGCCCATGACGCGGGCGATGCTGCTCGCGAATGTCGTCGAGGCCGCCGAGAGGAACGGACACGCCGTATGAACGCGCTGAACACCTGCCTGGCGGAGCTGGACCCGGAGGTCCACGCCGCCCTCCGCGCCGAGCTGCACCGCCAGCAGTCCACCCTCGAGATGATCGCCTCGGAGAACTTCGCCCCCACCGCCGTGATGGAGGCCCAGGGCTCGGTCGCGACCAACAAGTACGCCGAGGGCTACCCCGGCCGCCGCTACTACGGCGGCTGCGAACACGTCGACGTCACCGAGCGGTTGGCCGTCGAGCGAGTCAAGTCCCTCTTCGGCGCGGGCTACGCCAACGTCCAGCCTCACTCGGGCGCCCAGGCCAACACGGCCGTCTTCTTCGCCCTGCTCCAGCCGGGCGACACGATCCTCGGCCTCGACCTCGCGCACGGCGGGCACCTCACCCACGGCATGCGCATCAACTACAGCGGCAAGATGCTCAACGTGGTGCCGTACCACGTGTCCGAGGCGGACAACCTGGTCGACATGGACGAGGTCGAACGGCTCGCCAAGGAACACCGCCCCAAGATGATCATCGCGGGCTGGTCCGCGTACCCGAGGCAACTGGACTTCGCGGCCTTCCGCCGGATCGCCGACGAGGTGGGCGCCCTGCTGATGGTCGACATGGCGCACTTCGCGGGCCTGGTCGCCGCCGGGCTGCACCCGAATCCCGTACCGCACGCCCACGTCACCACCACGACCACCCACAAGACGCTCGGCGGCCCGCGCGGCGGGGTCATCCTCACCAACGAGGCCGACCTCGCCAAGAAGATCAACTCGGCGGTGTTCCCCGGCATGCAGGGCGGCCCGCTGGAACACGTCATCGCCGCGAAGGCGGTCTCCTTCAAGGTCGCCGCGTCGCGCGAGTTCGCCGAGCGCCAGGCCCGCACGCTGGCCGGCTCCCGCATCCTCGCCGGGCGTCTCACCCGGCCCGACGCGGCGGCAGCCGGGGTGAAGGTCCTCACCGGCGGAACGGACGTCCACCTCGTCCTGGTCGACCTCCGGGACTCCGAACTCGACGGAAGGCAGGCCGAGGACCTGCTCCACGAGATCGGCATCACCGTCAACCGCAACGCCGTCCCCTTCGACCCGCGCCCGCCCATGGTCACGTCGGGCCTGCGCATCGGCACCCCGGCCCTGGCCACCCGCGGCTTCACCGACGAGGACTTCGCCGAGGTCGCCGACGTGATCGCGCTGGCCCTCCGGCCCGAGCCCGACGTCACCGCCCTGCGCGCCCGCACGGAGGCGCTGGCCGCCAAGCACCCGCTCTACCCGCACCTGTCAGAGGCAGAAGCAGAAGCCGGAGACGTCCGATGAGCCCCCGCACCCCCGGCGCCGAGCTCCCCGAACACCCCGACTGGCTGTGGCGCACGCCCGAGCCGAAGCGCGGCTACGACGTGATCGTCGTGGGCGGCGGCGGACACGGCCTCGCCACCGCCCACTACCTGGCGAAGAACCACGGCATCACCAATGTCGCCGTGCTGGAGAAGGGGTGGCTCGCGGGCGGCAACATGGCCCGCAACACCACGATCATCCGCTCCAACTACCTGTGGGACGAGAGCGCCGGCATCTATGAGCACGCGCTCAAGCTGTGGGAGGGGCTGGCGGAGGAGCTCGACTACCCGATCCTCTTCTCCCAGCGCGGTGTGCTCAACCTCGCCCACAGCCTCCAGGACGTCCGCGACAGCGTGCGCCGCGTGGAGGCGAACCGCCTCAACGGCGTGGACGCCGAATGGCTCGACGCCGAGCAGGTCAAAGAGGTCTGCCCGATCGTCAACATCTCGCCGGACGTGCGCTATCCGGTCCTGGGCGGCACCTACCAGCCGCGGGCCGGCATCGCCAAGCACGACCACGTCGCCTGGGGACTGGCCCGCTCCGCCGACGCCGCCGGGATCGACATCATCCAGAACTGCGAGGTCACCGGCCTCGACATCGCCGGCGGCAGGGTGGTCGGAGTCCAGACCACACTGGGCCCGATCGCGGCGGGCAAGGTCGCACTCTGCTCGGCCGGCCACACCTCGGTCCTCGCCGCCATGGCGGGCATCGAACTACCGCTGCAGAGCCACCCCTTGCAGGCCCTGGTCTCCGAACTCCTCGAACCCGTCCACCCGACGGTCGTCATGTCCAACGCGGTCCATGTGTACGTCAGCCAGGCGCACAAGGGCGAGCTGGTCATGGGCGCGGGCATCGACTCGTACAACTCCTACACCCAGCGCGGCGCCTTCCACATCATCGAAGAGCAGATGTCCGCGGCCCTGGAACTCTTCCCGGTGTTCGCCCGCGCCCACGTGCTGCGCACCTGGGGCGGCATCGTCGACGTCAGCCCCGACGCCTCGCCGATCATCGGCCTCACCCCCGTCGGCAACCTGTACCTCAACTGCGGCTGGGGCACAGGCGGTTTCAAGGCCACCCCGGGCGTCGGCTGGGTCTACGCGCACACCATCGCCCACGACACCCCCCACCCCCTCAACGCCCCCTTCTCGCTCGACCGTTTCACCACCGGCGCGCTCGTCGACGAGCACGGCGCGGCCGCGGTGGCCCACTAGGGAGCCGAACCATGCTGCTCATCCCCTGCCCGTGGTGCGGGCCCCGCGACGAGGCCGAGTTCCACTACGGCGGCCAGGCACACGTGCCGTATCCCGAGGACCCGGCGGCCCTCAGTGACGAGGAGTGGGCCCGGTATCTGTTCTTCCGCGACAACCCCAAGGGCCCGTTCGCCGAGCGGTGGAGCCACGCGGCCGGCTGCCGCAGGTGGTTCAACGCGGTGCGGGACACGGCGACGAACGAGATCCTCGCCGTGTACCGGGCGGGTGAGGAGCGTCCGGCGACCGTGGAGCCCCGTCCGGTGCATCCAGCCCTTCCGGCGTTCGAGGACGAGGCCCCTCCAGGGCCGAACGGGGGTCCGGGGGCAGAGCCCCCGGCCGTGGTCCAGGGGGCCGGCCCCCTGCTTTCGGGAAGGGGCGGGGTGGCGGAGGAGAACCAGCCGTTCCGCCTCCCCGCCCGCGGCCGAATCCACCGTGACGAACGCCTGAGCTTCACCTTCGACGGCATCCGGTACGAGGGCTGCCGCGGCGACACCCTCGCCTCCGCCCTCCTCGCCAACGGGGTCATCCAGGCCGGCACCAGCATCAAGTTCGGCCGCCCGCGCGGCATCTTCTCGGCCGGCGTCGAGGAGCCGAACGCCGTCGTCCAGATCGAGGCACCGTTCCCGGAGCCGATGCTGCCCGCGACGACCGTCGAGCTGTACGACGGCCTGGTGGCGAGCAGCCTCCCCGGCCAGGGACGCCTCGCCACCGCGCCAGACCCCGCCCGCTACGACGCCGTACATGCCCACTGCGACCTGCTGGTCGTCGGCGCCGGTCCGGCCGGCCTCGCCGCCGCGGCCGCGGCGGCGAGAAGCGGCGCACGCGTCATCCTCGCCGACGACCAGCCGGAGCTGGGCGGCAGCCTGCTCGGCACGGGCGAACACCTCGACTGGGCGGAGGCGACCGGCGCACAGCTCGACGCCGCCGCCGACGTGCGCGTGCTGCGCCGTACCACCGTCTTCGGCTACTACGACGACAACCACCTCCTCGCCGTCGAGCGCCGCACCACCCACCTCGGTGCCGAGGCTCCCGAGAACGTCTCCCGGGAACGTGTCTGGCGCATCCGGGCGCGTCGCGTCGTCCTGGCCACCGGCGCCCACGAGCGCTCGCTGGCCTTCGCGGACAACGACCGCCCCGGTGTGCTGCTGGCCGCCTCGGCCCGCGCCTACGTCAACCGCTTCGGTGTCCTGCCCGGCCGCCACGCCGTCGTCTTCACCGCCAACGACAGTGCCTACGCGGCGGCGCTGGACCTCGCCGCCGCGGGCGTGGGCATCACGGTGATCGTCGACACCCGCTCCGAGCCGGGGGAGTGGGCAGAGCGCGCCCGGCAGGCAGGGATCGAGGTGCTGACCGGTCATGCCGTCATCGGCACGGAGGGCGGCACGCGTCTCACCGCCGTGACCGTCGCGCCGTACGGACAGTCAGCGGGGCAGCGGGAGTTCGCCGCCGACCTGCTGCTGGTCTCCGGAGGCTGGAACCCCGTCGCGCATCTCTTCAGCCAGGCCGGCGGCAAGCTGCGCTACGACGAGGCGGTCGGCTCCTTCGTTCCCGACTCCTGCCGCCAGGCCGTCGAGGTCGCGGGCAGCGCGAACGGGACCCCGGACCTCGCCGCTGTCCTCGCGCAGGGCGCCGCGGCCGGCGCTCGCGCGATCGAGGCCGAGGGCTACACCCCCGAGGCGCCCCGCCTCCCGGACGTGGCCGCACAGCCGCGGACGCCGCCCATGCAGGCGTACGTAGTCCCCGGAGCATCCGAGGCACCTCGCTTCGTCGACCTCCAACGCGACGTCACCGTGGACGACTTGGCCCGGGCGACCGGTGCCGGAATGCGTTCGGTCGAGCACACCAAGCGCTACACCACGGCCGGCACCGCGGGCGACCAGGGCAAGACCTCCGGAGTCCTGGCCAGTGGCGTCGTCGCCGAACTGCTCGGCGTCGACATCTCCGCGCTCGGCACGACGACCTTCCGGCCGCCGTACACACCCGTCTCCTTCGCCGCCCTCGCCGGCCGCGACCGTGGCTCCCTGAGCGACCCGGTCCGCACGACCGCCATCCACGAGTGGCATGTCGGGCACGGCGCGCTCTTCGAGAACGTCGGCCAGTGGAAGCGGCCCTGGTACTACCCGCGGGACGGCGAGGACATGGAGACCGCCGTGCTGCGCGAGTGCGCAGCCGCCCGCGACAGCGTCGCCTTCATGGACGCCTCCACCCTCGGCAAGATCGACGTCCAGGGACCGGACGCCGCCGTGTTCCTCGACCGGCTCTACACCAACATGATGAGCACCCTGAAGGTCGGCATGATCCGCTACGGCGTGATGTGCCGCCTGGACGGCATGGTCTTCGACGACGGCACGGTCATCCGCCTCGCCCAGGACCGCTTCCTGGTCACCACGACCACGGGCAACGCGGCCGCCGTACTGGACTGGATGGAGGAGTGGCTGCAGACGGAATGGCCCGAACTGCGTGTCCACTGCACCTCGGTCACCGAGCAGTGGGCCACCGTCGCCCTGGTCGGCCCCCGCTCCCGCGAGGTCCTGGGCGCCCTCGCGCCGCAACTCGCGGTCGACAACGCCGGCTTCCCGTTCATGGCGTGGCGGGAGGCAAGTGTCGCGGGCATCGAGGCCAGGGTGTGCCGGATCAGCTTCTCCGGGGAACTGGCCTACGAGATCAACGTGTCGCCGTGGAAGGCCCTCGCCCTGTGGGAGGCCTTGTACGAGGCCGGTGCCCCGTACGGCATCACCCCGTACGGCACCGAGACCATGCACGTGCTGCGCGCCGAGAAGGGCTACCCGATCATCGGCCAGGACACCGACGGCACGGTCACCCCGTACGACCTCGGCATGAGCTGGGCGGTCTCGAAGAAGAAGCCCGACTTCATCGGCAAGCGCTCCCACGCCCGACCCGACGCCGTCCGCCCCGACCGCAAGCACCTGGTCGGCCTGCTCCCGGAGGACCCCGGCACCTTCCTCCCCGAGGGGACGCATCTGGTCGCCGACGGCGTGCTGCCCGCGCCCCCCGTCCCGATGCTGGGGCACGTCACCTCCAGCTACCGCAGCGCGGCCCTCGGCCGGACGTTCGCGCTCGCCCTGATCAAGGGCGGCCGGGACCGAGTCGGCGAGCGGCTCTACGCCCCCGTGGGCGACCGTCTGGTCCCGGTGACCGTCGCAAGCCCCGTCCTCTACGACCCCGAGGGAGCCCGCCGCGATGGCTGACACCGCCCTTGACGCCCTGCCCCGCAGCCCCCTGGCACACGCCGCCGGCCGCCTGGCCGACGCGACACGCCGCTCCGGGGGCGCGGTCCGGCTGGCCGAACTTCCCTTCCTCGCCCAGGTCGACGTCCGCCTCGACGCCAAGGGAGCGGCGGCGGACGCCGTGGGGCTCGCGCTGGGTCTCCAACTGCCCCTGGAACCCAATACCGTCGTACGCGCCGGAGAGCTCACCGCTCTGTGGCTCGGCCCGGACGAATGGCTGGTGGCGGGACCGCCCGACAGCCGGCGGGAGTTGGAGAGCCGGATCCGGGCGGCCGCCGGAGACGAACCCGTGTCCGTGACCGACGTCTCCGCCCAGCGCACCACCCTCCTGGTCACGGGCCCCCGCGCCCGCGACCTGCTGGCCCACGGCTGCCCGCTGGATCTGCACCCGCGCGCCTTCGGCCCCGGACGCTGCGCCCAGACGACTCTGGGCCGCACCCAGATCGTGCTGGTCGCGCGGGACGAACCCAGGGCCGGATTCTGGGTGCTGGTCCGTTCGTCCTTCGCCGGCTATCTGACGGACTGGCTGCTGGACGCGGCGACCGAATACGTGTGAACGACTCACACGGTGCTGCGGAGAGCGGTCCAGGTCTCGCGGCCCACGACGCCGTCGGCTTCCAGTCCCTTCGCGGTCTGGAAGCTCCGCATCGCTGACTCCGTTCCCGGTCCGAACTCACCGTCCCCGTGCGTGCTCCCCACGCCGTAAACCCGCGTCTCGTCAGCATGCACTGCAGCTGCAGCACACGTCTGCCGCCGTCGCCCCGGCGTGTGTGTGCGTCCGTTGCCGGAGTAGTAGCAGCGCCGGCGGCACACAGGGGCCGATGCGGCCCGGGTCGCGAGGGCTCACGGGTTGCCGGGATGGCTGGATCCGGTGCTCCGTCACCCCCGGATCGAGCCGACGGGTCAGGCGCGCCCGTGTGCCTCTTGCGAGCGCCGTGACAGCGCGTCGATCATCACCGCGGCGAAGAGCACCCCGCCCGTGATCATGAACTGGACGGCGGCTGGGGTGTCCGTGATCGCCATGCCCGAGGCGATCGACTGGATGACCAGCATGCCGAGCACCGCGGACCAGGTCGTACCGCGCCCTCCGAACAAGCTGGTGCCACCGATGACAGCCGCCGCGATGGCGTTGAGCAGCAGCACGCCCGAGCCCGAATTCTGGCTCACCGAGGTGATGCGCGAGGCCAGGAAAAGGCCGCCGATCGCCGCCATGGTGCCCGACACCGCGAGGACCGCGGTCTGTACCCGCGTCACACTGAGGCTGGCTCGACGGGCCGCCTCGACGCCGCCGCCGAGCGCGTACACCTGCCGCCCGTAGTGCGTGCGGCGGAGCACGATGTCGAGACCGGCCACCACGACCAGGAAGATCAGGAGGGCGAGCGGCAGACCCTGGAACCGGTTGAGCACGTACGCGGCGGCGAACGCGATCACCGCTCCCGCTCCCGTGCGTACAGCGATTCCCCGTGGCGAGCGGTGCGGCATGCCGACGGCCTTGCGGCGCCGCCGGTCCTGGTAGGACACGAGGAAGACCATGGCCGCCGCGACCGCCGCCAGGCCGTAGGCGGCGGCGTCGTTGGTGAAGTAATGGCTGCTCAGCTTCGCCACGAGGCCGTTCTCGTCGAGATTGATGGTGCCGCTGGTCCCGAGGATGTAGAGCATGATGCCGTTCCAGGTGAGCAGCCCCGCCAGGGTGATGACGAACGCCGGTACCCGGCTCTTGGCGAAGGAGTAGCCCTGGACGGTGCCCGCCGCCGTACCGGCGAGCACCGCGACGATGAGGGCCAGCCATTCCGGCACGCCGTTTTTCACGTTCAGAACGGCGAAGACAGCCGCTGCGAGGCCGCTGATCGAGCCTACCGACAGGTCGAGCTCACCCAGCAGCAGCACGAAGACGATGCCGACCGCGATCAGGCCCGTGCCCACGAAGTCCACGCTGAGGTTGGACAGGTTCCGGGGCGAGAGGAAGTTGTCGTTCAGGGACTGGAAGATGATCCAGACGGTGGAGAGGACGAGAACGACGGGGAGCCAGCCCAGTTCACCGGCGCTGAGCTTGCGCCGGAAGACGGCGACCGAGCCCTCCACGGCACGGGCGACGGCCCGCCTCCGGCGCGACTGGCGGGCCTCTGCGGCGGATTCGGTCCCGGTGCCGTCCGCCGTGCCGCGCAGCTCTTTCACCACCCCGCCTCCCGATGGGCCGGCCGGCGGGGCACGTTCTCGGTGGCGCCGGTGATGGAGGAGATGATCTGTTCCTGGGACGCGGTGTTCACGTCGAAGAAGCCGTTGTTGCGACCGAGCCGCAGCACGGCGGCCCGGTCCGCGAGAGCCTTGACGTCGCCCATGTTGTGGCTGATGAGCAGTACTCCCAGACCGCGGTCGCGCAGCTCGTCGACGAGGTCCAGGACCTCGGTGGTCTGCTCGAACCCCAAGGCCGCCGTCGGTTCGTCCAGGAGCAGGACCCGCGGGTCGCCGAGAAGGGAGCGGGCGATGGCGACCGTCTGCCGCTGGCCGCTGGACAGTGAGACGACAGGGCCGCGCAGATCGGGCATGCCCCTCGTCAGACGTTCCAGCAGGTGCCTGGTGCGGCGCTCCATCTCCACCTCGTCGAGGAACCCGTACCTGAGGATCTCCCGCCCGAGGAACACATTGCCGACGACGTCGAGGTTCCCGCACAGCGCGAGGTCCTGGTAGACGGTGGCGATACCGAGGTCCCGGGCGTCGTGGGGGCGCCTGATGTGCACGGTCCGGCCCTCCCACTCGATGACGCCCCTTTCCGCGGGGGCCACGCCGGAGATCACTTTGACCAGGGTGGACTTGCCGGCCCCGTTGTCACCCAGCAGCGCGACGACCTGACCGGCGTGAATCTCCAGCTCGATGTCCTTGAGGACCTCGACGACGCCGAAGCGCTTGCACACGCCGCGCAGCGCCAGCAACGGGGGAGCCGACACCGCGACCATCTCCTTCCCGGGGCCGGAAACCGGTCAAGTGCCTGCTTGTCAGGTCAGTCCGGCTCTGTTGCAGGCGGCCCCGAGCCGGGGAGTGCAGATCTGCTCGACCGTGTACACGCCGTCCTTCACCAGGGTGTCCTGGATGTTGTCGACGGTCACGGCGACGGGGGTGAGCATGACCGCCGGAACGGTCTTCCCGATGCTGCTCTCCACCGTGTCCTTCGCGATGCCGCTGAGGCCCTGGCCGCGGGCCGCGGCGACGGCCATGGCGGCGCCGGCCGCGGCCTCGGGCGCGAAGGGTTTGTAGACGGTCATGTACTGATCGCCGCCTACGATGCGCTGCAGCGCTCCCAGTTCGGCGTCCTGGCCGGTGACCGGGGGCAGCGGGCTGACCTTGTTCGCCTTGAGGGCGGAGATGCCGCCTGCGGCGAGGCCGTCGTTGGCGGCGTAGACACCGTGGATGTTGTCGACGCCGAGGGCGGAGATGGCGCCGGACATGTTCGTGTTCGCGGCCTCGGTCCTCCACTGGAGCGTGTCGTACGCCTTGCCGATCTTCACTCTCCCCGTGAGCACGGACAGTGCGCCCTGCTTGAACAACGCGTAGTTGGGGTCGCTGGGATCGCCGTTCAGCATGACGATCTGGCGGCTGGGAACCCCGTTTCCCATGGCCTTCAGCAAAGCCATGCCCTGGAGCCTGCCGACCTCCTCGCCGTCGAAAGAGACGTAACCCGAGATCGGGCCTTCGGAGAGACGGTCGTAGGAGATGACCGGAATACCCGCTTGATCGGCTTTCCTGACCGCCGCGGCGAGCGATTTGGCGTCCACGGGCACGAGCACGATGGCATCGACACCCTTGGTGATCATCGAGTTCATCTGTTCCTGCTGAATGGTCACATCGGCCTTGGCGTTGGCATGATCGACCGTGCAGTCGGCGCACAGCTCCTTGATCTTCTTCTCGAGCAACGGCCTGTCGTGTGTCTCCCAGCGAGCCGTCGTGGCGTCCGGCAGCAGCAGACCGATCGTCGGTGTGTTCCCCCCGTCGGAGTCGTTCCCGGCGCCTGACCCGCAGGCCGCAAGAGCGACGGCCGTCGAGACCGCGGTCATGACGACGGCCGCGTCCCGGATGCAGGCCTTCATGGGGGAGACCTCCTTGTCCTTCACCTCGCGTGGCGAGGAGGCGCTGACGGTGACGGAACGGCGCGCGTGCATCGGGGCGTCAGCGGTTCGTGCCGGACGGCCACGCAGGCACGGGCCCCGGTGAAGACCGGCCCCCCGGCCTCTCACGCGGCTGCGGCCGTGGTGGTCGTGAGGCGTCGTCGTCCGCCCCGGCGGGGTGGGACCTCGGCCCGCCCAGCCCGGCACCGGCGGCTCTCTCACATGGAAAGTGCCGCATGGAAGTGGCAGGACGACCACGTCGTCAGTGTGACACCGGCTGCGACGATCTGCGAACGAAATGGACCCGTCCGCCGTGGACGGCAAGCGGATCTGTCGGGTCGGCCCGCGTGTGCGATTCTGGTGTGTGAGTGCCCCTATCTCAAACCTGTCGGTACCCGCGGCATGGACGGGAGGTAGGTTGCGGACATGCCTCATGACGGCCGTGCCCGGGCCGAGGTCTCGGAACTTCGGGCGTCCGGGGCCGACGCAGCAGGCACCGGTTCAGCGCCTCCGCTGCCGGAGGCGGCCGTCGGCGATCGGGCCCTGACGTTCGCCGGAGCGGCGCTGGCAGCGGCGTATGTGCTCGCCGCCGGGAACGAAGAGCTCCGGCTGGTGGAGACGACCGGCTGCGCCGCTTCGGGGTACGGCCTGCCGGAACGGTTGTCCCTTTCCGGCGACTCCGCCGCGGCGCACGTCTTCCGCACCGGCCGGCCTCTCTGGCTGAACTCCGCGGCACTCGCCTCCTATGCCGAAGGCGGGCCGACGCCACGGGAGGAGGTGTCGCTCGGCGCGCTCCCCCTCGGGACGGAGGGCCCGCGGCTGGGATGCCTCGTCGTCGTGGGGACCGCCGCGGACGGATTCGAGGCCGAGCAACGGCGCTTCCTGGAACGGTACGCCGACGCGGTCGCCGGCCTGCTCCGCGCCGGGACCTCTCGCCCCGCGCCGTCGCCCCTGCTGAGTCCCGCCCTGCGGAGCATGAACGTCGGATCCTTCGTACTGGTGCCGGACACGGGCGTCGTCCAGGCGGACGAGACGCTGCTCGAACTGGTCGGCATCGCGCCGGAAGACTTCGACGGCAAGGCGGACACCCTGCTCTCGCACGCCCTCCCGGAGGACATGCACGCGCTGATGTCGGTCCTGGAACCGTCCAACCAGGCGTTCGGCCGACGGGAGCTGGAGTTCCGTGTCCGCTGCCCCACGGGTGAAATGCGCTGGCTGAGCTTGAGCTGCCAGGTGCTGGAGAGCACCGACGTCCGGCCGGAACAGGTGCGGGGCGTGGTGACGGCGACCTCGGTCCTGCGCCTGAGCGCCGACGACGTGTCCAGGATCCAGTGGCTGACCGCCGCGCTCGACGACGCCGCGACAGTCCGTGACGTCAGCCGCGTGGTGGTCACCGCGCTGCGTGAGCCCCTGGGCGCCGACCGGGTGGCCCTCGCCGAGTTGCAGGACGACCGGCTCATGGTCACCGTGCTCGACCCGCCGCAGCCTGCGGCGTGGCCGGAGGCATGGCGTTCCGAGTGGCGTTCGGAATGGCCCGACGCACCGGTCAGCGCCCTGCCCACCCTTCAGCTGGCTCTGCGGGACGGACGGATGGATCTGTGGCCCGCCGGCTCGGCCCTCGAAGCGGGCCTGGCGGGCATCGGCACCGGAGGGCTGGCGGTCATGCCGCTCCCCGCCAAGGGCCGGGTCGCCGGCGTGTGCCTGGTCGGCTGGGAGCAGCCGCACGAGTTCGTGCCGGAGGAAAGGTCCCTGCTGACCGCCACCGCGGCACTTGTGGGGCAGGCCCTCAGGCGCGCGCACGCGCACGACGCCGAGCAGGAACTCGCGACGATGCTGCAGCGCAGTCTGCTGCCCCGGCGCCTGCCCGAGCTGCCCGGCGGGACGGCCGTCGCCCGCTACCTGCCCGCCAGGCGGGGGCTGCAGGTGGGCGGTGACTGGTACGACGTCATCGCCCTCTCCGAGGACCGGGTGGCGCTGGTCATCGGTGACGTACAGGGACACAGCGCCGCAGCCGCGACGATCATGGGTCAGATGCGGACCGCGGTCCGGGCGTACGCGGTGGAGGGCCACCCGCCCGACGTGGTCGTGTCGCACGCCAACCGCCTCCTCGTGGGCATGGAGACCGACCTGTTCGCCACCTGCTGCTACGCCGAACTGGACATGGAGGAGGGCAACGTCCTGTTCGTCCGGGCCGGGCACCTCGCCCCGCTGGTACGGCACCCCGACGGCCGTACCGAGGAGGTGGAGGTCGAGGGCGGACCGCCGCTCGGCATCCTGGCGGGGGCGGAGTTCCCCATGACCGCCGTCGCACTGGCCCCCGGAACGGTGCTCGCCCTGGTCACCGACGGTCTGGTCGAGGCCGCCGACCTGCCCCTGGACGAGGGCATGGACCGGGTGCGCATCGCACTCGACGCGGCCGATCCGGCGGATCCGGGGGGCATGGCCGACGTGCTCCTCGGTGACCTCGGCCGTCGTGAGGACGACGTGGCGCTGTTGCTGCTGCGCTACGACGGCATGAAGACCCGGCCGATACGAGCCGGATGGGAGGTGTGGCGGCTGCCCGACGCCGTCATGCACGCCCGCCGTTTCACCGCGCGCACCCTGCGCCGGTGGAAGGTCCAGGACGTGGCCGACACCGTGCTGCTCGTCGTGTCCGAACTGGTCACCAACGCCCTGGTGCACACCCAGGGGCCGGTGCGCGTCGACCTGACGCTCCGTGGGGGTCGGGTGCGGGTCTCCGTGGGCGACACCTCGCCGCGCGCGCCCGCCAAGCCGGTGATCGTGGACTGGGAGTCGACCGGAGGCCGGGGCCTGCTTCTGGTCGAAGCGATGTCCGAGGCCTTCGGCTCGGTGCCGGTGGCCGGCGGCAAGCAGGTGTGGAGCGAGATCGTCGTCCCGCCGCGCGAGCCGGTGCCCGCCGAATCGGAGCCCCGAACGGAACGAGGGGGCCTGCCATGAGGACCCGGACCCCGAGGACCCGGACCCTGAGGTCTCGGATGTGCCACGTCGTCGCGGCGCTCGCCGCGGGGCTCATGACGATGTCCCTCGCTGCCTGCGGAGGAAACGACGAGGTGGGCGCCGACAGCTTCGCCGTCGGCCTGCTGCTCCCGAGCCGGGCGGTACCCCGCTGGGAGCACTCCGACAAGCCGCTCATCGAGCAGCGGCTGAAGCAGCTGTGCCCCCGATGCACCATGGAGTACGCCAACGCCGAGAACGACGCGGCACGACAGCGGCAACAGATGGTCTCCATGATCACCAAGGGGGTCCGGGTCCTGATCCTCGACGCCGCCGACACCAAGGCGCTCCGCTCCTCCATCCAGGAGGCGCGCAGGGAGGGCGTCCCGGTCGTCGCCTATGACCGCCTGGCCGAGGGCCCGATCTCGGGCTACGTCAGCTTCGACGGCGGGGAGGTCGGCCGGCTTCAGGGCGAGGCGCTCCTGAAGGCCATGGGCGACGAGAGGAACGGCAAAAGCGTCATCATGATGAACGGCGATCCGACCAGCCCCAACGCGGCCTGGTACAGGAGGGGCGCGCTGTCCGTCATCGCTGGCAAGGTGAAGATCGGCAGGTCGTACGACACCCTGGGCTGGAGCACGGACAACGCCCACGCCAACATGTCCGCCGCCATCGCGGCCCTGGGCCCGGACCGGATCGGCGGCGTCCTCGCGGCCAACGACTCCATAGCCGCGGGCGTCATCTCGGCCCTCAAGAGCGCCGGTGTCAAGGAGCTTCCGCCCGTCACCGGACAGGACGCCGACCTCGACGCCGTGCGACGCATCATCAAGGGCGAGCAGTACATGACGGTGTACAAACCGTTCGGGACGGAAGCCGACGCGGCCGCTGCGATGGCCGTCGCCCTGGGGCGCGGTGAGGGGCTCGACGACGTCACCACGACGACGACCGACAGCGCCACCACCGAGCACATCCCGTCCGTCCTGCTCACCCCCAGGGCGGTCACGGTCGGCGACATCGAGCAGACACTCGTCGAGGACGGCGTGTACACCGTCGACCAGCTCTGCCCCCGGGATCTCCGGGCCGCCTGCGAGAAGGCCGGAATCACCGGGTGACGAGGCGGTCGAGCGGGTTCGTCGGCGGAGCCGTCCGTGACGGCCAGGGTCATCGGATTCGTACGATGGGGGTGGCGGCCGATCCCGGGACCTTCGTCGAAGGAGGGTCGTGATGACACGCGAAGGCGGGCTGAGACTGCATCTGCGACGCATGTTCCGCGCACCGAGACCGGTCGTGTTCCGCGCGCTGACCGACCCGCGGGAACTGGCCGAGTGGTGGGGCCCTGACGGGTTCGTCATCCCGAGCGTGGACAGCGACCTTCGGCCCGGTGGTGCTTATCGGATCGCGATGCAGCCTCCGGAAGGGGAGCTGTTCTACCTCGTGGGGGAATTCATCGAGATCGACCCCCCGGAACGCCTTTCCTGCACCTTCCGCTGGGAGGATCCCGATCCGGAGGACCAGGAGACGGTGGTGACGCTTGCGCTTCGTGACGTCGATGGTACGTCGGTCGAACTGGTGCTGGACCAGGGCGACTTCGCCACCGAGCGGCGCCGGGCCCTGCACGACGAGGGCTGGACGCAGAGCCTCGACAAGCTTGAGCGCCTCTTTTCGTGATCTCACCCGGGGCGTGCCGGCCGCCGACGGCTCAGGCCTGGTAGGCCATGAGCGCCATCATCCCGGCCTCGCCGTGGTACGCGTTGTGGCAGTGCAGCATCCACTGGCCGGGGTTGTCCGCGTCGAAGACGACGGACACCTTCCTCTTGGGCAGCACGATGGTGGTGTCCTTGCGCGGGCCGGTGCTGCCGAGCTGGTAGGTGTGGCCGTGCAGGTGCATCGGGTGCCACATGCCGGTGGGGTTGACGAAGTCGAGGCGGACGCGCTCGCCCTCCTCGACCAGCAGCGGGTGCGCGGTCGGGTCGGCCATGTCGAACCGTTTGCCGTTGACGCTCCATTCGTACCCGGTCATCCTGCCGGTCAGCTCGATGCGGTGGACCCTGTCGACCTCCTTCGTCTCCAGCCGTACGTCGTCGGCCGCCCGCAACCGTGAAGCGGGCAGGATCCTGCCGTCGAGTTCCGCCGGCCGTACGGTCGGACTGGGCGCGCCGCCCGATCCGGTGCGCACCAGGGCCATGCCGCCCGCGTCCTTGCCCTCGGCGAGGGCGACGAGCGGGAAGACCCCGTCACCGAGGGTGACAAGGACGTCGTACCGCTCGCCCATGCCGATGAGCAGCGCGTCGACCTGCTGGTGCTCGACGGGGAAGCCGTCGGTGTGCGTGACGGTCAGCGGGTGGCCGCCGAGCGCCACCCGGTAGGCGGTGTCGCCGCCCGCGTTGACGATCCGCAGGCGGACGCGCCTGCCCGGTGTTCCCGTGTAGACGTCCGGGTCCTCCGGCACGCGTCCGTTGACCAGGTGGTACGGGTACTTCACGTCTCCCGCTTCGCCGCCGAGCCGGTCGCTGGTGGCGTGCATGAGCGTGAACCTCGTCGACGCGCGGTGACCGGAGGAGCCCGCCGCGGACGCCGACGCCGAGTCGGTCGTCCCGTCCGTGCCGGAGCCGCTCATGTCCATCCCGCCCATGCCGTCACTGAGTTCGGCGAAGGCCTCGTCGGGTGTGCCGGTCACCCCGTCCAGCCAGTCGTCCAGGACCACGACCCACTCGTCGTCGTACGACAGCGGCTCCCTGGGGTCCTCCACGATCAGCGGGGCGTACAGGGCGCGGTCGAGCTGGACGCCGACATGCGGGTGGAAGAAGTACGTGCCGGGTGTGTCGGCGATGAACCGGTAGGTGAAGTCGGACCCGGCTCGCACCGCGGACTGGGTGACCGGCGGCACGCCGTCCATGTCGCTGCGCAACGCGATGCCGTGCCAGTGGACGGAGGTGGTGGCCCCGCCGGGCAGCCGGTTGGACAGCGTGGCGGCGAGGGTGTCGCCGACCGAGATCCTGATCTCCTCGCCGACGGCCCGGTTGCCGAAGGCCCAGGACCTCACCAGGATGCCGCCGCCCAGGTCGAGTTCGCGGGAGGCGGCGGTCAGCTGGAGGCGGTGCACCCTGCCCGTGCTGCCGCGCTGCCGCTCCGTGCGAGCGATGTGGGAACCGGACGGGCTGAGCAGGGAAGGGCTGGTGGAGGTGTCACCGGTGCAGGCGGCGAGCAAGCCGGTGCCTGCGGCGCCCAGTCCGGCGAGCAGGACCGAGCGACGGCTGATGCTGTTCACGAGAACGTCCTCTTCTTGATGCGCCATAGGCGTGCGTCGTACTTCCTGCGAGGGAGGCGCTCCACCCCATAGATATACAAATGCCTCAGAAGCTGACGAATGCCGCCTGTATTACGCCGACGGGATGGCCCGGTACGGGCGAGGTTCCGACGGACGCCGCCGCCGTGGCGCGAGGGTTCGGCTTCGAGGCGGTGGCCGTGCGTACGGGCGGATCTGAAGCCCGTCGGGGAGTGGGTCGCCGGGCCACGGTCCGCGCCCTTGCTCATCGACGCGAAGGCAGTCGGGGACCGAGGGGCCCGGTGGCTGGAGGAGGCGTTCCGCGGACACCAAGCCCAGTCGTCACATTCCCGCCTGCCCCGCGACGCCATGCGCGCGCGGACATCACAAAAGGAGAACTGTCACAGGCGGTGCAACCATATGGCTTGCCCGGATGTCACCCATAGCGAAACCACTGTCCCCTTACCGGAAAAAATCGGGGGATGTCATGCAAAACCACCCGCGACGCACGGCCATGGCCGCAGCCGTCCTTCTCACCGCCGCCATAGGCACCACGATTCCCGCCTCCGCCGCCACGCCGTCCGGGGAAGTCCCCGCGACCGCACTGGTCGTCAACGCCAGATGGGGCGGGCACTGCTCCTACGACCGTCTCGTCATCGACGTCCGGGGCACCATTCCCCCCGTCACCGTGAAGCCGGTCAAGGAACTGCGCTACGACGGATCCGGGAAGAAGGTCCCGCTTGCCGGGAAGTACTTCCTGGAGATCAAACTCTCTCCCGCCGCCGCACACAACGAGGCAGGTCAGTCGGTCTACAAGGGCCCCCGGCTGGTGAAGATCTATCTGCCCAAGCTCAAGGGTCTCGCCCTGACGGGGGACTTCGAGGGTGTGGTCACCTTCGGAGCCGCTTTCAACACCAAGCCCGTCTACAACACCTTCAAGCTCCACTCCCCGGAGCGCTTCGTCCTCGATATCAGGCACGCCAACCGGTGTGACTGACAGGGTCTGCCGGTGGCCGGCGGCCACGCGATGCAGCCGAGGGACCGCAGGGGTCACTCCGTGACCCCTGCGGTCCGGGGTGACCGACCGGGCTGAACGACATCACCCCGGTCGGCCGCTGCTGTCGTGGACCTCCGTGGGCAGGCGCCGGCCGACGACGACGAGCACGGTGAGCACGGCCGCCACCCGCACCGCGATCCGCGGGGGCAGCGCGTGCAGACCGGCGACCAGCAGAGGCATGGACGCCGGCCGGCACACCAGGTGGCGCTCGGCGCGAGGACGAGGAGCACGAAGAGAACGAGGAGGACGACCCGGACGGCGGACCCCGAACCCAGCCAGACCAGGTGACGCCTGCTGGGCGGAGAACCGGGACGCGGTGCGGGGGCCGGAAAGCGCCCGAGGATGTAGAACAGACAGAAGACCGCGGACACCACCGCCCACCCCGGTGCGCGCTCCGCCCTGAGCGCGTTGATCCGGGGATCGCCGGAACCGGCTTTGCGCCGGAGTCCGTTGGCCGAGCCGGTGGCATCGCTGGTGCACCGAGGCTGCTGTCAGGACCCGCACCGCGCGGGGAACGCCCATCGGGAAGGCAGGGATCCATATGCCCGCCAAAAACCTCGCTGCCGACCGCGCCGCCCTCGGTCACCGCGTCGGCTATGCCCTGCGCCACCCCGACCGGGTGCCCCGCCATCTGGTCCGCGCCGCCCGGGACATGTGGCTGCGCCGTCGCCACACGGACCACATCTCCTACTACCGCGCCGTGATGCGCTCCGACACCCGGGCCGACCCGGACGCGGCCGTAGGCAGCCACAGCCGGGACCGGTGGCTGGCGCTGGGCGCGATGCAGTTCGACTACCTGCTCGGCCACGGTCTGCGCCCCGACCACCGCATGCTGGAGATAGGGTGCGGCAACCTGCGGGCGGGCTGGCGGTTCATCCGGCATCTGGACCCCGGCCACTACTACGGCATCGACATCTCACCCGACATCCTCATCGCCGCGCAGGACACCATCGTGGAGATGGGCCTGCAGAAGCGGCTTCCCACGCTGACCCCGGTCCGCGACCTGAGGCTGCGGTTCCTGCCCGACGCCCACTTCGACGTGGTCCACGCGCACAGCGTCTTCTCCCACTCGCCGCTCCCGGTCATCGAGGAGTGCCTGGCCCATGTCGGCCGGGTGCTCGCACCGGGCGGCTGGTTCGACTTCACCTTCGACCGCACCGAGGGCGAGGAACACCACGTGCTCCGGGAGGACTTCTACTACCGCACCGAAACCCTCGTGGCACTGGCCGGGAAGCACGGCCTGCGGGCCCGCTTCATGGACGACTGGGAGAAGCTTCCGCACGGCCAGTCCAAGATCCGTGTCACCCATACGGACCTGAACTGACCGCGCGGATCGCACCGCACGCCGGTCCCGGTCCGTCAGACGGTGGTGTGGGTGAGCCACCGGTGCAGGGTGGCGTGGACGGCGTCGGGGAGTTCGCTGAGGCGTTCGATGGCTTCACGGTCGCCGGGCATGGGGGCGATGCCGGCGGTGGTCAGCGCGGCGTGGAGTTCCAGGCGGTGCACGTCACGTGGGTCGAGGGTGAGGTTCAGGCGCTGGGCGGGGTTCGGCGGCGGCAGCAGGAAGTCGTCGTGCGCCCAGGCCGGGCGAGGGTCGGACATGGTGGTGGAGTGGGTCATGGACAAACTCCTCTCGGATGGGTTGTGTGAGGGGACTCGGCGGTGCCGGATCCCGGTTCCGCCCGCGCGGCGGGTCCACCCATATGCAGCAGCCGAGCGGCGAGGCCCGGCCGTCTCTCACATCACCCATATCAGCCCAAAATGGGCTTTTATACTGAAGGGAATTTGTCCCCTCTCGGAGTGGTTGATGTCCCGCATGCGTCGAACGGACGACGGCGACGAGCTGCTGGCCAGACTGGGATCACTGACCGCCCAGGCGCGGGAGCGCGCGGAGCTGCAGCGTTCCCAGGTCGAGCTCGCCATCGCCCTGCAGCGGGGCATGCTCCCCACCGACATGCCTGCAGCCCCCGGATTCCATCTGGCCTTCCAGTACGCGCCTGCCTGCTACGGCCTCAACGTGGGCGGCGACTGGTACGACGCCTTCACGATGCCGGACGGCCGCATCGGGCTGTCCATCGGTGACGTCCAGGGCCACAACATCGAGGCGGCCGCGTTCATGGGGCAGGTCCGGGTCGGACTGCGCGCGCTGGCCTCCGTCACGAGCGAGCCGGGCGAACTCCTTGCCCGGACGAACGAACTCCTCCTGTCACTCGGCACCGACCTGTTCGCCACCTGCACCTTCATGAGGCTCGACCCGTCCACCGGAGTGCTGGAGAGCGCACGGGCCGGGCACATCCCCTGCGTCTGGGCCACGGCGGACGGGAAGTCCGGCATCGCCGAGGACGAGGTCGGACCGCCTCTCGGTATCCAGCCGGGCCTGGACTACCCGGTGACCCGCTACCGGCTCAGCACGGGCGGAGTATTCGTCCTGCTCACAGACGGCGTGGTGGAGGGGCCCTTGCTGAATCTGGACGAGGGGCTCGACCAGGTGGTGCGGCTCGCGGGCATAGCCGCCGTCGCGGGCATGGGAGCGGGCTCGCTCGCCGCCGCCGTGATCAAGGGCGCGGAGCGCGTGGGGCACGAGGACGACGCGGCCGTTCTGGTCGTCGGCTACGACGGGCCCGACGTTCAGCCGTAGAAATCGGACACCGCGCTCCTCGCCTCGCCGACACGGCGGCGTCGGTGTCTGATGGGTGTGGTGGGTATCCAGGAGCTGCCCCGGCCGGTCGTCTACGCCCTCCAGACGCTGGCCGTCGCTGCCGGCTACTACGCGGCAGGGCGGCTGGGACTGCTGAGGCAGCTCGTGGTCGAGGGTGCCGTGTTCACGCCCATTTGGCCGCCCACCGGCGTCGCGCTGGCCGGCCTGCTGATCTTCGGGTTGCGCGTCTGGCCCGGTATCGCCCTCGGCGTCCTCCTGGTCATCATGTCCCTCACCTCCCTGCAGCCTTCCGTGATCGGCACCCTCGCGGGCAATACCGCGGCTCCCGTGTGCGCGTATCTCATGCTGCGAAGGGTGGGCTTCCGTACCGACCTCAGCCGTTTGCGCGACGGACTCGCTCTGGTGTTCCTGGGTGCCTTGTCCAGCATGCTGATCAGCGCGACCGTCGGTGTCGGGCTGCTCGTCCTCACGGACAAGCTCGCCGCGGACAGCTTCTGGCCCGTCTGGCTGGCATGGTGGGTGGGCGACGTGATGGGGGTCCTGATCGTCACCCCCGTCCTGCTCCTGTTGCACAGAGCGCGCCGGCCCCCGTCCCTGACCAGGTGGAAGGAGGCCGCCGCGCTGCTCGTCACCGCCTGCGCCGTCGTACCGCTGGCCGCGTACAGCACCGTCAGCCTGCTGTTCCTCGTCTACCCGCTGCTGATCTGGGCTGCTCTGCGTTTCCAGCTGGTGGGCAGCATGCTGTGCGCGCTCTTCGCCTCCGTCACGGCCACCGTGGCGGCGACGGACGGGGTCGGGCCGTTCGAGCGGCTGAACCGTGTTGAGGTGATGATCAAGCTCCAGGCGTTCAACGGGGCGATGGCCCTGACCGCCCTGCTGCTCTCCGCCGTGATCATTGAACAGCGCAACACCAGACGCTCGGTTGAACTGGCGTGCCAGGAGCTGGTCGAGGTTCTGGAACATCTCACGGCGGGCGACTCACGCCAGACGAGGCCGCCCACCGGTGAGTGATGCCGGGCCATGGGCGTACCTGCCGCCGGCCCGTCAGGCGAGGGTCACCTCCACCGGCAGCCTCTTGATGCCGTTGACGAAGTCGGAGCGCACGCGGGGCACGCCGCCTGCGAGACGGATGTCCGCCAGACGTGACCGGCGTTTCGGGCGGCGGGCTCCGGGCGGTCACCGGTCGCGGGCCGCCCCGAGCAGGTGGTCGCGGACCAGGGCCACGTGCGGGTTGGCGGAGGAGCCGGGGCGCTGGACCAGGAAGGCGGTGTTGATGGGCGGGTCGTCCGGCTCGTGCAGGAGGACCAGCTCGCCCGAGGCCAGTTCGCCGGTGCACAGATAACGGGGGAGCACCGTGAAGCCGGTGCCTCCCACCACCGCGGCCTTGACCGCGTTCAGGTCGGGCATGGTGACCGCGGGATGGCAGACCAGCCGTTTGCCGAACACATGACGCCAGTAGCGGCGGACGATGGGCAGGTCCTCGGCGTAGGCGACCAGCGGGACGCCGTGCAGCGCGGCGGGTCCGTCGGCCGCGATCCGCGCCGGTCCTCCGGTCCGTTCCGCCCAGGCGGGGCCCGTGACCAGCACGAACTCCTCGTCCGTCAGGGGCATGGAGGCCAGGGTGCGGCCGCGCGGCCGGAAGGTCGCGATCACCAGGTCGTGGCGGCCCGCGCGCAGATCGTCCAGGAGGGGTTCGGTCAGGCCGGGGGTGACACGCAGCCGTACCCCTCTGTCCACCAGGGGCGCGATGCCGGGCAGGAAGCTGTGGGTCAGGAGCTCGGCGGGGCCGGCCAGGTGCACCGGCTCGGCCGGGTGGTCGTCGGCGGGCCCGCCCGGTCCGGTGATCGTGGCGAGCGAGTCCAGCGGCTGGACGATGCGCGCGGCGAGCTCGTCCGCGTAGGGCGCGGGGGCGACACCGCGCGCCAGACGCTGGAACAGCTCCCGGGCCAGCTGCCGCTCCAGGGCCCGGATCTGCGTCGTGACCGTGGGCTGGGACAGGCCGAGCACCCGGGCTGCGGCCGTGAAGGAGCCGGTGCGGTACACGGCCAGGAACGTGCGCAGCAGGTTCAGGTCCAGTCCTGCCCCGCCCGCTCCCTGGACCCCTTCCTCCAAGGCATTGGCATCCCTATCTCTCATATGCGAAAGCCTATTGGATTCCAATGGCAGGGCGGGCTTACGGTCGGGGACATCGCCGCTCTGACGATCTGTGTCCGGACTGTCAGAGCGCGCCCCAGGACAGCCACCCTCGAAAGAGACACCATGTCGAAGATCCTTTTCGTTCTGACCGGCGTCGACCACTGGACCCTGGCCGACGGCACCCGGCACCCCAGCGGCTTCTGGGCCGAGGAGGCCGTCGCCCCGTACGAGGCCTTCCGCGCCGCGGGCCACGAGATCGTCGTGGCCACCCCGGGCGGCGTCGTGCCGACCGTCGACAAGGGCAGCCTCGCGGCCGAGGCCAACGGCGGGCGGGAGAACGCCGACCGGATCGCGGGGGTACTCGCCGCGATGGCCGAACTGCAGCGCCCCATCCGGCTGGAGGACGTGAACCCGGACGACTACGCCGCGGTGTTCTACCCCGGCGGCCACGGCCCGATGGAGGACCTGGCGGTCGACGCCGACTCCGGCCGGCTGCTCACCCGCGTGCTGGAGAGCGGCAGGCCGCTCGGTGTGGTCTGCCACGGCCCGGCCGCGCTGCTCGCCGCGACCAGGGCCGACGGCACCAACGCGTTCGCCGGCTACCGGGTGGCCGCGTTCACCAACGCCGAGGAGACCCAGGCCGGCCTCGCCGACAAGGCCAAGTGGCTGCTGCAGGACAGGCTGACAGAGGCGGGCGTCGAGGTCCAGGCCGGTGAGCCGTGGGCGCCCAACATCGTCGTCGACCGCAACCTCGTCACCGGACAGAACCCGTCCTCCTCCGGCCCGCTCGCCGCCGAGCTGCTGAAGAAGCTGGGCTGAGCCGTGGGCGCCGACCGGCTCGACGAAGTCCTGGACGCCGCCTACGACTGCCTGACCCGGTACGGCGTACGGCGCACCACGATGGACGACATCGCCTCCGCCATGGGCGTGTCACGGTCGGCGGTCTACCACTACGTACGCAACAAGGACGACGCCTTCCGTGCTCGCCGCCCGCCTGCACACCAGGGCGCTGGCGCGGGCCCGGGAGGCGGCCACGGCCGAGGACGTCCCCCGCGCCCACCGCGTCCGCGGCGTCCTGGCCGCCAAGCTCGACCTGGCCCACCGGCTGTCCGGGGACTCGCCACACACCGCGGAACTCCTCGACGGCAAAGCCCGGTTGTTCGGCGGGATCTGCGGCGCCTTCACCGAAGACCTCCGGCGCCTGCTCACCGGCCTGTTCAGCGAGGCCGGCCCGCCCGCCGCGATCGAGCCGGCCGAGGCCGCGGACATCTGCCTCGCCCTCGTCGCCGGCCTGGAACCGGCACCCGACGGCATCCGGCTGCTGCACCCCGCGACCGATGCGCTGCTGACCGGTCTGCTGGGTACAGCGTCGGTCAGCCGAGGGCACGGTCCAGGTTGAAGGCCGCGCTGATCAGGGCCAGGTGGGTGAACGCCTGGGGGAAGTTGCCCTGTTGCTGACCGGTGTGGCTGATCTCCTCGGCGTACAGGCCCAGATGGTTGGCGTAGGTGAGCATCTTCTCGAAGGCCAGCCGGGCCTCGTCGACCCGGCCGGCGTGGACCATGGCCTCGACGTACCAGAACGAGCAGATGGAGAAGGTGCCCTCGTCGCCGCGCAGACCGTCGGTGCTGGCGAGCGGGTCGTAGCGGTAGACCAGTGAGTCGGACACCAGGTCCTGGGTGAGCGCGTCGAGCGTGGACAGCCACTTGGGGTCGGTGGGTGCGATGAACTTCGTCAGCGGCATCATCAGGACGGCCGCGTCCAGTACGTCGTCGTCCTCGTGCTGGACGAAGGCCCGGCGGGACTCGGACCAGCCGCGGCGCATGATCCGCCGGTAGATGGTGTCGCGGCACTGCCGCCAGCGGGGCAGGTCGGCGGGCAGGCCGCGCCGGTTGGCCATCCGGATGGCGCGCTCGATCGCCACCCAGCACATCAGGCGCGAGTACAGGAACTTCTTGCGGCCGCCCCGGGTCTCCCAGATGCCCTCGTCGGGCTGGTCCCAGTGCTCGCACACCCAGTCCACCAGTGCGCAGACGTCGTCCCACTGGTCGCTGGAGATGGGCTTGGCCCACTTGTCGTACAGGTAGATGGAGTCGATGAGCGCGCCGTAGATGTCCAGTTGGAGCTGGTCGGCGGCGGCGTTGCCGACGCGGACCGGCGCGGAGCCCTGGTGGCCCTCCAGATGGGCGAGGTCGCGCTCGGGCAGGTCGGTGCGCCCGTCGATGCCGTACATGATCTGCAGCGGGCCGGAGGGCTTGCCGTCGCCCGGACTGATGTGCCGGGTCACGAAGTCCATGAACGCCTCGGCCTCACCGGTGAAGCCCAGCCGCAGCAGCGCGTAGACGCAGAAGGCGGCGTCGCGCACCCACACGTAGCGGTAGTCCCAGTTGCGCTCGCCGCCGAGCTGCTCGGGCAGGCTCGTCGTCGGCGCGGCCACGATCGCGCCGCTGGGCGCGTAGGTGAGCAGCTTCAGCGTCAGCGCGGAGCGGTGCACCATCTCCCGCCAGCGGCCGCGGTACTTCGAGGCGGAAAGCCAGCGCCGCCAGTAGGCCACTGTGGTGGCGAACTGCTCCTGGGCCTCGGTCCTCGCGCACCCGCGCGGCGCAACGTCGTCTCCGACCTGGTCCAGCGCGAAAACGGTGGACTCGCCCTCGGAGAGCTTGAAGTCGGCCCGCGCGTCCGGGCCGTCGGTCTCCAGCGGGACGGTGGCGGTCAGCGCGAGCGACAGCCCGGCGGACTCGAAGACCGCGACGTCGCCGGCCAGGCGGAGCGTGTGCGGCCGGGCGCCGTAGTCGAACCGCGGCGCCACGCGTGCGCGGAACGGGATGGAGCCCCGCACGCACACCACACGCCGGATCAGCCGGTGGCGTTCGGTCTCGGCAGACTCGCCGTCGACCGGCATGAAGTCCTGCACCTCGCCGACGCCGTCCTCGGTGAAGAAGCGGGTGATCAGGACGTTGGTGTCGGGGAAGTAGAACTGCTTGGTCTTCGCCGGGACGGTCGCCGCGAGCTCGAAGCAGCCGCCGCGCTCCGCGTCCAGGATCGAGGCGAACACGCTCGGAGCGTCGAAGGCCCCGCAGCAGTACCAGTCGATCGTGCCGTCGGTCCCGACCAGGGCCACGCTGCGCAGATCGCCGATCAGCCCGTGCTCGGCGATCGGCAGATAGCCCGCGTGTTCCCTCGGTGTCCCGTTCATCGCAGCCTCCCTGGCCCGACACGCACCCCGATCCCCGATCTCAGCCTAGTGCCGCGTCAGCCAAGGTTCGCCCCGTCGCGACGCCCGGCACGCCCTCTCGCCGCACCGGCCGAAAGCCCACGTACGTCCAGTACGAGGACTTCCGGCCGGCACGCCGAGAGCACGCACCGGACGCCGCTCCTTGACGGGCAAACCTTGGCTGACGCGGCACTAGGACCTGTCGGCCGATCACGGCGGAGACGCGGGGTGTGGCACGCACATCTGCCGCGTTGTCGTCGGTTGCCGACGCTCCACGTCGACGCCCTCCTCCGCCTGGCAGCTGCACGCACCACACCCCGCTCACCGGAACCGACAGGGCCCCGCCGCCTTCCTCCGCCGTGATAGCCCGGACAGGTCCTAGGCGGAATCGGACGCGGGAGCGGGCTCAGACCGTGACGACGCCGATCCCCGCCTCTTCGAAGCGCCGGACCGTGACCGGTGCCGCCGCCGTGTCCGTGACCAGTGTGTTCACCGTCTCGGCCGCGCAGATCCGGGCGAACGCCCGCTGCCCCAGCTTGCTGGAGTCGGCGGCGACCACCACGCGCTCGGCGCGCTCGCACAGCAGCCGGTTGATCGCGGCCTCCGCCTCGTCGTGCGCAGCGGCGCCGTGGGTGACGTCGAAGGCGACGACGCCGAGCACCGCGGTGTCGAGGGTGATCTGGCCGAGCACACCGTCCGCGAGCGGCCCGATGAGCTCGTACGACTGCGGGCGGGCGACCCCGCCGGTCACCACGATCTTGAACTGGGGGCGGACGGCCAGCTCGTTGGCGATGTTGAGCGCGTTGGTGACGACGGTCAGCGCGGGCGAGCCGGATGCCAGGTCGCCTCGCACGGCCAGCGCCCGCGCCACCTCGGTCGTGGTCGTGCCGCCGGTCAGACCCACTGCTTCTCCTGGTGCGATCAGGTCGGCGACCGCCTTCGCGATGCGCTGCTTCTCGGAGGCGTGGCGGGCCGTCTTGTAGCGCAGCGGCAGTTCGTAGGACACGCCGTGCACGACGGCGCCGCCCCGGGTGCGCACGAGCATCTGCTGCTCGGCGAGCTGGTCGAAGTCGCGCCGGATCGTCGCGGCCGAGACCTCCAGCTCGCCGGCCGCCTCCTCGACGTCCAGCCGGCCCCGCTCGACGAGCAGCTCCAGCAGCAGCTTCCAGCGGGCGTCGCGCGACATCCGCGCCCTCCGTTCCTCGATCTCCCGGCGACCTTAGCGCACGCAGTCCGCAGTGAATGCTTGATTGTGCTTGAAAGAACGCTATATCTTGCAAGAAAGAGCATCGATGGGAGGGGTGCGGCATGACCCATGTCGAGGACGAGCTGACCAGTCAGCCCGACTGCTGGATACGGGCCGCGTCGAAGGCGCCCGGGCACGCCGGGGCGCTGCCCTCCCCGGGGGAGCGGGTCGCGATCGTCGGCTGCGGCACCTCGTACTTCATGGCCCGGTCCGCCGCCGCGCTGCGCGAGGGCTGCGGGCAGGGCGAGACGGACGCCTTCGCCGCCTCGGAGTTCCCCCAAGGCCGCCCGTACGACCGGGTCGTCGCCCTCACCCGCTCCGGCACCACCACCGAAGTGCTCGAACTGCTGGGACGGTTGAGGGGCCGCACGCGGACCACCGCCATCACGGCCGACCCCGCGACACCCGTCATGGCAGCCGCCGACGATGTCGTCGTGCTCGACTTCGCCGACGAACGGTCCGTCGTACAGACCCGGTTCGCGACCTCCGCGCTGACCCTGCTCCGCGCCCACCTGGGACTGCACTCCGATGCAGTCGTCGCCGACGCCCGCGCCGGGCTCGCGGCCGAGCTGCCCCAAGGGCTCGTCGACTGCGCGCAGTTCACCTTCCTCGGCCGCGGCTGGACCGTGGGCCTGGCCGACGAGGCGGCGCTGAAGATGCGCGAGGCCTCACTCGCATGGGCCGAGGCCTACCCTGCGATGGAGTACCGGCACGGCCCCATCAGCGTCACCACCCGGGGCACCGCCACCTGGATGCTCGGCGAGGCACCGGAGGGCCTGGCCGAACAGGTGCGCGCCACCGGCGGGGCGTGGGTGGCCGGCGGACTCGACCCGCTCGCCGAACTGGTAAGGGCCCAGCGCCTCGCCGTCGCCGTCGCCGCCGCCCGCGGTCTCGACCCGGACCGGCCGCGCCACCTCACCCGCTCGGTGATCCTCACCCCCTGACACGCCAGGACCTGCCCGAAAGGACAGCAGTGCCCCTCGTGACCACCGGCGAACTCGTCACCCGCGCCGCCACGGCCCGTTCCGCCGTCGCCGCCTTCAACATCATCACCCTGGAACACGTCGAGGCCGTCATCGCCGGTGCCGAATCCGAGGGCGCGCCCGTCGTGCTCCAAGTCAGCGAGAACGCGGTCAGGTTCCGCTACGGACGACTGCTCCCGCTCGCCCGCGCAGCCGCCGCGGCGGCCGAACGGGCCGCCGTCCCCGTCGCGTTGCACCTCGACCACGTACAGAGCGACGACCTGCTGCGGCAGGCGCCGGACGCCGGGTTCAGCTCCGTGATGTACGACGCGGCCCGCCTGCCGTATGCGGAGAACCTCGCCGCGACCCGGCGCGCCGTCGACTGGGCCCATACCCAAGGGCTGTGGACAGAGGGCGAGTTGGGGCAGGTGGGCGGCAAACGCGGCCGGCCGCCGCTCGACGCGCACGCCTGCGGCGCCCGCACCGACCCGGCCGAGGCCCGCGCCTTCGTCGCGGACTCCGGTGTGGACGCCATCGCCGTCGCCGTCGGCAGCACCCACGCCATGACCACGCGTACCGCCGCCCTCGACCACGACCTTCTCAAGCGACTGGCCGCGGCGGTGAACGTGCCGCTCGTCCTGCACGGCTCGTCCGGACTGCCGGACGACGAACTGGTCGCGGCCGTCGCGGGCGGCATCACCAAGGTGAACATCGGCACCGCCCTCAACATCGCCATGACCGGCGCGATCCGGGAGTTCCTCGCCGCCCGCCCCGAGGCGGTCGACTCGCGCATGTACCTGAGTGTGGGGCGGGAGGCGATGGCGGGCGCGGTGGCCCGGATCATCCGGACCGTCGGCCGACCAGCGCCCTGATCACTCCTTTACGGCCTTCAGCACAACGAACTTCGGGTCGCTCGCGACCAGTCGGCTGTTGCCGAACAGTCTTCGCAGCTTCACGTGGTAACCGAGGTGGCGGTTGCCGATCACCCACAGCTCGCCGCCGGGCCGCAGCACCCGCTTCGCCCCGCTGAACATCCGCCACGCCGTCGTGTCGGTCGTCGCCTGGTGCGAGTGGAACGGCGGATTGTTGAGCACCAGATCGACGCTGCCGGACGGCACCCCCGCCAGCCCGTCCCCGACCCGGAACTCGGCGTGCCCCGCCGCGCCGTTCGCCTTGTACGTCGCCTCCGCCGAGGCCACGGCCTGGAACGACTCGTCCACGAACAGCACCTCCGCCCCGGGATCGGCCAGCGCCATCGCCGTACCGACGACCCCGTTGCCGCACCCCAGGTCCGCGACCCGCCGGGCGCCCCGGCCGGCCGGCAGGTGCCGCAGGAAGAACCGGGTGCCGACGTCGAGCCGGTCGGCGCAGAAGACGCCCGCGTGGTTGACGACGGTGCGTCCCGACACCGGGCCGATGCCGTCGGGAAGCGTGTAGCTGTACGGCCACGGGTTGGCGGCCCGCTCCAGAGCGGGGTCCGGCGTGCAGAAGACGAGCCGGGCCTTCCTCTCGGCGAGCGAGGTGCGGGTCGGGCCGAGAATCCGCTCGAACAGCCGGAGCGTCGAGGTGTGGATCTCCTTCACCATCCCGGTGCCGACGACGACCGTGTCCTCGTGCACCGCGGGCGCCAGCCGCAGCAGCTGGTCCTCAAGGAGCGCCAGGCTCTTCGGCACCCGCACCAGCAGGACGTCGACGCGCTCGGGCGGCGGGTCCTGGGTGGTGAGGAGCCGTACGGCACCGGCCTCGACCCCGGCCCGCGCGAGGTTCGCCCGGGTCGCCTCCTGCGCGAGGAACGAGTCGGTGATCTGTACGGGCCGGTGCGTCGCCAGCGCGGTGACGAGGGCGCCCCAGCGGTCCCCGACGACCACGACCGTGCCGGACAGGGAGACCTTCTCCTCGGCGAGGTGCCTGAGCAGGTACTCGTCGGACGCGTCCCAGGCACGCAGCCGGTCGCGCGGGTCCTCGGGGAAGCGGGCCGGCGCGAGCTCGCCCCACGGTGTTGTCATACGGTCGTTCATCGTGCGTCAAGGCTATAGGGCCGGTCCGGCCCCTGGCCGAGCCGCAGCTCAGGACGGTCGGGCAGGATGAGATGCACCGAGACGACGGACCTGGACGGTGGCGGCCGACACGGCACCCGCGGATCATGGGAGACTCACCCTCATGAGCGGCAAGGCGGACCCCCGGCCGGCGGGGGAAGGGACCACCTCGAGGACGCGGTTGGACCGGGGGCGAGGCGCGCTCGGACCCGCGTTGGAGCTCGTGCACACGGGACGCGCGCCGACCCGTGCCGTGCTCACGGCGGAACTCGGGGTGACCCGGGCCACGGCCGGCGCGGTGGCCGCGGAACTGGAGGCGCTCGGGCTGATCCGGGTCGACGCCCGGCCGGGCGCGGCCGCCGGTTCGCAGGGCCGGCCCTCGCACCGGCTCGCTGTCGCCGAGGACGGACCGGTCGTCCTCGCCGCGCAGGTGCACGCCGACGGGTTCCGGGCGGCGCTGGTCGGCCTGGGCGGCCGGATCGTCGCCACCGCACCCGCCCGCGAGACCGTCGACGAAGACCCGGCGAAGGTCCTCGGGTCCGTCGTGGAGGCCGGTGCCGATCTGCTGCGTGCGACCGGGCGGCGGTGCGTGGGCGCAGGGCTCGCCGTGCCGTCCGCGGTCGCCGAGCCGGACGGGCTGGCCCTGAACCCGCTGCACCTGGCCTGGCCGGTGGGCGCCCCGGTGCGGCACAGTTTCGCGGAGTGCGTGCGCGCGGCCGGGATCACCGGACCGGCGTTCGCGGGAAACGATGTCAACCTGGCCGCGCTCGCCGAGCACCGGCACGGCGCGGGCCGCGGTGCCCGGGACCTGCTGTGCGTGGCCACCGGGCATCGGGGTGTGGGCGGTGCGCTGGTCCTTGACGGGCGCCTGCACACGGGCAGTTCGGGCCTGGCCCTCGAAGTCGGCCATGTCACCGTCAACCCCGAGGGCCGTCCCTGTCACTGCGGCAGCCGCGGCTGCCTGGACGTCGAGGCCGATCCGCTGGCGCTTCTGACGACGGCGGGACGTGACCCGGGCCCCGAGATGTCGCTGTTGAAGCAGGCCAACGAACTGATCCGCAGCCACTACGACGACCTGGCCGTCCGCACGGCTGCCGAGACCCTGATCGACCGGCTCGGGCTCGGACTCGCCGGCCTGGTGAACATCCTCAACCCCGACCGCATCATCCTCGGCGGGCTGCACCGCACCCTCCTGGAGGCCGATCCGGACCGCCTGCGAGCGGTCGTCGCCGACCGCAGCCTGTGGGGGCAGAGCGGCGGCGTACCCATCCTGGCGTGCACCCTCGACCACAACAGCCTGGTGGGGGCGGCCGAGTTGGCCTGGCAGCCGGTGCTCGACGATCCGCTGGGGGCGCTGTCCGGTGACTGAACCGCCGTCGAGGGCCAGGGACGTCGAGCTGATCGACGCCGAACGGCTCCGCCTGGTCGAGGTGGCGGCGCCGCCGGTGTCGGCCGAGGAGCGCGCGGCGACGAACCGCGCGTGGGACGAGGCGGTCGAGGCCAACCCGAGCCTCTTCGACGGGCCGGTGGCGGTCTGTGCCGGGCTGGAACGGGAGAGGGCGGGCGGTCTGCTCGTCTCCTGGTCCCGGACGACCTACCGGTACTTCGCCCTGCGCAGGGGGCCGGGCGCCAACCCGCTCCGCTCCCTCTTCGTGAGCGTGGTGCAGCCGTCGGACGACGGAAGCGTGCTGGTGGGTCGGATGTCGTCGTCCACCGCGGCCCCCGGCCGCTGGCAGCTGCCGGGCGGATCCGTCGAACCGCCCGTCGGCCACGGGCCGCTCGACGAGGCCGCGCTGCGCCGTCATGCCGCCGTCGAGCTGGCCGAGGAGACGGGCATCGACACGCCACCCGAAGAACTCACCCGCTGTCTGGTCACCCACGCGGAGAACGGGCAGGTGGGAGTCCACTACCTGGCGCCGAGCAGACCTGCGTCCGTTCTGCGTGAACGCTTCGCGGCGCTGGCGGCCGCGGAGAAGGCACTGGGCC
Source organism: Streptomyces sp. NPDC040410 (assembly GCF_055595715.1). Lineage (NCBI taxonomy): Bacteria > Bacillati > Actinomycetota > Actinomycetes > Kitasatosporales > Streptomycetaceae > Streptomyces > Streptomyces sp. NPDC040410. Next base: position 79,819 of record NZ_JBVIVK010000020.1, read on the forward strand.
GGGACCCGGAGTTCGACCGGATCGCCCTGATCAGCTCCCCGGCCGAGCTGACGGGCCTCGCCGGTCCGCACGTGGCGTACCTGGAACCCGTCGTCAGCCGGCACACCACCGTGTGAGCCGCCCCGAGTAGGCTCGGAGCATGCGGATCTCCGTCTCCTCCGACATGGACGAGCCCGTCGCCCGCTCCCTCGTCGCCGAGCTGCGTGGCCGCGGCCACGAGGTGGCGGCACACGGGGCGCTCAACCCCGGCGACGACCCCCGGTGGGCCGTGTGCTCGGAGGCGGCGGCCCGCGAGGTCGCCGCCGGGACGGCTGACCAGGCGGTCGTGTGCTGTTGGACCGGCACGGGCGCCTCGATCGCCGCGAACAAGGTGCCGGGTGTCCGCGCGGCCCTGTGTACGGACGCGTACACGGCGGACGGTGCCCGCCGCTGGAACGACGCCAATGTGCTGGCCCTCAGCCTGCGGCTGACGTCCGAGCCGCTGCTGAGGGAGATCCTCGACGCCTGGTTCGCCGCCGAGGCGAGCGAGGACGGCGAGGACCGGGAGAACGTGACACACGTGGGACGCCTGGACGTCGCCAGAACCGTCCCGTGAGCGCACTGCCGCAGCCGCTTCGTTCAGGAGCGTCTCGGCCTCGGGACCAGCTCGCCGCCACAGTTCGGGCAGACGTTCCGCATCCCCTCGCTGCACGGCACGCAGAAAGTGCACTCGTACGAGCAGATACGGGCCGGGGCGCCGGGCGGCAGCGCCGCCGTCTCACAGCGCTCACAGTGGTCGCGCATCTCCAGCGCCATGTCCTCGTCCTCTCCTCGTTCAGGGGTCCGTCGCCCGTCATCTCCCATCCTCTGTCCGCCCGCCACGGCCGAAAGCGTTCGCCGGGTCAAAGATCAGCACGATCGGGCCACGGCTCCCGCGGGTCGACGGGGAAGGCCCTGCCGGGTCGCTCCGTCAGAACCGGCCGCACCAGCTCCTCGCCCAGGGCGAGCGCCGGTCGCGGCCGTACCCTGCGCGCCGGATACGGCAGCCCCGGCTCGCGGTCGACCGAGCGGGCCGCGCAGCCCGTCGAGCCGTCCTGTTGCCGTACGCACGGTGCTCACCACTGGCGCCCCCGCAGCAGCAAGTCCCGCCCAGGAGCGGGCAGGTGCAGCATCTGGAACATGTCACCGTCGGCCTTGGGCGTGTCGTTCTCCCAGAGCGAGAAGTGGACCGGCTCCCAGCGACCGCTGTCGACGGCGGCCGCCGCGAGCACCGCGCCGTCCTGTGCCGCCAGCCGTTCGGTCTCGCGCACGGCGTCCGCCATCACCTCGGACAACTCGCCCCCGTCCGGCACCTGTTGCCGCCGCCGTACCGCAACTCGCGCGGAGGAGCCGCCGCCTCCCTCGTGGGCCAGCCCCGTCCACTGCCGGACCGACGGACGCCCGAAGTCGTCGCTCTGAGCCCCTGGAAGGCGCCTCCCCAGAGGAAGGAGTTCATGCCCTCCATGGTGTTCCACAGGTAGAACGGCGCGTACTGGTTGACCGGCGAGCCGTGCACCCCGCGCTCGCGCAGCAGATACGCCTTGAGGGCGAGGCCCTCCCAGTCGTCGAGCAGGTGCCCGATGCCGGCCACGCGCGCGCGGATGACGTCCGTGTCATAGTCGGCGGGCAGGGTGAGCTCGTACTGCATGGCGTGCATGGGGTTCCTCCTCAGGCGGGTTCGTGGGCGCGCGGTGCGAGCAGGGAGAGCAGCCCCCGGACGCCGCTGTCGAAGACGGCGGGCGAACCGGACGCGCGGGCGAGGACGTAACCGCCCTGGAGGGTCGCGATGACGGTGGCGGCGATCTCCTCGCCGTCCAGCGAGGGCGCGAACTGGCCCTGTTCCTTGCCCTCCTCGACGATCCCGGCGATCCGTTCGCGGATCCAGTCGAGCGTGGCCGTCGCCACCGAGTGAGCCCCGGGCCGGGGGTCAAGGCCGACGGCTGCCGCCCGACAGGCCCGACGTCAAGGGCCCGCCAACCTCATTGGGCTGACGCGCCCCCGAAGGCGAACGACCCATTCAAACAGGAGCACGTTCGGGCCTGCGCAGGTCGACCGCGTGCTCGACCTCCGCGAACCGGCGAACCGGCTTGTCCGTGACCGTGCGTCGCGGCGGCCGCGTGGCCGCGGCGGCCGCCCCGGAGGGCGTCGGCAGCGTGAACCACACGACCTTGCCGGCCTCGCCGTCCGGCCGCACGCCCCAGCTCTCGCTGACCGCCGCGACCATCGCGAGCCCGCGGCCGCCGGTGGCCAGCGTGTCGGAGCCGTCCTTCGCGTGCGTCACACCGTCCGCGACGGACGCGACGGCTGCGAGTTCCACGTTCTCCACGACCGGCAGACGCGGGTCGTGGTCGCGTACCGAGACCATGAGCCGGTCGAGCATCAGCTCGATCTCCACGGTGCACGTCTTGTCCGGCTGGGCATGCCGGTGGACGTTGGTCAGCAGCTCCGTCACACCGAGCGCGGCCCGGTCGATCAGAGGATCCAGATGCCAGTAGCGCAACTGCGCCGATACGATTCTGCGGACCTGGCCGATCCGCGACGGCAGGGCTTGGAGCTCCACCGCGCAGTGCCTGCTTGGGTGACTGATCACGGCTGCGACTCCCCGACTGAAGAGGTCCGGAAGAACACGGAGTACGGATCCAGCAGGATGCTTGCGTGACACTGCCGCCTGCTGTCGTGGCCGGCGAGCTGGTTCGCAGCGTAATCGCCGGTAAACCCAGAGTGACGTGAGAACAGCCTGACGCAGGGGTTGAAACCCCGCAACTCGCGGTCGGTCAGCCGCCGCGCCCGGCTGCCTTGCGTACGGCCTCGATGAACCGGCGTGCCGTGGGCGGGCCCGGCTCGCCCGGTGCCGGGTCGTGATCGCCGAGGGTGAGCAGGTACCACGTGCCGTTGACGTCCGCCAGCGCCCGGTCCTCGGCGGCGAACCACGGCCTGGAGGCACGCACCGTCCGCACCGGCGCGCTGTCGATCTCCCTGCCGTAGCTGGTCAGCAACTCCAGCCTGCCGTCGCTGATCCGGACCTGCCCGGCCCGGGTGAGCGAGCGCAGCCGTTTCCCGATCCGCACGCCCGTGGCCGTGAACTCCGGCTCCGCCATGCCACCCCGCCCCCTTGTGCGCGTCGGTGTACTGGACCTTCGTCCCGTCGCGCAGTCTGCCCGCCGACGAGGTCGAGCACCAGTACGCACGCCTCCCCGGCGGCCGCGGCCCGGAGCATTCGCGCGAATGCGCCCCCACCGGTGCGCCCCTTTCTCCAGGGCGGCCTTTGAGGCGCTCAAAGGCGTGTTTATGCAGGTGAGAAGCGTGCGGAAGCTGTCTATGATCGGTGTGTCGGCCGCGCGCCCGCCGTCGGCGCGAAGCATAAGGAGCCCCGCCGTGAGCACCACCCAGCAGACCAGGACCGGCGCGACCCTCGACGTCGACCACAGCGACGCCGCCTACCGAGGCTGGCTGAAAGAGGCCGTCCGCAGGGTCCAGGCCGACGCCAACCGCTCGGCCGACACGCATCTGCTCCGCTTCCCGCTGCCGGAGAAGTGGGGCATCGACCTGTATCTGAAGGACGAGTCGACCCACCCGACAGGCAGCCTCAAGCACCGGCTCGCCCGCTCCCTCTTCCTCTACGGCCTGTGCAACGGATGGATCCGGCCGGGCCGCCCGGTGATCGAGGCGTCCAGCGGCTCCACCGCCGTCTCCGAGGCCTACTTCGCGAAGCTGATCGGCGTGCCCTTCATCGCGGTCATGCCGCGTACGACCAGCGCCGAGAAGTGCCGCCTGATCGAGTTCCATGGCGGGCAGTGCCACTTCGTGGACGACCCGCGCACGATGTACGAGGCCTCCGCCGCCCTCGCGGCCGACACCGGCGGCCACTACATGGACCAGTTCACCTACGCCGAACGTGCCACGGACTGGCGTGGCAACAACAACATCGCCGAATCCATCTTCCGGCAGCTGGAATTGGAACGGTTTCCGGAGCCCGCGTGGATCGTCGCCACGGCCGGCACCGGCGGCACCTCGGCGACCATCGCGCGCTACGTCCACTACACGCAGCACGACACCCGCATCTGTGTCGCGGATCCGGAGAACTCCTGTTTCTTCGAGGGCTGGACCACCGGCGATCCGGACGTCACGTGCGACTGCGGTTCACGCATCGAGGGCATCGGCCGGCCCCGTATGGAACCGAGCTTCGTCCCCGGGGCCGTCGACCGCATGATGAAGGTGCCGGACGCGGCCAGCGTCGCCGCGGTGCGGGCGCTGGAGCGGGCCATCGGACGCAAGGCGGGCGGCTCCACCGGCACCGGGCTGTGGAGCGCGCTGAAGATCGTCGCCGAGATGGTGGCCGAGGGGCGCCAGGGGAGCGTGGTGACACTGCTGTGCGACCCGGGGGACCGGTACCTCGACAAGTACTATTCGGACGCCTGGCTCGCCGAGCAGGGCCTGGACATCGCGCCGTACGCGGCGGCGATCGAGTCGTTGCTCCAGACGGGGATCTGGCCCGTCTGAGTCACCCTGCGGCCAGCCGCCGGTCCAGCGCCGTCACCGCGTCCCGGAACGACCGGCCGAGGCCCCCGCGCGCGAGCCGCAGCACGAGACGCAGCGGCGCCGTCCCTTCGGCTGTGAAGGGCCACCGCACACGCGTGCCGGTGCCCGCCGGGGCGAGCCGCCACTCCTCGACCGGCGCACGGACGCCCGGCGCGCTGGTCACGTCCACGCGGTAGGTGTACACCTCCGGCTCCTTCGCCGCGAGCACGGTCTCCTCGAACCACGTGCCGCCCCTGAGCCGCACCTCGCGCCGGGCGCCGCCGTCGACGGGCCGAGCGAGTGCCACCGCCGAGAACCACTCGGCCCAGCCGGGCACGTCCACGGCGAGCGCGCGAAAGACGGCGTCGGGGGGAGCGGAGATCTCCCGGGCGAAGACGAGACGCACCGGAGCGGTCTCGACGAACTCGCTTCCCACCGGGCGCAGTCGGCGAGCCATGGACGAATCTCCCTTGCGGCATCCCTGCGGGAGGCGGGCGGTTGGCGGGCAGTACGGGCACGGGCGGCATGGTGCCCGGCGCCCCCACCCTGGTGCCGCGTCAGCCAAGGTTTGTGCGTCGCGACGGGGCGAACCTTGGCTGACACGGTACTAGCTGACGGTCAGTCAGCTGTCTGCACCCTCGCCGGCCTCGCCCGCCACCACCAGCCTCAGATGCTCGGAGATCTCCGTGCGCGCCCCGGCCGGCAGCCCGGCGTCAGTCACCAGCGTGTCGACCTGCTCCAGCGCCGCGAAGGAACTCAGGCCCACCGTGCCCCACTTGGTGTGGTCGGCGACCACCACGACCCGCCGCGCCGACTGCACCAGCCGGCGGTTGGTCTCGGCCTCCGCCAGGTTCGGCGTCGACAGGCCGGCCTCGACCGATATCCCGTGCACGCCGAGGAACAGCAGGTCGAAATGGAGCGCCGCGATCGCCTGGTCGGCCACCGGGCCCACCAGCGAGTCGGACGGGGTGCGCACCCCGCCGGTCAGCACGACCGTGGCCGCCCCCTGGCGGGTGCCCGACGTGCGCTGGGCCGCGTGGAAGACGTCGGCCACCCGAACCGAGTTGGTGACGACGGTGAGGTCCGGCACGTCCACCAGCTGGTGGGCCAGCGCGTACGTCGTCGTACCGCCCGAGAGCGCGATCGCGCTGCCCGGCGTGACCAGCTCGGCCGCCGTCCGCGCGATGTCCTCCTTGGCCGTCAGCTCCAGCCCCGACTTGGCCTCGAAGCCCGGCTCGTGCGTGCTCGCCTCGACCAGCGGAACCGCGCCGCCGTGCACCTTCTCCAGGACGCCCTGACGGGCGAGCGCGTCGAGGTCGCGCCGCACCGTCATGTCCGACACGCCGAGCTTGCGGGTCAGCTCGTTCACACGGACGCCGCCGCGGCGCCGGACCTCGTCCACGATCAGGGCGCGCCGCTGCTCCGCGAGGAGGTTCTGATTCTCACTCACGTACGCTCCGGTCCTTTCGCCTCATGCCGTCCGACACGCCTGCGCACCCCCTCCGACGAGGACATTCTTCCTCACCCCCGGTGCACGGGCGTCCCATCCTCGCACGGCAGGGTACGCGTCGCGTCACCGATCGTGCCGAGGCGCGCATGCCACCACGACAACATCCGTTTCCGGCGTGTCCCACAGATCGGGGAGATTCCGTGACGAGTGGTGTGCGCCATCGCCCGAGCGGAGATCCTTGTGCCCGCACGAACAGATGTCGGCGGAGCGTCACGGGGGAAGTGCGAACAGTGGAAGGCGCGCGGGAACAGGCCTCGACGGGCGGACCGGCCGGCTCCGCCCCGCGGCCGCGGGAAGCGGGATCCGCCCTGGAACTCCTGGTCCACGGCGTGGGCGGCACCACTCCGGAGAAGATGCTCGACGATCCGCGCACCGTGCGGATCACCGGCGACGACACGGCGGCCGTCTTCCGGCGCGCCGAGGACGCCGAGGACACCGATGCGGAGTGCGGAGCGGGGGACCCCGGCGGCAGACCGGTGCCCGAGGCCTACGTCTGGTGCAACCTCACCTCCGGCAACGGCGCCCGCGCGCTGTGGCTGTTGCTGCTGCCGTTCATGGTGGTCAACCTCGCCCACTGGATGCGCCCCACCGCGCGCGGCCGCGGGAGGACGGTCCGGCTGTACGGACTGCTGGTGCGGCTCGCGGGACTGACCCTGACCGTGCTGCTCGTCGCCGCGGCCTGCGAGGTCGCCCTCGACCTGACAGCCTGGCAGTGCGCGGGCACGCCCGCGTGCGCCGAGCGGCACTCCTGGCTGGGCTTCCTGTCACCCCAGCTCTCGGACGAGGGCTGGTGGAGCCGCCCCGGCCGCCGCCTCGCCCTCGCCGCCCTGGTACCGGCCGCGCTCACCGGTCTGCTGTGGTACCTCTCCCACCGCACCTGGAGCGCGTACGAGTCGCAGCAGCCGCTGTCCCGTCGAGCCGGGCCCCACGAGCAGACCGGCGGCACCGCCCTGGGCAGGCCCGGCTTCTGGTACGGCCGCCGCCTGGTGGCGCGGCTGCGCGCCGCCCACACCGCCGCCGGACTGCTCACGGTCGCCGCGGCCGTCGGCTCGGCGGCGGCCCGCTTCGACCGCGGGCCGGGCGGTTCCGGGCTGCTCGGCGCACTGGGTGGGCTCCTGGAAGCGGCGCTGGTCGCCGGCGCGGTGGTCGTGGTGTGGGTGGTCTGCCGCCGCGGCCGCAGCGAGAACCGCCTCGACCAGGAGCTCGACGAACCTCTGGTACGACGGCTGCCGCTCGCCGCCGTCCTCCTGCTCCTGCTCGCCCTGGTGTACGCGGGCTGGGAGCGCCCGGGGTGGGAATCGGCGGGACGGCTGCCGGGCGACATGACCTTCGGCGGCATCGCCCTGGTCCAGGGGCTGCTCGTCGTCGTCCTCGCCGTGGTGGCCCGTCTGCTCCATCGCACGCACCCCGACACCCGCGCCGCGATGCGCGGCCTGGGCGGGCCCGCCGTCGCGATGCTGGCCTGCGCGCTGGGCGGGGTGATGTCCGGCGGAGTGTCGCAGCGCGTGTCCGACTGGCTGGACGGCACGGGGACCTCCATCGCCGGTCCGCCGGTCCTGCTGACCTGGCAGGCGTCCGTGATCCCGCTGCTGCTCGTCGTGCTGCTGGCGCTCTGCGGCCGGTTGGGACGGCGTACCTGGCTCCTGTGCCGGACCGCGCGGGCCGCTGTGGAACGCGACTACGCGGGAGAGCCCAGGGACACGCAGCGCACCCGCCGCATCGCGAGGGCCCGCGCGATGGCCGCTCTCACCGACCGAGGTCCCCTCGTCGTCGCCGTCACCTCCACCACCACGCTGCTCCTGGGCGCAGCGGCGCTCGTGTGCGCCCTGACGACCGACAAGGCGCCCGCGGAGGCGGCCCGGCCCGCCCCCGCCTTCGTCCACGGTGCCGCCGAGACCGCCCAGGCGCTGGGCTCCTGGCTGATCGGGCTCGGCTTCGTCCTGTTCGTCACCTGGGGCCGGCGCGCCTACAAGGACGCCTCCGCGCGTCGCACCATCGGCATCCTGTGGGACGTCGGCACCTTCTGGCCCCGCGCCGCCCACCCCTTCGCGCCGCCCTGCTACGCCGAGCGCGCGGTGCCCGACCTGACCTGGCGGATGGCGAGCTGGACGCGGGCAACCGGGGGACGGCTCGTCATCTCCGGTCACTCCCAGGGCAGCGTGCTGGCCGCCGCGGCCGCGTGGCAGCTGCCGCCGTCGGTCCGCAAAGGGGTTGCGCTGCTGACGTACGGCTCCCCGCTGGAGCGTCTCTACGGCCGCTGGTTCCCGGCCCACTTCGGCCCCGCCGCCCTCAGTTCCCTGCACCACGAGGTCGACTGCTGGCGCAACCTCTACCGGCTCACCGACCCGATCGGCGGGCCGGTCCGTCTGCCCGGCGCCTGTGGCCCCGAGGTGGACCGCGAACCGCTCAAGGACCCGCTGGCCTACGGACGCACCGCGCGGCATCCCCTGCCCGCGCCGGTCCTCGGCCACACCGACTACCAGGCGGACCCGGCCTTCGCCGAGGAACGGGAACGGTTTACTGGCCCGGCTGCGGCCGGGTGTGCCGGGGCCGCGCCACAAGGTGGTTCCCGGCGCGGTTCCGGACGGGGAGGCTCAGGGCGAGTCGGGTAGGTCCTCGGCGTAGAGCAGCGTCAGATCGTCCGTGCTCGGGTCGTCGAACTGGGCGACCCGGCTCGCGTGCCGCTCGACCATCGCCTCGAAGGTCTGACGCGCGGTGCGGCCGTTGCCGAACGCGGGGCCCTTGGGAATCGCCGTGAAGTACTTCAGGAGGGCCTCCGAGGCTCCCGGCGCCAGCAGGTACTCGTGCTCCTCGGCCTGCTGCTCCACGATCCGCAGGAGTTCCCCCGGGCCGTAGTCGCTGAACGTGATGGTCCGTGAGAAGCGGGACGCCACACCCGGGTTGACGGAGAGGAACCGCTCCATCTCGGCCGTGTAGCCCGCCACGATCACCACGACCGCGTCCCGGTGGTCCTCCATCAGCTTCACGAGCGTGTCGATGGCCTCCTTGCCGAAGTCGCGGCCGGAGTCCTCGGGCGAGAGCGCGTACGCCTCGTCGATGAACAGCACACCGCCGCGCGCCCGGTCGAAGGCCTCCTGGGTGCGGATCGCGGTGGAGCCGATGTGCTCGCCGACCAGGTCGACGCGGGACACCTCGACGAGATGCCCCTTCTCCAGCACACCGAGCGAGGCGAGAATCTCGCCGTAGAGGCGGGCGACCGTCGTCTTGCCGGTGCCGGGGGAGCCGGTGAAGACCAGGTGGCGCTTGACCGAGGCCGCCTTGAGGCCGGCCTGCTGCCGGCGCCGGCCCACCTCGATCATGTCGGTCAGCGCCCGCACCTCGCGCTTCACGCTGCCCAGGCCCACCAGGGCGTCCAGCTCACCGAGGACGGCCTTCGAGGTGCGTGCCGGCTTCTCCGGCTCCACGGCCGTGACAAGCGGCTCCTGCTCGGTGGTGCGCTGCCCGGGGATCGCACCCAGCAGACCGGGGGACTGGGCCGCCGTCTCCACGGCTGTCTCTCGCGCCGTCGGCGGGCGCAGGCCCCCGCTCTCGTCGCTCGTGCAGTCCTCGACGACGGGGCCCGCGCCGGACGCGCCGTCGGGGCCGGCGTCCGCGAACTCGTACCCACCGCGCGCGCACCGCTCCGTACGGCACTTCTTCAGCGTGGAGCGGCAGCCGTCGAGGACATGGAAGCCGTACCCGCCGCTGCCCGTCACCCGGCAGCCGACGAAGCTGCCGCGACCGCCTGCCGAGACGTAGAAGCCGGCTTCGGCGGGGGAGTCCACCGTGCAGCGCTCCATCGTCGGGTCGGCGCCCTTCGTGACGATCACGCCGGTCTGTGTGCCGTCCAGGGTGCAGTTGCTGAGGGTGCCGCCACTGCCGTGGTCGCGGAACCAGGCACCCGTCGCCGCGTCCCGGATGCGGCAGTCGTCGAGCTGCGCCGTGGCACCGTCGCTCACCGACACCGCCGTGTTGCGCACCTGGGAGATGTCGCTGTCGACGACATCGGCGCGCGAGCCGCGGTCGAGGACGAACAGGGCGTCCGGCACGTCGTGCACCCGGCAGGAGTCGAGCACCGCGGTGGCGCCGTCGCTGACCCAGACGGCGGGGTAGTCGCCGGTGCTGTCGAAGATCTCGCACTGGTTGGCGTCCACGCGCGTACCGGGATCCCACACCGACAGCCCGTTGCGCCCGAACTGACGCACCGTGGTCCGGGTCAGGGTGAGCACCGAGCGCGACCGCAGGTCGACCGCGTTCTCCGGGATGTCGTGGATGCGGCAGTCGGCGAGCGTGAGTACGGCGTCGGTGTCGAGCGTGACGCCGTCGGCGGTGGTGCGGTGCACATCGCAGTCGGTGAGGTGGGCCGTGGCCCGGCCCGTGACCTGGACGCCGCTGCCGCGGACCTCGTAGATCTCGCAACCCACCGCTTCCAGCGCGGAGTTCTCCCCCGTCGCCGTCATGCCCGCGCCCGACGTGTGGTGGATGCGGCAGCGCTCCAGACGGGGGTGCGCGCCGCCGCGCACCGCGACGCCCGACTGGCCGGCCGCGACGACCTCGCACTCCTCGAACACCCCGCCCCCGCCGTCGAGTACGGCGATGCCGATGCCGGCCGGATTGTCGACGGTGCAGCGCCTGAGAGTCGGCCGGGCACCGCCGCGCACCTCGATCCCCGCCGCGGACCGCGTGACGATCCTGACGTCAAGGAGTTCCGGTGTGCCCTCCTCCACCAGCAGGGCCGGGGCGGCCGCGTCCTGGCCCTCCACATGCAGGTCCTGGACCACCGCCGAGGCGCACACGGTCAGCGGCACTCCGTCGACGGGCGCGATGCGCACGGAGCCGGGGGAGCCCTCGGGGCCCCGCAGGGTCACCGCCCGCTGGACGACGAGGTTCTCCCGATAGGTGCCCGGGGCGACGGTGAGCACGTCACCGTCGGCCGCGGCCTCCAGGGCGGCGGCGAGCGATGCGTACTCACCCGTGCGGCGGCGCCACCGCGATGTGCCGGTGTGCGTCACCTGGACCGTGCCCTGTGCCATGGCGTTGCTGTGCCCCCACCTCGTGGTACGCGGGTTGATGCCGAATGGTTCGCCGGTCCACCGTAGCGTGCGCGCGAGCGGTGGGTTGACCAGAGCCGGAAGGCCGTCAGCTGCCGGTGCCGGTCCTGCCCCAGTCCGGGCCCGCCCGGTCCCACGCCTGGTCCCAACGGGCATACCGGCGGCGGACCATGCGCCACACGACCAGCCGTCTGCCGCCTTCGACGAGGGCCGCGGCCAGCAGCGCCGTCCCGAACCCGGCGAGGACGGCATGGGTCGTCGCCGTCGCGGAGTCGAGCGGCCGGGCCACCACGCCGCCGTGCCGGTCCGTCCATATCGTGAAGTGGTCGCCGCGGTGCGGCGTCTTGAGGTGGGCCATGACCGTGCCGTGCCGCTCGGTGCCGTCCGGTGCGGTCCAGTCGGCGAGGACGCGGCTGCGGGCGTCCCGCCCGGAGGACGTCTCGGGGTCGGCCTCCAGGGGGGACCGGTCCAGCTCGCGGTCCACGGTGGCCGTCACCTGTTGGCGGGACTGGCGCTGGTCCTGGACGGACCGATGCAGGGCGTCCTGGGCGATGCCCCCGACGAGGGAACCCGTCACGGGCGCGACGAGAAGGATCAGCAGCAGGGACGCCAGGGCGACCCAGGCCTCGGCCATATCGGTCGCACGGCGCAGCGGATTGTGCCGCCAGCGCCAGAGCCCGCTGATCGCTCGCACCGATCCGCACCCCCTTCCCGCTCCGTGACACCCCTCGGCGGAGCCGTTCACGCGCGGGCCCGGTCAAGGAAAGAGCGAAATCACCTGACCGGGACCTGCCGTGGACTTCTCACGGGATCCCAACGCGCGAGCCCTCGTTCACAGTTCCCGACCCGGGCCCTCAAGGATCCTTCTCAGTCGAGGATCCTGACCGGGTCGCCGACCCGGACCGTGCCGGGGGTCTGCGGGACGAGGTTCTGTCCGAAGACGAGCTTGCCGTCGAAGCGGCGGTGGCGTCCCAGGGTCCGCAGGGGCTCCTTGCCGCGCTCGGCGGTGGCCTGGTCGGTCGTCGTCACGACGCATCGCCCGCACATCTTGGCGACGCGGAAGGTGACCTCGCCGACGGCGATGTGCGACCAGTCGTCCTCGGCCCAGGCGGCGGTGCCGGCCACGACCAGGTTCGGCCGGAAACGGTTCATCGGCAGCGGGCCCTCGTCCGGGCGGTCGCCCTGCGCGATCAGGGAGTTGAGGGCGTCGAGGGAGGCCACGGTGGTGAGCAGCAGCGGGAAGCCGTCGGCGAAGGACACCGTCTCGCCGGGCAGCGCGTACTCCGGATCGACGGGGCGGCGCGTGGCGGGGTCGTCCATGTGCACGAGGCGTACGCCGGCTCCGACGTACTCGCTGCACCAGGCGTGCGCGACGGTGCCCTCGGCAGGCACCCCCTCGACCTTGTCGCGGAAGATCTCCACCGGCACGGTGTTCAGCGGCCGCGGAACGGGCACGGTGAGCGGTTCCATGCCCGGTGCGGACAGACGAAGGCCGCCGCCGGGCAGGAGCTCGGCGGCGGCCAGCGCCAGGTGCGGTTGCTGGCGTTGCGTGACGACCTTTCCCCCGTCGTCGATCAGCACCCAGCGTCGGTCTCCGGCCAGCCCCCAGGGTTCCACGACGGCCTCCCGGGGCGCCAGGCCCCGGAACGCCTTGACCGGATGTACGTGAATCGACAGCAGTTGCACATTGCCCATGGGGCCATCGTGCCAGGCGGCGCCGACAGCCCGGAGGGCGGATCAGTAGCCGCGGTACTGCTGGTTGTTGTACGGGTCGTGGTAGGGCGCCGGGCCCGGGCGGGGAGCCGCGGGACGCATCGCCTCGTAGCCCATGCCCGGACCCGCCTGGCGGGGCTGCTGCGGCTGCGGGCCGGGGTATCCGCGCGGCGCGGCGGCCTGCTGGGGGATGTAAGCCGTGGGCGCCTGTTGCAGCGGAGCGACGTGCTGCATCTGCGGGTAGCCGTAGGAGGGTTGGGACGGGGCCGGGAGGGCGGGGAGCGCCGACGGCAGCGCGGGCAGATAGCTGCTCGGCATGTCGTACGCCGCGGGGACCCGGATCGGGGCGATCTGCGGGGTGCCCCGCTCGGCCACGAGCGAGTCGTAGATCGGAGTGTCCGGGAAGGAGGCGGAGTAGTAGCCGCCGCCATAAGTGGAGCGGGGGGAGGTCATGGCACATAAGTTAAGCCCACGATGTGCTGGTTGGGGAGACCGATAAGAGGGTTGTTTTTTGTGTCCCGAGTGACGCGGGATCCCCAATGCGAGCGAACTTGGCAAAAAAGGGCACCGATCGGTGTGTGGAGCGTGTAAAGGCTTGGTTCCCGACGGGTCACCCCTGGTCGACCTCCCGTCTCTCCTGTTCTCTCCTGTCTCCCTCTGTGCCTTTCTGTGCCTCTCAGGGAGTTCAGTGTCCCTGGGAATAGGTTGGCCCTACGGAGAAACCGAAGGAAGTGCCGGGGCGCGGTACGGCCCGGTGACACGCGAAGGGGGCGGACATGTCAATGCCGAAAGGATCCAATGCTCCGGTGCCGGCGGCGGCGCTGCGGGTCGAGCTGGGCTGGCGTGCCGGGCCGGGCGTGCCCGACGCCGACGCCTCGGCGCTGCTGCTGGTCGGAGGGAAGGTCCGCTCCGACAGCGACTTCGTCTTCTACAACCAGCCGGTGCACGCCTCCGGTTCGGTCCGGCACGAGGGCAAGCGGGTCGAAGGCGGCCGGGTGACCGACACCCTCCTCGTCGACCTCGCGCGCGTGGAGCCCGCGATCGAGACCGTGGTCCTCGCCGCCTCCGCGGACGGCGGAACCTTCGCGCAGATCCCGGAGCTGTACATCGAGGTCCGGGACGCGGCGAGGGGGACCGTGGCCGCTCGTTTCGACAGCACGGGCGCCACGGTGGAAACGGCCTTCGTGCTCGGCGAGTTCTACCGCCGCCAGGGTGCCTGGAAGTTCAGGGCCGTGGGCCAGGGTTACGGCAGCGGTCTGGAGGGGCTGGCCACGGACTTCGGGATCACGGTGGACGAACCGCAGCACACCGCAACCGCCGCGGCTCCCGCCCCGCCGCCCGCTCCTCCGGTGACCGTGCGTCCGCCGGCTCCTCCGGTCACCGTGCCGCCGCCGGTGGCACCGCCCGTCACCATGCCACCGCCCGTGGCACCTCCGCCCCCGCCGCCCTCGGCCCCCGCGACCCCGGTCCGGCTGACCAAGGTGACGCTCACCAAGGCGACGCCCTCCGTGTCGCTGACCAAGCAGGGTGGCGCCTCGGGGGCCCTGCGCGTGAACCTCAACTGGGAGGTGCGCAAACAGTTCTCGGGATGGGGCAGCAAGCGCGGCCGCGCCGTCGCCATGCACGCGGACCTCGACCTCGACCTGTGCGCCCTGTACGAGCTCACCGACGGCCGCAAGGGGGTCGTACAGGCACTCGGCAACGCCTTCGGTTCCCTGCACCAGCCCCCGTACATCCACCTCGACGGGGACGACCGTACCGGAGCCGCGGCAAGCGGCGAGAACCTCACCGTCAACCTCGACCACAGGCAGGCGTTCCGGCGCATCCTCGTCTTCGTGACCATCTACGAAGGGGCGCGTTCCTTCGCCGACCTGCACGCCACGGTCACGCTTCAGCCGCAGTACGGCGCCCCGGTCGACTTCTCGCTTGACGAGTGCACGATCCCCTCCACGGTCTGCGCGCTCGCCCTGATCACCAACACCGGCGGCGATCTGGTCGTCCAGCGAGAGGCGCGGTACCTCGTTCCCGAGCGCGGAGTGAGCCCGCAGCGGACCGTCGACCACGCCTACGGGTGGGGCATGAACTGGACTCCCGGCAGGAAGTGAGCGCTCAGGGCTCGTCGCCGACGACGGCGTCGGGACGTGCGTAGGTGCGGCCCTTCCAGGCCGCGCCGCGCCCCCTGTAGTGCTGCACCGCGGAATCGACCGTCATGAGGAGGTACAGGAACGCCGTGAACGGCAGCAGCGGGGCGAGCCACAGCGGCTGACGGCAGTAACGGAGCATCGGAACGTACGTCGCCGTCATCACGAGCCACGCGAGACCTCCGGCGACGGCTGCCGCCGCAGTCCCCGTGATCACGCCGGCCACCCCGGCCACCGGCGGTACCAGGTAGACGAGCGTGAGCCCGGCGGCCGTTCCGGCCAGCAGCAGGGGGTTGTGCCGCAATTGCGCGTACGCGCTGCGCGACACCATCCGCCACAGGTCGTGCAGCCGTGGATACGGGCGCACGCTGTCCACGCGCTCGGCGAGGCCCAGCCAGATGCGGCCCCCGCCGGCTTTGACGGCCCGTGCGAGCGCCACGTCGTCGATGACGGAATGCCGGATCGCGTCCGGGATCCGCGCCCGCTCTGCGGCTTCGGCGCGCAGCAGCACACAGCCGCCCGCGGCGGCCGCCGTGCGCGCTCCCCTCCTGCCGATCCGGCGGAACGGATAGAGCTGGGCGAAGAAGTAGACGAACGCCGGCACGACCAGCCGCTCCCACATGCTCTCCACCCGCAGCCGGGCCATCTGCGAGACGACGTCGAAGCCTCCGGTGCGCGCCGCGGCCACAAGTTGCCGCAGACTGTCCGGCGCGTGAGCGATGTCGGCGTCCGTCAGCAAGAGGTACTCGGGCGCACGCGCGCGTGCCAGGCCGATGCCGTGACGCACCGCCCAGAGCTTTCCGGTCCATCCTGCGGGCGGCTCGCCGGGCGAGTCCACGGTCAGCGGCAGCCCGCCGTGGCGCCGCGCGAGCTCGTACGCCAGCTCCCCGGTGCCGTCCGAACTGCCGTCGTCGACGAGGAAGACCTCCGCCCGCCCCGGATAGTCCTGGGCGAGGAGTGACGGCAGACTGGCGGGCAGGACCGCCGCCTCGTCGCGCGCCGGTACGACGACGCAGACGGACGGCCACTCCCGCGGTTCCCTCCGGGGCGGCAGCCTGACGTCCGTGCGCCAGAAGAAGCCCTGACCGAGCAGCAGCCACAGCCAGGCGGCGAGTGATCCGGCGGCGGTCCACACGATCGCGCTCACGAGCGCAGTCTGCCCCACCGGACCGGTCCGTAAGGGCCCATCGTCTATCGTGGCCGCGTGAAGATCGCGCTCATGGACTCCGGAATCGGTCTGCTGGCGGCCACCGCCGCCGTACGGCGCCTGCGACCCGACGCCGATCTCGTACTCTCCCTGGACCCTGACGGCATGCCCTGGGGACCGCGGACTCCGGAGGACCTGACCGGGCGCGCCCTGGCCGTCGCCGAGGCCGCCGCGGCGCACCGGCCCGACGCCCTGATCGTCGGCTGCAACACCGCGACCGTGCACGCCCTGCCGGCCCTGCGCGCCCGCCTCGAACCCGCTCTGCCGGTCATCGGCACGGTCCCGGCGATCAAGCCGGCCGCGGCGGGCGGCGGCCCCGTCGCGATCTGGGCGACGCCCGCGACCACCGGCAGCCAGTACCAGCGGGGCCTCATAGACGAGTTCGCCGACGGGGTGCCGGTCACCGAGGTGCCGTGCCACGGCCTCGCCGAGGCGGTGGAGCACGCGGACCAGGCGGCCATCGACGCCGCCGTCGCCGCGGCGGCCGTACTGACCCCCGAGAACGTGACGACCGTGGTCCTGGGCTGCACCCATTACGAGCTGGTCGCCGAGCGCATCCGCGCCGCCGTGCAGCGCCCCGGCTTCCCGCCGCTCGTCCTGCACGGCTCGGCGGGGGCCGTCGCCACGCAGGCGTTGCGCCGGCTGGGTGAGCAGCCCGCCCCTCGGGCCGCGGCCGACGGGACGCTGACCGTTCTGCTGAGCGGACGCGAAGGCGCGCTGCCGGCGCCTGCCCTGACCTACGAGGAAGGGCGGCTCCTCCAGGCGGTCACCCCCGCCCGGTGACCGACGGCCCCGGACCGGAGGCTCCCGGTCCGCCGCGCCCGCCCGGGCGCGGTCACCGTGCGCGACGCGGTACACGCGCAGCGAAAGCTGAGTAATCTCATAGCCATGAGGGACCACGTCCACCGCGGGCACGGCCCGCACCCCGACGTCTGGACCGGACGCGCCACCAACCGGTTCCAGTGGCTGCTGGCGCTCGTCGGCGCCGCCTGCATGGCGCTGGGCATCGAGCTGGCCGTCGACTCCGCCTGGACGTCCGGCGTCGCCCCGCTCGTCATGGCCGTCGTCGGCTGCATCGCGGCCGGCCTCCTGGTCCTCTGCGGCACCCTCGCCTTCGTGCACGTCGCCCTGAAGGTCGACAAGGACTGCCTCGAAGTGCGCTGCGGCCACATCGGTGTGCCGCGCCGCCGCATCCCGCTGGCGCACGTCGCCGGCGCCGAGTTCGTCGCGCACGTCACCCCGCGCCACTGGGGCGGCTGGGGCTACCGCTGGCGGCCCGAGAAGGGCACCGCGGTCGTGGTCCGCCGCGGCGAGGGCCTGATGCTGCGCCTGTGGGACGGGCACACGTTCACGATCACCGTTGACGACGCGGAGGCCGCCGTACGCGTCATCAAGGACCGCCTGCGGCCGACCACGCCCAGCACACAGCGCTGACGTTCACGCGCAGGCTGCAGAGTGCCCGCCGGTCACCGCAGGGCCGGCGACCCCGCCCGCGTCCGCGCCGGCTCCTCGGCGAGGGAGCGCGCTGTGGCCAGGCCCGCCAGCAGTCCCGCGCCCGCCGACACCGTGGTGAAGCTCAGCGCGTTGCCGACAGTGGCGATCGCCGCCAGTACCGTCAGGGCCGCGCCCGCGGTGAGCGCCACCGGTGTGGGACGCCGCGACCGCCACAGCGCGTACAGCACCCAGCAGAAGGCGGCCGCCAGCAGGACCACTCCGACGACGCCCTGTTCGGCGGCCTGCTGCAACGCGGCCGAGTGCGGTCTGCCGTCCGTGGGCGCTGTCCCGTTCGCCGTCGGGCTGAGCTCCGCGAAGCGGCCCGGTCCCACGCCGAGGGCGGCGTCCCGGTGCGCCATGTGCAGGGCGTCCCGCCACAGCGCGACCCGGTGCTGTGTCAGCCGGCCCTCCAGGGACACGAAGAGCCCGCCCGGCACCGCTCGTGCGGCGACCGCCCAGGTCAGGCCGGTCACCAGGGCGGCGGCGGAAGCCAGCCCGGCGATGCCCACGCCACGGCGGCGTACGCGGCCCGCGGCCAGGGAGGACAGCAGCACCGAGGTGCAGGCGACGAATCCGGTGACCGAGCCGAGGACGGCCGCGGTCACCGCCGTCCCCGCCGCCAGGGCGCGCAGGACGAGCCGCAGGCTCGGGACCCCGGTGGCCCAGGCGGCACAGCATGCCGCGCCGGCGGCCAGGGTCAGCAGGGCGGCGGTGGCACCGGCGTGCCCCATCGGCACGACGAGCTGGGGCTCAGGGGTGAGACGCGGGAGAGCGACCGCGGTCCCGAGCCCGGCCAGGGCCCCGGCGCAGGGCGCCGCGACCGGCAGGAGCGCTCCGCAGATCCGCCCGGCCGCATAACCGGCGGACACGGCCAGCACCGCGAGCAGCACGCCCTCGGGGCGGCCGTCGTGCACGGCCGCCGTGATCAGGGACCAGGTGGCACAGGCCCCGAGCACCACCATGCCCGTCGCGTCAGAAACGTTTCGTCTGTCGCCGTCCTCATGCCGGCCGGCCACAGAAGTCATGCCCCTGGAACCCAACCCGCTCCCCCCGAACCCGGTCCCCCGACCCTGTGACGGCCCCGGCCGCCCGGGCTCATGGTTTCGGGCAGTACGACTGGGGCTCCGGCACACCGTAACGGCTGATGGACGGATTGTGGATGAGTCGGACCGGGTTGAGCAGGAACGATGTGGCAGGTGTGAGGCGGTCGGTCGGCGCGCCTGCCCCGTGGACCGCGCTTCGGCGCCGAGGTCACCCGCCGTACACTCCCGGAGTGACCGTCACCGCAACCACCGTGGGCGAATCGGACCAGCTGGAGCCGCAGAACGTGCCCGCATCGCGCAGGGCGCGGCTCGTGCGCCTCGTCCCGGCCGCCGTCGCGGCGCTCTCCGGAGTGCTGCTCTACGTCAGTTTCCCGCCGCGCACCCTGTGGTGGCTGGCCCTGCCGGCCTTCGCCGTCTTCGGGTGGGTGCTGCGCGGCCGCGGCTGGAAGGCGGGTCTCGGTCTCGGCTACCTCTTCGGGCTGGGCTTCCTGCTGCCGCTGCTGGTGTGGACCGGCGTGGAGGTCGGTTCCGGCCCCTGGCTCGCGCTGGTCGCGGTGGAGGCGGTCTTCGTCGCGCTGGTGGGTGCGGGCATCGCCACGGTGTCGAAGCTGCCCGGCTGGCCGGTGTGGGCGGCCGCGGTGTGGATCGCCGGCGAGGCGGCACGCGCACGTGCGCCCTTCAACGGCTTCCCCTGGGGCAAGATCGCCTTCGGCCAGGCCGACGGCGTCTTCCTGCCGCTCGCCGCCGTGGGCGGCACCCCGGTGCTCGGCTTCGCGGTCGTCCTGTGCGGCTTCGGCCTGTACGAGATCGTCCGTCTGGCCGTGGAGGGGCGCCGTACCCGTGCCGTACGGCGGTCGGCCGCCGCCGTGGCCCTGCTGAGTGTGGCCGTACCGGTGGCGGGTGCCGTGGCCGCGCGTCCGCTGGTCAGTGACAACGCCGAGGACGGCACCGTGACCGTCGCGGTCGTCCAGGGCAACGTGCCCCGCGCCGGTCTGGATTTCAACGCCCAGCGGCGGGCCGTGCTCGACCACCACGCGCGCGAGACGGAACGACTGGCCGCCGAGGTCAAGGCGGGCAAGGCCGCCCGCCCCGACATCGTGCTGTGGCCGGAGAACTCCTCCGACATCGACCCGTTCGCCAATGCCGACGCGTACGCGGTCATCGACCGGGCCGCCAAGGCGATCGGCGCGCCCGTCTCGGTCGGCGGCGTCGTCGAGAAGGACGGCAAGCTCTTCAACGAGCAGATCCTGTGGGACCCGGTCAAGGGGCCCACGGACACATACGACAAGCGGCAGATCCAGCCGTTCGGTGAGTACCTCCCGCTGCGCTCCCTGCTCGGGGCGATCAACAAGAACTGGACCTCGATGGTCCGCCAGGACTTCAGCCGGGGCCGCGAGCCGGGCGTGTTCGACATGGACGGCGCCGAGGTCGGCCTCGTCACCTGCTATGAGGCCGCCTTCGACTGGGCCGTACGCTCCGAGGTCACCGACGGCGCGCAGATGATCTCCGTGCCGAGCAACAACGCGACCTTCGACCGGAGCGAGATGACCTACCAGCAGCTCGCCATGTCCCGTGTCCGCGCCGTCGAGCACAGCCGCACCGTCACGGTGCCGGTGACCAGCGGCGTCAGCGCGATCATCATGCCGGACGGGAAGATCACGCAGAGGACCGGCATGTTCGTGGCCGACTCGCTGGTCCGGAAGGTGCCGCTGCGGTCCTCCCGGACACCGGCCACGCGGCTCGGGATCCTGCCGGAGATCGCCCTGGTGCTGGTTGCGGCAGGCGGGCTCGGCTGGGCGATCGGTGCCGGAGTGCGCGGGCGGCGCACCGGTGACGTGTAGACATACGCCGGTCGCGCACCCCTTTGAACGTGCCGGAGCGACGGAACCGGCCCGTTAGGGTCGGGGGCCATGGCTACTCCTGACTTCATCCGCACGCTGCGCGCCTCCATCGGTCACGACCTGCTGTGGCTGCCCGGCGTGAGCGCCGTCGTCTTCGACGACGAGGGCCGCGTGCTGCTCAACCGCCGCTCGGACAACCGCAAGTGGTCGCTGATCGGCGGCATTCCGGAGCCGGGGGAGCAGCCGGCGGCCTGCGCCGTGCGGGAGATCCACGAGGAGACGGGGGTGCGGGCCGTCGTCGAGCGGATGATCGTCGTCCAGGCGCTGCACCCCGTGACGTACGACAACGGTGACATCTGCCAGTACATGGACATCTCCTTCCGCTGCCGGGCCGTCGGCGGCGAGGCACGGGTCAACGACGACGAGTCTCTGGACGTGGGCTGGTTCGCGGTGGACGCGCTGCCGGACCTGAACGAGTTCGCGCTTCTGCGGATCAAGCAGGCGATGTCCGACTCACCGACATGGTTCGACCCTACGAGTTTCAGCTGAAGTATGGGCTGTGACCATATGTGGCCGGGCGGAGGTGCTGCCTAGGGTCGAGACATGACCCCGAGCAGCGCCCATCCGGCCCCCCGCCCCCCCTCGCTCGACCTCGGCGGCCGCACCGCCCTGGTCACCGGCGCCGCCGGCGGCATCGGCCGCGCCTGCGCGCTGCGGCTCGCGGCCGCCGGGGCCAAGGTGAGAGCGGTCGACCGGGAGGCCGCGGGACTGACGGAGCTCGCCGAGCAGAGCCGGGGCCTCGCCGGCACCGTCGAACCGCACGTCCTCGACCTCACGGACCTGGACGCCGCCGAACTCGCCGCTGCGGGCACCGACGTCCTCGTCAACAACGCCGGACTGCAACTGGTACGCCCCATCGAGCAGTTCCCGCCCGAGGTCTTCCACACCGTGCTCACCGTGATGCTGGAGGCACCGTTCCGGCTCATACGCGGTGCCCTGCCCCACATGTACGGGCAGGGGTGGGGCCGCATCGTGAACGTGTCCTCCGTCCACGGAGTGCGCGCATCGGCCTACAAGTCGGCCTATGTGGCCGCCAAACACGGCCTGGAGGGCCTGTCGAAGACGGCCGCCCTCGAAGGCGCCTCCCACGGTGTCACCTCGAACTGTGTGAACCCGGCCTATGTGCGCACCCCACTGGTCGAGCAGCAGGTCGCCGACCAGGCCCGGGCGCACGGCATCCCCGAGGAGCGGGTCCTGTCCGAGGTGCTCCTGCAGGACAGCGCGGTCAAACGGCTCATCGAACCTGAGGAGGTCGCCGAGGCCGTCGCGTATCTGTGCAGCCCGCAGGCCTCCTTCGTGACCGGCACATCGCTCGTCCTCGACGGCGGCTGGACCGCGCACTGAGCGCGCCGCTGCCCCGCGCATCCGCGAGACGGTCAGACCGGTGTTCGTCTCGGTGGGCCACCACGTGAGCATCGGCGAAGCCTGCGTCCACACCTTCGCGCTTGACCCCGGACACCGCCTGCCGAAGGCGACCCGCCGGGCGGCCGCGCCGTGCCGACGTGCCGCGGTGGCCCGCGGAGTTGTCCACAGGGCTGACGGGCCGGGCGGGTCATGGGGAATCCTGTGAGCATGTCCAGCGATCACGTGCAGTCCGCCGAGCGCTTCGCCGCCCGCGCCACCGCCCCGGCCGACGGCGCCGAGGCCCCGGCCCGAGCGCTCCCCGGTGCCGGACCGACCTCCGGCAGCGCCGAGGCGCCCTATCTCGAACTGCTCGCCCGTGGGGCGTCCGCGGACGCCTACGAGCAGCCGGTGCTGGTCGCCCGCGCCGAGGGCCGGTCCGCCGAGCGGATCGCCGCGCTGGAACAGACCAAGCTGCTCGCCCTGCGCGTCCGCTCCGAACTGGAGGGACGGCGCCGGCGCGAGGCCGAACTGTCCGCGCTCTTCGAGACCGCCCACGACCTGGCCGGGCTGCGCGACCTGGACGCGGTGCTGCAGGCGATCGTGCAGCGGGCCCGCTCGCTGCTCGGCACGGCCGTCGCGTACCTCAGCCTGAACGACCCGGCGCGCGGCGACACCTACATGCGGGTGACCGAGGGTTCGGTCGCCGCCCGCTTCCAGCAGCTGCGGCTCGGGATGGGGGAGGGCCTCGGCGGCCTAGTCGCCCAGTCGGCCCGTCCCTACGTCACCGACGACTACTTCAAGGACGACCGCTTCCAGCACACCCTCGCGATCGACTCGGCCGTACGGGACGAGGGCCTGGTCGCCATCCTCGGCGTGCCCCTGATGCTGGGGCAACACGTCATCGGGGTCCTGTTCGCGGCGGACCGGCGTGCCCGGGTCTTCGAACGCGAGCAGATCGCCCTGCTCGGCTCGTTCGCCGCGCTCGCGGCGGCCGCCATCGACACCGCGAACCTGCTCACCGAGACCCGCTCGGCCCTGGCCGGCCTGGAGCGGGCCAACGAGATCATCCGGGACCGCAGCGGGGTCATCGAGCGCGCCTCCGACGTCCACGACCGGCTCGCCGAACTCGTCCTGCGCGGCGGCGGGGTGCACGACGTGGCCGCCGCGGTCTCCGAAGTCCTCGACGGCACCGTCGAGTTCACCGAAGCAGCCGTCGCCCCGGCGCAGGCCCTGGTGACGTCACGCTCCGAAGGACACGCGGTACGGCACGAGGACAACTGGATCGCCGCGGTGGCCGCGGGCGGCGAGCTGCTCGGCGCCCTCGTGCTGCGCGGTCATCCGGGACTCGACCCCGTCGACCAGCGGACCCTGGAGCGCGCCGCGATGGTCACCTCGCTGCTGCTGCTCGCCCGACGGTCCGCCGCCGAGGCCGAGCAGCGTGTGCGCGGCGAACTGCTGGACGACCTGCTGGACGCCCGTGACCGCGACCCGCGTCTGCTGCGGGAACGCGCGTCCCGGCTGCGCGCCGATCTCGACGCCGCCCATGTGGTGCTCGCCGCCCGTCTCGACGGTCCCGCCGCCGACGCCGACCAGGAGGCGGCCGCCCGCAGGCGCCTGTGGTCCGCCGCCTCGCACCTCGCCGCCACCCGGCACGGGCTGGCCGCCGCGCGCGACGGCGGCACCGTCCTGCTGCTGCCCCTGGAAGCCGGCGACACCGCGACGGAGCTGGCCCGCCGCACCGCACGACACCTCGGCACCGCCGTGCACGAGGCGGTCACGGTCGGCGCCTCAGCCTCCGTCGAGGAACTCGCCGTGCGCCCGGACGCCGTGGCCGCCGCCTACGAAGAAAGCCGGCGCTGCCTCGACGCCCTGCGGCTCCTCGGCCGCCCCGGGGACGGAGCGGCCGCCGAGGACTTCGGCTTCCTGGGCCTCCTGCTGGCCGGGGACCGGGACATCACGGGCTTCGTCGACCGAACCATCGGCCAGGTCGTCGACTACGACGCACGGCGCGGCACCGACCTGGTGCGCACCCTGGACGCGTACTTCGCCTGCGGGATGAGCCCCGCCCGCACCAAGGACGACCTGCACGTCCACGTCAACACGGTCGCGCAGCGCCTGGAGCGGGTCGGCCGCCTCCTCGGCGACGACTGGCAGAGCCCCGCCCGAGCCCTGGAGATCCAACTCGCTCTGCGCCTGCACCGCTTGTCGGGCCCGGCCCAGCACTGACCCCCGCACGCACAGGCGTACGGGGGCCCGGTTCCGGGGGACAGGCCGGAGGGATCAGGCGGTGCGGGCGTCCGCGGCCCGGGCGGTCGCGGGCTCCCCGTCGGCGGCGGGCTCGATGTCGGCCAGGTCCCGGTGGCGGGTCTCCTTGGCCGCTCCGACGGCGATGACCGTCAGGACGGCGGCGGCGATGACGTACAGCGCTATGGGGGTGGAGCTGTCGTAGTCGGCCAGCAGCGCGGTGGCGATCAGCGGGGCGGGCGCGCCTGCCGCGACCGAGGCGAACTGGGCGCCGATGGAGGCACCGGAGTAGCGCATCCGGGTCGCGAACATCTCGGAGAAGAAGGCGGCCTGGGGCGCGTACATCGCGCCGTGCAGCACCAGGCCGACGGTCACGGCCAGGATCAGGTTGCCGAAGCCGCCGGTGTCGACCAGCCGGAAGAACGGGAACATCCACAGACCGACACCCACCGCGCCCAGCAGGTACACCGGCCGGCGGCCGATCCGGTCCGACAGCGCGCCCCAGGCCGGGATGACGGCGAAGTGCACGGCCGAGGCGATCAGCACCGCGTTGAGCGCGGTCTGCTTGGAGACACCGGCCGACGTGGTGGCGTAGACGAGGATGAACGCGGTGATGACGTAGTAGCTGATGTTCTCCGCCATGCGGGCGCCCATCGCCACCAGCACATCGCGCCAGTGGTGCCGCAGCACGGAGACGATCGGCAGTTTCTCGGCGTCGGCCGTCTCCGACTTGCGGGCCTCCGCCCGAGCCAACGCCTGCTTGAAGACCGGCGATTCATCGACAGAGAGACGAATCCACAAGCCGACGATCACCAGGACCCCGGAGAGCAGGAACGGGATCCGCCAGCCCCAGGAGGTGAAGGCGGCGTCCGACAGCACGGCGGTCAGCAGGGACAGCACACCGGTCGCGAGGAGTTGCCCCGCGGGCGCTCCGGTCTGCGGCCAGGAGGCCCAGAAGCCGCGGCGCCGCGCGTCGCCGTGCTCGGAGACCAGCAGCACGGCCCCGCCCCACTCGCCGCCGAGCGCGAAGCCCTGGACCAGGCGCAGCGTGGTCAGCAGCACGGGCGCGGCGGTCCCGACCGTGGCGTGCGTCGGCAGCAACCCGATCGCGAACGTCGCGCCGCCCATCAGCAGCAGGCTCAGGACGAGCAGCTTCTTGCGTCCGAGCCGGTCGCCGTAGTGCCCGAAGACCAGGGCGCCCAGCGGACGGGCGGCGAAGCCGACGGCGTACGTCAGGAACGACAGAAGTGTGCCGACCAGCGGGTCGGAGCCCGGAAAGAACAGCTTGTTGAAGACAAGGGCGGCGGCGGAGCCGTAGAGGAAGAAGTCGTACCACTCGATGGTGGTGCCGATGAGGCTGGCGGCGACGATGCGGCGGAGGTTCGCGGGCGGCGGGGGAGCGGTTGCTGCGGAGGGCATGTGCACCACTTCCGGGGTTCGGTGGGGACGGGTACGTGTTGCCACACCGTAGGAACGTGCAGGTCAGGGGCACATGTGGCGGGACTACATAGTTCAAGCGCGGTGTGTGCGTGCAGGCCATATGTCTGCGAGGCCGGTGCCCCTCCATGCGTGAGGCCGGACGAGGATCCCCGACCGTGCCCATCCGGCCGGCAAGGCGCCCCGGACTGGCGGGCGTTGGGGGAGCGGCGTGTGATCCTCACGCCTGCTCTCCGAAGCCCGGCTCGATGACCTTGATGTGACGTCCTCCCTTGCGTCGCCGGGCCGGTGCAGTGAAGTCTCTCGTCGAGCGAGTGTCCGAAGAACTGTTATCCGAGGCTCATCAAGCGATCTCCCATGTATCGGACAGCAGTCGTTCGGCGTCGAGGACAGGGAAGTTTTTGATGAGTACAGAGCGCACGACGGGGTCGGCGGCACTGGTGACAGCTGCCCGAGGGGGCGACCCGCAGGCTCAGGACGCCCTGGTCAGTGCGTACCTCCCGCTGGTCTACAACATCGTGGGGCGGGCTCTGAACGGCTCGGTCGATGTCGACGACGTGGTGCAGGACACCATGCTCCGCGCCCTTGACGCCCTGGGCGGTCTGCGTACTCCCGAGAGCTTCCGCTCCTGGCTCGTGGCGATCGCGATGAATCAGGTCCGGGCGCACTGGCAGAACCGGCAGTTCGCGCCGGGCGCCGTGGAGGAGGCCGAGGACCTCGCGGATCCCGGTGCCGACTTCGTGGACCTGACCATGGTGCAGCTGCAGCTGTCCGGTCAGCGCCAGGAGACCGCACGCGCGACGCGCTGGCTGGAGCCGGATGACCGAGGCCTGTTGTCGCTGTGGTGGCTGGAGTGCGCCGGCGAGCTGACCCGGACCGAGGTCGCCGCGGCCCTGGAGCTGTCGCCTCAGCACACGGCGGTCCGGGTGCAACGCATGAAGGCGCAGCTGGAGGCGGCCCGCGTGGTGGTGCGGGCGCTCGACGCGCGGCCGCGGTGCGAGGAACTGCGTGACGTGTCGGCCTCCTGGGACGGTCGGCCCTCGGCGCTGTGGCGCAAGCGAATAGCCCGGCACGCCCGCGGCTGCACACTCTGCTCCGGCCTGTGGAGCGGATTGATGCCCGCAGAGGGGCTGCTGGCCGGTCTGGCGCTGGTCGCCGCGGCACCCGCGCTGCTGGAGGGAGTGCTTTCCGCCTCCGGCGGCATGGCCGCGGCCGGCTCGGCGTCCCCGCTCGGCGCGGCCGGTGGCCATGCAGGACCGGGCCCGGGAGCCGGACACCGTGCCGCGGGCGGCCGGGCGACCACCCGCGGCGAGGCCCGTCGACGCCGGCGCATCCGGCGCCGGGCCGTCGGCGGTGCGGTTGTGGCGGCCTGCGTAGCGGGTGGCGGCCTCTGGTACCTGGGCACGGACTCCGGGACTGGGACCGAAGGGGCGACCGCCGCGCGGACCGCCGGCGCACCCGTCGTCGACCTGTCGGAATCCGGTGCCGTGGAGACCTCGCCCTCGGCCTCCACCTCTCCGTCGCCGTCAGCGTCGAAACCGAAGAAGGCGAGCGCATCCAAGAGCCCGCGTCCTGCCAGGAAGAGCGTGCCGGCTCCGAGGCAGTCCCCCCGGCCGACTCGGAGTTCGGCCAGTACCCCGCAGGCGCAGTCGGCACCGGCGGGCACCGTTGCGCAGGTGGTCGCGCTGGTGAACAAGGAGCGGGCGGCCGCCGGCTGCGGTCCGCTCACCGAGGACGCACAACTGGACAAGGCCGCGCAGGGCCACTCCGACGACATGGCCGCCCGCGACTTCTTCGACCACACCAACCCGGACGGCGCCGACCCCGGGCAGCGCATCACCGCCGCGGGCTACCGCTGGTCCACCTACGGGGAGAACATCGCCCGGGGCCAGCAGACACCGGAGGCGGTTATGGACTCCTGGATGAACAGCCCCGGCCACCGAGCCAACATCCTCAACTGCTCGTTCAAGGACATCGGCGTGGGTGTCGACGACGGTCCGGGCGGCCCGTGGTGGACGCAGGCCTTCGGCGCCAGGCTCTGAAGCGCAGACAGCCGCCCGCGGTGCGGATGGGTGACACCAGGGAGGCGGAGTTGAGGGAAAATGGTCATGGCGTACGACCATCGAACGAGGGGAGCCGCAGGGTGTCCACCAAGGTGCGCACGGCCGACACGCGCGAGCGCATCCTGACCGCGGCGTGCGAGGTCATCGCCGACATCGGCTTCGAGAAGATCCGGATGCGCATGGTCGCCGAGCGGGCAGGCGTGTCGACAGCGCTGCTGCACTATCACTTCGACACGCGCGAGAAGCTGTTCACCGAGGCGATGACCTACTCCTTCGCCAGCACCGCCGTCGACGTGGAACGCGACGCGGGGACGGCGACGGCGGCAGTCAGTCTGGCCCGCATCCTGCGCAGCCTCCTGCCGACCGATCCCCAACTGCACCAGGACTGGCGGCTGTGGCAGGAACTGTGGGTCCGGGCGCTGCGCGACGAGACCGCCCGGGCCTTCGCCGTGGACCTGTACACGCAGCTGCACGCCCGGGTGGCCGGCGCGGTACGGCGCGGCGTGGCGTCCGGCGAGTTCACGCCGACCGACGTGGACGACCTCAGCACCCTCGTCCTGTCCCTCAGCGACGGCTACGGCATCCGCCTCATGCTGCGCGATCCGACGGTCACCCCGGACACGGCGCTCACGTCCATCTGGCGCCACGTCTCCGCCGCGCTCGGCCTGCCGGCCACCCTGCCCACGCAGTGAGTTCTCCGGAGCGCGGGCCGACCTCGTACCGCCCATGAGCACGGGGCCGGTGCCGACCGCGTCGATCCGGGTGTTCGAAGTCATCCCGGCAACCGTCGTCCGGCGGCGTGTTCGGGGACTGACCTCAGAGTGAGCGGGGGATCCGGGAGTCGTCCGGCAGCGGCTGCTCGGTCCAGATCGTCTTGCCCGGAGCCGTGTACCGGGTGCCCCACGCCTGCGCCAGCTGCGCGGTGATGAACAGGCCTCGGCCGCCTTCGTCGACCGTGCCCGCGTGACGCAGGTGCGGTGCGGCAGAGGCCGCGTCCCGCACCTCGCAGGTCAGGTTGCGGTCATGGATCAGGCGGAGTTCGAGCGGTGGGCTTCCGTAGCGCACGGCGTTGGTGACGAGTTCGCTGACGATGAGCTCGGTGTTGGAGGCGGTCTCGTCGTCCACGCCCCACGCGGCGAGCTGACCGCGGGTGCGGCGCCGGGCGACCGCCACGGCCGCGGGGTCGGAGTCGAGCGGCCACACGGCGAGCCGGTCGGCGGGAAAGGACCGGGTGCGCGCGACGATCACCGCGGCATCACCGGCGCCCAGATCTGCCGGGAGTGCGTAGACGAGGGCGTCGCACAGGTCCTGGAGCGGGCGGTCGCGGATCTCCCGAGCCGACGGCAGCAGCCCCGAGGATTCGTCTGCGAGGTATGAGGTGAGGAGCGGGTCACTGGTGAACACCAGGACGCTGCCGTCGGGCACCTCCACGTCGACGGCCGCGAACGGGGCGCCCTCCGTCGTGCCCAGCCGCGGTCCGGCCGGTGTGCCGGGGACGGTGACCGTTCGGTCGGGGCGCACGACGAGCGGGGCCAGATGGCCGGCCGCCGCGATCGCGCAGACGCCGGTCAGCGGGTCGTGCACCGCGTACACGCAGTCTGCGGCGAGCGCTTCGCGGCGCAGCGGATCGCCGAGGGGGAGATGCGCCCGTTCGGCGGCGAGATGGCCCGCCGTGTCGTGCAGCCGGGCGAGGAGCTCGTCGGGTGCGAGGTCGAACGCCGACAGGGAGCGTACGGCGGTACGCAGTTGCCCCATGGTCGCGGCCGCGTTCAGACCGCGTCCCGGCACCCTGCCGACGACGAGGGCGGTGCGGGCTCCGGACAGGGCGATGGTGTCGTACCAGGCGCCGGGATCGGCACCCGTGACGGAGAGGTACGCGGTCTCCAGCGACGCGTGTGTCTCCGGGCGGCGGGGGAGCAGTTGGCGCTGCACCGTGGCGGCGACGGTGTGCTCCCGTGTGTAGCGCCGTGCGTTGTCGATGCACAGTGCCGTGTGCGCGGCCAGTTCGACCGAGAGCTCCCGGTCTTCTTCGTCGAAGGGAGCCGTGTCCTCGACGCGGTAGAGACTCACGATGCCGAGAGCCGCGTCGCGCAGCGCCAGGGGAACCACGAGGAGGGAATGGGCCTGAGACGAGCGGATCGCCTCCGCGCGCGGGAGATCGACGGACAGCCAGGGAGCGGCAGGATGCAGCGGGACCACCCGGGGACGCAGGTCGGTCAGGGCCTGGGTATAGGGGGTCGGAGCCGGCAGCCGGCGGACGTCGCCGACCGGATGGGCCTGCGTCGTCTCCGTACGGGCGCTGCGGAACGCGGTGCGCATCAGGGGCGTGCCCGTGGGCAGCGGGGCCAGCGGCGGGTCGTCGCCGCGTAGGACGGCATCAACCACCTCGACGATCGCGACGTCGGCGAACGCGGGGACCACGGCCTCGACGAGTTCCTCGCCGGTCACGACGGGATCCAGCGTGCGTCCCACATGCCGGCGTACGGCGTCGAGCACCCTGGTGCGGGTGCGGCCGCGTTCCCGTTCGGTGACGTCCACGGAGGTGACCGCCACTCCGAGCACCGACCGGCGCGGGCTCACCAGGCGCAGCGCGCTGATCTCGAAGTGCCGCTCCTGCGGCGGGTCCCCCTTGGCCCGCACCCGGACGATGCGCTGCAGCAGGGGTACTCCGGTGTCCAGCACCTTGCGCAGAAGTGCCTCGGCGTCGGCGTTCTCGACGACGCCGTAGACGTCGCGGGCCGGGCGGCCTCGCAGGTCCTCCAACCGCACGCCCCGCATTCCGGGGGCGCTGGTGTTGACCCGGACCACCCGCAGACGCGTGTCCAGCAGGTGGAGCCCGATCGGTGACTGGGTGAACAGCGCCTCCAGCATCGAGGCGGCTGTCTCGTCCACGCCCCCCCGGCCAGGATCGCTGTCCGCCACACGGACCACCTCCGAGCTCCGTCCTGCGTTGTGCTCCGGCGCACGGCTGCCCTGTATCCGGTCCTGCTTCAAGCGTGCTCCGGGGGCACCGCGACCGCACCTCGCGCTGGTCACGGCAGCCCTCTCGCAGCGCGCACACGCGAGAACGCTGGGATGCTGGGGAAGGAGCGCCCATGACCTGACGACGTGTGGCGGTGAGCGCCATGGCTGGGCTCGACGAGAACGGTCCCCAATCGACAGGGCCGGAGGCTGATCCCCAGGGGGATCCCTTTCTGCGCACACGGTTCGCCGTACCGACGCGCCCCGCGACGTTCCTGCGGCGCAGCCGCCTGGTCAAGCATCTCGACCAAGCCCTTCTGACACCGTTGACCATGGTCAACGGAGCTGCCGGCGCGGGCAAGACCCTGCTGGTCGCCGACTGGGCCGCACGGCGGGAGCCGCCCGTCGCCTGGCTCACCACCGATGCCGGAGTCCAGGGCCACGGGATGTTCTGGGCATATCTGCTCCAGGCCCTGCGTGCCTCAGGCGTTCCGCTGTCCACCGATGTCGGCGGCCCCGCGGACGTCGGCCGCGTGGACCAGACGCTGCTGACGCGGCTCGCCACCGATCTGGGCATTCGGGACCGGCCCGTGATCGTGGTGCTCGACGAGTTCGACCGTGTCACCGACCCGGAGATCGCGGAGCAGCTGGAGTTCGTCCTGCACCACGCGGGACCGGGCATGCACCTGGTTCTCGTCACCCGCACCGAACCGCTGCTGCCGCTGCACCGCTATCGGGCGGTGGGCGAGATGACGGAGATCAGGGACGCCGAGCTGGCCTTCACTCCCGAGGAGGCGGCCGTCCTGCTGGAACTGCACGGGCTGCGCCTTCCGGTGCACGCCGCGCGCACGCTCGTCGAGCGCACCCGGGGATGGGCCGCAGGGCTGCGGCTGTGTGCCCTGGCAGCGCAGGAGAGCCCGGACCCGGCGACGTATCTGAAGGAATTCGAGGCCGACCGCACGACTGTCGCCGACTTCCTGCTCGCGGAGGTCCTCAAACGGCAGACCCCCGAGACGCAGGACCTCCTGCTGCGGGTCAGCGTCGTGGACCGCTTCTGTCCGGAGCTGGCGAACGCGCTGACCGAGCGCTGCGATGCCGAGCCCATCCTGGCCGGGCTGCACCGCGAGAACGCGTTCGTCGAGGACCTCGGGCACGGCTGGTACCGCCTCCACCCGCTGTTCGGGGAGATCCTCCGGGCCCATCTGCGGGTGCGTTCTCCCGGCCTGGAGCCCGAACTCCACCGGCGGGCCGCCGCATGGCTGCGGCGGTCCGGATCCCTCGCGGAGACGCTCGGCCACGGTGCCGCCGCGGGCGACTGGGAGTTCACCGCCGCTGCCCTCGTCGACGACCTCGCCATCGGCCAGCTCTTCACCGGCCTTCGCTCCGACGACCTCGCCGAGCTGTTCGCCCGTATGGGGCCCGAGGCCACGAGCCCTGCCACGGACCTCGTCCGCGCGGCCCGTGAGCTGTCCCGGTGCGAGCTCGAACGCGGCCTGACCCACCTGCGTCACGCGGAGCAGGGCCTGGCGCAGATGGAGGTCGAAGAGCGCTCGGCGGGCGACGCACCCGACCCGGCGGCGGCCCGGCTCAGCTGTGCCCTGCTGGAAGCCCTGGCAGCCCGGCTGTCCGGTGCGCCGGGACGGGCGGAGAAGGCGGCGGCGGAGGCCGAGAGACTGCGGGAGAGGGTCCCTGCCCACCTCCTGGACAAGCACCCCGAGCTCACCGCCCTTCTGCTGGCCCATCTCGGCTCCACGCGGCTGTGGGCCGGGCGCTTCGACGACGCACGGACCGCCTTGTCCGCGGTGGCCGGCTGCTCCGGCGGAGCTTCGACGGCGCTGCCGCGCGAGGACTCCCTGGGCCGCCTGGCCCTGATCGACTACCTGAACGGCTGGCTGGACAGGGCCGAGCGCAAGGCCCGGGCGGCGATGACCGAGAGGGAGCGGTTCAGCCTGTCCCAGCCGTCCTGCTCCGGCATGGGGCGGCTGGTCCTGGCCGCCGTGGCCGTCGACCGCAACGAACTGGACCAGGCCCAGGCCCTGCTCGACGCGGCGGCCGACGAGCGCCCCGCGATGCGGGACCCGGTGACGGAGGCGGGCCGCGCCATCGTCACCGCGCGTCTGCTGCTGGCCCGCGGTGACACACGGGGTGCGCTCGAAGCGGCGGATCCGGACGTCGCCACCGACGTGGCCTCACCGTGGGCGCAGGGGCACACGGCGCTGGTCGCCTCGGCCGCACATCTGGCCGAAGGCCGGCCGGAGACGGCCGCCAGGCTGCTGGAGGCAGTGCCCGACGAGCAGGTGGCGTGTGCTGTGGAAGCCGCGCGGGCCCAACTCGCCGCGGGCAAGCCCGGTGCGGCGATGGAACTCCTCGACAGAGTGCACGCCGATGGCCGCGCCGGCCCCGCCGTGACCATCCGGGCCACGCTGGTGAGAGCGCAGGCCGCGGACCGGGCCGGAGACGCCGCCACCTCGCGCAGGCTGGTCACGCAAGCCCTCCGGGAGGCGCGGCGGGAGCGGCTGCGCCGTCCCTTCCTCGAAGCGGGACCGTGGATCCGGCCGTTCCTGGGCACGGCGCAGATGCGGGCGCTGGCGGCCGGCTGGCTCACCCCCGCTCCGCCGCCGCACGGCGGGGCACCTCGACCCGCGGACCAGCCGTCGCCCATCGTGGAGGACCTGAGCGGACGCGAGCGCGACGTGCTGCAACGGCTGGCCCAGATGATGTCGACGGAGGAGATCGCCGCCGACCTGTACGTGTCGGTGAACACCGTCAAGACCCACCTCAAGAGCGTCTACCGGAAGCTGGCTGTCAACCGGCGCAACGACGCGGTGCGCCGCGCACGCGAACTGCGGTTGCTGTGACCACGCCTGCGGCTCGCCCGTGGGGGGTGAGGCACCGGGTGGGCTCTTCGGCTGCGATGGGGGTGGCGGGCGGACACCTGCTCCGGGCCGCTGCCCGGCCGGCTCCCCCGGCGTCCCGGGCCGACAGGGCGAGGTGGACGACGTGAAGCACTGGCGGGCTCTGATCGTCCTGGGCACGGCCCAGTTCCTGATGGTCCTGGACACGTCCGTCATGAACGTCTCCATCAGCCAACTGGTCGAGGACTTCGACACCGAGGTCACCGCCATCCAGGCCGTCATCACGCTGTACGCGCTGGTCATGGCCGCATTCATGATCATCGGTGGCAGGTTCGGAGACCTCTTCGGGCGACGGCGTCTCTTTCTCCTCGGTCTCGTCGTCTACGCCACGGGGTCGGCCCTGACGGCCGCGGCCCCCACCCTGTGGGTCCTCACTCTGGGATGGTCGGTCATCGAAGGACTCGGTGCCGCGATGGTGCTGCCGGCCATGGCGGCCCTCGTCGCGGAGTCCTACCGCGGGCGGGACCGGGCCGTCGCCTACGGCGTCATCGGCGGCCTCGCCGGGGCAGGCATCGCGGTCGGTCCGCTGCTGGGCGGCTGGGTGACGACCTACCTCACCTGGCGGCTGGTGTTCGCCGGCGAGGTCGTCGTGGTCATCGCCGTCCTGTGCTTCCGCAAGGTGATCACGGAATCCCCCCGGACCGGTCCGCGCCCCCGGCTGGACGGGGTCGGCGCCGCACTCTCGGCGGCCGGGCTGGGCCTGGCCGTGCTCGGTGTGCTGCAGTCCAGCTCCTGGGGATGGGTGCAGCCCCGCAACCCGCCGTTCACCGTCCTGGGCTTCGCGCCGACGCTGTTCGTCATAGCGGCGGGAATGGCCGTGCTGGCCGCCTTCGTACACTGGGAGAAGCGGCGGGACGCCCGCGGCGCCGAGCCGTTGGTCCATCTGCCCCTGCTGCGGGTACCCGCGCTGCGATCCGGCCTGCAGTGCCTGCTGACCCAGAACCTCATCCTGCTGGGACTGTTCTTCACCATCCCGCTGTACCTGCAGGTGGTTCAGGGGTTCGACGCCTTTGAGACGGGTCTGCGGCTGCTTCCGGTGTCCGTCACCATGCTCGTGGCCTCCATGGGAGCCGCCCGGCTGGGCCGGCTGGCCGGGCCGCGCCGGGTGGTCAGACTGGCCCTGCTGACCCTGACCGCCGCCATCGTGTGGCTGCTGGCCACCATCGACCCGGCCATCGACGACGCGCAGTTCGCCGGAGCCATGGCCCTGCTTGGCGTTGGCATGGGCCTGCTCGCCTCGCAACTGGGCAACGTCGTCCAGTCCAGCGTGGGCGAGGAGGAACGCAGCGAGGTCGGCGGACTGCAGTTCACGGCCCAGAACCTCGGCTCCGCACTGGGAACCGCGCTCATCGGTTCGCTGCTCATCGGCGCCCTGGCCCACGCCTTCACCACGCAGGTGGAGGAGAACCCGCGGCTGTCGGAGGAGACCCGCCAGCAGGTCGGAGTCGCCCTCGAGGCCGGGATCACCTTCGTGCCCACCGATCAGGTGCGCTCGGCGGCCGAACGTGCCGGGCTGCCGCCGTCCGAGGTCGACGCCCTCGCGGACTCGTACGCGGAGGCGCAGCTGGACGGCCTGAAGGCGGCGATCTTCGCCGCCGGCGGGATCACGCTGGCCGGCTTCCTGGTCACGCCGAATCTGCCGACCCGGCGGGCCGGCCCGCCTGAGCAACCGGACACCGGCACCCCGGCCGGCGCGATCGGCTCGTCCCGCTGACTTCGAGAGAGGCCGCGATGATCAGGACCGCGCATGCGACGGACCGGGCGCCCACCGCCGAGCGACGCGCCCATGCCGACTACACCGGGGGCGTCTACGGATCCATGCTCGCCGCCTCGGTGGTCGTCGGCGCCGGCACCCTGGAGTCGTTCAGTCGCGTGGATCTGGTGCTGCTGCTGCTGGTCACCGGCCTGGTGTTCTGGATCGCGCATGTGCACGCCCAGCTGTTCGGGGCACGGATGGCGCAGCGGGCGCTGGACCGCCGGATCGTGCTCCAGGTGTGCCGCGAGGAGTGGCCGATCGTCAAGGCCGCCCTCCCGCCGGCCGCCGCCGTGGCCGTAAGCCCCCTCCTGGGTCTCGACGTGCCGGGCACCCTCTGGCTGGCGCTCGCGGTCGCCGTGGCGGGCCAGGTGGGCTGGTCGGCCGCCGCGGCACGACGCGCGGGCGCCTCGTGGCGCCTGGTGGGTCTGACCGCCTCGGTGAACGTGGCACTCGGGCTGCTGATCATCGCCTTCAAGTTCTTCGTGACGCATTGAGGCAGGTGGAGCGCGCACGAGGCGTCGTTTCACCTCTGCCGGGTGAGGCCGGGCGGAGCGGCGGGACGGACGATCGCAGGGACAGGGCCCACCGCCTGTCCCTGGACACCCGGGGGAGAGCAGTTCATGCGCTACGAGATCCGCGTCGACGGACACATGTCGGACACGCTGACCAAGGCCTTCCCGGAGCTGGAGCATGTGCTGATGGCCGGTCAGACAGTCCTGTTCGGCTCCGTCGTCGACGAGGCACACCTGTATGGGCTGCTGGCCCGCTTCCAGTCGCTGGGACTGCGGGTCCTGGAGATGCGCCAGCTCCCCGAGACGGGCTGATCTCGCAAGACGCGCCGCTCTCAGAGGCTCTCCGCCCGGACCCTGCCGGAGCGGGCGGCGGCGGCCAACTCCTCGAAGTCCCGCTCGTTCTGGTCGGCGTAGTCCTGGGCGAACCCGATGAGCGCGCGATCGAAGCGGTCGCTCCCGCCCAGGTAGGCGGCGATGGCGACGGGGTCGCCCGAGCGGGCGTGGGCCCGCGCCAGACTGCCTCCGCACAGCTGCGCGAACAGACGGAGCCGGCCGGGGTCCATGGTGTCCGGCCGCGCTATGCCCTTCCAGTCCCGCAACTGGCGTACGTAGAAGTCCCGGCCCTGCCCGTCGATGCCCACCACACGGGTCCAGCCCAGGAAGATGTCACTGGTGGTCTGGATCAGCCGTTGTCCCGTCACCACACGGCGGCCCTGGTTGTCGTAGGTGTCGCCGTCCGTGTGTGCGGCGAGAACCGACAGCTGGGCCTCCTTCGCCTGCAGCAGCAGGGGGTCGGCGTCGTCCCTGCCCAGCAGGAGCAGGATCCAGCAGCGCGTTCCGACACTGCCGACGCCCACCACCTTCCGGGCGATGTCGACCAGGCGGTAGTGGCGCAGCAGATGCCGGCGCTCGGACGACAGGGTCCGCGCGTATCCCTCCAGGACGGCCCGGAGCTCCTTCTCCTGGCTGTCGTCGGAGGGTTCGGGCAGCAGATCCTGAAGTGGGGTGATCAGCGGCGGGTCGGGTGTGATCCGCCGGCCCCCGGGCGTGACCCGCGTGAGTTTCTCGAAGGCCTGGAGGTAGGTGCGGGTACGGGCCCGCGCCGTCGCCTCGGCGGCACGGCGCCTGGTGTCCTTGTCCATCGACGAGGCCAGCAGCTCGCGCATGCGGTCGACGTCGTCCTGGGCGTACCAGATGTCCAGGGTGCGCATGCCGGCGAACTCCCGCATCCGCTGCCGGTATGCCTGCACACAGGTCTGCACCGCGCCGCTCTGCTCCTTGACCGAGAAGCCGTTGGCCCTGCCCGCGATCGCGAAGCTGGCGGCCAGTCGCTTGACGTCCCATTCGAACGGCCCGGCCAGGGTCTCGTCGAAGTCGTTGATGTCGAAGACCAGATGACGCTCGGGCGAGGCGAGCAGCCGGAAGTTGAGCAGGTGAGCGTCCCCGCACAACTGCACTGTCAGGCCGGTGTGGGGGACAGGTCCGAGGTCCGCTGCCATGATGGCTGCGGCACCGCGGTAGAAGCGGAACGGGGATTCGAGCATGCGGCCGTAGCGGATCGGCACCAACTCAGGGATTCTCGTGACTGATTGACGCTCTATCACTTCTATGGGGTCAGGCCGTTCGCTCGCCGCGTCGAACGCGCCGTGGGACGAACGTGGCGCGCGCGTGCGCGCGTTCCTGCCGTACGCCGCCCTCTCGGCCGGTGACAGGGACGCCGTGAACGCGCTCGGGGTGGTCATGGCACGAACCTCCTGCCCGATGTCCTGGGAGCAGCCCCCCGCTGGTCGGCTGAAGGCCACCGGTGAGGTCGAGGGCGTCCCGCCGGTGCGCACGCGAGCAGGGCCCAGCTGCCGGTGCCCTCCCCGTCCGGGGGCAGCTGGTGGTACGCGGTGACGAGGGCCCTCCCTTCCGTCGCACGCCGACGCATGTGTCCGCACCCAGCTCATCGCTTCGGCGGTGCGCGCGGCTCACCCGCCGGGGGTGATCCGGTGCGCCGAGCGCGGGCGGGAGGCTGGGCCGGTGGGACCCCAGTGAGCACCTGTCTCGATCGCGCGAGGAGGAGCCATGACCGTGTCGCGTGGTCCGGCATCGGGCAGCGGACCGGAACACCTGCCCTACGGGACGGCTTCCGGGGCACCCGACGACCCCGCGGAACTGCTGGGGAGACTCGCACGCTCGTGGACGTGGATGCTCGGCTCGGCGGTCGCCACGCTCGTGCCGGGCATCCTGGTCCTGGTCTGGCCGGACGAGACCCTGCACGTCCTGGCGGTCCTCATCGGTCTGTACCTGCTGGTGACCGGGGCGTTCCGTTTCGTCGCGGCCTTCGGCCGGGACGAGTCCGGTGAACGGCTGCTCGGCCTGCTCCTAGCGGTGCTGTACGTCCTCGCCGGAGTGCTGTGCCTCAGGAACCCGCTGCAGACGGTCGCCGCGCTCTCGCTGGTCGTCGGGATCGTCTGGCTGGTGTCCGGCATCCTCACCCTCTTCACGGCCCTCGCCGCCAAGGACCTGCCCCACCGCGGCGCCGTCCTCGGCGCCGCGGTGATCGGCATCCTCGCGGGGATCGTCGTGCTGGCCCTGCCGGCCGAGTCGGCCCGGGCGCTGACCCGGCTGCTCGGTCTGTGGCTCGTCCTGCTCGGCCTGGTCGAGGTGGCGGTCGCCCTCGCATGGCGAGCCGCGCTCGGCCGGGCACGCACCACGGCGCCGCGGGGGCCTGCCGGGACCGACTGAGACCCCGTCGGCCGCCGCCGGGCCCGTGCACCGGCAGGCAGTGCGCCTGTCCGCCAGGCCTTCCACCGTCGACGAGGTGCGCCGGGTCTTCGCCGCCGCCCGGGAGAGCCGTCCCAAGTCTCACCCGCCTCGGGTGATGCTGCCGGGCTCTTGCCGTGCGCACGCTGAGAACGTCACGGAACGCCTGCCGGGCGAACGCCCGGAACGGAGGAGTGAGATGAGTGGGCAGTACCTCGCATACGACTTCCCGCTGCTGAGCGTCTTCTGGTCCATGCTGTGGTTCTTCCTGTGGATCATGTGGTTCGTCCTGCTCTTCCGGATCGTCGTCGACATCTTCCGTGACGACGTCCTGAGCGGCTGGGCGAAGGCCGGCTGGCTGGTGTTCGTCATCGTCCTGCCGTTCCTGGGCGTGCTGGTCTACGTGATCGCCCGCGGCAAGAACATGGGCCGCCGCGAGGTGGCACAGGCGCGTGCGCAGCAAGAGGCGTTGGACTCCTACGTCCGCGAGACCGCGCGGGGAGGCAGCAGCGTCGACGAGCTCGCCAAACTGTCCGAGATCCGGGCCCGCGGCGACATCTCGGACGAGGAGTTCCGCAGGGCGAAGGAACTGGTACTGAGCGGCCACGGCCCGTCGGAACACCCGGGCGCCGCCACCTCCACCTCCGGTCGCTGAAGCCACCGCACGAGACTGAAACGAGGCAACAGGATGACCGCGACACACACACCGCGCGCACACACGGCAAAGCGGGAGTGGGCCCAGGGCCTGACGGTTTTCGCAGCCGTCATGCTCATGATCGCAGGCCTGCTCGACATCTTCCGGGGCATCATGGGCATCGCCGAGGACGACGTCTTCATCGCGACCCGCAACTACGTCTTCGAGTTCGACCTCACCGGCTGGGGCTGGATCCACGTCGTTCTTGGCGCCATCGCCGTGATCGTCAGTCTTGGACTCTTCCAGGACGCGACGTGGGCGCGTGTCGTCGGCGTGGGCATCGCCGGACTCATCATCATCGCCAACTTCCTCGACCTGCCGTACTACCCGGTCTGGTCGATCGTGATGATCGCCATGTCGGGGTTCATCATCTGGGCCCTGTGCGTGTCCCGGCAGGGCGCGACCACCGACCCGTTCGACCGCCCGCCGCGCAACGTATGAACGCGCGGGGGGAGCGCGTCACATGGAAGGAAGCACACAGCGCCGAGGGGGGGGGGGAGGGGGGGGGGGGGGGGGTGGTGGTGGGGGGGGAGGCGGGGGGGAGTGGTCCGACACTTGCTAACTAAGTGGTTCCTGGGGTCGCCTTGTTTCCGGATACCCC
>NZ_JBVIVK010000021.1:0-119167 GCF_055595715.1 Streptomyces sp. NPDC040410
TTAGTTGCACTCGCGTCACGTAAAAGGTCTACCGGTCCAGGCCCCACCATGAAGGCGAATCCCGCAGATCGATCACGACTCGATACGCTCCCTAGAGCAGCAGCAGGATCCCGGATGCATCCGCTCGGATGGGCGTGCCATGCCCCGCCATTCCGGCCTGATCCAGCGGACAGGCCCTGGGCCAGGTCGGCCGCGTCGTACCGCCGCTGGCTGCCGGTGGTCCGGCCGACCCGCTCGATCAGGCCGGCGCTCTCGTAGTAGCGCAGTGCGTCGTGAGAGAGGCGGTGCGCTCGGCGACCTGGGCGATGGTCAGGGTTGGTGCCCGGTCCGGCGGGAGGGACTGTCCGCCGGTCATGGACAAGACCGTAGGACCTGGAGCGCGCTCCAGGTCAAGCCATGACGGGCACGTCCGCTGACGCGGCACGCCGACGGGTGTGGGAACCCGTCGACCGCGCGCAACCTTCCCCGTCACCTGCGGGTCACACCGGGGACGGCAGGCGTTTCCGCACTGCCGTTCGTCCGGGGTGCAGGGGACAGAGGAGTCGGTCAGTGAAACACGCACGGCGAGCGACGACGGCGGCAGCGGTGACGGTCGCCGTCGCGGGCCTCCTGGGACCCTCCGCGCCCGCGGGCATCGAGCCCGAGGGCACCGCCCCGGGGGACACCGCGGCCGTGCCGGCTGCGAGCCGGGCCGACTTCAACGGCGACGGGTACGGGGACTTCGTACTGCCCGCGCCGCGGGGCTCGGTCGACGGCCGGCATGACGCCGGATACGTCGCCGTCGCGTACGGCTCTGCCTCGCACCGGGTGACGACGCAGGTCATCACACAGAACTCGCCCGGAGTGCCCGATCGTGCCGAGGTCAGAGACGATTTCGGCCGGCGCACGGCCTCGGCGGACCTCGATGGCGACGGTTACACCGACCTGCTGGTGGCGGCGCCCGAGGAGGAGCTCGGAGACGTCCAGCAGAGCGTGGACCGGGGCCTGCTGACCGTTGTGTGGGGAGGGCCCCGGGGGCTCTCCGGTGGCACGGTCCTCGCCGGCGAGGCCGCGGCCGAGTATCGGCCGTTCCACGGAGCGATGGTCACCGGCGACTTCAACGGGGACGGCCACCAGGACGTCGCCAACCCGTGGATCGTCTTCTACGGGCCGTTCACGCGGGACAGCGGAGCAGCGCGCACGGACGAGCGCGGGCTGGACACGGGCGAGCACCCTGCGGACGAGGACGACCTGGAAAGCTGGGTGCCGTACGACCTCGCTGCCGGGGACGTCGACGCCGACGGCGTCACCGACCTTCTGGCCACGGCCTCCGTTGAGTACGACGGCGAGCCTGGTCACAGGTTCCTCCTCTTCTCGAAAGGCGCGCGCGACGGCCTGGCCCGGCCGGTGACCGTGGAGGGGGCCGCGGGCGAGGGCCTGGACATCGGCCGGCAGATCAAGGTGGGTGACCTGAACGGGGATGGCGTCGACGACCTGGTCGCGGCAACGGGCCCCGACTGGAGCAAGCGCCGATCCGTCACCCTGGTGCCCGGTAGCGCCGAGGGCCTGGACGTGACCCGCGTGACGTCCGTGGCGGGCCAGGAGGTGGCGGGACCGATCATCGACGACGAAGCCTCGTTCGCTTCCGCCGTCGCCCTGGGTGACGTCCACGGCGACGGCGCGCTCGACGTGGTGACCACGGCCCCGTACGCGGACGTGGGGCGGGCCGAGCGCGCGGGCAAAGTGGTGGTGCTGCGGGGCGACGGGACGGGAAAGCTGACGGGAGCGGACGCCCGGTCCGTCACCCGCGTCACCTGCGGCCTGCCCGCCCGATCAGACGAGCGCGACGCCTTCGCGACGGACGTCGTGCCGGCGGATCTCGACTCCGACGGCCGTGCGGAACTCCTCGTCGGCTTCACCGACACCTCGAACTGGTCGCTGCGTGGCTACTGCGTGCTGCCCGGGACACCCGACGGGGTGACCGGCACCGGTGCGTACTACCTCCCGGTGCCGAAGTCCGGCAGCGGCCGGAAGTGAAAGGCGGTCCAGCCCCGTGCCGGGGCGCTGCCCCGCTGTCGTTTTGGTGATCGAGGTGGATCGGTCTAGAGACGAGTCTTTCCGAATGCGGTCAGTGGTCATAGGCGGTCAGTGAGCGGCTGACCGCCTGGCCGGGTCTGGAAGTTGTGCCAGATCGCGGCGGCCAGGGAGCCAGCATGCGCTGAGCGACGCGGACAGCGACGCCCTCGAAAGTGCGCCCGCCGTGTGTTCCAGGTCGAGCTGGCCCTTGAGGGTGTCGTTGACCGACTCGATCAGCTGGCGAACCTTCTTGAGCATCGGCTCGCCGGGCCGCAGGATCTCCTTCTTCCTCGACGGCCGCAGCAGCGTGATGCCTTGTGCGGACAGCGACCGCTCGAAGGTCTTCGAGGCGAAGCCCTTGTCGCTGATCAGCAGCAGGCCCGGCCGCTCGCGCACCAGCCCAGCATCGCGGCCAGCACCTCGCGCTCGCCGAGCTTCGGATCGGCCAGCGCCCACAGGACCGGCATCCCGGCCGGGGTGCACCAGGTACAGCCGCTGCCCCCAGAAGAACCGCGAATGCGACGCGCAGTAGCCGTAGTTGGCCCGGTCCGCCAGTTCCGAGCGCTTGACCGTGGGGCGGGACATCCCGCACGGCACCGGGGTCGAGTCCGTGATCCACACCGTGTCGTGGGAGGTGCCAGCGGGGGCGTGGCGGGTCGGTCGGGTACCGGCCCGTGCGCCGGCTGACGCGCCGAGGGCCGTCAGTGCTGCGCCGGTTCAGGGCGGACGGCGAGGCGGCAGCGCCTGCCACGTGCGGTGAGGAGGCGGACTGCGGATACTGCGACGGCGGCGAGCAGGCTGACGGCGTAGCAGAGCGACTTGAGGCCGTTGACAGCGCTGATGGTGGTGGCCAGGGCGTCGAGGCGGGTGGGGTAGCTCAGCAGGAGGGTGGTCAGGCCGAGGTCTTCCGCGAGGTTGAAGCCGGCGGCGGCGAGTGGTACCAGGACGAATGCAGTGCGCAGGCGGCGTCCGGCCCGGGGGGCGGCCCAGAGCAGGGTGATCGAGGCGAACGCGGCGAAGGAGGTCATGAGCGGCAGGTCGAGCAGCAGGATCAGCAGGTGGTCGCGCCGTCCTGACGCGCCGTAGGTGCTGAGCCAGTTGTAGGCGGTGTCGGCGCTGTAGCCGCCGCTGCGGGGATCGGCGGCGTTGCGGGCGCCGAGCAGGTTGAGGATGCCGACGCCGTGGGCGTCGTAGAAGCGGGTGACCGCGATGGTCATCAGCGTCATGACGGCAGCGAAGGAGGCCAAGGCGATAAGCGTGTTGCGGCCGCTGACCAGTCGCTCCAACCGGGCGAGGCGCGGGGAGCGCGGGCGGGCGCTGGTGGGTTCAGACGGCATGGGAGGGACTCCTGACGGCGGCGATTGCCGCTTCCTCGATGGTGTGGTCGTGCGCGGTGGTGGTGAGAAGGTCCAGGACTCCGGGCCGGGACAGGGTTGCCACGGTGATCGGTTGGAGGATGCAGCCGACGAAGACGGCCGCCAGGAGGTTGGACGCGCCGTCCCTGACCTCTCCCTCATGCTGGGCCTGCGTGATCAGTCGCTCGATGGCATGCAGTGGATAGTCACTGCCCTCAGGGAGTCGGGGCATGAGGGAGCCCGTGTTGTACAGGGCAAAGAGGAAGGCGTGGGGCTGGTCGCGGTAGGCGGCGAGCATCGCGCGGGCCACCAGGGCGAGCCGTTCCAGCGGCGTGCCGGGTCCGTCCGCGACAGAGCCGAGCAGCTGTGCGTAACCCTGGACCGCCTCGGCGTACAGCTCCTGGGCGATGGCCTCCTTGGACGGATAGTGCCGGTAGAGCGCCGACTCGGAGACCCCGGCCCGCTCCGCGATATGCCGGGTACGCGTCACGTCGTACCCGCGCTCCGCGAAGCAGGCGAGTGCTGCGGCGTGGATCGCAGGCTTCTGACTGGGGCGCGCCATCCAAACCTCCCTTCAAAGTGAATGTTCACTTACTTTGAAGGGAGGGAGCGGGACCTGTCAAGCCGTGAGCGGCGCTGGGATCGATCTTGCGTGCAGACTGCGCTGCCCCGTATCCGGCCGCTGTCGTCACCACCGCGTGTCAGATCACATTCCTCACCCTGATGGCGAGTTGTGGGCAGCGAGACGGTGAGGCAGCAGCACCGCGCCGATCTCGGTCCCGGCGGCTGCATGACATCGCAGTTCTGCGATGTCATGCGTGCGCGGAGGGTCGGCGGGCGTTGCGGCCTGCGGTGGGGGCGGCGGTCTGCCGGCGGGCGGCTCAGGTGGCGGGAGGGCGCCGGCTCCGGAGGTGGGCGGCCCGGAGCTCGGCGTCGAAGTCGGGATGCCGTCGGGTAGCTGAGGGCAGCAGTGCGTCGCGAACGTCCATGGCCCTGGTGAGGACGCCCAGTTGCTCGGTAGACAGCACCCAGGGGCCGTGCTCGTCGGCGTCCAGGACGGCCAGCAGGCCTTCGGCGACGGGGACGTCCTCGGCGTGCCGGTACACCGGATGGGTCCGGTTGAGCCGAAGGGCGAGGATCAGGCTCGCACCCAGGTGCGGGGCGTGGCACCGCCGGGAGGGGGTGATCACCTGGTGGCTGTCCGGAACAGTGAGGGCCTGGAGCACGCCCGCGAGCACGACGAGCCGTTCGTCGCTCTGCACGGGAAACGTCGACTCGGTGGCCCGGCCGCCGCAGGACCGGCAGGCGTAGGACCCCGGACCCCGGGGCTCGTAGCAGCCCCCGTGGCAGATGTGGCAGAGGATCGGAACCGGCACGTGGCGGGCCTCCTTCGCGCGGGCGCCGCAGCGCCCGCGCGGATCGACGGTCAGGGCGTCACGCGGCGGGTGGGCAGGTGGACCCACAAGACGTCCTCCTGCCCGGGCGGGTCCAGCGCCGCGAGCCGGCAAGACGGTAACGGGGGGCCACGGTCGCGGCGCG
Source organism: Streptomyces sp. NPDC040410 (assembly GCF_055595715.1). Taxonomy (NCBI): domain Bacteria; kingdom Bacillati; phylum Actinomycetota; class Actinomycetes; order Kitasatosporales; family Streptomycetaceae; genus Streptomyces; species Streptomyces sp. NPDC040410. The sequence goes on from NZ_JBVIVK010000021.1 coordinate 4,950, forward strand.
GTTCCCGCTCTTCCTCCTGCTCTCGGTCTCGTACGACCCCCTACAGCCGCGCCAGCGCGGCAAGCAGTTCCTCCCGGTTGAAAGAGCCGGTCGGCATGCCGGAGCTCTTGGTGTAGCGCAGGACGCCATCGGCGTCGACGAGAAACGTGCCACTGTGCTGCATGAGCATGGTGCGGCCGAGGCCGACCGCCTGGTGGGCGGCGACGGCGTCGGAGCACACCACTTGGACCGCGCCGCCGAGCTTACGTCGCACCGACGCGGCGTTGGCAGCCGTACCAGGCACGACGACGATGGGCAGAACCTTGTGCTCGACCAGCACGTCGCCCATTCTGGCGAGCGTACCGGCGTGGCGCATGCACACCATGCAGTTGTGTGCGCGCATGAAGAACAGCACCGCCGGCTGGCCGGTGCGCAGCTCCTTGATGCCGACCGGGGCACCGCCGTCGCCACGGAAGACGAGGGCAGGCAGGCGTTGACCGATCTTTATTTCCACTGCGGGGACTCCATGTCACTCGTGAGCGTTGTGCCGGTTCCGTGCCTGCGGATCGCGGGCACATGTATAAGAGGCGCCGCCGCACGAAAGGATTCTCACGACGTAGGACACGGTCTTAGCTCTCGCGATGGTCTGCTCCGGTCGCGTTCGGTGTTGGTCTCGGGCCGCCTGACGGTTTGCCGACTTCGTAGCGGGTGGCGGGGTGCCGGTTCTTCGAGCCGAGTGGCCTGCCGGGACCAGCTCTGGTGGGAGGGGCGGCGCCGTTCCCCCGCCACGACGGCAGCGGGACGACCTCGCAGCGCTACGACACCACCTTCTGGCAGGGGCCCATGTGGCTCGCGCAGGAGCTCGCTCCGGACATACCGACCAACGTGGTGACCTTGTGGGACTTGACGGTGACCTGGGGCCCCGTTGCGGCTGTTGCCGCTGCCGGCACCGGCCGGGTCAATCTCGCCTTCGAGGGTGGACTCCATGCTCGACGCGGGCCTTCTTGGCCGCGTAGTCCGGATCGCGGGAGGCCGGCGTACCCCGGGGGTGGGCCGTGACACTCAGGCCAGGGTCCACCGCTGGATCGACTGCTCGTCGGCGGTCAGCCAGGTCCCGTCGCCCAGCGCGCGCACGTGGTGCAGGTCGGGCGGTTCGGGCTCGTACCGCACGCGCCCCCGGACCAGGCCGGCCCACTCCTGTTCCTGGTCGGCCGGGGTCTTGAGCAGCCAGTGCGACATGGCGTCGTCCGGGCCTCGGAGCGCCGCGAGGACGGTCCGGTCGTCGACGAAGGCGCCGAGCCCCTCCCAGTTGTACCGCCAGTAACCGTCGTGATTCTCCATCTCGTTCTCGCCGTCGAGGAGCGCGCGCATCTCCTGGTTGTCCGTCTCCCCCAGGACGTAGCCGTCGGGGAACCGGCGCTGCGCCACGAAGTACCCCTGGCCGCTGTACGAGGCCACGAGCCGGCCGTCGGCGCGCACGTCGACGACGTACTCCTCGTCGCAGGGCACCTGCCAGGCGCGGACCGTGCCGTCGGCCTCCAACACCGCCCAGAACAAGTAGGACTGGTCCTGCTCGATGAAGTTCACGCCGACGTGCCGCCCGTCCGGGTGCGCGAGCGGGAACGGATGCGGCTCGCGCCAATCCAGCAGCGTCGTGCGCCCAAGCAGCTGCCCGTCGGCGGCGGCCAGCACCACCAGATCCTGGCCCTCCTTGCCCTCCGCGTCCACCCCCGGCACCACGGCCCACACCTGCGTACCGTCCGAGCTGGCGAGGACCGCGCCTCCGTCAAACGGGCCCCACGGGTGCTCCGCGTGCGACCACTCCCACCGTGTGCCCCCCGCCGGGTCGACCGCCCGGACCCTGTCGTCCTCGCTGAACACCGCTGCGGACAGGTCCGGCAGGAACGTGTTGCCGTAGTTCCTATACCAGCTCGCCCAGGGCGTCGGGAAGTCGGCCACCGGTGCGCTGTCCCCAGCCAGCAACCGGTCGACGTTGTACACCCGCATGCGGTCCTCCACCCGCATCGCCACCAGCAGCCCGTCCGGCGTACGGTGCCGGCCCTCAGGGTGGCTGAGCAGGCGGCGGGCAAACGGCAGGGCGGCGGTCGCGACCAGGCGCGCGGGCATGTCCACGAGCAGCAATCCTAAGACCCGGATGATCAACCGGGGAAATCAGCAACAGCAGTCCGGCCTGGGTCCCGTCCACGACGCGGTGCGGCCCGGCGTCCACCATCGCAACCACCCTGGCCGGCGCCGACAACGCGTCAGATCGTCCGCACGTCGGCGGGATAGCGGACCGTGATGCCGGCGGTCCGCCAGCGCGGCAGGTCGCCGTCCTCGGGTGGGCGTCTTCGAGCACCGATCGTCAAGGAGAGCGCAAAAGCTGGCTGGGCATGCGGAGGTAGGCGACGACGGCATCAGCGATACCTTCCGCGGCGTGCCGGCGCCACGACGGACTGGTGAAGTGCCTGGCGTCGGTGCAGTTGCATGTTGCCGCATTCGATGAACACCTTGGGCGCGAGGGACAGGTTGAGCCCGCCGAGGTCGCTGCGTATGTCGATGCCGTCGCCACAGGCGCGGGGAAACGCAGGCCACAGGCCGCCACCGGCAGACCCTTCTGCTGCGCCCATGCGCGCACGGCACGGGTCTTGGCGAGATCGGGCTCGGCGGACCCGTAACGGCGGGCGCGAGACACCGACGTACCGTCAAGTTCGCCTCCCACCTGGGGTCCTTTCGGGTCAAAGTGATTCCTGGGTGGCGCTATCCTTCCTGTCGCAAGCCGGGGCGGTGCTCGGGATGGACGTGGGTTGGCGGGTGGCTTTCGATGTTCGGTATTTCGGTGTCCGATACGGGGAAGCGGGCACCGAAGTCCGGACTGGTCGGCCGGGTACGCGAGTTGTCGGCGCTGCGAGCGGCGCTGGCACAGGCGGTGTCGAGCGGTCCGCGGGTGGTCGCGGTGGTGGGCCCGGCCGGGATCGGCAAGACCGCGTTGCTCTCCGACTTCCTCGCCTCGCCCGGTTTGGACGGCCCGGTACGCGTACTTCTGGCGCGGGCGGACGAGTCGGAGACCGTGCTGGAGCTCGGTGTCCTGGGGCAGCTCCTGCGCCAGATGGAGGTCGACCTGCCGACGGTCTTCGGACCGGTCGCGGAGCTGCGCCCGGCCCGGCTCGACCCGTTTGTCGCGGGCGCCTCCTTCCTCGACGTGCTGACCACCTGGGAAGCGGGGCCCGGGGGCGGTGCCGTGCTCGTCGTGGAGGACGCTCAGTGGGCCGATCCGGCGTCGCTGCGGGCGTTGACGTTCGTACTGCGCCGGAGCGGTGGGCTGCGGCTATGTGTCCTCTTCACGCTCCGCCCGGAGCAGTTCGACCAGCTGCCGGCCGGGCTTGGCCGCATTATTGACGACCCGGGCCTCGGGCTGAGGCTGGAACTCGGCGGCCTCGACCCCCGCGAGGTGGGGTTGCTTGCGGTACGGCAGGGGCGGCCGCTGTCGGTGTCCGAGGCGGCGATGCTGCACGCGCACACCGGTGGTGAGCCTCTGCTGGTGAAGGCGGCCCTCGCTGAGCTGGCCTCGGAGGACTTCGGGCAGCCGGGCAACCGGCTCCTGCGGGTTCCGACAACGTACGCCGAGATCGTGCTCGCGCGGTTGGCCCGCTGCCGCATCGAGGTGCGCCGACTGGTCGAGGCCGTGTCGGTGCTCGGTACCTACGCGCGTCTCGACCAGGCCGCGGCTCTGGCCGGTCTGGATCCGCTGCCGCCGGAACTGCTCGACGAGGCGGCCGCGGCGGGGCTGTTGCGCAAGGTCGAGACGCCTGTCCGGGACGAGTTGTGGTTCGAGCACGCGCTGGTCGGGGCCGCCGTGTACAACAACCTGCGCCATGTGGTCAGGGTCGCCTTGCATCGCGGGGCCGCGGAGCTGGTCGAGGACGAGCTGTCCAGCCTGGAACACGAGGTCGCGGCCTGTTCCGGCCCCGACGAGGAACTCGCCACCCGACTCGACGCGTTCAGCGGGCGCGTTCTGTCGACGAGCGGATCGTGGACCTCGGCAGCCCGGGCCCTCCTCGCGGCCGCCCGGGTCGGTGCCGATCCCGCGGCGCGGCTGCGGCGCACCGTCGAGGGTGTCGACGCGCTTCTGCTGGGCGGTGACGTCCGGGGTGCGGCGGTGGCGGAGAGCGCGGCGCAGCTGCCCCCAGGTCCCCACCGCGACTACCTGGCCGCCCGGTTGGGCATGAGTGTCGGCGCGCGCGGTACGACCGCCGACCTTCTGGAAAGGGCCTATGAGGGAATCGGACCGGAGCCGACGGGGGACGATCTCAGCCTGGTCGCTCGCATCGCATTGGTCCGCGCGGCGACGCTGTTCAGCGCCTGCCGTCAGGCCGAGGCGCGGCAGTGGCGCCGTCGGGTACCGGCCGCGGCCGATACGACGGCCAACCCGATGGCGCCGTACCTACTCGTCACCCAGGTACTCCCGCTGGCGGCGCAGGGTGCGTTCACCGAGGCACTCGAGGCTCTCGCGGCATACCCGGCGGACGGCCCCTTGCCCCGCGGTCTGCGTGGGATCGTCCGGCTCTGGTCCGACGATCCGGCGGCGGCCCGGCCGGACCTGACCGCCGCGGTGAGCCTGACCGATCGGCGGGGAACGCTCGCCATGCCCGTTGTGCTCTTCGCCTACGGGGTCCTCGCCGATGCCGAGTACCGACTGGGCAACTGGGAGGCGGCCGTGGCGCACGCCGAGTTCGCCGCCGCGATCGACCGCGACGCCGACGGCAAGGTCCGCTACGCCGGGATGGCCCGCGCGGTGGGAGCGCTGCCCGTCATCGATCGGGGGGACTTCGAGACCGCCGAGGTACTGGTCACGACGGCCGAAGCGGCGGCGGGTGAGCCATTCAGCGAATGGTTCGCGGCCGGCGCACGGGCCCGGCTGGAGCTGGCCCGTGGCGACGCCGACCGCGCGGAGCGCGCCCTGCGACCGATCGTGGCTCAGCCGTTCGCCGAGGAGATCGGCATCCATCCGTGGCTGCTGCTGCATGCCGAGGCCCTCGCCGCCCTCGGCCGGGAGGAGGCCGCGGCGTCCACTGTGGAGCGCGCGGAGCGGGCGGCGCGTCTACGCGGCCTCGTCACGCCACTCGTGACCGTTGGCCGGTTGCGGGGTGAGGCCGCGGCCCGGGCGGGACGCGATCGGGAGGCACTCGCCGCATTCGAGGCGGCGCGTCCCTCGGCGCGGGGTTGCGCCCAGCCCCTGGAGGTAGCTCGACTGGACCTCGCCACAGGAGTCTCCCTGCGCCGAGCGGGCCGCCTTAGCAGCGCCCGCAGCACGCTCGATGCCGCCCGGCACCGGTTCCGTACGCTCGGCGCCGCGCACTGGCTGGCCCGCTGCGACGCCGAGCTGGTGGGCCTCGCCGACACCGACGGCCATCCCGCGCTGACCCAGCAAGAACTCAGGGTTGCCCGGCTGGTGGTCGACGGACTGAGCAACCGCGCGGTCGCGGACGCGCTCAGCCTCAGCCACCGCACCGTGGAGAACCACCTCTCAAGGGCGTACTCGAAGCTCGGCATACGGACGCGTACTGAGCTCAGACGGCGGCTACTCAGAGACCCCTCAGCACTGCCGGTCGACATCTGAGTGGCAACCACACTTCATTTCCGCAGCTGCTGACAACGAACCTCAATCGAGTGATCGCGAGTTGTCGGTCAATCGACGTTGTCGTCCACAGTGCGGAAAGGCTTCCATGCCCAGGTTTGCCCAGGGGTTGTCGAGCGACCCGGTGACGTCATCGTGATCCATTCCCGTTTCGAGTCGCTCGGGGTGTATCTGCCGTCTACCTCGGTGTCGACCGCGGAGGTCGTGGCGCGGATGACGTATCGGCCGCCGGTCGATCTGGCGTCGCTGACCGGTATCCGGCAGCGGCGGGAGCGTGACCGCAGCCCGGAGTCCTATGAGGACTCCCTGACGCTGGCGTTGAACGCCGCGCGGCGCTGCCTGCAACGGTCGCGGTACGCGGCGGCCGACCTCGACGTGGTGATCTCGGCATCCATCACCCGGGACGTGGGGCCGAACAGGCTCCAGTGGGAACCGTCGCTGGCGTATCTGTTGTGCCAGGAACTGGGCGCCCGCCGAGCGATCCATTTCGACATCATGAACGCCTGCGCGGGGATGATGACGGCGGTGACGCTGCTGGATCGCATGATCAAGGCCGGCACGGTACGCACCGGCCTCGTCGTCAGCGGCGAGTGCGTCACGACGATCGCGGACACCGCGGTCCGGGAGATCGGCGGCCTGCGGGACCCGCAGCTCGCGTCGTTGACGGTCGGCGACTCCGGCGCCGCGGTGATCGTGGACGCGTCGCCTTCACCGGCCGACCGCATCCATCACGCCGAGGTGATGACCTGCGCGGGGTACTCGCGGCTGTGCATCGCCAAGCCGAGCAGCCAGGGCCCGGGAGTCGCGATGTACTCCGACAGCGTGGGGCTGCACCACCGCAACGTCATGCGGCTGTGGCCGACGCTGCACCAGGAGCACCTGGCCAGGAACGGCGGCAGCTTCGCGGAGGAACGGTTCGACTACGTCATCGCCCACCAGGTGAGCGTGAACTTCACCAGGCGGGTCCGGCAGGCCGGCGAGGCCGCTTTCGGGACGCTGCCGCCGATGCTGACGGTCCTGGACCGGTACGGCAACACGGCGTCGACGTCACACTTCGTCGTTCTCGACGAACACCTGCGAACCGGTGGGGGCCGACTGCCGGCGAAGTACCTGATGATCCCCCTGGCGTCCGGATTCGTCGCCGGGTTCCTGTCGGCCACGATCTCGTCGCTGGGGGCATGAGATGGCTGTCGTCATCCGCGCGGTCGGGACCAGCAGCAGCCCGGCGGTGCCCGGCTCGGTCCAGCACGCGGCCGCCGCCGGACGGGACTGCCTCGCCCGCGCCGGGCTCGGCGCCGACGACGTCGACGTGCTGATCAATACCGGAGTGTTCCGGGACGACAACATTCACGAGCCCGCGCTCGCCGCGCTCATCCAGGCCGAACTGGCAATCAACCTCGACTATGTTGACGGCGGGTCGGCCAGGCCGTCGCTGTCGTTCGACCTGAGCAACGGCGCCTGCGGCCCGCTGAACGCGGTACAGGCCGCGCAGGCGTTCCTCGCCGCGCCCGGTGGCGCAGAGCATGTCCTGGTGGTGACAGCCGACGCTCACCCGTCGGGGCGCTCCGATCGCGTTCCCGGGTTTCCGTACGCGGTCGGCGGGGCCGCGATGCTGCTGGCACACGACCCCGGCCAACGGACCGGGTTCGGCGCCACGCGGACCGCTCTCGCCGCCAAGACCGGCCCGGACCGCAGCGGCTATTACGACCCTGCCGACCCGCACGACCGGCACACGGTCACCGTGCCGCGGCTCAGCCCGGACGGCTTCACACGCTGGGCCGACCTGGCCGCCGAACTGGTCGACCACCACGTCGCGGCCGAAGGCCTCGACGTGACCCGCACCCTGCTGCTCACCTCGGGCTCACCGGCCGGGATCGGTACCGCGCTCGCCCACCGGCTGGGCCTCGGCACCGACGCCGTCATCACCCCGACAGCCGGGGACGGCGAACCCCACACAACGGCCCTCATCCTCGCTTACCAACACGCACTCGAAACCGGCCGCACCGCCCGGTACGACCAACTCGTGTTCGTCACGGTCGGCTCCGGCCCGACCGCTGCCTGCGTCACCTACCGGATGCCGAGGTGACAGTTCGGGTAGGCGTCTGCGCAGAGTGGCGTCGTGAGTGCAGGTCACCCGGTAGGTGTCGCCGGGCACTGGACACTGCGCCGTATCGCCGCTGGACGCCTTCGCCAGGCGTTCACCATGCCGACGTTCGTCGTGTCTCCAGGCCATGGGCAGGACGATCAGATCGACTTGACCGCCACAAGGCGTGCGGCCGTGGGGGTACGCCGATCGGTGGACGCGCGGTCCATCGGTCCAAGCTCCCGCGGGCCGGAGGTCCGCAGGCAGGCTGACTCCATCGGCTCGTACGCTCCGCCTCCGGAGCCCTTGGGTCGCCGACTTCGCCCGGATACGATCGCCGCAGCGGGGGCGGTGGTCTCGGCGCCGTACTCGTACTCCCCCGTGGCTGTGCTCTCCTTCAGATCAGCTGCGATGCACAGGGATTACCTCCCCACAGACAATCTGTCCGCAGGCATTCTGCCCAACTAGTGCCGCGTCAGCCAAGGTTCGCCCGTCAAGGAGCGGCGTCCGGTGCGTGCTCTCGGCGTGCCGGCCGGAAGTCCTCGTACTGGACGTACTTGGGCTTTCGGCCGGTGCGGCGAGAGGGCGTGCCGGGCGTCGCGACGGGGCGAACCTTGGCTGACGCGGCACTAGCGATTGGGCTGCGGCGGACGCGGACTTCAGAACGTGAAGGTCGTTGCGGAGAAGACCATTCCGGCGCTGCCGACCCAGGCCAGACAGACCTGGTCTCTGGTGAGAATGCCCTGGTCGACGGCGTCGACGATGCCGAGGGGCACGGATGCGGTGATGATGTTGCCTGTCTTGTGGCCGATGCTGTGCAGCTTGTCACCGATGCCGGCCTCCTCCCCGAACCGCGCCCACTGGTTCGGGGAGGAGGTGTGCGGAAATACCAGGTGTATCTCTCCTCCGCGCACCCCGTGCTGGTGGAATACGTTCACGTTTTCGGCCGCGGCCGCGCCGTGCAGCTCGCGCCCGTAGGAGATGAACTGAAATTCTCCTCCCGTTGGTGCGATGCGCGCGGTGTCCGCGTCGGTGCAGAAGGATTGCCAGGGCGGCAGCGGAATGGCGCACAGGTCGCTCAGGTCGGGACGGTTGACATAGCTGGAGGCGAAGTTGTCTGGGGCCTCGTTGCCGAGGATGGTGACGGTGACCGCCTCGCCCAGGGTGAAGCTGGGAAACTTGTACGCCAGTTCGGCGGACGAGCCCAGCGTGAAGTTCCGTGGCACGACGGCACTGCCGTCGATCGCGGGGAACTCCATGTTGACGACGACCGCCCGCCTGACGGCGCCCGCCTTCATCGCGTCGTTGATGACGTCCAGGCTCGTCACCCAGCCCATACAGGCATCGGTGATGTCGAAGCTGCGACACGCCAGTCCGAGCGCCTTGGCCACGAAGGTGCTGTTGGCCGGTTCGGTGAAGCCACGGTCGACGCTGGAGTAGACGAGCAGGTCGATATCGCTCCTGGTGATGTTCGCCTGGGTCAGGGCACGCTCGAACGTCGCATCCAACAGCGTCATCGGGTACTCGTCATCGGCCAGCCAGTTGCGCGATTCGAAGCCGCTCCTGCCGAGCAGCCTGCTGATGGCCTTCAACGTCGTGGGCAGGTCGCCACTGAAACCGCCGCGGGAGTAGTGGCGGATCATCTCCACGACGTCCTCGTTGGACACCCTCCGCGAAGGCACGGTTCCAGCTACACCAAGAATCTTCATGGCTCTCTCTCAGCGCGGCGATCCCCAGAGACCACCACGCTTCACCGGGTCGACAACTTTGCACGATCGTCGAAGAACCATCGACTGTCCGGAAGAGTGGGCCTTACCCACTGCGACTACTCGGATGGGTGGCGCGCCCCGAGTAGCTCGGGGTCAAGCTGAACGCGCGATCGGATGCCCAGTTTCGCGAAGACGTTGGCGAGATGGTTTTCCACGGTGCGACGGCTCAGCCCCAGCGCGTCGGCCGCCCCGCGGTTCGTCTTCCCGGTGGCGACAAGCCGCGCGACGGTCAGCTCCTGTGGGGTCAGGAGCGGGTGCGCTTCGTTTTCCGCGATGGCGCGCAACTCCGCCTCGCAGGCCGGCAGCCACGCCCGGGCCCCCATGTCGCGGAGCTGGGTACGCGCGGACTCCAGCCGTACCAGGGCGGCACGACGGCGTCCGGTGCGACGCAGGAAGCGCCCGGTGGCGAGTTCGAGCCGCGCGCGCTCGGGCGCGGCCGGCACCGCCGAGGTCATCTGGGCCGCGTCTTCGAAGGCGGCGAGGGCCTGCGCACCGCGCCCTGCCCGGGCTGCCGCCTCGCCGCGCAGTCGGCCTATCGTGGCGAACGGTGAGGTGAGACCTCGGGCGCGGGCGACTCGTTCCGCTCGGTCCACAACGGACATTGCCGCGTCGTCGCGGCCGATCGCGGCAAGGGCCTCGGCGTAGAGGAGCAGCCAGGGGTGGATGCCCACCTCGGCGATGAGCTCCGGGCCTTGCTCGACCACCGGCCGTAGCGCCCGTTCGGCTCGTACAGGTTCGCCTCTTGCCAGTTCCAGCCGCGCACGCGCGCCGGCCACGAACCAGGAACTCAACGGATCGCCTCCGGTTATCGCCTCAGCTGCGCCGATATGTCGCTCGGCCTGCTCGAAGTCACCGCGGGCGATGTATGGTGCCGCGGCTGCCGCCCGAGCCATCCCGGCAAGATAGGTGTATCCGTGGTCCTCGGCGGCTACCGAGGCGAACTCTCCGTGGGCGATGGCGGCATCGAAGTCGCCCGAGCGGTATTCCGCCTCGGACAACAACGCGTACACAAAGACACGAACAGAAAGGGTTCCGATGATTTGCTGCCTCGCCATCGCGACGGTCTTCGTGAGGTCGCGGCGAGCCTCCACGACGTGGTCTGCCCAGAGCCGGACGGCACCTCCCAACGCGAATGGCCAGATGCTCTCCGACGGGCAGTCGGCGAACGCCGACAGCGCCGCCTCGAAGTCCCCCAGCGCGGCGTGGGACAGTACCTGAGCGGATCTGAGGAAGGGCGCGGCCACAGGGCTGGTGTGATGCACGTCAACGGGAGCCCGGCGCACATATTCCAGCGCCGGTGCCGGATGACCAGAGGTGAAGGCGACGAATGCCTGACAGGCCGCGAGCCGCCCCGACAGGTCGGGATCCGCCACGGCGGGCTCCGGCCCAAGCGCCGCCCAGGCCCGGTCGAGGAGTGCACCGACTGCACCGAAGTCACCCGTGTCCTTGGCCAGCCGAGCCGTCAGGTAGTCAAGATGCGGGCCGGGTGGCAGCCTGTTCGGGAGCGCCAAGCCCATAGCTCCGCGGATGTCGCCGGCCACGATCAGCGCGTCAATCCCCTCGACCGTACGGCGCACCCGCGCCTCGGGGAGGGCACTCACCCGAGCGGCCGCGAACATGGCACGAGCGACCGACGTCCAGGAACCGCCCGCGACCATGCGCCGACGACCAAAGGCGGCAAGTCGCACGGCGAGCTCCTCGTCGGAACCAACGCACGCCGCCACCTCGTGCTCCAACGCGCCGAGGTCGTCGTCAACCGCTGCCGCCGCCCGGCGGTGCAGCAGCGTCCGGCGGGCGAGTGTCAGGTCGTGGTAGACCGCCGCGCGGGTCAACGCGTGGGGAAACCACAGCTCATCCCCTGACGGCGCCTCCACCCGATACAACAGCTCGGCCTGAGCCGCCTCGTCGAGAATGTCCGGGGTGAGACGCTCCAGGCCGGCTACAGCGACTGCGTGGTCGAGCCGTGCGTGTCCGCCGAGGACCGCCATCGCCTCGACAAGACACCGCACGTCGGGTCCACAGCGGCCGAGCCTGGCCAGGACGATCTCGCCGTAGCTGACCGGCACCGGAAGCGGTCGGTCGGTGGGGTCGGCGAACGCCTCGGGGGTCAGCTCGGCGAGGACGGCTTTGAGGAGCAGGGGTTCCCCGCCGGTGTGTGCGTGCAACCGCGCCGCGACCGCGGCCGGAACCGGTTCCCGCCGGTGCTGGGCGACGAGTTGGCCCACTTCACCGAGGTCGAGACCGCACAGGTCGATTCGCAGCCCCGATCCGTCGTCCTGGACGAGACGAAGTACGCCCGGCGGCAGGCGGTCGATCTCGGTGTCACGGAGTGTGAGAACGGTGAGCAGACGCAGCCCGCGGGTGCGCCGCAGGGCGAACGCGATCGCTTGAAGGGAGGCGGTATCCGCCCAGTGGGCGTCCTCCACGACGAGAACGGTGACCGCGTCGCGGGCTTGAGACGCGAGAACGTCGAGCAGGCGGGCGCCTACGACGAACGGGTCGAGACCCCCCGGTTCGAAGCGCACGAGCGGGGCGATCTGGTCGGGGAGCGCTGCCCCTGGCAGGAACAGAAGCTGGTCCACGATCCCGAACTCCAGGACGGTCTCCGACTCGTCCGCCCGTGCGACCAACGTTCGGATCGGGGACGTCGGGTCGCTTTCGGCGCCGCGCAGAAACGCGGTCAGAAGCGCGGTCTTGCCGATCCCCGCCGGTCCGACGAGAGCGACGACACGGGGCATCCCGGCGCTTGCCGCGGCGAGGGCTTGCCGCAGCCCCGTCAGCTCGGCGCGACGGCCGACCAGGCCGGCGTCCGCAGTCTCTCGCGGCGTAGCGCCCGCACCTGTCGAAGAACCCATCCACCCCATCCGTACGTCCACCAGCCAGAAGTCTCGGTCCTGGCCTTCCGGGCCGACAGAGTAGCGATACCTAGTCCCTACCAGGGAATCTAGGTAGTGGCCGCTACCGACGCCAGCCCATGTCCACCTGAGCGATACTCTCTGGGTGGATATGCGTGATTCACCAACCGAGCTCGTCGGCGATCCTGTCGGCGTGGTGGGCCATGTCAAGGATCTTGGACAGTTCCTCGGGTTGGCAGCTACGCCGCGAGGCGGCGTTGGTGGTCGGTGAACGCCGCGGCAGGGGTGCACTCGGCCAACTTCCCCGCCGGTCAGCCCCAGGGCGCTGGGCAGGGCGGGAGTGGCGCCGCGTGCCCAGCGCACGATCGCGGCGAGCGAGCGCGCGCCGCACATGACCGCCACTGCGGTGACCGACAACCGGCCGGTGAAGGAGTAGCGGCAGCCCTGCCTGCGGCGCGGATCGGGTACGAGCGTCAACGCGTCCAGCAGTGTCATCACCTCCGCGGATCCGGCCAAAGTGTCCTGGTCAAGGGGGACTTCGATGTCATCGCGAATTCGGGCGAGATCCTCGATGAGGCCGGATGGCATCCGGGCACGGTTCCTTTGACTCACGCGGCTTCGACTCCACGTGTCACTGGTCGGTTGGCGCGCGCGGTTGAATACCCGAGGCGTGCCCCCTTCGGCAGGGCGAGCCAGGAAGCCACCCGACTTTGGGGGCTGAAGGAGGAGAAATGAGGCAGGAACCGCGCAGAGGGCTTCCGCGGGCGGGCACGGCGGAGGACATGATCGACCGGCTGGCCGAGTATGTGGACAGCTGTCGTCCCGACTGGTCCCGGCGCGTGAAGGGTGCCGCCGAAGCGGAGATCGCCGAGTTGGAGGAGCTGTGCGGCCTTGCCGCCCTGGGCTGGCGTTACCCCGAGGCGTACCGCCGCTACCTCGCCCTCTGCGGTCACGATGACGACGGTCTGCTGGAGGGGCTGCACGGCGCCTACGGCTTCCAGCGGACGGTTGCCGACTTGCGCGGGTTCTACCGTGACATGGACAACGAGCCCTGGACTGCGCCGGAATTTCCTGTCGTGCTGCTTAACACCCTTTACATGCCGCTGAGCCTGGATCTGCGGCCTCCGAGGTGCAGCGAGCCGGCCGTCGTGGATGGGGAGAACCCTGACGAGGTCTATGCGGAGTCGTGGGAGAAGCTGGTGTTCCAGAACGCCACCTTGCAAGGCAGGTCGAATGCGGCGCCGACCATGTGGGCATCCACGTCCCCGCGCGCGCTGGCTGAGGCGCTGGCCCTGAATGGAACAGCCACCCCGGTCGAGGTGCTGTCGGCGTTCGGCAGGGAACACGACCTCCAACCGGCCTGGTTCAACGACTCCCAGCACTTCTGCCTGTCCCGCGCCGACGCGATGGTGTGGACCAGCCTCCTCCACGGAGTGATGTTCCACGTCACCGGCGACAGCGCCACCGAGGTCGGCAAGCTCGGCAACCAGCTCGCACGCACCATCGGAGCCACAAACCTGACCACCTGCTGAACCTCCTGAGGCGCCCGAGTACACGCCCGGCGAATCGGGCGCCTTTATCGTGCTCGCTTCCGAATTCTGCGTGCGGGGCTATTCCTCGGGGGGCGGTCGGGTCGCGCGGCGGGCGTAGAGTGCCGCGCCGTGGGAGTGGATGATCGGGTACCGGCCGTGGAAATTGATGTGTTCATGGGCGAGTGGAGAGAGCGGGAGCGGATCTCCGGTGAGATCGTCAGCCCACCAGCTTCCAGTTCCTTGACGGCGGCGTCCATGTAGAGGGTGTTCCATCAGGCATCCGGGGTTCTCCAACCCGTTGGCCCATTTTCTGCGCAGGTAGATCCCTTGCACTCGCGTCCGCGAGAGTGAGAGGCCGGATCAATCCCAGACACAGGTGAGCAGGACAAGCGTGTACTCGTCTTCGCGGAGGGGCTGCATCAGAGCGGTCCGTCCGCCCACTGTCTTCAACGCCAGGCATCGGCCAAGCGGATACACGTGAACCATTGCAGGCCGCTGCACCCCAAACGCTCCTTGGAGTGCTCGCCGGCACCCCTCTGCGTCGGGCACGGTGGCGAGTTGGCCTAGCTCCGCGACACAGCCGCTCGCGACCAGGATGCTCTGATAGTGAGCGCGAAGGTCGTCTCGGTGGTCAACAAGAGCTGGCGGTGTGCGGTCGAGGGATACTCCTTGGCCAGCCGTGCCTGTTCTCCCCTGAGGGGCCGAATCCGCCTGGCCCCAAAAGCCGATACAGCCAACTCACCCTCTACCAGATCCTCGACGCCATCCAGGACCTGCTGCACTGCTGGACCGGCACCAGCACCACCTGACACCGCCCCCTGCTCAGAACACCCACCACCAGCCCAAACTCAAGAGCCAGAGCAACCTAACGGAGTCCTACCAGGCGGATTCTTCGCCCGGCACCTTAGCGAGCTCCACACCACGCAGGCTGAGCAGCACCAACGCAGCGCACCCGCAGACGAGCGCGATGTCTGCGACGTTACCCACGAACGGGCCGTAGTCGATGAAGTCCACAACATGCCCGCGGGCCAGGCCGGGCTCGCGGAAGAGTCGGTCGCCCAGGTGGGATATCGCACCGCCGAGCACCGCGCCCAGCACGAGCGCCCAGCCCGCCGAGGCCAGTCGGCGTGCGGTGTAGAGAATGCCGACCACTGCCGCTGCCGCCGCCAGGGTGAACACCCATGTCGCCTCGATGCCTATGGAGAACGCGGCGCCAGGGTTGTACAGCAGCCGGAAATGGATCAGAGGCGGGATCACGGCGACACGCTCGCTGTCGGACAGCGCGGAGACCGCCCACAGTTTGGTGAGCTGGTCCGCGAGCAGGACTACCGCCGCCAGTATGAGCATCACGCCGTACAGTCGGCTTGAACCCCGCTCCAACCGCATCATCATGGCCTCCGTGTGTAGCGATATCCGAACCAAGATTCCCTGAGACTATCGGCCCCTTCGCCGTCGCAGGATGCCCCTTGCCGCCGTGGGGTCGATCGGCTGAGCTAGTGCCGGATCAGGCAACATTTGCCCTGTCGAGGACGGCGCGTAGGCGCTGGTCGTCGGCGTGATGGTTTCGCCAGACATCCGATGCGGTTGATCTGTCAAGCGGCCTCAGCGACGTCGGGTGCCTTGAGGGTGAGGAAGGCGATTGCCTCGTCGTAGTCAGTGCGGACGGTGAGGCAGTGGTGCAGGCAGCCGAGCATGCGGTTGAAGAGGTTTCTCTGGGCTGCGGTGTGCCGGTCGCCGGCCTCTCTGCGGCGGTCGTAGTGGGCTCGGGCGCCGGGTGAGGCGGTCAGGGCCGCGAAGGCCCAGACGTAGCCGACGGCAGCCAGGCGCTGGTTCTTGACCCGGCGTGCCATGACCGCCACGCTCCAGCTCGGAATCGTGGGGCAGTCGCCGGTGGGCTGCGGCGTCGGTGCGCAGGATGTCGGCCAGGACCATGGCATCCAGGTGGTCGGATTTGCGGCGGGAGACCGCGTGGCGGTCACGGTAGCGGGCGGCGGCCATCGGGTTGATGGCGTAGACGGGGCGTCCGGTGGCGCGCAGGCAGGCCACCAACAGGCCGCGGGAGGTCTCGATCGCCACCGGGATCGGGTCCTCTCCGGTGTCGCCGTGGGCGGCGAGCAGGTCGATCAGTTGTTGCAGGCCCGGTGCATCGTCGTGGATCCGGGCCTTGGCTAAAAGGGCTCCGTCGTGGTCGACCAGGGCGACATCGTGATGATCGCTGGCCCAGTCGATCCCGCAGTACACGTGCATGATGTGTTCTCGCGTCCTTTTGGTTCGGGGTGCATTGCTGCTGGTCGCAGCCGTGCTGGATCACGCGTCTCCCTAATGGAAGGGCTCGATGGCCCAGCATCCGATTAGCCGTTCGTGACCCCAGCGGTCCGCAGGGGCCCTCGGTCTTGGCCAGTGCTCGAACGGCTCCGGGCGCGATGAGAGGTGACCCCTACGGATGGCTTGGACCACACGAACAACAACGATCCGATCATCTGACTGGATGTGACGCCGCCGGTGGAAGCTGGCACCAGCCCGTCGCTGCAAGGGCTCGAACGGACCCACTGCACTTCAGGCATGGCCTCGCCCATCAGGACGTACTGGCACGGCGGGCGGTGGCCGGTCCCGGGGTACAGGACCAGGTCAGTCTGGCGATGGGGCTGTCTGCCCTGATGATGTATGGACCTTGGTCCTGCCCATGGTGGCAGCCACGGAGTAACCGCCTTTCACTGCCCATTAGATGATGTAGCGGCGGATCATGCTGCGGCCTGGCGCGGGCCCTCGTCGGGCATCCGCAGGAGGGCCCGCTGGCCGGTTCATCGCCCGGGTGCGGGCCTTGACGGCCGATTTCTTGGCCAGTCTGAGGACGCGCAGGTCGGCAGCCGAGCCTTCACCCGTCTTCGGCGTGGTGGTGGCGCGTCCGGACAGGACGGCGCGGGCAGCGGCGTCGGCGGCGTCGGTCTTGCCTCGCTTGCGCCGGATGGCACGATCGGGCTGGTTGACCTCGATGACCTTGATGTTCTCCTGCCGCAGAAAGCGTGCCAGGGCGGCTCCGTAGGATCCGGTGCACTCCACTCCGGCCCGGTGCAGGGTGCCGAAGGAGCGTGCCCAGGCGCGGAGTTGGCGGTATCCGGCAGCGGTGGTCGGGAACTCCTGATGGGCCAGCAGTGCGCCCAGCACGGTGATCACTGTGGCAACGGGCACGTCCTTGTGGGTGTCGACCCCGATGATCACCTCCTCTGCGGGCTGTGCTGCCCGCTGCGCGGGCAGGGTCGCCCGGGGCATGCTGGTGACGGTCACTCGGCTCCTTCATCGGCCGGGGCTGTATCCGACGCCGGGCTGGGTGGTCGGTCAGCACTGTGATGGTGCCTTGTAGGGCAAGGCCCCTCTGCCGCACCATCCGCTCCGCGATCCGCCGCCGCACCGGCACCGGATCCCACGTCGACTGGTTCACGAAACTGCTGCAGGTTCTGCTCCTTGCCATCCGGCAGCCGCTCCGCCATCGGCTGGATCGACCTACGTCGGCCGTCCAGCATCAGTCCCGGCAGATAGCAGTCACCCTTCGCCCGCTGATCCTTGCGCGGCACCGACGCGAACACGTCAGCTACGAACAACGCCGACTCGGGGTGTCCGGACGGGACGGATAGGCGGCGCATCGTGAGTCACGGGCGTCCTCGTCGACGCAGCGCGCGGAGGAGCTTGGGTACGGCGCCTCCGATGACGAGGGCCGCCAGGGGCAGGACGATATCGGGCCACGGGTCGCGGATGGGCTTGTAGACGGCGGTGCCGTCGCGGATTTCGATGAAGCCGAGTGGTCTCGCCTCGGCTCCCCCTCCCCCTCCTCCTCCCTCTCCGGTCTTGGCGGTGCCGACTTCGCGTCCGGCGCCGCCGCCGAAGCCGAAGCGGATCTTGGCGACGGGGATGACGGTGACGCCGTCGGCGGTGACGGGTTCGCCGTACACGGCGGTCACCGAGGCGCGGCCACCGAGTTTGTCGGCCAGGCGTTCCAGCAGGGTGACGGAGGCGTGGGCGGCCGACAGGTTGGTGTCCTGCAGGGCCGCGGGCGTGGGTGCGGGCGCGGTCTCGTGCTCGGGCGCGGTCATCGGGTGCCCTTCAGGCTGCGGTTCGGCAGGGCCGAGGATGTGGGTGGCGGCAGGCGCCGGCATACGGGTCTTGGGGAAGGCGAACTTCTCCACCCAGGTGAGGGTGAACCCGGCGCCAGTGATGGCCGATTGGGTGTCGCGACGGGTGTGGCAGCCGCCCATCAGCAGGGGCCATATTATGGCGTCCACGGCGCGCTGCACCCGGCGCATGCCGGGTGAGTCGGCGCCCGCGTGCTCGAAAAAGCGGAGCTGCGGTGGAGTTCGGCGAGCGCGGTGTGCGGGTCGGCCACCGACCACAGAGTCAGACAGACGAAGGGCGCGTCGAACGAGGCGTCCGTGACCTGTAGTTGCTCGGCGCCTCCGCCGGTCACCTTCACCTGCACCGGGGCTGTACGGGCGGCCTGCTGGGCCAGCGCGCGCAGGCGCGGTTCTGGCTCAATCGCCAGCACGCGCTTCACCTCCGGCGGATAGTGCGAAAAGTTTCACCCCGCGCAATGTCACGGGCCTGCTGGACGCCCTGGAGGCCGACGGTCTCGTTGCTCGCGCCGCCCACCCGACCGACCGACGCGCCACGCTGGTGTCCCTCACCGAGTCGGGCCGCACCCTGACCGCCGGGTTGCGCGGGGGGCGCGAAAGGCTGGCCCTGGAGCTGTTCGGGGCATGCCCGCCGCCCAGCTGGCCGCGATCCAGGACGGCTTGGAGACGGTGCTCGCACGGCTGCGCGCCATCGACCGGGGGAGTAGCTGACGCCGCACCGGCATATGAGCGCCGGGACGCCCGCAGGGCGCGGCGGTGTGGATTCCCTGCCGGCCTGGGAATTTGCCTGGCCGCTTACGCCAGCCGTTCGCCGCATGCGCGGCGGCGCTCAACGGCTTGCCTCGGCCCGGTGCCAGGGTGCGTCCGGCCGGGTGGGTCGGGCGTCGCCGGCCAGCCACAAGGTGTACACCGGTCGGTTCGCGTCGTCGGTGGCTGGTCCGAGGTGGTGGCCGGTCATGTGGCACCAGGCGGGCAGGTCAAGTAGGGCTGCCGGATCGGTGGCGTCGACGTGCACGACGGTGCCCGTCGACGGTGATGCCCGGGGTGAGGGTCTCGGAATTGGTGGGGGTCATCGGCGGTAGGCAATGGCGGGCAGGACGTCGAGAGCGACGCGCCGCGAGCGTGAATTGCCGGATGGCCTCCTCGTAGAGGGCGAGCGTGCGGCGCGGGTCGGCGTTCTCCTGTCGCACCGTCACAGGTTCGCCTCCGCTCGCTCGCTCCCTCGCCGCTCTCGGTGCCTGCCGAACGGTCGGGCAGTCACGAGGCGAAGGCGCTGTGAGGGTGTCCTGAGTGGTGCTGTGGGGTTCAGGCGGGCTCGATGTCCGGCCACTCCACGGCGGCGGAGCCCCAGGTGAGGCCGCCGCCGAAGGCGGTCATCAGGACCCGGTCGCCGGGGCGCAGCGTGCCGTCGGCGGCCGCGTGGGCGAGGGCCAGCGGGATGGAGGCGCCTGCGGTGTTGGCGACGCGGTCGACGTTGACCACGGCCTTCTCGCGGGGGATCTTCAGCCGGTCCGCGACGGCGTGCAGGATGCGCAGGTTGGCCTGGTGGCCGACGAAGGCGTCCACGTCGGACACCTGCCAGCCGACCTCGCTGAGGACTTTCTGCGAGGAGGCCGTCATGTGCAGGACGGCGTTCCTGTAGACCCGCTGGCCTTCCATCTGGAAGTAAGTGTCACCGGGTTCGGGCTCAAGGCCCGTCGAGCGCTGCGCCGAGCCGCCGGCCGGCACGGTGATGAGGTCCCGTCCTGAGCCGTCGCTGCCCAAGTCGAGCGCCTTGACGGCACCCGGCTCGTCCGGGTCGCCCGCCCGCAGCACCACCGCCCCGGCGCCGTCGCCGAAGATGACACTGGTGGTGCGGTCCATGGGGTTGAGCAGGGTAGTGAACGCCTCGGCGGCGATCACCAGCACGCGTTCGGCCTGCCCGGAGGCGATGAGGCCGGCCCCGGTGGCGAGCGCGTACAGGAAGCCTGTGCACACCGCGGAGACGTCGAAGGCAGGGATGTGTCCGAGGCCGAGCCGGGTCGCGACGTCCGGGGCGGTGCCGGGGCACGGCCGGTCGGGCGTGGTGGTGGCCAGGACCAGCAGGCCGGGATCGGGTCCGCCGGCCGACTTGAGGGCGTTCGCGCCCGCTTCGACCGCGAGGTCGGAGGTGGCCGTGCCGGGCGCTACGACGTGCCGGGTGGAGATGCCGGTACGACTGCGGATCCACTCGTCGGAGGTGTCGAGGGTCTGGGCGAGCTCGTCGTTGGTGACGATCCGCTCGGGGACGTGGGAGCCGATCCCCGCGATGACGGCGGCCCTACCCATGCCGGGCCTGCCCACGCCTGGTCTGCTCTTTCATGAGTACGTCCCTCGTCTCTTGTCGTCGGCTGTCGGCTGTCGGCTGCGGATGTGCGGGAATGGGACCGTGCGGAGGCCTGGACCACGAGCGCGGACCAGCTGAAGCCGCCGCCTCTGCTGACCACGAGGGCGTACCGGCCCGGGTCCGGGCTCGGTGAGCGTGGCCAGGTTGGCCGCGCCGTCGCCGGTGCCCAGGTGCCCACGTGCCCGGTGTCGGGGGCGAGGTCGAGGTCGAGGAACTCGGCATGGGCCGGGGTCGGCGAGCGGCCAGACCGCCGCGGTCTCCAGAACCACGGCCCTCCGTTGCACATTTGCTGGAGTTGGCCTTGCCCCGGATGACGGCATCGGCGTCGCGCAGCGGCCGCACTGCGAGTGCGTCGCTCGTCGGGACGAAGTCCCGCAGGGTGGTGTGCCGGCCGTGGGGGCAACCCCGGGACATGGATGTTGTCCTTGACCACGCCGACCATGCCAGACAACGGGCCCATTGCGGGGATATGGTCGGTGTCAGGGGCGAGGGTGATGAATCCACCCCGATCGCCGTCTGCTCGGCGCGTTCCAAGGAATCTCTCACGGACAGGCGCCGGCTCCCATGCTCGTGGGCGTCCGGCTCGCCTGCATGAGGGGTGCTCTCGCGGGTTCGCTCATCGCCTGCTCCTTCGTGCGGATCCGCTTCGACAGCTGACGTACGATCACTGCGCCGCCCCCCGGCGGCACGGTCCCAGAGTCCGAATGTCCGAGGCTGACGGCCTCGCTCGTCAGGGCTCCTCGCCGCCTTGCACGGCTACCGGCCGGATGCCCCAGGACTTCGGCGGGTTGCTGTCCGCCACGCCCGGATTGAGAGTGTGGTGTAGGCAGCGAACCGCCGATCGGGTCACCTTCCAGAATCGCTTCCGGCAGGTGTTGCCATTTCGGCTTCCTGAAAAATTATCCTCTGCACCTCTGGGTACGGAGTCCCCGTTCTTGCCTGAATATCGCTTGATTAAGCCCGACCGACGGTTTTGTAAGCGCAGGTCATCTCAGCGAATCACCATTGTTCCCGCGCCGATTGGCGCTTCTCACGAGCCCGCTTATGACACACAAGGGCCCCAGGAGCCAGCCATCCTGTTGCCGGCCGATACCCATCCAGTCCCGGTGCCTCCGGAACGCGTCGAGGTGACCTTCTGGCCGACGGGGCGGAGCGGGCCGCCGCCACTGCGGTAGCCCTCAAGACCAGGGAGTGCCGACACCGGTCCGTCGCCGGTCGGCCTGCGCAAGGCGGGCAGCAAAACACCACCTGATCTGTGACGGACGCGCGGCACTCCGCTCAAGGTCATCACCACCGCGGTCAACGTCAACGACGTCACCCCAGACCCTCGCCCTCGCCTGGCTGCCGATGCTCGCACTGACCGGCAAGCCGGAGGTGAGGATCACCGCCGGCCCACTGGTGCAGCTTGGTCTGAATCCCCAGTACCCGGCGCTCGCCCCAGTAAAGGGCCGATTCCAGTTCGTCGGTATTCACCGGCGAAATCCTCCTGGCATTTCAGTCTCCTCACTGCTGACTTGCTGGTCCCCTTCGCCATGTGCGCGCCTCCCGTGCGCTCGGACTACTACGGGACCTCCACCCCATCCCGCGGCCCTCGGCCGGCGACGGGCCTGCCCTGGACCAGCCTGGCTGGCTGGCCCGGAGGGCGACCGGGGAGTTCCCACGTTCACTCGACGACCGGTCGACGAGGGAGGTGCCCAGCTCTTGCTCCGGCAGCATCGCCACGACTACGCCGCAGTCCTTCATCGTGGCCTCCCCACCGACGGCACTACGCGGCTTCGGAGTTGACCACCGGAGTGGTCACGCACTGCATCCCGGCCCATATCCACCAGATTGGAGCCGATTCGTCGCTTACGGAGCTTTGCCACTGGTTCCTGCGTACACCTTCTCGTCTCGCTTGCCGGACCCGCACCGTCTGGCAGTGCCAGCACGTCCCGGCGTTGTCAGGGCGGCTTCCCACCCTCACTGGCGTCTCCCAGATCAGGCTGCCCTCAGCTTCAACCGGACTGCTGCGACAGTCCGGTGGCGGAGTCCTTTCACTTCCGCCCGGTCATCAGGCGCCTCGCGGCGCACTGTGCCGTCCACGATCAGCACGGTGTCCTTGCGGAACCGCCTGCGCTGCTGGAGCGGGAGCGCGGGGCCGAGGTGGTCGATGATGCGGTCAGCGGCCGACTTCGACACCCCGAACAGCGGCGCCAGCTGCCGCAGCGTCAGGTTGGTCCGCCATACGCAGCAACCAGCAGAACCCGGTCCTCCAGCGGCAGGCTCCACGGCCGGCCCTTGCGGACGGGGTCTGCACTCTCGCGCCGCAGCGCGGTGACGAGTTTGCCGAACTGACGCGGGCTCAGACCGGTGAACGGGGCTATCCAGGACGGCTCCGGCGCCGTGATCACACCAGAAACAGCAAGATCATCTCACCCGTGACCGGCAGTTACGGGACAGCCTTTAGCTGACGGCCGCAGCGCATCCACAACAGTCAGCAATGTGTTCCGCATCAGTGGGAGCAACTCCCCCGTCCTCGCCCGCATCCCTGCCCGACCTGCTCCAGCGCGGCCCTCCGCCCTTTGCGGATCAGTTCGCTGTTTGATCGGCGACAGTTGCCATGGCACGGGGCGCGACCCGCTCCGCCTCTGGCATGACAGTGAGCCAGCTGTCGAGGACCACGGCCTGGGCGGCAAGCCTGCGGGCGTCGGACGGCTCTGCCAGCTCCACGAGTGCGGCCAGTGCGCGGGCTCGTGTCTTGCGGTAGGCGATCGAAGAGGCGACGGCCTCAGCCCGGCCCAGATCGCCGTGCCGGCCCAGCTCCTTGACGATGGCGACCAGCGCCTCGCCTCGTGCCCAGCGGTCGGTGATCGCGTGGGCGACGGCCTCGGCCCGGACCGTGTCCCCCCGCCGGGCCACCTCGCGGACCACTTCGATCAGCGCTCTGGCCCGTGCCCAGCGGTCGGTGATCGCGTGGGCGAGGGCCTCGGCCCGAACCGTGTCGCCGTAGCGGGCCAGCTCCCGGACAACGTCCGCCTGCCGCCCCGCGCGCAGATGGGGGGCGTCGATCCATTCGGCGAGGGCCATGGCCCGCTCGGTTTGCCCCCGCCGGGCCAGCAGGAGTGTCACGGCCCTTAGCAGAGTGCCGTGATGGTAGCCGTCGTCGGGGTGGAGCAGTGTCTCCGCCCGGCCAGCCAGGGCGAGAGCCACCTCCTGGTCTGCGGTTTCGGCGACCGCGTTCAACACGTCTGTCATGACCGCGGCGTCGAGGGGGCCTCTGGAGGAATCGGACAAGACAATCAGGTCCGGGTCTCCTCCAAGGGTGGCGCAGGGCGGTCTGCGGGCCTCGCGGGGTGATCTGGGTGAGCGGCGCAGGAGTGCGTCGATCCGGCCCAGGTCTCCTCGGAGGATCTCGGAGGCGAGTACCTTTGCAAGGGGCCCGGGCCGTACCCAGCCTTCGCCATGGGGCTTGGACCGGACGTAGGACTCCATGCGGTCGGCGAGCGCGGCTGCCCAGGTATGGTCGCCCGTCGCGGCGGCCACCTCCACGAGGAGGGCGAGGACATGTAGCGACCACACCCCGTCGCCGCCGTGAGAATTCAACTCGTCGGCGCGAGCGGCGAACCCGAGGGCTTCGTGGGCGTCACCGTTGTCCGCCACCGCCTTCGCCAGCATGGCCCAGGCTCTCCCCCAGTTGTGCGGGTAGCGGATCCTTTTTGCAAGAGCGACAGCCTTGCCGCGTTCACCGGCACGGGCCCACGCCGGCACGAGGGCGACCAGCGCCCGGTCCCGCAGCTGCCGCTCGGGAATCGACTCGGCCAGTGCCTGGGCTCCCCGCAGGTCTCCTGCGCTGGCCGCGGCCTTCATCAGTGCCAGGAGCCTGTCGTCCTGCTCGCGCACACCGCCGTTGGTCGCGTACACCAGCGCAGCCGCGCGGGCAAGGTGACCCGTGCGGGCGAGCGCCTCCTGGAACCAAGAGGGCAAACGGACATCTGCCTCGCTGTGCACCGACAGCCTGAGAACGGCCAGCAAGCAGGGCTCGAACCCGCCGCGCACGATGCCCCTTCCCGTGTCAGTCTCCGGGGCGAGGCCGCCACCTCGTTCCTGTACCCGCAGACCAAACTCCTCGCCCCACCGGGCCAGCCCCTCCTCCACGTATATGTCGCGCTCTTGGTGAAGCCACTCCTCAGCCACAACCTCTCCCCTCGGCCTCGCACGGCCGGACAATCCAGGGATGACTCCCGCTTCCACCTGCGGCCCATGGAGAAATCACCACGGCATATCAATGACAACAGGCCGGTGATCCGACACCGGCATCTGCGGCGCACCCGTGCCGACCGGGATGCACCGGCATGTCCCCGCCGCGAGTACGTGGTCGAACTGCACCGCAGGACGGTGCGAGGGATACGTCGCTACACGGGCCAGGTCCCGCCAGTCACCCAGCACCGACCGTCGGGTGGGCTGCGCGACAACGCCGCCATGCAGGCACGACCCGGCGCACAGCGCCGGTCCCTGCGTGCCGAGCCGCCCTCGCCGCGCCCCACGGGTCACAGGGGCGACGAACTCGGCCGCACTGAGTACGACCCTGGGGATCGGGCCTAGCAGGTTGAAGTCACCCAGCAGGACGTGGGGCCGCGGAAGGTCGGCGATCCAGTCGCGGGCGGCAAGCAGTTGCCGGATGTTCCACCCCGGGACGAACGAAAGATGCACTGCCACCGCCGTCAACAGCCCCTGCTCTCCTGCCATCACGGCGGCGAGAGCAGCGCGTGGCTGGTCGCGGACCAGGGTGAGTCCGGGCCTCCCGGCCACCCGAAGCGGCAGGCCAAAGGGAGCCGGGGCGAACCGCCTGGCCCTCCATTCCCGCACGGGCAGCCTGGACAGCAACGCGATGCCGTGCGAGGGCACGTCCCCCTGTGCCGCCGCATCCCGCAGGCCGTATACCCGCAGCCCCGCCTCGGCCGGGTCGAGAACCCACCCCCTGCCCGGCACCGCCCTTCCATGGACCGCCGACGCATACCGCCAGTCCCGTGCCCCCGCTGCTTCGGCCGCGACGCCCGCCTGGTCCACGTGACCCGACCGCTCCTGGAGACGGTCGACCTCCTGCAGCGCCAAGACATCGGCGCCCAGCGACGCGACGGCCTCAGCCAGCGGAAGCCCGGCATCCGAGGACGGGACGGAAATAGGCCTGCCGTCCTGGAGCGTCCGGCCGTGCAGCACGTTAAAGGTCGCAAACCGCATCGGAGTACGGTACGTCGCCCGGCACGGCTCCACATCCGTGGAATTACGCAATGGACTTCGGAAGACCACTGCGACCGCCCGCCGCAAGGCGGGAGCGGGCGGCTCGGCCGCTCACAGCGTCCCTGTTCCGGCAGGTCGGCTCGCTCGCGGAGCTGACATGATGGCAGACCGGTGAGATGTTGGCCCACGACTCCCCTCGACCAGCGGCCTCGAAGACCCGCTCGGCAAACGGCTGCCGCCAGGCGTCCGGGCCGTGCTCCGCCGTCGGCTCGCTCACCCGGCCCCCGACGGCCCGGGGCAGCAGGGAAGCTCAGGTGCAGTTTGTACGCGTGGTCCTCCAGCCTGTGTGTCATACCGGCGCGCACCGCTCGACCGTGTCGCTCAGTCCCGGCCAACGGGCCCACCAGCCACCGGTGTTGGGTTCACCGCCTGCTGTCGCCGTGCGCGAGCAGGCTGGTGACTTCGGCGATCGCCTCCACCGAGGGGTGAAAGTACCTGCCAGTCTTGCGGTTCACCCGGCGGCGCCTGAGCTGAACGGCCTGGCGTGCGCTGGGGAAGAGCAGGTTGTTCACCGTGCACACCTTGATCCGGCGGATCTCACCCCGGCCATGCCCGGTGTCACGGGTGCGTGACTGCAGCGGAGTCTGCTTCCACGGAAGGGACTTGAGCTGCTTGCGGAGCTTCTTCTGATTCCCTTTCACGATCACGACGTAGTGCGCGTTGCGGCCGAGCAGGTATGTCGCATGCTCGCGCTGAGTGTGCATCGCGTCGCCGGTCACGACCACGCCCGCCAGGTCGGTGAGGGTCTCGAGTAGAGGCCGGAAGCAGGTGATCTCATTGTTCTTCTCGCCACGTCGAGCTGGGCCAGGACCAAGCCGCGGACGGGGTCGCATGCAGCGAGCAGGTGAACCTTCCGGCCCTTGGCCCTGCCTGCTCCGCGCAGGCTCTTGCCGTCGACCGCCAGTGCGCGCAGCCGGCCGTCGGCGCCGAGGCGCCGGTCGGCCAGCCTCACACTGCCCGGTCCAACACGTCGCCGTCGATGCGGCCCAGCAGCCGTCGTACTGTCGTTTCCGCAGGCGTGCATCGCTTCGGGAACAGCGGATCGGGCCGTATGCCAAGGCGCTTCAGGACACAGGACGGGGCGTCAGCGATCCACTCGCCGACCGCCAGCAGGGAGGTCGCCCCGGCCAGAACCGCGCACGCGGTGAGCGCGAGCACGGCGACCAGGGTGTGCCGCACGCCGCGCGGGTCCCGAGGGTCGGGCACCTCAGCCAGTCGCTCCAGCAGGGCCGGGATTTCCTCGGGCACGGCCTCAGGATGCTGACGGAGTTGGTCAAAAGCAGGCGGGATCGGCGATGATGCTTCGGCAGGCACGGTCTTCCCGTCGGATCATGAGGCGTCGAGAACTCCATGATCTTGGAAGCCCGTGCCTGCTACGTTCCGGGGCCAACCAAGCTGACGGATCGCCACGGACCGGGCCTCACACGAGAACGCTGAGGGCCTGCCGGTCGGGTATCCACCATCGGGACTCCAGCGGGGTTCCGCGTCGCAGCTGGACCCACGGACTCGCTGCACAGGGCTCCGACACCCGTGTCAGCACCGCAGCTCCGCCGCGCGCTCGCACATCACCTCCACAGCGTCGGGCAGTCGAGGAAGCGGCCCGGGGTGGGCCTCCCGGATGAGCTTCACCGCGTGAAGCCGCCGACCACCCCTGATCAGCTCGTCCACCTCTTCCCGAACCACCGGCAGCAACGCATCCCAGATCGAGTTCTCCATGCGCCGATCCAAGCAACTCACCCCCTCCCACCACCACCGAACTGAACGGTACGACCGCGCGAAGCCCCGCTCAGTGAGCCCGGGGTAATAGCGGGCGATAACCCCACCGCGGGGCCCTCACATCGGCACAGGAAGCCCGTTCACCCCGCCGATGATCATGGAGAGTACGGTGATCAGCAAAGTGTCCGCTGCACCTTTAGCGATCGTGTCGAAGAGCACGTAGTCCGGGATCACGCTCCAGTTGACGTCTGCGTTGGAGAATGCGATCCCAATGAGGGTGACCATACCCAGCACCAGTACCGCGCTGAGCCAACGGCCGTAGTGGCGGACTGGCATGGCCTTTGATGGCCTGCAGCGGCATCCGGCCAGAGCTGGTAGACCTGTGGCCGGTGAACGCGCCCGGCGGCCCGTTGGACGGGCCCTGCCGATTGACTCAGTCATATGCTGACACCTTCTTGTCTGGCGGGGGTCTCAGTCATCGCCGCTGTTGATGTTTGCTCGGAGAACACGACCGTCGGCGACATTCCACTTTTCCAGGATTTTCTTGTACTCGCCGTTTTTGATGATTGCGTCGAGTGCGGCTTTGATGGCATCGCGCAATTGCGTGTTGTCCTTGCGTACGACGATGCCGTAGGGTCGAGGCTCGGCCATGGCGCCGACGACCTCGTAAATGCCGCCCGACTGTTTGGCGTTGTACGCGGCGACCGGGAACTCGTTCAGGTCGGCGTCGGAGGCACCCTGGCGCAGCCGGACCAAAGCGTCGGTGTCCTTGTCGAAGGCCTGGATCGTGAGCTTGCCCCTGCCCTTTACTTGACACCACGTTGCCTGGGCTTCGGCAAGATCGTGGGAGGTGGTGCCGCGCTGAAGGGCGACGATCTTGCCGCACAGCTCGTTGAAGGACGTGATGTCCTTGGGGTTGCCTTTCTGTACCAGGATCGATGTACCGGCGGCGAAGTAATCGACGAAGTCGACCCCCGGGCCTACTTTCTTGCCGGTGTGGTCCTCGCCGGTCTGGCGCGCTCTGGTGTCGCCCATGCCGGAAATGAGGACATCGAAGCGACCAGTCTGAAGCGACGGGATGAGATTGTCGAACGTGCTGTCCTGAAACTGGAACGTCACACCAAGCTGCTTGCCCAAGGCCTCAGCCAGGTCCGGGTCGATGCCGACCGCCTGGCCATCCTTGTCCTTGAACTCGAGAGGGGCGTAGTTGATGTCGGAGCCGACCTTGATGACCTTAGAGTCCTGATACTTCTCCGGCAGCTTGCTGAACAAGAGGGTGGATTCGACCTCTGTGGACCTCGCGCCAGCACCACCCGCCCTATCCGTCTGGTCTCCGCATCCCGCGAGCACCAGTGTGCTCGAGGCCACGAGGGCTCCGGTTACCAGATGGGTTGTCAAAGTGAACCGTTGATTCATGACGATCTCTCCGTAAATGGTGTTGTGGCCCCCGCGTTGCTCCCTTGAAGCAACGGCCGACAGGCTCCTGTCCTCTTTGAGGGAGAGCCTGCGACCACCTTGCTTCAAGAGACACACCGGCCAGCGCTCGTCGGATCCGAGCGCCTCATTGAGGGCAATTGCCGCGGAAGTGGCGTGAAAGAAGGACGAGAAGCTGCGTCAGCGTCGTCAGTGAGAAGTGACGGATCGTTGGAGACCCATCACATTCATGAGCAGACGTGTGATCGTCAGTGCCGTGGTGTGCTGGATGTCCCGGGCCGGCTGATACTCCGTGAAGACCATTGCGGCGATGCGTGATTCGCCTGCCAATGCATGGACGAGGCTCCTCACCTGCGGGAACGTGAGCCCGCCCGGCTCGGGCCACCCCACGCCAGGAGCAATGGACGGGTCCAGCCCGTCGCAGTCGATGGTGATCACCCAACGACCAGGGGCACGCAGCTTGTCCAAGACCACACCGATACCTTGCTCGTGCACCTGCCATGCCGTGATCAGTTCGTTCCCGGCGGCCTTCGCGTCAGCGACGTCCTGGGGCCGCCCAGAGCCGACAGCACGTAGGCCGACCTGCACGATGCGTCTGACGCAGTCGAACTCTCGGATGCGCCGAATGGGACTGGAGTACCCGTGGGTGACCCCGCCCACCTCATCCCGAAAGTCCAAGTGCGCATCGATGTGCAGTACATTGACATGCTCGTACCCACGAAATGCGGCCACGACCATCGGCGGCACGGCGTCCAGTCCGCCCAGTACCAGCGGAGTCCTGCCCTGCTGGACCAGTGGCGTCAAGATCTCGGCTGTTCGGTCCGAAATGGCGTCGGGATCACGCGGGTCGCCTATCACGTTGCCGCAGTCGGTTACCGTCGACACTCCGTCCGGAAACAGCGGCCCGCCCCAGTCGAAGTCATAGTGAGTCGCGATGTGCCGGTACTCCATGCGGTGCGTGAGCGCACGGACGGCGTCAGCCGCATCTGCGCACGACGCCAGGTCCTGTGGACTGTATGGCGGACCAAAAGGTACGCCTACGAATGCGTAAGGAGTCTCAACTCTAGCCGTGTCGGTGACTATATCGGCATTGAGGAAGGAGGCTATCGGAGCCTTGAGCACGGAATACCCCTGACGGGATTTTCCTATCGAGGGGACAGGAGACCCGTTCTAAGATACGCCACGGCAGATAGTATCTGACGTGGCTCTGATGTCAACGGTGGCGTCGACATCGTGCGTCTGAGCCCCCACTCCTCGGGCTTAACCTCGATTCGTCAGCGGTTTCGGTCGCTGACCGGTGCGACTGTTCGTCCGTAATGTCCTCTGCCGGATCGTCTTCCCCGTCGCCCTGCATGAGCCGAACATCGACATACCCCGCTACCTGCAGGAGAACGGCCTGGAGCTGACGGTGCGGGACATCGCGGCGCAGGTCGCGAGTCCGGACGTCCGCAACATCTTCCAGAGCGTGGTCGACGACGTCACCGCGGGGGCCTACCCCGATGCCATGAACGTCTACAGACCGCAAATCCAGCAGCTGGTGGGAGGCTACGATCCCCGCATGTGGCTGGCAGCGTTCCAGAGGGGCCTGTCCGGTGACACCCCCAGACGCGCAAAGGAAGTAACCAGCCGACCGGCGATCCACTCAGGCCACGCGGACATCGATGCCCAGACGGCGGCCTGGGCCGAAACGTTTCGTATCGGATCCGAGGAACTGCGCGGCAAGTTGGTCCGTCAGGACATCGGCACCTTCTCCGCGGATCCCCCGGCGGGCAGAGGTCGTGTCCTGCTCGCGGACTTCGTCCTGTGGCTGTTCGGGGTCTACGACGGTCACTGCCAGGAGGGCGCACTGGGCCACCGGCGGGGTGAACTGGCAGGGCTGCTGCACCGGGTGTGCGCATCGCGCAGCACCCGGAGGCCCCCATGCTGCTGGACGACCGCCTGGCGGCAGGGGTACGGGACCTGCGGCTGGGGGTGGACCGCTACGGCACCGTCGGGCAGACCGCCCGCTGGGTGGACGCCCTACGCCGCCGGCGGGCGCTGGACACCGCGATATCCCAGCGGGACCGGGTGATGCAACTGGCCGCGACGGGCAGTCCGCAGTTGGCACTCGGTGACTGATTTTGAGGTGAACAGGTGGCATGCCATGGCGTGTCCCATCGACGGGAGGGGCTGCGGTGGTTAGGGCGGCGTGGCCGGAGGCCCGGCGCGGCTAGAGCCTGCCGGTGACGGCGGCGAGGAGCAGGAGATTGCAGGCCCCCTGGGCGATGGCGCAGGCGAGGGCCGAGCCGGTCAGCGCGCGACAGACGCCGAGCGCCAGGCCCATCAGGAAGACGGAGGGCAGGACTCCGCAGATCACCCGGAGATTGAGCGGGTTGAGTCCGTAGTCCCCAAGATGGACTAGCGACCAGGCAGCGGCGGTGCCGACGATGGCCGCGTAGGTGCCGCGCTGCTGCTCAGCGGCGCGGTACAGCACGCCCCGGTAACAGATCTCTTCGACGAGGGGGACGACAATGCCCAGCGAGATCAGCATGGTCAGGGTGCCGAGCAGCGGCATCCCGGGCACCAGGTCCTCGAACAGCCGGGGGACCCAGACGGTCCAGTTGTCGTCGCCGTCTCCGAAGGCGGTCCGGGTGGCGACGTACGTCTGCGCGTAGACCACCGCGACCAAGGCCGTGCAGGCCAAGGCGGATCCGGCAGTGAACCGGCGCAGGCCGGCCGCGGACCACTGGTCACGGGGCAGGACGAGCAGTACGGCCACGCTCAGCGCGACCGAGAGCACCATCAGCGGGAAGGCGAATGCCCCAGCCACCCGCACCGCGGCCAGGACCCCGAAGAGGACGGCGGCGGAGGCAAGCGGGAAGGTGGCATGGTGACGACGCAGTCCGGCCAGCGCCGCGCCGCGAGCAGGGGCCCGGTATCGTGTCGGCACGGCGGTCACCCGAGTGTCTTGCGCTGGGCGCGGCCGAAGGACGGCAGCCACCAGTTGTACTTGCAGAACAACAGCATGGCGGGCACGAAGAGCATCCGAATCAGGGTGGCGTCGAGCAGGACGGCG
This sequence comes from Streptomyces sp. NPDC040410, assembly GCF_055595715.1. Taxonomy (NCBI): domain Bacteria; kingdom Bacillati; phylum Actinomycetota; class Actinomycetes; order Kitasatosporales; family Streptomycetaceae; genus Streptomyces; species Streptomyces sp. NPDC040410. Next base: position 36,777 of record NZ_JBVIVK010000021.1, read on the forward strand.
AGGCCCAGGCCCGCTCCGTACCGCAGGAGCATGAGCGTGGAGGACAGGACCATCGTGCCGAGACTGCCAGCCATAACCAGTCCGGCGGCGTTGATGACGCGTCCGGTGTCCACGACCGCCTGAAGGGTGGCCTCCTCCTGGGTGAGGCCGCTGCGGGCGAGGTCGCGTACCCGGGTGACGAGGAAGATCTCGTAGTCCATGCCGAGCCCCATCATCAGCACCGAGAGGAAGATCGGGAGGTCGTCGATGATCGCTTCGCCGCCCCAGTGGTGGAAGATCAGCACGGTCAGGCCGACGGCCCACAGCAAGCGCTGGATAGCGGTCTGGCTCGTCATACGACCGAGGTCTCCTCGCCGGTGCTCCTGCGGCGGGCGGGCAGACGGCCGGCCTGCTTGGTCCCGGTGACCACTACGAAGGTGTGCTGGATGTCGAGGACTCCCTGACGTGCGAGGATTTCACCGAGCCCCATGGTGATCCGGTCGAGGACGAGCTGCTCCCGGCCGCTGTCGACCGCGGTCTTGAAGCCGGCGGCGGCGCCCGAGCGGGTGACCCATTCGACGGCCTCCTCCGGCGTGCGGGCGGGTATGGGCTGAGCTCCGTCGTGCTGCGTGTCGACCGACAGTCCCGCCTTGACAAACCAACGGGCCACTGTGGCGGCGTCCTTGGGCAGGGTGACCCTGATCAGCGCGGTCAGCAGCGACGGGTCGTCGGCGAAGATCCGTTCCAGCCCTTCGGTGAGCGCGCGGTGGGCGTCAGCGCGCGTCTCGATGACGACCACCCTGCCGCCGGGCTTGAGCACCCGTTCGATCTGGGCGAGCAGCCGGGACGGCTTGGTGTAGCAGATGGCCCAGCCAACAACGACCAGGTCGGCGCTGGCCGCGGGGCGGGACTGTATGAAGCTCTCCATGTCGCCCTCGGAGAGCTCGACCCGCAGGCCCGCTGCGGCCGCGGCGAGCGGCAGCACCTTGTCCTTGGCGACCTGGAGCATGCCGGGCGACTTGTCGACCGCGTACAGGGCGCCGCTGCCTTGCAACCGACGGACGATTTCCGCGGTCAGGTGGCCGGTGCCGCAGGCCAGCTCGACGACTGTGTCGCCGGGACCGACGGGCACAGCGGCAAGCGCGGCGATCGAGTGCCTCCCCATCACAGGGCTGAAGAAGGTGTCGTAGTCCGAGCTGGCGGCGTCATAGTCCGCCGTGGGGTCGGCATGTGCCTTGCTGAGCGCCAGGCGTAGCGCTCTCGCTGCCAGTCGTACGCGGGACATGTGCGGGCTCCTTCGTGAGGAAGAACGGGTGGGCGTTGCCGAACGGGCGAGGTGCAGGAGTGTGCCGGTGCAGGCAAGGACGCCGACGGCGGCGCGCGCCTCGGCGAGCCAGAGTGTGGCGGCGAGGCAGCCTGCACAGGCCGCCAGCAGCAGGACGCTGCTTTGGGCCGCAAGACGGCGGGCGGTGGCAGGGGCGGTGTCCGGCGCCGGGCGCAGCAGGCAGGTGGCGACCAGAGCGGCTGCGCAGGTACACAGGGCGAGGACCGCGAGTGCCGTGGCTGAGGCCTGCGGAGGGGGGTATGGCACGGCCATGCCGAGGACCAGCAGACCTGCCACGACGGCGGTGTGTGTGCCGCAAGGGCCGGCCCGGCGTGCGGTCAGTACACCGCCGCTCACGGCTGCTGCCACCACGAGGGCGGTGAGCCAGGCTTTCGGTGCGCCGCCGTGGGCGGTAAGGGCCACCGGGGACATGCCCGCGGCCGCTCCCGCCACTGCCAGGTCCATTCGGTTCATGCGCTCGCTGACCCGGCCATGGTGTCCTCGCGGGGCCGCAGCAGCGGGGTTTCCGCGGCGAACGCGTCGATCACGAGGTCCAATTGGCGGTTGGTGTGAGTCGCCATGAAGCTGGTGCGCAGCCGGGGAGAGGCGGCTGGCGGCCAGACGGGGTTGACGTAGACGCCACGGTCCATGAGCCGGTGCCATGCCGCCAGCGTCTCCGTGGCACTGGGAACGGGCACGGGAATGATCGGGGTGGTGCTCTCCCCCGTTCGCACGTCGGCGGCGGCCAGCCCACGGCGGACGTATTCGGCGTTGTCATTCAAGGAGTCGACCAGGTGCGGCTCGTCGCGCAGGATCCGCAGGGCGGCGAGGGCGGCGGCAGTGTTCGCCGGGGTCATGGCGGCGCTGAACATCAGGCTGCGCGCATGATGCTTCAGGTAGTGGATGGCCTCTTCGCTGCCGGCGACCGCGCCTCCGAGGGAGGCGAGGGACTTGCTGAAGGTGACCGTGATCAGGTCGACTTCGTCGGTAAGTCCGAAGTGGGCGGCGGTGCCGCGGCCCCCGGCGAGCACACCGAGTCCATGCGCGTCGTCGACGACCAGCCGGGCGCCGTAGCGGTGGCAGACGTCGGTGAACGCCGGCAGGTCGCACAGGTCGCCCTCCATGGAGTAGACGCCGTCCACGACGACGAGTCGTGGGGCGGCGTCGGGCAGGCGTTCCAAGGCGGCGGCGAGGGCGCCGGCGTCGTTGTGCGGGAACCAGCGGAGTTTGGCGCCACTGAGGCGGCAACCGTCGACGATGGAGGCGTGCGCGTACCGGTCGATCAGGACGTAGTCGCGCGGGGTCAACAGTCCCGCGAGGACCCCGAGGTTGGTCTGGTAGCCGGTGGACATGACCAGGGCGGCTGGCTTGCCGAGGAAGCTGGCGAGTTCCTCCTCCAGTTCCAGGTGCAGGTCGATGGTGCCGTTGAGGAAGCGGGAGCCGGTGGAGGAGCTGCCGTAGTGGTCAACGGCATCGCGGGCGGCGGCGCGGACCCGGGGGTCGGCGGTCAACCCGAGGTAGTTGTTGGAGCCGCACATAATCAGCTCGCGGGAGCCACGGCGCACGGTGGTGCCCTCGTGGCCGTCGAACGGCAGGAAGAAGGGGTAAAGCCCGGTTTCGATCAGGTCGTTCGCGGTGGTGAAGGCCTCGAACCGTGAAAATATATCGGTCGTTCTTGGTATCGCATTCACGAAAAATTCCCCTGACATTTAGGATGCATGCATACAACACGGACCGGCATGACCTGCTGCAGGCTTTCCGTGCGAAAGTGAAGAACATTCACAAAAATGGCAGGCAGGCATGAGGTGGTGAAGGTGATGGCCAAACCGGATACGCCCACGCGGCGAGGATGGACGGACTGTTCGCCGTAAGGGAGAAGAAGAGCTTGTGCATCGGGCGCCGGCCACCCCTCAAACGCAGGGTCACGGCGCACATGCGATCTCTCGGCACGCGAGGGCCGGGAACGCAGCCATTGTGCATCCCGACCGGCAATTCGCGCTCGAATGCAAAATTTGAGAAGTCAGCAGCGAGCGCCCAAACCCCCTGATCGGAAAACTGTTGCCCCGTGACGGCTGGACCGTAACCAGGCCCGGCCAATCATGTCAACCGACCTCTTGATGTATACCTACAATCCATCTGGATTTAACACTTCAGAGAGCTGTCCAAGGGACGTCGGAGACGGATATGGACCTCTGGCTCCACATACGCCGTGTTACCAGCCAGCGAAACTCTCCGTCGGCGGAGGAAGACACCCGCCTCACATTGGCCAGCGCGTGGCTCGCTCGAGCCGTCCTAATGCCAATCTTCTACCGCAAGCACGTTTCGGCCACTCCCGGCTGAATCACGCAGTGAATATCCCCCCACATGCAGGATTTCACCATTACGGCGTGGGAATCGCAGCCTGTAGGCTCGCGAACCACTGATGGAGCAGGGCTACAACCCCGCCCGCCACATCAAGGGCGGCGACGCCGTCCTGGACGAAGGGGAGTAGGGCTGTGGGGGACATCGACGACGCCCTGGACCGCGCCGACTATGAACACGTCACCAAGCCGCCCCCGAAGAACCCGGCCGCCCAGACGCGGCTGCTGGTGAACGCGGAGAAGGGCTCCACGAAGGCGGCGCAGCGTCTGGGCATCTCTCAGCGGCAGGTGGAGCGCTACCGCGTGGGGAATGCCAAGCACCCCCGCCCCCCGCCCCGCGCTGAGGGCGGCGCTGGAGCGCGAGGTCGCCAAGGTGTGGCAGCCGCGTGTCCGGCAACAGGCCCGTAAGAGGGCCGCCACCAGCTCCGGGCTCACGATCGACACCCGGGCGAGGTTCGGCTGCACCGCGCCGATCGGCACGACCGACGACCCCGCATGCGCGGCTCACGGTCCACCTGCCGCCGGAGTACGCCCGCCGCCTCCTCGACGCCCAGCAGCAAGGCGCCGACGACACCCAACTACGCGGCATCGTCGGCGAAGGGCTATGGGACATCTGTTTCCGCGACTACGGACGCGCCGGCAACCTCGACGTCGACATCACCGACGTCGACATCACCGACATCGACTATCTCGACATCCCGTTCGAGGAGGACCGCCGTCCCGGGATGCCAAGCCGCCCCTGCCCACCGGCCCGGCGACGGCCGGACACCCTGCCCTCCCCACCCAGCAGGACCACGCCGAGACCCGGACACCACCGCGACGACGTGCCGACGGACCTGGCCGGAACAGGGACGACCAGCTGGTGGGTCTGCGCCAGGCCCACAACCACCTGCCGCAAGATCACCCTCGCCGCCCTGCGCTACGCCCGCGCCAACGACCCCGGCTTCCCGCGCTCGGTCGACAGGCGCGGCGCCGAAACTCCTCTACCGCGTCGCCCACCTCGAACGGTGGGCACGCAACCGCTCCCCCGCGCGGCGGTCGGCTCCACCGACCAGTCGTGCCCGCAAAGGGACGGCCCATTGCCAGACCCAATCCGTACGCTAGAGCGCAGGCCCCATGGAACACGAGGGCAGCGTGGCCCGGAAACCCGCCCGGCGGAAGCCGATCCGCGTGCCGATCCAGACGGAAGCCACTGCCGAAGGAGTGCTCGTTATCGGCCGCGACGCCATGGAGGGCGCCCGTCGGCGACGGTGTCGTGGTTCAACGCGCGTGCCTCCGCCTTGCCAGGGAGTTCCACCAGCGCTGTCGGGGCGTCTCCCCGGATCCGGGTTCCTGCACCGTGGATGTCGACGCCGGAGGGATCGCTGACGACAGGACCGGGTTCGCCGTCCCTTCGCCTCCTGCGGACGGCCGGTCGGCGGGGCGGATCGTGGGGAAGCGCACGGGCAGGGCGGCCAGGGCCCGGTGGAAGGGACCCTGCCGCCACTGCAAGTCCTTGACCGGAACGGCCAGTTCGATGTCAGGGAGCCTGTCGAGGAGCTTCTCCAGGGCGGCTGCGGCGATCAACCGGGCGGGGCCTTTCGCCGGGCAGGTGTGCGGGCCCGCACTCCACGCAAGGTGCGCCCGGTTGCCGGTCCGGCGGTCGCCGGCGAGACCGGTGCCGGTGTTCGCGGCGGCCAGGCTGATCACGAGTGGGGTGCCCTCGCGTACGAGGTTTCCCTCGAGCTCCACATCGTGGAGCGGATAGTGAATGGCGTAGTTCGCCAGCGGGGGGTCGGTCCACAACACCTCGTCGATGGCGTCGTCGACGGGCATGCTGCCGCCTGCGAGGTCACCTGCGAACCGGTCGTCGGACAGCAGCAGCCGCAGCCCGTTGCAGATCAGATTCTGCTGGGGCTCGGTGCCGGCGCCCATGAGGAGCACCAGCTGGTGCATCATCTCCTCGTCGGTGAGCCGAGCCGGATGCGCCATCAGCCAGGACGACACGTCCGGCCCTGGCTCTCTCCGCTTGAGGGCGACAAGCTCGGCGACCCCCTCGGTCAGGACCGCGTTCGCCTTTTCGGAGTCGGCATCGGCGTCGAAAATCCCGGACATGCCTTCGACCAGCTTGTCCCCGATGGCCGGTGGGCAGCCGAAGAGCTGGTTGAAGACCAGCAGGGGCAGGACGGCACCGTACTCGGAGAGCAGATCCGCCCGACCTTTGGGCCCGATCCGGTCGATGAGTGTGTCGGCGCTCTGCTCCACGTACCCCCTGAGCGCATCTGGGTCGACGCGGCCGAGGCTGTCGGTGATCGCGCCACGCAGCCTGCTGTGCTCCTGTCCGTCGGTCCACAGGGCGTTCGGCCGATACATCATCATGGGCACGACCGGGCTGTCCGCCGGCACCGTCCCGTCGGCGAGGGCCCGCCATCGCCGTGGGTCCTTGGAGAAGCGCTCCGGACTGCGCAGCACCTCCAGCGCCGTCTCGTAGCCGGTCACCAGCCATGCCTTTACCCCGGGCGCTATCTCCACGGGCGCGACGGAGCCGTGGGCGCGCAGCCTGGTGTACGACGCCATGGGGTCGGCGGCGAACTCCACGCCGTACAAACGCTCCACCGGACGCGCATCTGCGTGTGCAGGGCAGCCGCGAGGAGGTACCGCCTCGGGTGTGGGCCGGAGTTTCGTCATCATTGCTCCCAAGGGGTGCGGGTCTGCAGATACTCGACGAGGGAGATCAGCGCTCCCGCTGAGGACGTGGCTTCCCGCGCGTCGCATGCGACCAGCGGGGTTTCCGGAAGCAGGTCGAGGGCCTCGCGGATGTCCGCATCCGGGAAGACTGGCGCGCCCTCGAACTGATTGACGGCGACCGCGTACGGCACGCCGTGCTCTTCCAGCAGGCCCATGATGTCGAAGGAATGGTCGAGCCTTCGGGTGTCCGCCAGCACCAGGGCGCCGAGTGCGCCCGACAGCATGTCCTTCCACAATCGGGTGAAACGCTTCTGCCCAGGGGCGCCGAAGAGATACAGCACCAGGGACTCACTGAGCGTGAGGCGGCCGAAGTCCATTGCCACGGTTGTCGTCGTCTTGTCGGGGGCACCCGCAAGGTCGTCGACGAGTTCGCCGGCCTGCGTCATCGTTTCTTCGGTGCGCAGGGGGCGGATCTCGGAGAGGGTTCCGACGAACGTGGTCTTGCCGACGGCAAAGTGGCCGACGACCAGGATCTTGACCGCGGTCGTGACCGTGTCGGCGACGTAGACCGGGTCAGAAACGGGAGCGGAGCCCATGGAGCACCTCCTGCAGGAGCTTGGCGTCGGGAAGTTGTGCCTTGGGCACGGGAGGCCGGACGGTGAGATGGCCGCTGTCGATGAGGTCGCTGAGCAGAACCTTGGTGACGCTCACTGCCAGAGCGAGGTGGGCGGCCACCTCGGCGACCGACAGGGCCCCTCCTGCGCACAGTTCCACAACCCGCCGCTTCTCCGGGTTCAGCCCGCTCAGGGGACGGTTGCGCACCGCCATCACCAGCGTGACCAGGTCCACCGTGTTGCGCGTCGGGTGAGCTCGGCCTTCAGTGACGACGTACGGCCGGACGAGTCCTCGGTCACGCCCCGGTCGTGGCGGGGTCATTCCGTACCGGTGCCGTCTGGCGTGCCGGCCGCGGAGAGCAGCCGCGGCGGAGAGGCCAGTTCCTTGCCGAGCCGGTCGACCAGTTTGTGCATGCTGTAGGTGACGGTTTCCATGTCGACGTCCTGGCTCGCGGAGACCGCCAGATACGCGCCCGAGCCGGCCGCCACCAGGAAGACGTACCCGTCGACGAACTCGATCAGTGTCTGCTGCCACGGCGACGTCTCATGCGCACAGAACTCGGCCGTACTCCGACTGATCGACTGCAACCCGCACAGCGCCGCGGCCTGCCTCTCGGCCTCGTCGCGGTCGATGTCCTTGGAGTGGGCGCGGAGCATGCCGTCCGCGGAGAGCAGGATCGCGTGGCGGGCTTCAGGGACCTTCAGGACCTCATCGAGCATCCATCCGAGTTCGTTGGTCACTTGGTCGGTCATTGTTCGGTGTTCCCTTCGCTGTCGGTGGAGGCATCACGGCCGGAGCGGGTACCGCGGGCGAATGCGCCCATACGGGAGGCGGTCTCGGCGACTGGGCGGACAAGCAGGGGACCGGAGCGGGCCGGGGCCGTGGGGTCACCGGGCTCCTGCTGCAGCGGTGTGCGTCTGCGGCGCTTGGGCAGGACTCCCGCGGTGGACGGTGCCGCCGCGTCCGCTTCGGGCAAGGGTGACGATTCCCCGGACGGCCCGGGGCGGGCGGCTGCCTCGGCGGCAGTACCCGTTCGGGCTGCCGGGTCCCCGGCGGCTTCGGCCTCGGGTTCGACGAAGGAGTGGGACGAGGAGGCGGGCGGAGTCCCGGCCCCCTGCACGGGGATCGGCGGCCCCATGAAGCGCACCCGGTTGAGAAGGGCGTTGGGGAGGAACAGCACGGCGCGCACGCCGCCGTAGGGTGACTGGGTGTCCACGGAGACGCTGAAACCGTACCGGGCGGCAAGAACACCGATCACGGCGAAGCCGAACTGCGGCGGGTCGCCGAGTCGGTGGATGTCGATGTCCTCTCGGCCGGACAGACGCCGCGCGGCTTCGTCGTTCTCGCGCCCGTCCAAGCCGATTCCGGCGTCGTCGACGACGATGCTGACGCCGTTGTGAGCCGGCTGGATGCTCACTTCGACCGTCGTGTTGGGCTGGGAGTGCCGCGCTGCGTTGTCCAACAGCTCCGCGACCGCGAGGACGACCGGCTCGACAGCCCTGCTCACCACGTCCATGTCCACCCGCGAGTGGACCTTGATGCGTCGGTAGTCCCGGATCCTTGACGTCGCGCCGCGTACCACGTCGAGCAACGGCGACGCGGCCCGCTGCCGTCCGGGCCATGAGCCGCACAGCACGGCGACGGCCTGAGCCCTCCGGCCGAACTGCGCGTTGGCGTGGTCGACCTCCAAGAGGTCCTGGAGCACATCGGGGTCGTCGTGCCGGCCTTGCATCTCCGATATCGACAGCTGCTGCTCACTGGCCAGGGCCTGAAGGGCGCGCATCGTCGCCTTCAGGGTTGCCTTCGCGGACTTGTCCGCCCGCAACTGTGCGGCCTCGCCGACCCCGGAGAGCTGGTCGACGACTTTCTGCAGGTTCTTCCCGTACGTCGTTGCGGCGAGATCCGCGTCGAGTGGTCCGGGCACGGGCGTGGTACCGGCATCGCGGGACGCCTCCACCAGTGCGGGGAGCCGCGTTTCGGCGAGGTGCCGCATCTCCTCCTCGCGGGCGAGCAGGTCAGCTTCGTGGAGCCTCAGCCGACGGCGTAGGGCGGCGGTGATCCGGTACTGGCGAACCAGCAGCAACAGTCCGACGAACGTGACCGTGGCGAGGCACCAGAACACCGCCCCCGGTATGTGTCGTGTCATCAAGTCCTCATACAGGGGGGAGAGAAGGCATTCCCGGAGGGAACGGGACAAGCGGCAAGTCGGCCCTGTGGGGCCCATCGGATTTCGATCGGCCAGGCCGGGCGCGGCACCGTGGCGCTGGTGAGGCCAGGGATCTCCCGCGTCCCTTCGGGGCCGCGGGATGATCGATCATCCTCGGTCCGAGGGGAGCCATCAAGTGCCCTGTGTAACAAATCGAACTCAACAAAGCGCTACCATCCGGTAACCGTCCGTTGCATCCGTGCGGATCAGCGGCGGTGGGGGCAGGCGTCTGTGCGCGGGCTGCTGCTGGAGGGGCGGCGTAAGTCGGTGGAGCCGATAGCGGCCCGTCCGGGCGAGGACGGCAACCGGCAGGCGCTGGCCCACTTCATCACCTCCAGCCCGTGGGATCCCGCGCATGTACGGGCCCGGCTGGCCTGGAGGATGCAGGACGCGATCGGCGTGGAAGCGTTGATCGTGGACGACACCGGCTTCTTGAAGGACGGGGATGCCTCGGCTTGTGTGTCGCGGCAGTGCACCGGCACCGCGGGCAAGGTCACCAAATGCCAGGTGGGCGTCTCCGTGCACCTGGCCGATGACTGTGCCTCCGCGGCCGTCAACTGGCGGCTGTTCCTGCCCGCATCCTGGGATCCCGCCTCGCCGGACGCCGATGTGGACAAGATCGCCCGCCGCGGACGCTGCGGCGTTCCCGCACAGGCGGGACATGTGGAGAAGTGGCAGCTGGCCCTGGACATGATCGACGAGGCCCGGTCATGGGGCGTCGAGGTTCCCTTGGTGGTCGCGGATGCCGGATACGGTGATGCCGCCGCCTTCCGCCTGGGCCTGGAGGAGGGCGCCTTGCCCTATGCGGTGGGGATTTCCTCCCGCCATACCGCCCACCCCGCCGGTGCCCGGCTGGTCCAGCCCGCCCATGCGGGCACCGGCCGGCCACCGCAAATGCAGAACCCGAATCTGCGCAGACCATGAAGGACCTGGTCATCGAAGCCGGCCGGACGGCCGCACGTGCCGGTGTCCTGGCGGGACGGCTCCCGGCCGGGCAAGGGCCGAAGCGGCCTCAAGCGCATGCACTCGCGGTTCGTCGCCCTGCGGATCCGCCCGGCCGACGTCGGGGCCATGAGCATCTCTCTCCACTACCGCGCGAGCAGGGCGGTGCCACTGACGGAGGCTGAGACAGCCGCCGTCGAGCGCATCGCTGCGGCCCGCATGTCGTCCTTCCCGTATCAGGACGAGGAAGACCTCTGCCTGTACGACAGGGGCGATTGGAGCGAGCCGGACGAGATTGTGGCCGGGTCCACCAAATTGCCGCTCACCGAAAGCCGAGTGCTGCCCGTGATCGGCCATGTACTGGACTCTGTGACCGAGTTGCGCCGTGCTCTGCCAGGAGCCGAGTGGCACGTGCACATAGGGGACGTTGAGATCCCGTGGGACGGGGACGAGGGCTACGTCCTGCCCGGCATGGTTGAGGACGCAGTATCCGAGCTTGACGGCCCCTGAAAGGCCCAGTCACGAGTGGATCCGGAGTAGCCCTCAAGGAAACGGCCTGCAACCACGCCTGGCACGGCCCGCCTCCGCTGGCGGTGGCCAGCAGTGGCCCTCCCAGCCCGTTCCACACACAGAGTCGAGTCGACGTTGAGGTCCCAGGTGATCAGGTCTTCGGCGTCGGCCCGGGCCTGCAATTCGGTGAAGATCCGATGCCAGGTGCCGTCCCGCTGCCGGCGCCGGAACAAGTCGTACACCCGGCCCCACGGCCCGTACTGCTGCGGCATGTCCCGCCACGGGACGCCGGGGCGGACCCGGAACCGTATGCCGTCGATCAGCTGCCGCCTTGTCCATATCGGCGGTCGGCCGGGATTCTTGCCCGTGGGCAACAGCGGCTCCAGCACTGCCCATTGCTCGTCTGCCAGATCTCCACGCGCCAAGATCATCTCACGATCAAGATCCACTTTCGCCACACGCCGCAGTCACAAGGCCCTTCCGGCCTCTGGGGCGGGGCCCGCTGGCGATTGGTGGAGCCAGGCGATCCTCCGGGTTGGAATCGCTCAAGGGCAATGGGCCTGCGACCGCTGCCCGAGACGGCTCGGGCCGCCCGACCAGGTGGGCGGCCCGCCCGGCCTGCCTGCTCCCCGCCGGTACCGACCGCTGGCGCCCACAGTCCACACACTGCGGCGCCTCCCCGGCAGGGAGCAGGGCACATGGTCCGCTACTCGCGGATTTCCAACGTGCAGCACTTGGCGCCGCCGCCGGCCTTGCGCATCTCCGACATGTCCACTGGGACCGGCTGGTACCCCTGCTCCTCAACGGCCTTGATGAGGCCGGTGGCGTCCTGCGCAATCACCACGTTGCTGCCGTCCGACACGGAGTTGAGTCCGAATGCCGTCGCGTCGTCTTCGGTCGCAATCACCGCTGACGGGAACATCTCCGTCAGGGTCTTCTGGCTGGCCGATGAGAAGGCGTCGGGATAGTAGGCGACGTTCTTGTCGTCCAGCGCGAACAGTGCTGTGTCCAGGTGGTAGAAACGCGGGTCCACCAACGTCAGGCTTACCACCGGCTTATCGAAGTACCTGGACGCGGTGATGTGCGCAGCCGAAGCGGTGCGGAAACCGGTGCCGGCGAGCAGCGTGCCGGCCACCCATACGAAGTCGCCTTCACCCTCGCATACCGACGCGGACGCCTGTACCGGGAATCCTGACTCCTCGAACCAGGCCCGGTAGTGAGCCGCCTCCGGCTGCCGTTCCGAGTTGCAGAAACTGGCGCCGAACACCCTTCCGTCGATGACCATCGCCGCATTCGCGGCGAACACCATGTCCGGCAGTCCGGCCACCGGCGCCACCTGGTCCACCCGATGTCCGAGTCCCTCGAATATGGACACGAGATTGTGCCACTGGGTCAGGGCGAGTTCGCGGTCGACGGCCTCATCTGTATCCATCCACGGGTTGATGGAATACACCACGTCGAAGTGCTCTGGCGGACAAACCAGATAACGGCGCGGCGTAGCTTTTCGGGTTGGCTGCAAGGTAATTCCTTTCGCGGAACCGAGCGTGCCGACCACAGTATGATTTCCGCGAAGTCCGGGACAAGCGCTGAAAGTTGCGCACAGCAGACGATATGTTGCGCAGAACGCCTCGAACCTGAGGCTTGTTGCCCCTCACGCCGCTCGATGCCGCGATCCAGGGTCGCCCGCCGTGGTTGAGTGGCTGGCGGCCAGACAGTCCCCGCCAGACCCGAACCCAGGTTCAGCACCAGTGCACGCCCTGGGGCCGCAGCTGACCTGGCTGCGCTTCACCGCCTTGCTTCGGCAGCAACCCGTGCGAGGCTCACGGCGGCCGCCCGGATTCGTCCAGTGTTCGTCGGTAGGGCGACGGCTGGACGTCGAAGCACATCTCCACCACGGGCTGCGGCGAACGGCCCCAGTCGCTGTAGGGCAGGGCGGCGTGACCGTGGATGCGGGCGTCGACCAGCAGCTCCGTGTCCTTGTCGCCGATCTCGCAGTTGAAGATGGGGAAGGCCCGTTCCCAGGTGTGCCGCCACTGTCGGGCAATCGGCGCAAGCCCGCCCCAGCACCGGCGAATCAAAAGCAACGCGGAGCCGAAGGACCTGATCGCCGCCAGCCTGTGACAGCCCAGTGCACAGCGGGGAACCACGTCATACGCATCGTGGCCAACCTGGGATTCTCATCCCGCTCCCAGCTTGCCGTCTGGACCTGTGAGCAGCGAGCCGAGGCGACGGGGCAGGGATATGTGCGACCGCTGCCCACCGTCACCGGGGCGGTGCAAGGTAGCCGATTCATTGGTGGGAGGCTGCGCGCGCCCGGTCCGATTTGTGATGCCTCGTTAGGGGGCGCCGATGTGCACGTGATCGAAGGCGTCACCCGATGCAGGACGAGCCGTTGCCTTGCTCGGCTTCGCCGATCAGCGGTGCTTCGAAGGGCACATGCGATTCGGAGAATCGGACCTTGTGCCGCTCGCGTGCCTTGCGATCGAAGCACCGGCCGTCCGGCCGGCAACTTGCCCTTGCCTCTGGGACGCGGTGTTCGTGGTCAGCATCGGCATTCCGTGGCGCTGCCTGTGGCACGAGTGGCGATCGCACGGTTTTGGCGGCCCACCCGCCTCTCGGCGCAACGATCCTTCGCATACTCGGCATTCGTGCAGCGATCTGGGCCGACCAGGCAACGATTGTGCATTACGTGTGGCCATTCGCAGCCCGTACGCTTCCTGCCGTACACCGGATCAACAGCTGTGCGGCGTCGGGGCCCAGGTGATGACCTCACTCCTCCGCAACCCGCGAGCTCCTCCGGTAAATCGCCTGTCCATCATCCTGCGAATTCCGTGCCCCCATCCGTCCCTTGACCTTCCGTCGCGGGATCGGGGGATATCCGGGTGCGGCGGTGCGCCGCCCGGCGCCAGCACGGCAAGGACCGCAGCAACCTCTGCGGCCGCATGGCCGTCCGATATTCTACGGAGCCCTGCAATGGACCACGGCGCACCAGCCGAATCGTGCCCTCCCCGTCACGAGCGACACCATGGGCCGAGACGCAACACGTTCACAGCCCTCATGCGTCGCAAGCCCGTCGAGGAACTCATCGCTGACGGCGGTCACGGCGAGGGCGGCAGCCTGGTCCAGACCCTCGGCATACGGCAGCTCACGCTGATCAGTATCGGGGTGATCGTCTCGCTCTTCTGCGGCGTACTTGCCGCTCCGGTCCCTCGGTGTCAGCTGGCAGACGCCACCAGCATCGACACGTTGCTCGCCTTCGCCCTCGTCAATGTTGCGGTCATCGTTCTGCGACGTACCCGTCCCGACATGGCGCGAACGTTCCGGGCACCGCTGGCCCTCGCTCACGGCCACCATCGGGCTGCTGCTATGCGAGTGGTTGATGCTCAGCCTCGAAGTCATCACATGGCTGCCCTTCGGCGGATGGATCGTGGTCGGCCTGGCCATCTACATCCTTTACGGGCGCCACCGCTCCCGTCCCGCAGCCGGAACCACGCAAATCTGACCGCCCTTTCACTCACGCCCGACCTCTGCCTCCCGGAGCAGGACACCACCGCGCGAATTCCGGAGGGGCGAGTCTTCGTCTGCAGCTACCCTGACGAGAGCCGAAAGTAATCAAGACCATGCCGTGGCATCTCACGATCACCGTTGACCGCGATTCGGGCTTTCCGCTCACCAACCAGATCAAAATGGGGATCCGGCGCCAAATCTCGGAGGGCGTGCTGGCACCTGGAGCGCGACTGCCTTCCACCCGGCAGTTGGCGATCGACCTCGGTGTGTCACGGACCGTCACTTATCTGGCATATGAACAGCTGACGGCCGAAGGTTACTTGAGCTCGCTCCGGGGATCGGGAACACGCGTCGCCCATGTCCCTACGGCGAGACTTCCCACGATGCCAGGACGCGCAGACGAGAAGGTTGCTCCGGTCCATTGGGACCTGCGCACCGGACAAGCCGACACCGCCAACTTCCCCCGGCGTGACTGGCTCCATTGCTATCGCCGGGTCTTGGTGGGGGCAGCACGAAGTGACTTCGACGTCCCGCCGTTCGGCGGAGTCCACATCCTCCAGGACGCGCTGGCCAGTTACCTCGGACGCATGCACAGCATCCGGGTGACGAACGAATCCTGTTTGCTCGTCACGTCCGGAGTCACGCAGTGCGTCGCGGTAGTCTGCGAATTGCTCAACGAGCTCGGTATCCGGGAGCTCGCCGTGGAGGACCCTGGCCACAAGAATCACTGGCAGACGATCCGAGATAACGGTATTCGCCCCCGGCCGGTTCCGGTGGACCGCCACGGGCTCGACGTGCAAGCACTGTCGCGGATGGACGTCCGAGCCATACTCGTTACGCCGACTCACCAATTCCCGACAGGTGTGGCTCTCGACAGAGATCGAAGAGAGGCCCTCTTGCGGTGGGCCGCCAGTGGTGCCCGCGTCGTCATCGAACACGACTGCGGAGGAGAATTCTGGTACGACAAACGTCCACGACAGACGGCGTTGCAACCTCTGCAGCCAGAGCGCGTGATCTACGTCGGCTGCGCCGGCAGCTCTCTGCTGCCCGGCATACGCATCGGCTGGCTGGCTCTGCCCGTCGGGCTCCTGCCCGTGGCGAAGAAGACGTGGTCACGGTGGGATATGGGGTCTGATTCCCTCACTCAGCTGGCATTCGCTGAGATGATCAGTTCGGGGCTCTTGGACCGCCACCTGCGGCGCTTGCGGTCCCAATACCGGGAACGACAGGAGGCGGTGCAGGAAGCCGTCCGCCACAACCTGCCCGAGTGCGTGGTGCTTGGAGCCGTGTCAGGGAGCAGCCTTTACGTCGAGTTACCGCCCACTGTTGATGAGACGGCACTGGTGAAAGGCATCCGACGTCGCTCGGTGCTCGTGCAGGGGGCGAGTCACTTTCACTTCGACGGTGCATCACGGTCACCAGCACTGGTCCTCGGATACCACAACCTTCCCAGGACGGGCATTCAAGCCTCGGTATCAGCGATCCGTGAGGCTCTCGACGAACAGCTCCAAGCCGTCAGTTGAGAGAGGGTCCTTTCAGCCCGGCCAGGCCTTTCCACGCTGTCCCATCGGCCGCGAGAAGGGGGGCCGGCCCTGATCCCCCGAGCGGATGACACTGCCGGCCCGCAGCGATCAGGCCCGACAAGGACGCCAACCACAGCACCGGCGCCCGGAAGTGGCCACGTCACAGAGGTGACGAGTGGACATCGTGTCAGCCCGGCACCCGCCCTAGCCTTGCGAGGGGCCGGTGCCCAACAGGCAACGATCACCGGTTCCGTGGGCAATTGGGTGGCTGCGATCCAGGACAACCGGTTGCAGGGAGACTCCAAGGACGTGCCGGCGCTGGTCCGACTACATCGAACCTCCTCTGCGGTTGGCAGCCGCCAAACAGAGACAAGAGGCGATGCGATCCCTGTAGTGACGGTCACCGTACACATCACGGCTGCCCTCTAAACCTGTCCCCACGCGGAAGGCTCCCCCGCGTGGGGACAGCTCTCTGCTCGATCACTGGTGTGCCCGGGAAGTCCCCGAGCACGTTCGCCGCCATCCCGGGTTGCGCCAGCGAAAACGGCATCGGCGTGAGACCGCCGTGGCGAACGGCGCCCGACGGGCAGGGCGTAGACGGCGAGGGCCTGGGGCGTGCCAGACAAGAGCACGGGAGCAATCCAAGGTGGCGGTGACTCCGACCAGGTGCGGGTCAGCTCACGTACAGGTCTCGCCGCTCCCTCGTGAAGCGCCGGAGTGCCTCCGGCAGCGGTTCGACACCGATCCCTGGGGTGGTCGGGACTGGCAGGTGGCCGTCTTTCAGGACGAAGGGCTCGGTGATGTCCTCGACGAAGTAGCGGGAGGAGGCCGAGGTGTCGCCGGGGAGGGTGAAGCCTGGAAGGGCGGCCAGGGCGAGGTTCGGGGCGCGGCCGATTCCGGTCTCGAGCATGCCGCCGCACCACACCGGCACCCCGTGTGCGTGCGCCACGTCGTGGACGCGGCGGGCCTCCAGATAGCCGCCCACGCGCGCGGGCTTCACATTGACGACCCGGCATGCCTCCATCGCGATCGCGGAAGCGGTGTCCCGGGCACTGTGGAGGGACTCGTCGAGGCAGACGGGGGTGGTGTTGCGCCGCTGAAGCTGTGCATGGCCGTGGAGGTTGTTCTCCTCCAGCGGCTCCTCGATCAGCAGCAGTCCGAAGTCGTCGAGGCGGCGCAGGTGCTCGGCGTCCGCGAGCGTGTACGCCGTGTTGGCGTCGACCTGGAGTGGCAGGGCGTCCCCGAAGCGTTCGCGTACCGCCCGTACCGGCTCGATGTCCCAGCCCGGCTCGATCTTCAGCTTGATGCGGACGTAGCCCTCGCTGAGATAGCGCTCGACGTCGTTCAGGAGGGCCGACACGGACTCGTGGATGCCGACCGACACGCCGGCGGGGACCCGTTCGCGCACCGCGCCCAGGTAGGTGGCGAGAGGCATGCCGTACGCACGTAGCTCCGCGTCCAGGACCGCCGTCTCCAGGGCCGCCTTCGCCAGCTCGTGGCCCTTGATCTTCGCCGTCGCGGGGGCGAGGGTGGCCGCGGTGAGGTGTGGCAGGGCGGCGACACGCGGCAGCAGGAAGTCGCGCAGCACAAGCTCCGCGCCTGCCACGAACTCGGAGCAGTACAGCGGCTCGGGGTCGGCGGCGAACTCCGACCATCCCTCGGCCTCGTCCGTGACGACGTGCAGGAGGAAGGTGTCCTTCGTCGTCATCGTGCCGAAGGAGGTACGGAACGGGGTGACGAGAGGGATCGCAACGTGGACGATCTCCACGCGTTCGAGCTTCATGAGGCTTCCTCCGGAGTGCGGGCGAGCGTGTACCAGCCGTCTCTGGACATCCCAGTGGCCCTGAATCCCTGTGCGAAGGCCTCCGTGAACACCTCACGCACGGCGTGCCGCCAGCGCAGGGCGAGGACGGGATCGGCGGAGCGGAGCCTGACGACGTCGTGCGGTACACGGCACCAGAGGTGCCGGTCGGCGAGGTCGCGGCGGGCCAGGGGGTCGCCGTCGGGCGCCTGGTGGGTGGCGGGCGCGGTCTCGCGATCGCCCGTCTCGTACGACGGTGTCGGCGCCGTCAGGTCCCACGTCACCGTCAGCCGGTCGCTCTCGTCGCCGTCGTTCAGGCCGTCCGTCATGGGGCCGTAGAAGTCGATGTTGTACTCGGTGCCGACGGCGCCCAGCTTGGCCAGGTTGAAGCGGGCGTTGCGGCCGACCAGCGGGTCGAAGGTCCAGCGCATGGTGCCGGCGCCGAGCTCCAGGGCCCAGGCGCGCTGAGCCTGCTTCACGGCGTACCCGAGGCCCTGGTCGGCGGCGGTGACCAGCGAGTACGTGTCCTGCCGCGGTCCGAATACGGCGACTGCCGCTCCCGCGACGCGCGTCCCGTCGGAGGCGGCGTGGACGGCGCCGCCCGCATGGACGAGGCTGTGCAGCACCTCGGCCGGGTAGGGCGGGGCGGTGCGGGGGGTCTGCCAGACGTCGCTGAAGTAGTTGGCTACGGCCGTGAGGCCGGCGACGTCGTGCACGGTGCGGATGCTCAGTCCGGGCGTCATGGGTCGAGTTTCGCCATCGGGTGATGCCCACACATTGTGCGAACGGACAAGGCATGCGTACCTTCGTTTCGAGATCGGCCAATCCGTCGGGCCGGCTCATCCGCCGTCCCCGCATCGAGGAGCCTCATGGACGCCTGCACCCTCGGCGACCTCCTGGACGTCATCGGCGGCCACTCGCTGCGCCGGCACACCGCCCCCGCAGGGCTCGCCGCCCCGGTCACCGAGGCGGTGCTGTACGACGCCCACGCCCCGCTGCCGCACGCGCCCGGTGCGCTGCTGCTCGCGGTCGGGGTGCGGGCGGCGGCGGCAGGGCCGCTCGTCCGGGTGGCCGCGGAGGCCGGGATGACCGGTCTCGTCGTACGAGGCCTGGACGGTCCGGCCGACGAGGCCGAAGCACACGGCATCGCGCTGCTCTCGGTCGACGAGGACGCGGCCTGGCACCACGTCCACCTGCTGCTGTCCTCGGCGATCGGAGCCCGGCCCGCACCGACGGCGGGGGGCCTCGGAGACCTGTTCGCACTCGCGGGCGCGGTGGCGGCAGCCACCGGCGGGGCGACGACCGTGGAGGATCCGCGCCAGCGGATCCTCGCTTACTCCACCGTCCCCGGCCAGCCGGTCGACGAGGACCGGCGACAGGGCATCCTCGGCCGCCAGGTGCCGGTCAGCCCGGCCAACACGGAGCAATACCGGGTGCTGTTCGCGGCTGCGGGGCCCGTACGGCTGCCCGCGCTGCTCGACGGCGACCTGCCGCGCCTCGCGGTCGCCGTGCGGGCCGGCGGCGAGACGCTCGGCTCGGTCTGGGTGGTCGACGACGGCACACTCGCGCCTGACGCCGAGGAGACCCTCACGCAGGGCGCGTCCACGGCGGCGCTGCTCCTCCTGCGGGCCCGCGCGGCGCAGGAGCTGGCCCGCCACCAGAACAGCGACCTGCTGCGCCGTCTGCTCGAGGGCACGGCCGATGCGGCAACGGCCGCCCAGCGCCTGGGACTTGAAGGACCGGCGCGGGTGGCCGCGTTCGTACTCGACGCCGCGAGCCTGCCGGACGCCGAGCAGACCGCGCTGCGCCTGCTGGACGTCGTACGCCTGCAGTGCGAGGCGCGTTACGGGCGGCACGCGTGTGTGCTGGTCGACGGGGTGGTGTACGCCGTCCTTCCGGCACCGGGCGCGCGCCACAAGCGGCTGGCCGAGGACATCGTGACGCGGGCCGGACACGCCTTGCGGGTGGCCGTGCGGGCGGCACTGGGTGACGTGGTTCCCGGGCCGGCGGGGGTCGTGGGGTCGCGGGAGGACGCCGATCTGGTGCTGCGCGTGCTCGGGCCAGAGCTGCCAGTGGCGACGGTGGACGAGGTGCGCCCGCGTGTGACGCTGCTGCGGCTGACGGAAGTGCTGGGCGAGCGGCGGGAGTTGAGCGCCGGGGCGTGGCGGCGCGTGCTGGCCTACGACGGGACGCACGGCACCGACTACGCGCGCACCCTGATCAGTTGGTTCGACGCGGGTTGCGACATGGGGGGCGCGGCGAAGCTGCTCGCCGTGCACCCGAACACCTGCCGCTACCGTCTGAAGCAGGCGCAGCACCAGGTCGGGATCGACCTCGACGATCCCGACGAACGGCTGGTGCTGTGGCTGCAGTTGAGGACGCTGGCTGGACTCAGGGGCTCAGCCACCGCTTGAGGCTCGCCTCGCACTCCCTGAGGTGGGCCACCGGGACGTACTCCCCCGCCGTGTGCGCGAGCGTCGGGTCTCCGGGGCCGTAGTTGAGAGCAGGCGTCCCGAGGGCGGTGAAGCGGGCCACGTCCGTCCAGCCGAGCTTGGGGCGGGGCGTGGCGCCGAGTGCGGTGACGAGGTCGGCGAGCCGCTCCAGTCCTGGAAGGGCGCCCGGCACGACTTCGGTGACGTGGACCTCGTACTCGGGAAAGAGCTTCCGTACGCACTCCTCCGCGCCCTGCGGCGAACGACTGGGAGCGAAACGGTAGTTGACGGTGATGACGCACTCGTCGGGTACGACGTTCCCGGCGACCCCGGCGTGCACGGCGACCGCACTGAGCCCCTCGCGGTACTCCAGCCCGTCGATCACGACGCGCTCGGGCCTGTGGTCGGCGAGGCGCTGAAGGACGGGTGCGGCGAGGTGCGCGGCGTTGACGCCCATCCAGGAGCGGGCGGTGTGGGCGCGTTCGCCGCGTACGACGATGTCGGCGGTGAGCACGCCCTGGCAGCCGGCCTCGATGCCCGCGTCGGAGGGTTCCATGAGGACGGCGAGGTCGGCGGCGAGGAGTTCGGGGCGGTGGCCGGCGATCCGGTGCAGCCCGTTGCGGTCGCCCTCGACCTCCTCGCACTCGTAGAAGACGTAGGTGAGGTCGCGGGTGGGAGCCGCGACGGTGGCCGCGAGGCGCAGTGCGACGGCGACGCCGCCTTTCATGTCGCAGGCGCCGAGGCCGTGCACACGGTCCTTGTGGAGCCGGGAGAGCAGGTTCCCGGCGGCCGGGACGGTGTCCAAGTGCCCGGCCAGGACCGCTCTTTGGGAGCGGCCGAGGTCGGTGCGGGCGACGACGGAGTTGCCGATGCGGTCGACGGTGAGGTGGGGAAGGGCACTCAGGAAGGCTTCCACGGCGTCCGCCAGAAGGTGTTCCTGGCCGCTCTCGGAGGGGATGTCGACGAGGGCGCGGGTGAGGGCGACGACGTCGGAGGTGAGATCGAGGGCACTCACGCCTGCACCTGCCCGTTCAGCTTGGAGTGCCGGACGCCGTAGCACCCGTAGATCACCAGGCCCGCCGCCATCCAGACGCCGAACGCGATCCAGGTGTCGGCGCCGAGGCTGAACAGCATGTAGCCGCAGAACAGGACGCCCAGGATCGGCGTCACGGGCGAGAAGGGGACGCGGAAGGAGCGGGGAGCCTCGGGGTTACGCCGACGCAGCAGCACGACCGCCAGGTTGACCAGCATGAAGGCGAAGAGGGTGCCGATGCTGGTGGCGTCGGCGAGGCTGCCCAGCGGGACGAGGGCGGCGAGGACGGCGATGAAGGACGAGACGATGACGGTGTTGGCGCGCGGGACACCGGTGCGCGGATGCACCTTGGCGAACAGCGGCGGCACCAGCCCGTCCCGGGCCATGGCGAACAGGATGCGGATCTGCCCGTACTGCACGGCGAGCACGACGCTGGTGGTGGCGACGACGGCACCGACGGAGAGGAGGATCGGCCACAGGCTGCCTCCGCCGACGGCCTGCACGAGCACCTCGCTCAGCGTGGCCTCGGTCCCCTCGAACGCCTTCCACGGCATGGCGCCGAGCGCGGCGACCGCGACGAGGACGTAGAGCGCGGTGATGAGGACGAGGGAGATGATGATCGCGCGGGGCAGGTCGCGCTGTGGGTTGCGGGCCTCCTCACCCGCAGTCGAGGCGGCGTCGAACCCGATGTAGGAGAAGAAGAGCGAGGCCGCGCCCGCACTCATCCCTGCCGCGCCGAGGGGGAACAGCGGCTGGAAGTTCCCGGCGTGGAAGGCGGTGAACGCGACCGCACAGAACATCAGCAGCGCGGCGACCTTCACGGCGACCATGACGGTGTTGGCGACGGCGCTCTCACGGGCGCCGCGCAGCAGGACAACCATGGCGAGTACGACGATGAGTGCGGCGGGGATGTTGAGGGTGCCGCCGAGGCCGGGCGGGGCGCTCAGCGACTCGGGGAGAGTCACACCGAACGTGAGGTCGAGGAGCTCGTTGACGTACTGCCCCCAGCCGACCGCCACGGCTGCGACGGAGACTCCGTACTCCAGGATCAGACACCAGCCGCAGACCCAGGCGACCAGCTCGCCGAGGGTGGCGTAGGCGTAGCTGTACGACGACCCCGAGCCGGGCATCATGCCAGCCAGTTCGGCGTACGACAGCGCGGAGAACAGCGCGGTCACGCCGGCCAGCACGAATGACACGACGATCGCAGGCCCGGCCTCGGGGACGGCTTCCCCGAGCACGACGAAAATGCCGGTACCGAGGGTGGCCCCCACGCTGAGCAGGGTGAGTTGGGCGACGCCCATGGTCCGCTTCAGCGGGCTGTCGCAGGCTGCGTCGACGGCTGCACCGACGCCCTGCCGCCTCGTCCACTTGCCCACGGGGCCTGTCCGTTGCCTGACCTCGGTCCGAGTACCGACTGATTCCACCGGGCCACTCCCTCCACGAATGCGCTGTTGGCCCCTGATGATGTGGACGGAGAGACAGGCGGCGGTGGGCGGATCAGCCAGAGATTGGCAGGGCGATTTGGCGGGTCGGCCAAAGCGCTGGCTCGGCTCGGCCATGCACCCAATCACACAACCGGCAGAGCGCTGACGCACGGCTGCGCCCACCTCGCCACCCCTTCCCGACGCTTCCTTCGACCTGACCGCTGGTCGCCGATGACGCCTGGGCCACTCGGCGCCCCCTGGAGCGCGGACTGCAGCGGAACGGGTTCTCGGTAGTCCTGGCGGACGACGGCCGCGACGCGCTCGCCGCCGTCCGGTGCCAGGCGCCGGATGCGGTTGGTGCCGATGTCTCGATGCTTGGCCTGAGCTGGATCGTGGTGCTGGCGGGAACTTCGCAGTCGTCACCGGGCCAGGTGATCGTGTTCATGGCGCCCCTGATCTTCCCCGAGCGGACGACACAGCCGGCCCACAGCGATCAGGCTCGACAAGGACGCCGACCACCAGCACCGGCTCCCCGAAGTGGCCACATCACAGAGGAGACGACGCCCCGAAGTGGCCACATCACAGAGGAGACGAGTGGACACAGCGCCAGCCCGGCACGCGCCCTAACCTTCCGAGGGACCGGTGGCGAACAGGCAACGAGCACTGGCTCCGCGTGGGCAAACATCGAACCAGCCCCCTGTTTTCCGGGGGCAAGACGCGAAAGAGGCGACTGACCCCCGTGGCACCTCTGGACGACGATTTGGCAAGAGGCGATGTCCTTCTCGTAGTGACGGCCGCACAGCTCGCGGCCTGCCGCGCGAGGCAGCCCGGCCGACCGCCGAACCGGATGGCTGAGGTCTCCAGGCGCTGCACCGGTTTTGCCACTAAATCATGATGAGGAACTCGACATGTTCACCAGTGCCGTCAGGATCTCGATCGACCGCGCCGTCGAAGAGGTTTTTTCCTTTGTTGAAGATGCGCGCAATCGACCGCAGTGGGACACAGATGTGATCAGCGAGGAGCTCACCTCTCCCGAGCCCATAGGGATCGGAACCACGGTACGTACGCGGCTGCGATCGATGGGACGCGAGTACCGCTACACGTGGAAGATCGTGATGCACGAACGACCACACCACATCGTCATAGAGAGCACGTCTGGCCCGTTCCCCATGACACTCGCGTATCGGCTCTCATCTCAAGGCGAAGGAACCGAACTGGAGTTCGCCGTGACCGGCCGTCCGACCGGCCTGCTGCGCGTGTGCCAGGGCCTGATCGCATCCTCCACGCAGAGGAACCTCGACCGCAATTTCTCTCGCCTCAAGCAGGTTCTGGAGTCGACGGCGTTCGGACCTTCGGAGCACCCCAGTACGCTGGAAACGCTCAGATGACACCGGGCGGTGTTGGAGTTGGCGGAGCACCGAATCACGGGCGCCGTCGGGACCCGTGACACGCCTCCCCAGCCGTTTCCCATACTGAGCTCGCCCATGGGTCTTCAAGAACACGGGAAAGCGAGCGAAGCCGGGGTCGTCGTGATGGAATCCATGGGACGGCGTCTCCCGGCCTGCCTTGCTGCGCGCGGCGCGTCGGTCCGAGGAGGCGTTTGCTCGACCTCAGGGACCATTGCCCGATCCTGATTCCGACGCATTGGCACGGGATCACGCACACACCACCGAGTAGCCCGGCGAAGCTTCCTCTGGAAGCCTTCACCGGAAGGAAATATTCCGGGAAAATCGCCCGCCCCTTTCGCATTTTTTGCCCAATTTAGTAATATTGGAAGTTGGACTGCTCCTGTGACTCTTCATCGCTCCCTGGTTCAGGATCTCTCGACGTCGTCCATCGACCTCGATGATATCGACCGCACGCTTTTGGGGATAATGGGAGAAGACAGCCGGACTTCCTACGCGCAGGCCGGAGGAAAGGTCAACCTCTCCGCCAGTGCAGTCAAGCGCCGCATCGACCGACTGGTGGCCCGAGGAGTGATTCGGGGTTTCACGGTAGTCCTCGACCCCGTGTTGCTCGGATGGGCCACGGAAGCCTTCGTCGAGATTTATTGCAAAGAACGCACTCCTCCGGAGGAGATTCTGTCATCTCTTCGCCAGTTTCCCGAAGTCACAGCCGCCTGGACGGTCACAGGGGAACCAGACGCGCTGGTGCATCTGCAGACCCGGGACATCCCGGCTCTGGAAGCTGTCATCGAGCGGATCCGGCGCGAGCCGGGGGTTCGGCGCAGCCGCAGCTCCGTGGCGCTCTCCCGCCTCATCGGCTGACGATGGCAGTCGACCTGTCGGCGAACCACGCGTAGATCAATACAGCCGTACATCGACCAGTGTCACGCAACGATCTTGCGCGAGTCCGGGATTTGTGGAGCAATCGCTGCCTGGCAGGCAATGAATACGCATTGCGTGTGGCCATTCACAGCCCCTACGCTCATGCCGTACACGGGATCGAAAGTGAGCCGACATGAGGATACCTGGACTCCTATCGGTGGGCTTCCCGAAGATCTACTTGCAGCCTGGGCGTTCATCGAGATCGCAAAGGACGCACCGGCGTCGCTGTGACCAACTCCGGCCAGTACGCCAGTCTTTCGACTGCACCTCTCCGACGGTGCCCTGCCTCGACCACAGGCTGGCGAACAGCGCCGAGGACGCAGGTGGCCTGCGGGAACTGGTCGAATCGAAGCTCTCGAGATGAGCGAGCACGCCGTGGCTGCCCCACGAACCTGTCCCGCGCGGATCCTCCCCCGGTCCGCGCGGGGCAGCCTCCTCTTCTTCAGAAAGTGCCCGCCCGGGCCGACAGCGGGTCTGGCCTGTCTGGTGACACCGCGGTCGCCGTTGACAGCTCCAGGCACCCTCTCAGTGCTGCCGCCGGTGTCAGGGGAAGACTCCGATCGAAAGCACGGTGTGCGTACGTTCGCGATGTTCTACTAGGAACGATGGCCTGCTTTACCGGAGGTGCCATGCCCAACGCAGCAGCGATCGCCACCCGGGCCGCCTCCGGAGCCTTCGTCATTGGGATCGGGATGGTGGCATGCATCCATCAAGGAGAGCCGCGTGCCGCAGACCCGACATACGGCGACTGCGAGGTCTCGGGCAGGTATGGGCAGTTCAAGCTTGCTCCGACGTCGGCCGGTGCGCTGACGGTCGAAGTGAGCCTCCCGGCACCAGGCTGGTGGAATGGCAAAACGCCCGACACAATCCGGGACGGATACGAGTACTGCATGGCAGCCAACATCGCCTATCGAGCCGGGCTCGACAGAGTGAAGGTAAAGAACGTGCCCTTCACCGAACTCGTGGCCGGGAAGACGAAAAAATTCGACCTCGCACTGTCCGAAATCACGATCAACCGACAGCGCGAGAAGGTGGCCGACTTCTCCCCGCCCTACCTCTCTGTCGACCAGGGGGTGCTTGCCAAGACTGATGCGACCATCGACGCCCGCAACATGCGTCACATTCACATCGGCGTCTCCGCAGGCACGACGGGTGAGAGGTTCGTCGAGAGCGGGCTGAAGCATGCCGGACCGGTGACGGTGTTTCGCGACGACCCGGCCATGATTTCAGCCCTGGCCCACGGGCGTGTGGACGCCGTCGTGCACGATACGACGATCTTGCTGGCGTACGCTCAGAAATCGGGCGGCACAATGCAGGTGCTCGGCCAGTACCGGAGCGGCGAGCGCTACGGAGCCCTCTATCCGAAGGGATCCCCGAACAAAGCGACGCTGGACCGGATCATCCGGCAACTGATCAATGACGGTACCCTCGCCAGGCTCTCGGCTGTCTACCTGGGAAAGGCCTATGGCCGTGATCCGTCCGAGGTTCCGTACTTTCCGGTCGATCCAGCCACTCGATGATTTGTCGTGACGCACGGCCGGCACCTCACTGGCCAGAGCCTCGATCACCTGCGAGATGAGCCCCGCAACGTTCCAGCATTTGTTGTGCGTCGAATTGCGGTGGTGGTAGCGGAAAGGCGCCTTTAGCCGGGCATGAATGACGGCCACCACACAGGAGCCAAAGACAAGCGGGCGCTATCCGATCAGGCTGTGCGTCAGCTTCATCAGGCGCTCACGGGCCTCGGTGTCGTATGCCTGGTCATGGGCCCGCGTATCCGTGAACTGGTCGAAATAGCGGCCCGTGGTGGTGGCGAGTTCCGGGTCGAGCAGTAGGCGCACCGTCGGGCGGACACCCTCGTCCGTGCTGGTGATGGGGGTGAGGCCGTACGTGCGGACGCCGTTCGTGTCCATTAGGTGGGCCGGATGGAGGGTGTTCACCGTGACTCCGGTGCCTTGCAGTTCGGCGGCCAGCTCGAAGGTCGCCATGATCATGGCCAGCTTGCTTCTGCAGTAGGCGCGCAGACCTTCGTAGTCCCGTTCCAGCATGATGTTGCCGAAGTCGATGGGCTCCTGGCCGATCGAGGCGACATTGATCACTCGTGCCGGAGATGAGGCGGTGAGCAGGGGCAGCAGGTCGCGGGTGAGGGCGTAAGAGGCGAGGTGGTTCACGGCGAAGCGGAGTTCGTGGCCTTGGCGGCTCAATTCGCGTTTGAGCGGTTCGGCGCCGCCGCCCGCCACCGCGTTGTTGATGAGGCCGTCGAGGTGCGGCTCCGCCGTACGGATCCGGTCGGCCATTGCGTGCACCTGGTCCAGGTCAGACAAGTCGGCGAGGTATGTGCGGATGGCGGTACCGGGGGCGTCGGCCCGTGCTTCGGTGGCCACGGCTTCCAAGCGAGAGCGGTCCCGGCCGTGCAACAGGACTGTGCCGCCGCGTTGGGCCAGGTCGAGTGCGAGAGCGCGGCCCATGCCCTGGGTAGCGCCGGTGATCAAGGTGGTGCGCTGGGTCATGTCAGCCAGCCTGGCAGTGCCATCGGAGGGCCAGGGAGTGTGTGCCGAGCCTGGTGTTGCCACCACCAGGCTCCTTACGTCACATCGGAGCAGCCCGCCCGCCAGCGGTGGGGGCTCTGGGCACCAACCGGCGCGATCACCTGCATGCCGCCCGGTGACGCACCCGTGGCCCCGTCGGGTGGCGGGGCCACGCTCGATTTGCCGCTGCGTTCAGGGCGTGAGGTCCAGAACGCGGACCGGCTCACCTGCCCACCGGTGCGGGGCGGTGGTGGCGATAATCGCCCCGTCGGGACGGTCCGGGGTGGGCTGGGCCGCGTACTGGCTGTGCGCCGCGGCCCAGGTCTCCTGCCGCGCGACGGCCAGGGCGGCAGCCAGGTCCAGATCGAGGACGGTGATCCCGGGCATGGAGGCCAGATGTTCGGCTGTTCCGGGGCGGACGCGATCGGCTTCAACTAATGCGCAGGCCGGGGCGTACAGGAACCAGCCCGATTCGGCGTGGGCGCGGTGGATCAGGCGGGAAGCAAGAACGTTGCCCTGGCCGGCTGCGGCCATCGCGGTGTCGTCCAGGACGATATGCATAGCGTCGCTCACGGGGCGGTCACCTGGGCCAGGCGCCGATCCAGCTCTCTGTCCAGGTCCTGCTCCTCGACAGCGGTCGGCGCGTAGCCGTTCAACTCCTTCAACGCTGCCAGGGCCTTCTCCGCTCGCTCGGCACGCTCCGCCGGAGTCAGCAAAGTCTCAGCGAGACGGGCGAGGTACGCGCGCAGCGACAGCCCTTCAGCGGCAGCTATAACAGCCAGCCGATCCTTGGCTTCCTCGGGGATACGGATATTGGCATCGGACATCGTCGTGCTCCTTCCTCTCCCTCAAGGATACGGGTACGGGTACGTACCCGTCACGTGACTGATTCCAGTCACGACCCTGTTGCCTGTCCGAAACCAGTGCCACCCTCACCCGCGACCGTCATGCGCATGCTGCGCGAGCACGTCGACGGCGTAGCGGCTGAGCGGCGGCCCGGTGTGCGGGCGCAGCCGGGCCGCGTGCGGGCGGCCCCCGCCGCGCTACCGGCCACCGGCAGCGGGATGCGGCGGATGCGTGCGCGTACGCCGTGGGCCCGCAGGACCGTCCGCGCTTTTACCGGGCGGACGGTCCGGCAGGCGATCGCGACAGCGGAGGATGGATCTGAGCAGCGAGAATGCCGCTTCTGACCAAGCGCCCTCATGTTGGCCACGCTGCTGTCCAGCGATGTCATCGTCCTGATCCGGCAGCACGGGCAGAAACGCCCGGCGGCAACCTGCCGAATCAGCCGGGTTTTCCCGATCGTTTGTCGCTGAATCGCCTGGACACCTGGACGACTGGGAGCCCGTGATCGACGATCTCCGTGCGAGGCACCGCTGGGCCTCCATCTGCAGGAAGGTGAACCGACCATGAGGACGGAGAAGACACTCGTGGCTACCGAAGAGATTTTGATCGTCGGTGCCGGTGTGGTGGGGGCCTCGGTCGCCTATCACCTCACCCGGCTAGGGCACGACCGGGTGACAGTGCTCGACGCCCGTGACCGAGCTGTGCTGCCCGGGTCGACCGGCCTGGCCCCCGGTTTCGTCGGCCAGCTCAGCGCCACCTCAGAACTGGCTGTGCTGGCCAAGGACAGCGTCGCCACCTACCGAGCTCTTGCGGAGACCGGACCCGCAGCGGCCTTCTGCCAGGTCGGCTGCCTGGAGATCGCCACCACCCCCGCCCGCCTGGAGCAGGCCCACCAAGATGTAGAACACGGCCAACACCTCGGTATCGAGGCGAGGGTGCTCGATGCCGCCGAAGCCGTCGCGCTGGCCCCCGCGCTGGTCAACGCCGAACGTGCACTGGGTGCACTGCACATCCCCTCCGACGGCGCTGCCGACCCGGTCGCGCTCACCCACGCTCTCGTTGACGCCGCCGAGACGAGCGGAGCCCGCTTCCGGTTCAACACGCCCGTACTGGCGCTGGAGACCGAACAGGGCAGGGTCGTCGGCGTCCGTGCAGGCAAGGACGGCAAGCTGCTGAGGGCCGACCGGGTTGTGCTGGCCACTGGCATCTGGGGCCCGGTCCTGGCAGCAGATGCCGGAGTGCAGTTGCCCATGGTGGACGTCCAGCACCCATACCTGTTCACTGCCGAACTGCCCGAACTCGACGACACCCCCATCGACACACCGATCATCCGCTACCCCGACCAAGCGGTCTACACGCGCCGCCATGGCCGCCGTTACGGAATGGGAAGCTACGCCCACGCACCGATCCCGCTGGCCCCATCCCCCACGCTCGCATCGGCGGAACTACCCTTCCAGGAAGCCGACTTCGGCACGGCCATCGCCGAGGCCACCGCCCTGGTCCCGGCCTTCCGGGAAGCACCCCGGGGACGTCGGCTCAACGGCGTGTTCGCCTTGACTCCCGATGAAATCCCGCTTGTCGGCCCCGCGACTGAGGTAGCCGGCCTGTGGTTCGCAGAAGCCTCATGGGTGACCCACGCCGGCGGCGTCGGCCGACAACTCGCGAACATGCTCCTGGAGACCGGCAACCTCCTCGTCGACCCCGAGCGGCTGGCACCCGGCCGCTTCGTCACCTGGAGCGACGACAAGATCCGTGAGACCGCACTCGGCCACTACCAAGGCATCTACGACGCCCACTGACACACACCACCACACCTGGGCCAGCAGAGCCGCCCGGCCCAGGCAGCCCCGTCAACAGAGCCCACACCCCTCCCTGGACGACCGTGCCGTTGCCGACCACATGGTCGACGGCACTACGCCCCCGAGCCCGAGACCGACGGCATCCGTGACTCGGCCGCCCTCGCCCAGAAGTTGCCCGGCCGGAACCCCGGAATCTGTACGTGACCTGCCCCGTCCGCGGCCTTCCCTACCGGTCGTGGACGAGGCATGGCGCATGCCGCCCTTCGACGGCCAGATGCTCGGACGGGCTCGTCGCCCCACGCTACGGACGCGACAGCGCCGTCATTTCTCATCGACATCCGTAAGCCGGTTGATCACCAACCGCTCCTGGTGGGCCGGTTCGCCTTGCCGTGTCGGTTCGCCGGCGGGCGCGGCCTGGCCTGATGCCGAGCGGAGGAGGACGGCCACGAGCACAGCTGCGGTGGCCATGGCAGCGCCGCCGCAGCGCAGTGCCAGATGGAGCCCTTCGATGAACGCGGTGTTCACTGCGTCATGAACGGGTGGGGGCAGAACCAGAGTTCTGTCTGCTCCCGTGCCGGCGACCGATTCTGCGAGGCCGTGACGTGTTCCGGAGGGAACGTCGAGCCGATCGAGTGATCCGGTCAGTACGGCGGCCCGGCGGCTGGTGAGGACGGCCCCCAGGGCTGCGACGCCGACGACGCCGCCGATCTCGCGCAGCATGTTGAGGGTCGCAGAGGCCATACCGGCCTGGGTGAGAGGGACGCGCTGCATGACCATGATGGACACCGGCGTGAAGGTCATCCCCATGCCGATTCCCATGGTGAGCAACACCCACAGGTACTGCGGGTAGCGGGCGTGTTCACCGTAGAAAGAGAGGCCGCTGAGAGCCACGGCGCACAGGGCCAGGCCGGTCACCAGAGGAATCCGGGGACCGTGGCGTGAGGCGAGTGTGCCGGACAGCGGCGCGGCGACAACGATCATCGCGGTCATGGGCAGCCCTGCCAGACCCGCGTTCGACGGTGCCCAGCCCATCACATCCTGCATGAGCAACGGCAAGAAGAACGACGCACCGAACATACCGAAGCTGATCATGAATCCGCTCACCGCGGCTCCGCTGAGCACCGGGTCCCGGAAGATACTCAGGTCGAGCATGGGGTCGGTGGTGCGGAATTCGACCGCGACGAAGGCCAGCAGGGCTACTGCCGCCGCCGCTGCGACGGCCAGGACGCGGGCGTCGGTCCAGCCGCGGGCCGGTCCTTCGATGAGTGCGTAGACCAGGGCGCCGAAGCCCAGCGCCGAGAGCAACTGGCCGGGAAGGTCCACTCGCCTGGCTCGGCCTGCGAACTCCGGGAGCACCCGGGCGGCAAGCAGCAGCCCGGCCGCTCCGATCGGGACGTTGATCCAGAACACGCTGGCCCATCCGAACGCGTCCACCATCGGCCCGCCCAGTACCGGGCCGATCGCCAGGCCCACGGCGGACACGCCGGACCAGAGTCCGACAGCCCGGGCCCTCTCTTTCTCGTCGGTGAAGACGTGCCGCAGAATCGACAGGCTGCCCGGCGTGAGCAATGCCGCGCCGAGTCCTTGCAGCATCCGTGCGGCGATCAGCATGCCGATCGACCCGGACAGTGCCGCCGCCGCCGATCCTGCCGTGAACAGCGCCAGTCCGCTGAGGAAGATCCGTTTGCGGCCGTACCGGTCGCCGAGCGTGCCGCCGGTGAGCAGGAGGGCGGCATAGACCAGGCTGTAGCCCTCGACCACCCACTGCAGTCCGCTGACTCCACTGTGCAACTGTTGCCCGATGCGGGGCAGAGCGTTGTTGACGATGACGTTGTCGAGCATCGCCATGAACATGGTGGCGCACAAGGCTGCAAGCACGAGCCTCTTGCGCCCGGACGTGAACTCCTCCATCACTCTCCCTAACGGTGTTAGCTGATCGCCCAGCTCGGCCAGAGTCCCTCTAACGGTGTTAGATTGCAAACTGGTTTTCTTCGACGGAGGTGGCCGGTGGCAGACGACAGCGCACCCGAGGGCCGGGCACAGCCCGGACTGACCCGCCAGACGCTCGTGGCGGCGGCTCTGCGGGTGCTGGAACGTGAGGGCATCGCCGGGCTGTCGATGCGCAAGGTCGGCGCCGAACTGGGGGTGAAAGCGGCCTCCCTGTACTGGCACGTCCGCAACAAGGAACAACTGCTTGACCTCCTCACCGACGAGCTCATGGCTGATGCCGAGCCGCCGCCCAGGCGGGGCGACTGGCGGGAGCAGCTCCGCGAGTACTCACTGCGCTACCGACGGCACCTGCTGGCGAAGCGGGACGCCGCCAAGGTCGTCGCGGGGCGCCTGGCGCTCGGCCCGAACCTGCTGCGTCTTATGGAGGATCAATTGGACCGGCTTCGGGAAGCCGGATTCACTGATGCCGACGCCGCCCTGGCCAACTACCTTCTCGGTGCCTTCGTCCAGGGCTTTGTTCTCCAGGAGGAGGCGCCCATCTCCGCATCCGAGACCGAGGGCGCCAGTCGTTGCGAGGTCGCCCAGATGGCGGCCGACCGGCTGCGGGGACTGCCGGAAGCGACCTTCCCGAACCTCGTCGCCCTGGCCGGCGACCTCACCGCCCCGTCCATGGAGGACCGCTTCGCCTTCGGCCTCGAACGTCTCCTCGACGGACTGGCAGCCCTGCTCGCCGAGAACCACGCACACCCGACAGCTGAACCCGCCCCCCTTGAAGGGAAGCCCCCGACACATGGGTGACCGCACCCACCGCGTCATCGTCCGCGGCACGTTCGCCGACCTCGACGCGGCTCAACGTGCCGCACTCTTTCACCGTCTGCGCAAGCTCGGAGTACTGCATCTTCGGCGGCCTGCTTGAGCAGTTGTTTGCGGTGGTACCCGCTGGATGGCCTCCGCGGGTGCGCCGACAGAGCGTTCTTCACGAGCCCGAACTCGACCAAACCGACAATGCCAGACGGACATCACGGGCTGCACTGTCCGCGGTCGTCAAGACCGGATCACATGTTCCGTACGTCGAAATAGACCCTGCCCGTGCCTGGATCGAGGTAGCACCTGCCGTGGTATCCCACGCCCGTCACTTCATCGTCGAAGCTCGCGCTCCGGACCCATTTGGCACCCTTGGGCATGAACTCGACGAGCTCTGCCGGAATCTGGCTGGGTGTTTCGGGCTGAAAGTCCCGCAGCGGCCTTCCCACGATGGCGGCGGCAGCACCCGCGCTGAGATGGGCGGTTCCTACCGTGCGGAATGTCGAAGGGCCCGGAGCGGACACCCTTGAATCCTTGGTTTCCAGGATCTCGAGCCAATGCGCCTCGGTGAGCGGGCCCAGCAGGGTGAATTGACGCTCCAGCGGCTCCACGTCCGTGTAGACCTTCTCGCCGTCCGCGCTCTTCGCGGTCGACGTACACGCCACAAGCACCGTTGCCGCGCCGAGTGCGAGCAGTCCTCGGCGTCCCAGAGGGGCCGTACCACTCACGTGCGTCCTCCCTGCCCTCGTTTCTTCCATGGCGACCTCCTGTTCGTCACCACTCTCAGCGGCGACGGTCACAGGTGATCATCATGTGTTTCTCCCCCCGCCACATGTGTGGAAGTACTCAACCTGCAGTCGAATCGGCATGTCAGCAGGTCACCCGTTCTGGTGGCCGGTAGGCGCGTTGCCGGCGTCAGCACCGCCGGGAGCGCCACAGTGGATCAATGCGCCGCGCACTGCTTCTCATCGCCGCCAGCGTGCTGTTCGCATCGGGCTGTGTCACCGTCCCGCCCGCGGCCGCCCCTCCGCCGGACCGGCATGTCGCCGCCGCCGGCGCCCCGTCCCCGCTCCCCCTGTTGCAGGTTTCCGCGCCGCGCGGTCAGGCCCGGCTCGTCCGCACCGGCCCGCGGCCGCACGTTCGGCACCACTCGCGCGTGCCCTCCGAACCGCAAAGCCGTCCCGTGTCGCCGGCGCGGCCGGGACTGGCGCGGCATCAGGCCAAGGCCCCTGCGCAGCGACCGCGGCCGACCGCGCCGGCTCGCCGGACGACGCACCCGCGGCCCCCAGGTCCGCGTCCACCCTCCCGGCCGCGCACGTCGTACGACCCGTCCGTCGTGTGCGCGTGGGCGCAGGACAGCGGTGTGGATCCGGCTGTGGTCGGCGCGTGCCGCTCCCAGCTCGGCGGGCGCTGAGCGACACCGACGCCGCCCCGCTGACACCTGTGATCCAGATGGCCGACCCGGACAACCCCGAGGGCTCCTGGCGGCAGCTTCCTGCCGCGATCGGCCGGTGTCTCGATCCTTAGAAAGGTACACGCATGTACGCGTGGCGGAGGAGACCTCGTCCAGCGCACTGGCGGCGACGCGCTCGCACTGTCGGCGCCCTGGGCGCTGCCCCACCCAGTGCTCTTGGGATCGCCCAACGCACACATCAGCGCTGACCTCGTCGCCAGCCCGGACTCCCTCGCGGTCGTCGAAGAGTGGCGCGGGAAAGGCATCGCGCGCGCCCTGGTCGCTGAAGCGGAGAAGGCGATGGGTGCACACGAGGAGGGGAGGTTCGGCGTGGCCGTCATGCACGTCACGCACGAACCGACCGACCGCACGGATTCGGTCGTCCGTGTTGACGCGCGGGCGCTCCACACAGCCAGCTTCGACGTCACGCGGGGCCGGCTGTGTCTGGCAGCGTCCAGTCCGTCAGACTCAACGCCTGACCTCGCTCGTTCACCTCTGCTCTTGGCGTGCTGGAGGTCGACGCGGAGGCCAAACGTATCCTTCCCTGGGTGTTGGCAGCGGCAGAGAAAGCAGCAGAGTTGTTCGGTCACACGACCGCAGCCGCACAGAGCAGCCGAACAGGAACCCGATCGGAACGCGGACGCCACAGCAGCCTCTGAGGCGGCCGGGCGTCCTCGCCCGGCGCGGGCTGCGGGCGGGTCCGATTGGCACCGCCATGGACGACGGGACCGGCACTGTCACCGTTGGTACGTGGCGAGTTCGGTGGATGAGGTGTGCCCGGGGTGAACGCCCGGTGATACTAGGCATCGTGAAGACGGGGGGATGGGGAATGCCTGTGGAGCGGTTCGGCCCGTATGTCGTCCTGGAGGAGCTGGCCAGCGGAGGAATGGGGCGCGTCCTGCTCGCGCGTTCCCCTGGGCGCCGTACCGTCGCGGTGAAGACGCTCCTGGCCGACTCGGCCGACGACCGGCGGAGGTTCGCCCGCGAGGTACGAATCGCTCAACGTGTGCGCGGCGTCTACACGGCGAGCGTGATCGAGGCAGACGCCGAGGCCGTGGTGCCGTGGATGGCGACGGAGTACATTCCCGCCCCGTCGCTGCGTGACCTGGTCGAAAGCTGCGGGGTGCTCGGGGCGGGCGCGCTGCACTGGATAGCCGCCGGCATCGCGGAAGCACTGCTCAGCATTCATGCGGCCGGACTGGTGCACCGGGACATCAAGCCGTCCAACGTGCTGCTGCCGGTGGAGGGTCCGCGGGTCATCGACTTCGGTATCTCGCAGGCCCACGACGTCACCCGGACACAGGCGGCGCTGGGCACGGTGGCGTACGCGTCGCCCGAACAGGCACGCGGTGAGCCGACGACCGCGGCGTCCGACGTGTTCTCCCTGGGCGCGACCCTGTTCCACCTCGCCGTGGGCCGTGCGCCCTACCGTGACGGCGGAGCCAGTTCGGCGCTGGAGCAGCTCGTGCGCACCGCTGCGGGTGAACTCGACCTCACCGGACTACCTGGCGACCTGGAGGAACTCATCCTCCCCTGCCTGCGATTCGACCCCGCCACACGGCCGGCGCCCGCGCAGATCGTGGCACGCTCCCAGAAGCGGCTGGAAGAACGGCCCAGCGCCCGGGGTGGCGAGGACTGGCTGCCGGGGAACTGGACAGAGGCCATCGAGCGCCACCGCACGCGGCGCACGCACGCGGTGCGGGAGGCGCGACGCCGGGTGGGGCCGGACGCTCAGACCCAGCCGGTCCAGCCGCCACGGCCGACCGCGCGCCTGATCACGACGCAGGGCGTCAGCCCGGCGACCCGGCGCTCGAGAACCCTGCTGCTGGCGGCCGGCGGGGCCGCTGCCGCTCTCGCCGTCGGCGCCCTGTTGGTTCTGCGTCCCTGGACGGCGGAGGCCGGAACCGGCGGCGCGGGCGAACCGGACGGTCCCGTCGGCATCCTGCCGGTGCTGAGCGAGTCGCCCGGGGTATGCCCCACGGACTCCCCCGAGGGACGGTCCTGGACGTCGGACGACCGCCAGACCTGCGTGGTCACGGCCAACGAAGAAGGGCTCACGGTGCGGCAGTTCAAGAGCGTCAGGGCCTTCTACCAGTCGGAGAACGGCCTGGACGGGTGGACGGTGGAAGTCACCCTGGACGACGGCGCCCGGGCCGCCTTCTCCCGCCTCACCGCCAAGGTGGCGGGACAGCCCCAGCCACGGAACGAATTGGCCTTCGTCATCCGGGACTCGGGACGCCTCCTGACCAACCCCGCCATTCTGGAGAAAATAACCGGCCCCAAGGTCCCGGTCGCCCTCAACCTCAAGAAGAACGAGGCCCGCTTCCTCGCCCAGGCACTGGGAGCCCCGTCCTGACAGGGGCCTACACCTTCCTGCCGGGGCGGCGCGCTCGCCAGGTATCTCCAAGAGCAAGGGCTGGATGCCGATCACCTGCGTCGACACCCGCGGTCCCCTGACCCCCGATCGGTACGTCAGCCAGGAAGCGCTGAATCTGCTGGCAGGCTGATGGACAAGCCGCCGCGGAAGGCCAACCAGAACGGGACCGCCTTTACAAGAGGCCCAAGGGAGACGGCTCCCACCTCACCGTCTCGGAGGATGCTCAGTCGAGACAGAACTCGTTGCCCTCGATGTCCTGCATCACGATGCACGACTCATTGTGGTCATCGGCAAGCAGCAGCCGCACGCGTGTTGCGCCGAGCGCGACCAGTCGTGCGCACTCGGCTTCGAGCGTGGCCAGGCGCTCTTCACCCACGAGCCCGGTGCCGACTCGCACGTCAAGATGCAGCCGATTCTTGACGACCTTGCCTTCGGGGACGCGCTGGAAGTACAGTCGCGGGCCCACGCCTGAGGGATCACTGCAGGCGAACCCTGAGCCCTGCCGATCGGGCGGCAGAGAGCGGTCGAAATCGTCCCACGTAGCGAACCCCTCTGGTGGCGGCGGTACGACGTACCCCAACACCTCGCACCAAAAGCGAGCGACGCGCTCAGGTTCTGCGCAGTCGAAGGTGACTTGGAACTGCTTGATCGATGACATCGGCGCACCATAGCAGGGGGACTCTGTTGCTCATTTCCCGGTGTGGATCCGCATGTTGTCGGGAGGACGGCCCCTGCTGGCCACCGCACTTCGGGAGGGCTCTGCGCCGCTGCGGTGTGCGACCCGTAGTCCCTCCGCTGTGGCCACCAGAAGGTGCGGGCGTGACCGAGCCCGAGCCGTCCGGTTCGACCGACACCCTGATAGGTGGTCCGCTCGTCCGGCCAGTCCTACCGGACCGTCACGGGTGGTCGGCCATCGAGGAGACCGACGGCCGCGAGCGCGTGCGCAGGACGTGGACGGCGCAGGGCGAGATCGAGGGGCCGGAGAGCTGACCGTCCGAGCGGAACGCGCGGTGCGGGCGAAGTAGCCGCTCGACAATGATGGCCCCCGCCGGAGCAGGGGCCATCGAGGATCTGTGCCGACAGCGGCGGACAGCGGCCGTTCTCCTCCGGGCCCGCCACGGGGTCCGATGGATGGTCACGGCCTTCAGGGCCGGCGGGCAGGCCTGAAACCGCGGTGCGGCGGCAAGTCGGGCTCCCCGAATCCCGCACGGCGGGCATAGGTTGGGTGCCCGAAAAGTGATCATCTTTCGGGGGTGGATGTGGCAGGCCGGGATCTCAGGGCCCTGTTCAGCACAAACGACCGCACTCCCGCCGCAGAGGAGGCGTTCACCAACCGGCAGGCACAGTGGGACCAGGTCACGGCCGCGCTCACCGCCCACGGCCGGCCGTGGCCCGCCTGCTGACCGAAGGTGAGGGGCAGCGCACTCGGGAGGTGGCAGCCCGGATCAGGCGTGGGTTTTCTCGACGCGGCCCGCACTCGTGGTTTCCTCGGACTCCGCTGCGCCGTCGTGGGAACGGGCGTGGCGGGGCAGCAGGAAGATCGCGCCGAACGCCGCAGCCATCAAAGCGAGTTCGACACCGAGCGTGATCTGTTCGGCGTGGACGTAGTCGCCGCTCTTGACCTGCTCGAAGAAAACGGTGCCCAGGATCGCGGTACCGAGCGCGGCACCGAACTGCTGGACGGACGTCAGCGTGCCGGAGGCCGATCCGGTCTCGTGCGGCTCGACGGAGGCGAGGACGGTGTCGAAGAACGGTGCCATCACGAAGCCCATGCCGAGGCCGGCGATAGCCAGCGCGGGTGCCAGCTGCCACGGGGTGACGCCCGTCCCGGCGAACTGCAGGGTGAGGATGACGCCGACGATGCCGAGCGCCATCACGAGCAGACCTCCGTGCATGACCCTGCGGCCGAACCTCAGCAGCGCCTGGG
The DNA here is from genome assembly GCF_055595715.1 of Streptomyces sp. NPDC040410. NCBI lineage: Bacteria > Bacillati > Actinomycetota > Actinomycetes > Kitasatosporales > Streptomycetaceae > Streptomyces > Streptomyces sp. NPDC040410. The sequence continues at coordinate 75,111 of NZ_JBVIVK010000021.1, forward strand.
AGGCCACGAAGGCGACAACCATGCCGAGCGAGGACGGGATGCCGGCCAGTCCGGCCTTGAACGGCGAGTAGTGCAGGCCGATCTGCGTGTAGAGGCTGAACGTCAGCCAGAAACCCGTCATGGCGGAGAAGAAGATCAGGCCCAGGACCATGCCACCGCTGAAACCGCGCTTGGCGAACAGGCTGGGCTCCACCAGCGGGTCGGCGCCGCGGCGGCCTCGCCGGCTCTCGTACCGGCCGAACACCACGAAGACCGCCACCGACAGACCGATCAGCACAAACGTCCAGGCCGGCCAGCCGTGCTCGCGGCCCTGGACCAGCGGGAAGATCATCAGCGCTGAGCCGGCCGCCGCGAGGAAGGCGCCGACGAGGTCGAGGCGGACGGTGCGGGCACTGCGCCACTCAGGCAGGAACAGCAAACCGCCGACGAGGGCGAAGACGCCGAGCGGGATGTTGATCAGGAAGATCATCCGCCATCCGGTGCCGAAGAGGTCGGCGTCGACCAGCCATCCGGCGAGAATCGGGCCGCCGACGGTAGACAGGCCCATGACCGGGCCGAACATGCCGAAGGCTGTGGCCTGTTCCTTCTCGGAGAAGATCTCCTTGAGGATGCCCAGGCCCTGCGGCAGCATTACGGCCCCGAGCAGCCCCTGGACGACCCGGGCGGCAATCAGCTGCTCGGGGCCCTGAGCGAGAGCGCAGCCGATCGAGCCGAGAGTGAAGCCGGCCGCGCCTATCAGGTACATGCGCCTGCGGCCGGCGATGTCGCCCAGGCGGCCGCCGGTGATCAGGCCGATCGCCATCGCGAGGGTGTAGGCGGCGCCCAGCCACTGGATGGTGCTCTCGCTGCCGCCGATGTCGGCCCGTATGGCGGGTGCGGCGACGTTGGTGACCAGCGAGTCGAGCAGGTCCATGACCTCCGCGGCGAGGACCACGAAGAGCGCGGCCCATCGCCATCGGTAAGGGGCGGGTGTGTTGTCGGTCATGGCGCCTCCAGTGGCGTAGAACAACGTTTGACTTGACGAACAACGTTCTACGAGACGATCGGCGTTTGTGTCAAACGGTATTCGCGGTGCCGAACAGCGTTCGCCATCCGTTACGATTTCACCCACGAAACAGCACGGAAGTAGGTGGCCCTTGACCTCGGACATGCCCGCGATCCCGTGGCACAAGGCGCGCAGGACCGATACCCGGCAGCCCCTGACCCGGGACACGATCGTCGACGCCGGCATCCGTGTGCTGGACCGCGACGGGCTCGAGGGCGTCACCATGCGCCGGGTCGCCCAGGAGCTCGACACCGGTGCAGCCTCGCTGTACGCGCACATGGCCAACAAGGACGAGCTGCTCGAACTCATGCTGGAGCGGATCGCGGGCGAGGTCCGGCTCCCCGAGCGGCCCGAGCCCGACCGCTGGAAGGAGCAGATCAAGGAGATCTGCCTGGACGCGCAGCGGGTCTACACCTCGCACCGCGACGTCAGCGCGGTCTCGCTCGGCAGCATCCCGCTGGGCGAGAACCAGCTGCGGATCGCCGAGTTCGTCCTGAGCCTGATGCTGGAGGTGGGCATTCCGGCCGGGGTGGCCGCCTGGGCACTGGACGGCCTGGGGCAGCTCATCGACTCGGACGCGTACGAGGCCGCCCTGTACGCCGCCAGGCTGAAGGACGAAGCGGGAGCCGACGCCTACGTCGCCCGGGTCCGGGAGTACTTCTCCCACCTGCCGCAGGACAGGTTCCCGCTGATCAGCAGCATGGCCGGGGTCATGACCAACGGAATCGGCAACGAGCGGTTCGAGTTCAAGATCGAACTCTTTCTGCGCGGTCTGGAGACCTACGTCGAGTGACTGATGGGGACCACCGGTCCGCTGGTGGTTGCAACCGGGCCAAGCACAGGCTGCTGGGGCGTGCTGCTCCGGTGCAGCAGCGGGTGGAGCCCTGACCGATGACGTCGCTCCAGGTTTTGACAGGCCTTTGCCATGGTGTCCTGGGCGATGTCGGCGGCCAGCGGCAGGGACGCGCCGTGGTCAGGAATCCAGTCTGCGGCTTGACGTGAACTCCTCGGCCGTCTGCTGGCGTTTCTCCTCGGGCGGGGTGGAAGCGGTGGTGCCGGGCGGGTGGCGCGGTCGGCCGGGTCATGGTCGCTCACTGAGCCCGGCTGGGTGAGGACGAAGTGAGGCCGGCGCCGTTCTGGACCGTGTTATCTCTTCCTGCACGCCGACCGTCGGCGCTCTGGGCCACGCCCGGCAGCGCACCCGGGCGCCCGAGGGCTCGGGTCAGCATGCGCTGATCGTCGCCATGCCGACTACGCCTTGCGTCGCCGGACGGCTGCACCACGTATCCGCTGAAGTCGCCGTGCCGCGGAAGCGTCTGCCCGAGTCCGTACTGTTCCTTGAGCCCGACTCCACTGACTGGCACCCCCGCCGCCACGCATGCGCGTCCGACCAGAGCCCACGCCCTCGGGCGGCCGGCAGCCCGACTGCTCGACTGCCCACTTCGCCTGCCACGGAGAGGGCCTGTTGGAAGATCATTCCACTGCCCGAACTTGACGCCCATCCGCGTGGGACGTCTTGTCGGCGGCCACCTCGCCCGCACGGGGCGCGGGGCCGTCCGGCCCGCCCGCAGAACTTGATCTTGTCCACGACCTCGGCGAAGCGGGGGCTGCCGACGGCCTGACCGGGCGTCAGCAAGCGCGACAGCGGGCGGCAGCGTCGGTCGGCGGACAAGTGGACCTTGGTGGTCAGCCCACCCCGCAGCGGCCCATCCCGCCGCTTCAGCCTGGCCCCGTGCCGGCGCCGCCGCCGTCGCCGTCCGGCCCAGGCTGCGTCCATCCCCACGGCGTGGTGGTGGCCGCGGGCCATGGTGGAGTCCACGGCCCAGCTCCCAGTCCACCCCGCCGCGGTCGGCGACGTCGGCGATCACTGCTTTGGCGGAACTGTACGGCCAGCCGGAGACCGAGATGTTTCGGGACCTGGCCTCCTGGCGGAACCCGACAGTGACGCCGTCGGCCGGCGACACGTCACGCGGCCCGCTGCGCATCCTTCTGTGCGTCCCGGACACCGCGCGAGACCCGCTCGGCGATCGCCGCGACCAGAGTGCGCGGGCGGCGTGGCGACAGGTGGGCGGTCACGGCGTTGGAGAGGCCGGGCGTGACGTAGGCGCGGTCGGCGTTCAACGCACGCAGCGCGGACCGGACCACCGGCTCTGGCGTGGTGAAGGATCCGGTGACAGCGGCCTTCCGCGTCCCGATGACGTCGAAGAACGCGGTCTCCACCGGCCCCGGGCAGAGCGCGAGCACACGGATGCCCTGCCGCCGGTACTCCTGGCGGAGCGCGAGGCTGAAATTGAGCACGAACGTCTTGGACGCGCCGTAGACGGCGAAGTACGCCGTCGGCTGGAAGGCGGCGGTGGACGCCACGTTGACCACCGAGCCCCGGCCGCGCGCGAGCATGCCCGGCAGCAGCTCGTGGGTGAGGTCGACGAGCGAGACGACGTTGACCATCAGCTGGTCATGGTCGCGCTGCCCGTCGATCTGCTCGAAGCGACCGCACGTGCCGAAGCCCGCGTTGTTGACCAGCACGTCCACGGTCAGGCCGCGGTCGGCTAGTTCGGCGCCGATACGGCGGGCGGCATCCGGCGCGGAGAGATCCTGGACCAGGACGTGGGCGTTCACCCCGTGGGCCTCGCCGAGCCGTTGGGCGAGGGCTGCCAGGCGGTCGGCCGAGCGGGCGACGAGGACAAGGTCGTGGCCCCGCGCGGCAAGCTGGGCGGCGAACTCCGCACCGAGGCCGGAGGACGCGCCGGTTATCAGAGCAGTGGTGCGCAAGTGGTGCTCCTTCGTGGAAACGCGGGACGAGCGGATCGAACCGCCCCCCCATCATCTGTGACACAAGAGTATCCGATATTAGCCAATCTGCAACAGCAGTGTTGCAGTTATGACCAGAGTCGCTCCCCCGCTGTAACGTCTCCGGGTACGACAAAGCTGGAGGCATCAGATGAGCAAGACGGCGGGCCGCCCGCTGCGGGCCGACGCCGAACGCAGCGTCCGCGCGATCCTGGCGGCCGCGGAGCGCGTCCTGGCCGAGAATCCGGGCGCGTCCATGGAACAGGTCGCGGAGGCCGCCGGAGTCACCCGGACCACCGTCCACCGGCGGTTCACCAACCGGCAGGCCCTGGTCGACGCCCTGGCGGCCGAGGCGGCGTCGAAGCTCGCGGAGGCCATCGAGGACGGCCACCCCGAGACCGCCCCTCCGCTGGTCGCACTGCACCGTGCCACCGCCAACGTGCTACGGGTCAAGGCGGCCTGGGGCTTTACCCTCGGCCCGGACGCCCCCCAGAGCGAGCAGGCCACGCGGACGCACCAGGAAATCGCGCGCCGCTGCACCGAACTGCTCGGCCGGATCCAGGCCCAAGGTGTGATCGCCCCGGACGCCGACCTGGAGTGGGTACGCCGCGTCTTCTACGCCCTCATCGGCGAGGCCCTGCACGGCGAGAACGCCACCGACCGCAATCTCACCCCCGATCCCGACGCACTCGCGGCCAGGATCGTCGACACCCTCCTCCACGGCGTCGGCCCGCGCGCTTCCTGACCGATCGGAGGAACACGGCGGGCGCCGTCCGACCCTGCCAGGGCCCGTTCGGAGTTGGATCACGAGTTCGAAGGGCCTCCTGTGCGACGCCGCCCGGCTTTGACAGGCCATGAGGCATGGCGACGTCGAGCTGGTGGTCGGGCAGCCGGCATATCACCTTGAACAGCTGAAGGCTTTCCGCGATCTGGTCCAAGCGGCCGGCCTCGGCGATCAGGGACTGCGGCACGACGGCGTCGAAGGCGGCTCCCCCCAACTCGGGCCGGCGGTCCAGATGAGGCGTCCTGGTCATAACGGTGGGGCGCAGAACCTCCCAGGCGAACCGCCGGGTGTCCGCACTGGCGAGGTGCGTCGTTCCAACACGTCGTTCTCGGTGGCGGCCACGTCGGTGATGTCGTCGCCGTTGATGTTGCCGACGGCCAGGTCCAGGACGCGGCTGTTGTACCGCTCCTCGACCAGTCGGCCCTGGTTGACGACGGAGCCGTCCCGGGCGAAGGGACCTCAGGTCACGGACAGGTCGTGCTGGTCCTTGACGGTCAGGACGTCGGTCGCGCCGTCGCCGTCCACGTCGGCCGCGGCGAGGCGCCCCTGCGCGCCGAGCCGGTCGCCCACGTCGCCGGATCCGATGGACGCGGCGCCCGACAGCCCGCCGGCGCCGCCCCGGATGACCTCGACCAGACCGGAGTCGGTGCCCGCGCCGGTGTCCTCGCCGCCCGCACCGACGATCAGGTCCGCGTACCCGTCCTTGTCCATGCCTCCTGATCAGTTCGGGAAGAAGTAGCCGAGCTTGCCGTCCTTGGCGACCGTGCCGAGCGTGCGGGCGCCGAAGGAGAAGGAGCCCTTGGCCGTGACTCCGGAGGAGGTGGCCCTGAACACCCACACGGCACCGGCGGAGTCGTTCTCGCCGAACGCCCCCACGACGGGCTCCGCGCGACCGTCGCCGTTGCCGTCGACGAGGTGGACCGCACTGCCGAACGCGTCGTACTTCTCGGCTGTGCCGGGGACATCCGCGCTGTTCTGGCCGAAGACCTTGGTGCCGGCGCCGGTCGGCCCCTGCGGTCCGCCGGGGACGACGGCGAAGGTGCCGGCGCTGGTCAGGCTGCCGACGGCCTCCTCGCTGTTGCCGACCAGGATGTCCCCGTACCCGCCGCCGTCAACGTCTCCGATGGAGAGCGCGGAGCCGAAGCCGTCAAGCGGCTCCTGGGTGCCGGGCACGCCGGGGGTGTCCTGGTCGATCACCTGGCGTGTGGCGGTGTCGGGGCCGTTCGCGGTGCCGTAGAAGATGCTGAGCTTGTTGAAGCCGATGACGAGGTCGGCACGGTCGTCGCCGTTGAGGTCGCCGAGCGCCAACTCGGTACCGCGCGGCTCGAAGGTGTTGCCCTGCGCGTCCTTCAAGGCGGTGAGCGGCCGCAGGCCCTCGCGGCTGCCACGGAGGTAGTTCAAATGAGCCGGGTAGTCCTCGTTGCTGTCCGGTTCGGTCTGCATGACGCGCTGGACGATGTCGGTGAAGCCGTCACCGTCCACGTCACCGGCCACCAGGTCGGTCAGCCACTGGTCGTTGTCATACTCGATGAGTCCCTCGTCGTCCTGGACGGAGGCGGCGCTGCCGTCCCTCCCGAACGGCCCGAACTCCACGCGGCCGGGCAGCCACAGGTCCTGGTGCCCGTCGCCGTTGAAGTCACCGATGACGGGCTCGGCGCGCTGGTTCCCGCTACGAGTGTCGGCGCGCAGCACCTTCCCGGAGGAGAAGCCGGAGGGGCCGCCCCACAGCACGGTCCGGCTCAGTCGCTGTACGACGCCGTCCTGCCGCCACTTCTCGTCCCTCGCCTCCACCAGCAGGTCGGTGAACCCGTCCCCGTCCAGGTCGGCGGCATCGAGCCCGCTCCCGAACAGGTCCCCCGTCTCCGGGGCACCGGGGACACCGGGGGACGCCTGTGTGTACACCTGCTTCCCGCGGGTGCCGAGCCCGCTCGCGGACCCGTACAGGACGGCGACGTAGCCGGCCTCCGCCTTGCCGTCGACGGTTGCGAAGGCGGCGGCGACGGCCAGGTCCTCGTACCCGTCGCCGTTGAAGTCCTGCCGTACGCTCGCCTCGGCATCGGGCGTGGCGTAAGCCGCCGGCAGGGCAACCGCCCCGGCGACCGTCATGACGACGGCGAGGCCGATACGCCACGTCCTGCGATGCTCTTTCATCACGTACTCCTGTCAGGTGAAGCGGCGAAATCAGCGGGGGAAGCTGCGACCGAGCCCGGCACTCTTCGCGACCATGCCGAGGGTGCTGGAACCGAACGAGAAGGAGCCCGCGGCGGTGACCCCGGTGGGGGTCGAGCGAAACGCCCACACGGCGCCGGAGGATGCGTTCTCGGCGACCGCGGCCACGACCGGCTCGGCCCGGCCGTCGCCGTTGCCGTCGACCAGGTGGACGTTGTAGCCGAACAGGTCATTGGGCTCGGCGGTGCCGGGCACGGAGGGGCTGTTCTGGCTGAGAACCCTGGTTCCGGCGCCGGTCGGTCCGTCCGGCCCGCCGGGCACGACGGCGAAGGTGCCTGCGTCGCTCACCCCGTCGAGATCCTCGAACGGGTTGCCGACCAGGATGTCCCGGTGCCCGTCACCGTCGACGTCCCTGATCGCGACGGCATGGCCAAAGGCGTCGCCCTCTTCCCGGGCGCCGGGCACGCCGGGGGTGTCCTGGGTGATCATCCGGGGCGCGGTGGTGTCCGGGCCGTTCGCCGTGCCGCGGAGGATCCTCACCGCGTCGCCGCCGCCCGCGACGATCTCCGCGCGACGGTCTCCGTCGAGATCACCGAGCGCGAGCCCCTCGTTCCAGGGGTCGCCGCTGAGGAACTGCACGTCGTCCACGGCGACGGGCGGACGCAGGCCGTCCCGGCTGCCCTGCACATAGGTCAGGGAGTAGGTGTAGTCGTAGTTCTCGTCGAAGTCGTGATGGCCCAGCGCGACGAGGTCGGTGATGCCGTCGCCGTCCACATCGCCGGCCTCCACGGTCGTCATCCAGACGTCGTCGTCGACGAACTCGGCACCCCTCTGGACGGAGCGAGCGGCACCGTCCCGACCGAAGGGACCGAAGCGCACGACGTCCTGCCCGGCCAGGTCCTGGTGCCCGTCACCGTTGAAGTCGCCGACGAGGGTCAGGCCGCCCTGGCCCTTGCTGCTGGTCAGGGCGGGCAGGACGTTGCCCGAGGTGAATCCGGCGCGGCTGCCCCAGAGAACGGTCCTGTTGCCGTCCCGGGCGATGCCGTTCTGCTCCCACTGCTCGTTGTCGGTCTCGACCAGCAGGTCGGTGAACCCGTCCCCGTCCAGGTCGGCCGCGGCCAGCCGGTAACCGAAATGGTCGTGCGCCTCGACGGTGCCGGGGATGCCGGGAGACGCCTGCGTGTAGACTTTCCGGCTGCCGGTGTCGAGCCCGCTCGCGGACCCGTACAGCACGGCGACGTAGCCGGCGCTGGACTTGCCTCCCACCGTCGCGGCCCAGGCGCCTACGGCCAGGTCCTCGTATCCGTCCCCGTTGAAGTCCTGCCGCACCGTCGTCGCGTCGCCTGCGGTGTCGGCGGCAGCGGGCCGGGCTTGGGCGACCGGCAGCGCGGTGGCGGTGGCGGTGGCGGCAAGCAGGGCGAGTGCGACCACGACGGTACGCCGCATGCTGCGCGAGCGGGGCTCGGACACATCACCTCCGGGAATCTGAAGGGCAGTTGGCCACGGAGGGTGGTCATCCAAGATCCACCCCCGTGCTGCCCAGTACGACTCGCCGGATCAGCACATGGTTGCCCTGCTGTGCGCCGAGACTTTTCCCGGAGTTAAGACTGCGTGCATGCGTCGCCCGGTCCGCCGCGGACTCGTTGGCTGCCAAGGCGAAGCTGGTCCGCGCTTTCTCACCGAAAACCTGTGCCTCCACCAGATAGGTGCCGGCCGCAGCATGTCTGGTCCGGGTACAACTGCCGCTGCCGGGGATGCGGTCCCAGATGACGTCGACTGCGGCAGGCGTGCTGCGGGTGACCATGATCCAGCGCGGCCCGGGGCCTATCAGAAAGCTAGGGCGGGCTGATCGGTCTGGGCGGCGCAAAGTTCCGCCTGCCGCTGCTGATCGGCCTGTTCAGGTGAGCCGCGCTCTCTGCGGTCATCTTGAACAAGACGATGAGCCTGGTCGCGGTCCTGGTCGCGCTGCCCGCCGCCTGGCAGCGGCTTCCGCCTCCGAGATGGCCGCGCACTGGCCCGTCGCGGTCAACCTGCCGGCCGGGAGCCTGCTGGGTGCCTGGGCCGGAGCAACGTGGGCAGTGCGAATGCGCAGCTCCACCCTGTGCAAGATGCTGGCCGGGCTGATGGTGCTTATGGCCGCGGCCCTGCTGGTCACGCACACCACCACCGTGGGGAACGCTCGTCCGATGTGGGCGCAGAGCCCCAGCGGGGTCGAGGCCAGTATCGGGTGGTCGCGGCGATCATGGGCGTGGCCATGGGCGAGCTGCTGATCCCGACGTTCGCGCTGCTGTTCGCGGTCGACATCAAGACGGCGGGAAGCCTCTCGCGCCGGTGGCCCATCCCAGCACGTAGACGGCGGGGGCCTCGGCAAGCGGAACGAGTTGGTCGACGTCGAACTTGAGGGCGGCATCGACGAACTGGCTTCGGCAGATTGACTGGCCGCATGCGAATCCGCCCACGTGACGTTTCCTTGACTTGCACCTCGGGCTGAAGCCCGAGGATTCTGGCCTTCCGTTCCGTTGCCGTGCCGCTACCCGGCACGGGGCTTGGGTCGGGAATCCGTGGCTTCCTGTTTCTTCGCGCTGTGCCAGAAGGAGTTCTGGTCTTACCGGCGCTCCGCAGGCCGATACCGCCAGTCCGGCGGCCGTCTTCACGTTGATCGCGGCATTGACATCACGGTCGTGGACCGCGCCGCAGGCGGCACACGTCCACTGCCGGACATCGAGGGGCTTGGGTCCGTCCTGGACGCCGCAGGTGGAACAGGTCTGGGAGGTCGGCTCGAACCGGCCGATCTTCACCAGGGTGCGTCCGTACCGCTCCGCCTTGTACTGGAGCATGTTGATGAACGATGACCATCCGGCGTCGTGTACGGACTTGGCCAGCTTGGTGCGTGCCAGTCCCGCCACCGACAGGTCTTCCACGGCGATCCCTTGGTTCTCGGCGATCAGCTTGGTGGAGAGCTGGTGGTGGAACTCGTGGCGGGCGTCGGTGACCGTGGCGTGGGTGCGGGCAACCGTGCGGCGGGCCTTCTCCCGGTTCTTGGATCCCTTCTGTTTGCGGGACAGCTCGCGCTGGGCTTTCTTCAGCTTGTTCTCCGCGCGGCGCAGGAACCTGGGGGAGTCGATCTTCGTGCCGTCGGACAGGACGGCGAAATGCGTCAGACCCAGGTCGATGCCGATGGTCTGGTCGGTGTTGGGCATCCGGGCGGCATCGGTGGCGGGGTCGGTGTCGATGACGAAGGAGGCGAAGAACCTGCCGGCCGCGTCCTTGATGACGGTGACCGAGGTGGGGGTGGTGGGCGGGGTACGGGACCACTTCACCTTCACCGGACCGATCTTCGGCATCTTCAGCCGGCCGCTGTCGTTGAGGTGCCAGCGGGCGTTGGCGGTGAACCGGATCGACTGCCGCTTGTCCTTGCGGGACTTGACGCGGGGCGGGCCGATCCTGGGGCCTTGCGGGTGCCCTTGAGGGAGGCGAAGAAGTTGCGGTACGCAGTCTCGAGGTCGCGCAGGGACTGCTGCAGGACGACCGCGGAGACCTCGCCCAGCCAGGAGCGTGAGGTGGTCTGCTTCGCCTGGGTGATCAGGCGGGTGGACAGCTCGCCGATCTTCGGTAACGGCTGCTGGGCCCTGCGGGCGTCCTCGCGGGCACGCACCGCGTCGTTGAACACGACGCGGGCGCACCCGAACGCCTTCGCCAACGCCCTCTGCTGGCCGGAGTCCGGGTACAACCTGAAGGCGTACCCGAGCTGCATGACGGCTACGATACATACTTGGGTTATGGGTGAGTTTCCCGACCTGGTACGCCACTACTGGCGGGCCAACAAGCTGTGGTCCGGCTCCTACTTCGCCCGACCGTCGGCGGCGCCCCGCTCACCGTGGTCAGGCAGCACATCGAGCAGCAGAACCGTCCGGTATGAGCGTTCCCGGCTCCGCCGTGGCGGGCCGTCATGACGCTTCGCGCCATGAGTGACGAATGTGCCGTCTCCGACTCCGCCGGAGCAGATGCGGCGACGCTCCGCGTCGCCACCATCAGATTCGCTTCACCCTCGGCGTGAACGCCGAGGCACTGCGAATGAATCCCGGTAGCGATTTGCTAGGGTCGGCCGTGTACCGGGGGTTTGCGGTGTACGAGTTGGCGGGCCAGGCGAACCTCTCTGCAACGATCCGGGAGGGGAACCCGAGATGAGTCACGGCCAGCAGGGCCCGTACGGCGGCCAACTCCAGCAGACCGGGCCCCCGCAGAGCGACCCGCCGCAGGCCCCGGCGCCGGACGGTCGCAGCAAGAAGACCGGCATCCTCATCGGCGGCATCGCGGTCCTCGCCGCAATTGGCTTGGTCGCGTTCATGACTATCGGTGCAAGCGGCGGCTCGCACATCACCGATGACGGGGCGCACAAGCTGTCGGCGCCCGCGACGCTCCTGGACGGGCGGTACAAGAAGATCCGCAACGGCGGCCCGCTGACAGAGGACGGGATCAACACCGTCGAGTCGTGGGGGGTTGAGGATTTCAAAGACATCAGCGCCCTCTACCAGGCGGGAAGGGGTCTCACCGCGAACTACCTGTCCTATTCGGGCTTCTACGGGAGCATCGACGATCCCGAGAAGGCTGTCGATGCGTGGTTCGCCCAGGTGAAGTCGGAGACCAGCTCCCGCAACCGCAGATTCGTGGGCAGCCCCAAGGAGCTCAAGCCGTCCGGTTTCGGGAACGGCATCATGAAGTGCCAGCAGGTCGATACCGACGAGGTGGTGATCCAGACAGACGCGTTCTGCATCTGGGGCGACCACAGCACGCTCGGCTATGTCACGTCCAACCCGCCGCGACTGGGGAGTGCCTCGGCGACATTGCCCACATCGCTGGAGGACGCGGCCGATCTGACCGCCAAGGTCCGCAAAGAGGTGCGCGTCAAGGCCTGACCCACGTAGAGCGGACCGGGGCACCCACCACGGCCTTTCTCGGCTCATGTAGCGCTGTCCCGTAAATGATCTACGACGTTGTTGGTTGACCTGCCTGTTTCTTCGTCCTTCGGCGAGGGTGAGGTTGTGCAGGCGGGCGATGCCGAGCATGGCGTGGTGGACGCCGTTGCCCTTGAGGCGGCAGTCGCGGAGGATCTTCCAGCTCTTCATACGGGCGAAGGCGTGCTCGACGCGGGCGGGGACCTTGCGATTGCGAGCGATCGTGTTCCTCCTTCCAGGTCGGCAGTTCCGTCTGGCCGGGTTCGCGGCGGTACGGGATGACCAGGCTGGTACCCCGGTAGCCGCCGTCGGCGGTCACCGTTGTACGGCCGACGGCGGCCTTCGCTCCGGACAGCACCCATGTCTTGCAGTCGGGGATCGACGGGGCGAAGCAGCAGGCACCTAATTGACCGACAGCGTCCCGACTGGGGTCCGAGGCCGCAGCCGCATTTCCCCTTCTTCTCCGCTGGGACCTGTCTGCATCCCCGAACCGGCCCCCGGAAGAGACGAGAGCACCGGCGCTCATGAGGCTGCGACGCAAGCACCAGTTGTCGGTCACAGCGCCGCCCGCCCGACAACGCCACCACAGAAAGGCGCTGCTGATGAGCACTCACCAGTTGCCCGAGGGAAGGAACCCCAACACGGCCGATACGCTGGACACGCCCCCTGGGCCAGAGCCGAGGCTCCGCAGGGATGCTCTCACGCAGAGAGCCGCAGGACCGACACATTCCAAAGTCCAAGCAATTCCCCGTGATTCTTGGCGGCACCAAGACATCTTGGCGCTGTGGATTCGTCATTGAGAGGACACGTGCTCGCCACCCCAAGCACGCGACCGCGACATACCTTCTCTCCGTGAGAAATTGGCGCCAATCGTGGAGGCGAGTTGGCTACGTTCATCGCTGATAGGCACAGTGCGGTGCCGTCAGTCAAGGGAACCGGGGCCGGGAAACCCCCATCCTCACCCAGGGCCACGAAGGCACGCTTGCTGCAGCCGGATGACCTCGAGCGGCTCATGTTGCTGGAGCGCGCGACGTGGACCGACGATCAGGCTGCATCTCTCCTGGACCTGGAGCGCCGGCTGGCGGCAAATCCGCAACTCTGCATCGGTGCTTTCTCGGTGGACACCGGCGAGGCACTGGCGTCCCTGTTCGTGAAACCGATCACGGTGCAGCAGGTGGTGGCCGCTGACACGTGGGCGCAGTGCGCCGGTGCGGACGTTCCCGCTGAGGGGAGGACACGGAGCTTGTTCGGGATCAGCCTCACCAGCGTTGACCCGGAAGCCGTCGACGCTGTGCTGGCGTTCTTCTGGCCGATAGCGCTGAAAGGCGGCTGGCGCGACATCTACCTTGGGTCCCCCCTGCCAGGCCTGCGGGCCTGGCGGAGCAGCAACCCCGAGGAGCCCGTTGAGACATACGTGCGTACTCTGCGACGCGACCGTCTGCCGCTGGATCCGCAACTCCGCTACTACCACAGGAAAGGATTCGATCACATAGTGGCCTGTAAGCCAGGCTACTTCCCGCATGAACGGTCGATGGATTACGGTGCCGTGATCCGCGCACGGATCCCGATGTCGCCGGGTGCCCCGCTCTGGCGCCTCCTGCCGTTGTCCTGGCTGCGGTCGATCACACGTTTCGCGCGGTCCCGCATGAGTGGGCCAGTCGCATAGCGCAGCCTCCATGAGCGAGTGCTGCGGAGCCTGTACGAAAAGCAGGCCGTTCTCGCTGGAACCAACTCTCCTGGCTACGAGGGCCGGGAAACACGGAGTGGGCTGAATGACGATTCACGGAGCATCTCAGCGGGGAGCGCACCTCGATCCTTGGCACGGACGCTATGCCCAGCGGGTGGCGGGAGCGGACGCGTCCGAGATACAGGCACTGTTCGCCACGGCCTTTCATCCCGAGATAGTGCCGCTGGCCGCCGCCATGCCGGATGTGGGCAACCTGCCCATGGATACCCTCGGCGCGATGATGGCCGATCTGGTGACGCAGCGCGGCACGGTGGCGCTGCAATACGGGACCGCACAGGGTGACGCGGACCTGCGGGAGACGATCTGTGGGGTGATGGCCGCAGAGGGCATCGACGCGCATCCGGACGACATCGTGGTCACGGTCGGATCGCAACAGGCCCTGGACCTGGTGACGCGCCTTTTCGTCGACCGCGGGGACGCCGTCGTGACGGAGGCTCCTTCCTATCTAACCGCATTGGGTGTCTTCGCCGTACACGAGGCACAGGTGGTACAGGTAACCGTGGACGGGCAGGGTGTGGTGCCGGAGGCGTTGGAGGAGACGTTCACTCGACTCGCTGCAGCGGGGCGTCCCGCAAAACTGTTCTATACCGTGCCCACATTTCAGAATCCAGCAGGGGTAACGCTCACCACGTGGCGGCGCCCTCGGGTCCTGGAGGTGTGCCGTCGCGCCGGGGTGCTGGTCGTGGAGGACAATCCCTACGGCCTGCTGTACTTCGACGGGAAGCCCATGCGTGCGTTGCGGGCCGACGCGCCGCAGGACGTGGTGTATCTGGGATCGTTCTCCAAGACGCTGGCTCCTGGGCTGCGCGTGGGGTGGGCGCTGGTACCGCGCGCGGTTCGGGACAAGTTCGTGCTCGCCGCCGAGGTCGCCATGCTCTCCCATTCTCCGTTGGCTCAGTTGGCCGTGGACCGTTTCGTGCGCACGCAGCCGTGGGACAGGCAGGTGGAAGGTCTTCGGGTCATGTACCGGGAACGGCGGGACGCGATGCTGGAGGCTCTGGACGAGTTCATGCCGCCGAGTGTCTCCTGGACGACGCCGGGCGGTGGATTCTTCGTGTGGGTGACCCTGCCCGAAGGTCTCGATTCGATGCACATGCTGACACCGGCGGTTCAGTCGCGGGTGGCCTACGTGCCCGGCGCCTGCTTCTTCGCCGACGGTGACGGGCAGCGCAACTTGCGACTGTCCTTCTGCACCCCGCCGCCACAACAGATCCGGGAGGGCGTTCGCATCCTCGCGGACGTGATTCGCGCCCAAGTGGAGGTCGGGGACACCGCCGGGGCCGCGATGCCGCAGCGCGACGGCGGGCGGTAAGGCGTGGCCCGTGGCCAGCCGGATCCGGCCGGCCACGTCCGGAAGGGCTGGCCCTCCCTTTTTGCGCAGCACCCGCGCGATCGTCAGCGTGTCGCAGCGCGTGCGAGGAGTGCGCGCCCACGACCGCGGGCCCGGCATCCGTACCTCTTCCCAGCGCCTGCGCTGCTGGGCGGTCAGCCCGCCCTCGTCCGGATACCGCATGCTTCCGGCGTACCGGCTCGGACGGGCCGCGCCCCCGGTCCCGACACATCCAGACCCCGAAACGCCGAAGTCAGTAGACCCAGTGCAGTTGCGCTACCTAGTGCCGCGTCAGCCCAGGCTCCGTGCGGGGCCAACTGGCCGACGGGCCCGGCGCGTTCCCCATCGGTTCCGTCACAGACTGCGAGAGAAGACGACGCGGTCTTGTCCCGGGCCGTCGTAGTCGGCCACCGGTTCCGAGCAGTCGAAGCCCATGGCGGTATGAA
This sequence comes from Streptomyces sp. NPDC040410, assembly GCF_055595715.1. NCBI lineage: Bacteria > Bacillati > Actinomycetota > Actinomycetes > Kitasatosporales > Streptomycetaceae > Streptomyces > Streptomyces sp. NPDC040410. The sequence continues at coordinate 90,377 of NZ_JBVIVK010000021.1, forward strand.
AGGCAATGGAGCGGGTGTTCTGCGGTGAGGTGATCGCCTTGACGACCGTACGGCCACTCTGGCGTGCGCCGGCGAAGAACCGGTCGTACAGCGACCGGGCCAGCCCGGTGCGCCGCGTGATCGGGGCGACCCCGGTGAAGTGGATGTAGGCCTCGTCCGGTCGGGAGGGGGACAGGAAGCCGATGACGAAGCCGGCGAGTTCGCCGTGCTCGCCCTCGGCGATCAGGCTGGTGTCATGGAAGTGGTTCAGGTGGAGCCGGTTGAGTAGGCCTGTCACCGGCCGTCCCCACCAGGTATCGACCACCGCGACGATCGTGTCGTAGTCCTCGGGGCGTGCGCTGCGGATCGTGAAGATACCCGATGCGGGTGAAAGAGCCATGGTCACAGCCTTGCATACGCGCTCGCGTTGACAACCTGGCACCCCTGCGCCACGGGGCTACCCACCCGAAGCGCCCCGTGCCGGGAGAGCATCAGACAGCGTTGGCCTTGGTGGCGTTGTCGCAGAGTTCGAGGAACGGGTCGTGTTTGCTCACGGGACCCGCCCGGTGCCGGCCACCAGGTCCAGTGGGTCCGTGCGGATTCCGAAGCGGTGCCGCAAGGCCCGTCCCGCGGCATGCAGCCCGCACATCCCGTGCACAGCGGGGCCCGGAGGTGTGAAGGCCGAACACAGGTACAGGCCGTCGACCGGGGTTGTGTATGGGTCCCAGCGCGGCATCGGCCGCATGAAGGTCCGCCACAGGGACAGGGCACCGCCGCTGATGTCACCGCTCACACAGTTGGGGTTGTGGCGTTCCAGCTCGGCCGCAGGAACGACATGGCGCGCGAGTACCAGGTCGCGGAACCCCGGGGCGAAGCGCTCCACTTGGGCGGTGACTGCGTCACCCAGGTCCAGGGGAGAGCCATGAGGGACGTGCGCGTAGGCGTAGAAGGTGTGCCGCCCCTTGGGAGCGCGGCTGTCGTCGACGACCCCTGGCTGCACTGCCAGGACATAGGGGCGTTCGGGATGACGGCCCTGCGCGACCTCCCGCTCCACGGCCACCGCCTCCTCGTCCGTTCCCACCAGGTGCATGGTGCCGGCGAGTTCGCAGCTCGCGTCGGCCCATGGCACGGGGCCGGACAGGGCGAAGTCGACCTTGCAGGCTGCCGGACCGTGGCGGACGGCCCGCAGTCCACGGACATAGCCCTCGGGCAAGGCGTCGCCGGCGAGCGCCAGTAGCCCGTCCGGGCCGACGTCCAGCAGGACGGCTTTGGCACGCGGCAACTGCTCCAGGCTCTCCACTCGGTGACCGGTGACGATCGACCCGCCGCGTTTGACCAGCTCCCGCGCCATGGCGTCGGCGATGGCCTGGCTGCCGCCCCGAGCGACGGGCCACCGACCGCATGTGCCAGCGTGCCGAGAACCAGACCGATCGCCGCGGTCGCGGGAGACCCCGGCGGCGACATCGCGTGGGCGCTGACGCCCGCGAACAGCGCTGGGGCGGCTTGGTCTCGAAATCGTGCCGCCCGCAGCACAGAGCCGCGTTCCACAACGCGCGTGGCAAACCGCATCGCCGTGGTCAGATTCGCGGGCGGGTGCCGGAGATCCGATGTCGCCAGGTCCGCCAGTTCCCGCCAGCGGCTGACCAGCGGATCGAACAGGTTCCGCCAGGCTCGCCCGCCGCGTCCCAGCCCCTCGACGGTGCGATCCAGGTCCCGCCAGGCCAGGCCGCTGGTGGCCCCGTCCAGGGGATGGGCATAGGCCACCTCGGGCTGCAGCATCTGAACGCCGTGGGCCGCGAGGTCGAACGCTTCGAAGAAGGGTGAGGCCATGCCCATGGGATGAGCTGCCGAGCAGACGTCGTGGCAGAACCCCGGGAGTGTCAGCGCAGCGGTGCGAGTGCCGCCTCCGACGGTGGAGGCGGCCTCGTACACGACGACCTGGAGCCCGGCTCCGGCCAAGGTGATCGCCGCGGCCAGACCGTTGGGCCCCGAGCCGACCACAACCGCGTCCACCGCACCGTGCGAGGCGTTCCCCAGCCACGCGCCCATGCGCCTGCTCACGCTTCCCGCGCGGCGGACGCCGGGAGCAGGACGAACGGGGAGACGAAGATGTAGTCCGGTTCAGGCTTCCGGTCGTATCCGCTGTCCCTGGCGATGAGGAATTGGAAGCCCTGCGGCTGATCGCGGTCGGCGTACTCGCGCAGCACCTGGTGTGCCACGCGATCGCGCAGCATCGCGTACGCGGGATAGTGGGTCACATCGTGGTCCGCCCGTCCCATGATGGTGATCATCTCGCCGCAGATGTCGAACATGGCCTTCTCGCGGCGCCGCGAGGGGAACCACACCATCTGCGACCACGTCCGGGGCGTGACCTGCGTGGTCTGGACCCAGGGCGTTTGCTCGTCCTGGGCCGTAAGTACCCGGTGCAGGACGTGGAAGTCATGCTGTGCGGGCTCGGGGGCGAAGAAGCGCCAGTTCGGAACCAGAAGCCCCGTTCGGTCGATTTCCCGCATACGGTCGAAGACCTTCTGCGGGTGCTGGCTCACCGCCGTCACCCCGAACCATGCCGCCAGGCCGCCCAGCACCAGCAGGGACATGGCCCCGTGCTGCGGGCGCCGAGGCACACCGGCGTCAGTTCGCGAAGTCGCCATCGGTGTCCCCCTGCAGGCTCGGGCTGGGCTGGTCGTCGATGAAGGCCGTCAGAAGTTCGGCGACCCGGCCGGCGGCGCGCCGGTCGCTCAGCATCTGATCGTGGTCGACTCCGTCGAGGAGATGGAGCTCGGCCCGGGAAGTCGCATGCGTGAATTCCTGGTGCAGCTCGTACTGGACCGGGTCGTTCGCTGCGGTCCGGCCGGCGGTGACCACCATCACGGGCACTTCGATGCGAGGCAGGGTGCCGTCGAAGGAGGTGAACTCATCGAGCGTTGCCCTCCATTCGCGCCGCGCCGCCGCCCATAGACGCCGGTCGCGGTACTGCGCCAGAGCGAGGTGGCGGACGTTGTCGGGCAGCCGTTCGGCCCAGTCGGGGCGCTTGAGCAGGACACCGAGCCCCAAGGCCAGCGACGGCGGCATCTGGGAGAGCATGCCGGTCAGGGCCTGCTCACCACGCGCCTGGCGGAAGGAGCGCTTGAGCTCGGCCGGGTGGCTGGAGTCGAGCAGGCAGACAGCGCTGACGTGACCGGGGAGCCGCTCGGCGGCCTTCGCCACCAGGTAGCCGCCCAGGGAGTGGCCGACCAGCACGACCGGGCGGTCGCCGCCCGTGTGCTTGACCAGGTCGATCAGGTCGTTCACCGCGTCGTCGAGGCGGAAGCCCTTCTTGGGCCCGCTGTAGGTGCTCCGGCCCTGGCCGGCCCGCTGGTAGGTGATGACGGGATGGCACCGCGCGAGCGCAGAGGCTGTCCACTCCCAGTGCTCCGCGGTCGTCCCCAGGCCGCTCTCCAGGATGACCAGGGGTTTCAAAGCGGCGGAGGAACCCTGGTTCGCTTCGTGCGAGGGGATCCAGCGGTAGGCGAGCGTGTTGCCGGAGGCGGTGGCCAGCATGACCTCATCGCCTCGGCCGCGCAGCACGGTCCTGCGGTCCCGCGCCGCGGCCGCCAGGGCCGCACTCCACCCGGCCGCCAGCAGACCCGCGCCCACCGCCGGGAAGGCGTCGTCGCGCAACTCCGGCCGACCGCCCCGCCCCGTGCGCTTCCGTGGACCGGCGGCATACAGCACTGCGGGGTGCATGGCGCCGAAGGACCAGACGAACCGCCCCAGCCCCATCACCCGCGCGTTGGCCACGTGGAACGCGGCTGCCGACGCCACCATCGCGGGAGCCAGCCGGCCCCGGGCGAGGAACACGGCGGGGAAGGCGCACTCGAGCCCCAGGACACCGGCTCCAAGCAGGCGAGCCGTGCGGGGGTAGCGCTGCGTCAGCTCCCAGGAAGTGCGGTCACCGTAGGACTGCGTGCGCAGGATCCCGGGCAGTGCGCGACCGCTTCGCCACGTTGGGCTGGTGACCTTCACCCATCCGGACACCGCGTAGGAGAGCACCGACTGCGACGCGATGAACCACAGGCATGCGTCGACCAGCTCGGGTCGCCGCTCTCCTGCGCGCGCCACCGTCGCGACCGCCGTCACCAGGAACGACACCTGGTCGGCCCCGTCCGTGCCGTAGTGGTGGCGCGGATAGAGGGCAAGCGACGTCGCCGTGACCACAGCGTTCGCTGCCAGGCGCCCGCCGCGCGGCAGCGGTGCCAGCAAAGAGGCCGCGGCGCCCGCGCGGATCATGTGCAGGGCCCTGGTGGTACGGCGGTCCGAGGCGGCGTCGAGAAGTCTTCGCAGCGACGGCGGCCAGTTGGCGAAGGAACCGCGGCCGATCTCCCAGTTGTTCACCCCTCCTGCTGCGCGGTCCTCTTCCATCTTCAGGTATTCGAGGCTGGACACCAGGTGGGTCACCGCGCTGAGCCGCTCGGTCGACGTCAGGGCCGTGGCTCTGCTCACCGAGGGGGACGATACGCAGGGCGTGAGGGTGCGCAGCAATCGCGGCAGCAAAGCCATGACAGACAGACTCCTCTTCCCGGCCTCGCGGCTGCGGGGCCGGCTGCAATGGGTCGGAACGGAACTCAGTCGAGCAGCTGATTCGCGACGAGTTCGGCGTACAGGTCGTCATGCCGCAGCAGTTCGGCATGGGTGCCCACGGCTCTCGGTGCGCCGTCCTCGATGACCGCGATGCAGGCGGCCGAACGCACGGTGGACAAACGGTGGGCGACGACCAGCACGGTTGTGCGGGTGGCCACGTCCTGGATGACCGCCCGAAGTGCCGCCTCGTTGACGGCGTCCAGCTGCGAAGTGGCCTCGTCGAGCAGCAACAGGCGGGGACGGCGAAGCAGAGCGCGCGCGATGGCGATCCGTTGGCGCTCGCCTCCGGACAGCGAGGCACCGCGATGGTGGATCTCAGCGTCCAGGTTTCCCCCGAGCCGTTCCACCAGCGGCTGGAGCCGAGTGATCCGCAGCGCTTCCTCAAGTTGCGCGTCGTCGGCCGAAGGCGCCGCATAGATCAGGTTGTCGCGCAACGTGCCTGCCATCACGGGCGCGTCCTGTTCCACGTAGCCGATGCCCGCCCGCAAGTCCTCCAGGCGCCATTGCCCGAGATCCTGGCCATCGAGCAGGACACCGCCCGCGTCGGGGGCATAGAACCGTTCGATGAGGTTGAGCACGGTGGTCTTCCCGGCCCCTGAAGGGCCCACCAGGGCTGTCAGCCGGGTGGGCAGGACCGTGAGCGAGAAAGAACGCAGCGCGGGTATGTCCCGGCCGGGATAGGTGAAGGTGACGTTGTCGAACACGACGCTGGCCGAGGCCTTCTCCGCACCCGCCACGGAATTCACGACCTTCTCCATCGGCGCGCCGGTGACCGCCCTTGCGGGCTCCGGTGCGCCGGGCTCGACCGGCAGTCGTGTGACCTCGGCTATGCGCTGGACGGCGGCGCGGGCGGCCTGGAAGTACGTTCCGACGTTGACCAGGGACAGAACCGGCTGAGCCAGGTACATCACGTACAGCAGGAACGCCACGAGCGTCGCCAGCGAGATCGCGCCACTGGTGACTCGGGCTCCGCCCACACCCAGAACCACCAGGAACGCCACCTGAATGGCCAGGCCCGCCGCCGTACCGGCCACCGAGGTCCACCGAGCCAGGAGGACCCCTTGCTCGTAGGCGGCCACGGCGCCCTCACCGACGCGCCGAGTCTCCACTCTCTCCGCTCCTGAGGCCTTCACCGTGGTGAACGCGGTCAGTGCCCGCTCCAGCGCGCCGCCCATCTGCCCCACAGAGACCTGGGCGCGCAGCGCCGCGCTCCGGATCCGCGGCATGACGGCGCCGACAACGGCGCCCAGCAGGATGATCACTCCCAAGGTAACGGCGAGCAGGACGGGGTCGACGATCGCCATCATCACCAGAGTGCCAATGACGGTTACCAACCCGGTCAGCGACTGCACGAGAGTCTGGGTGACGACCTGCCGCAGCAGGGTGGTGTCGCCGGTGACCCGGGAGAGCAAGTCGCCGGGCTTCTGAAGGCGCATCTCCGCCATCGGCAGTCGCAGCAGATGGCCCACGAGCGCCCGCCGACCGGCCAGCACGACGCGTTCCGCCGCCCGCATCAGCAGGAAGTTGCCGACCGCCAGGACCACGGCGTCGCCCAGGACCAGGGCGACGAGTTCCACCACCTGCAGCCGCAGCCCGCGCCCCGCTCCGAACGCCTCCAACAGCTGCTTAACCACCAGAGGCTGGGCCAGGGCGACCGCACCGGAAAGCACGAGGAGCACGCTCGCCAGAGCGATCTCGCGGCGATGCGGCCGCACATGCTCCCGCAGAGCGACGAGCGTCTCTCTCACCGAGAGAGGCCGCTCGTCGGCGTCTGAGCTGAGAGATCCGGGCGGTTCGGACTGTTCCGGAGCCGGACGAGCGGTTGCCTCCCCGTCCGGTTTGTCATCGTCGGCACTCCGCTCGCCGCGCTGAGTGTCGGCCCGCAGGGAGGCGTCGGCCATCGGTCGTCCCGCTTCCTTCGCTATAGGTTGAAATGTTTTCCGCTGTCCGGACGATGACCGGTCGGGCCGGCTACTGATGATCTTTGAGTGGTGTCGCCCTCGAGTCAGTCATCCCCGCAGCTGCGAGGACTGCGCCAGACGACATCACGCGGCAAATCGCAGTAGCCGCACCCGCGTACGCGCGGGGGACACGTACGCGGATCCGGCGCCTGCTAGTGCCGCGTCAGCCAAGGTTCGCCCCGTCGCGACACCCGGCACGCACTCTCGCCGCACCGGCCGAAAGCCCAAGTACGTCCAGTACGAGGACTTCCGGCCGGCACGCCGAGAGTGCGTGCCGGACGCCGCTCCTTGACGGGCAAACCTTGGCTGACGCGGCACTAGTTCGGCTTGGTATTGCCGCCGGCGGCCTGCCCGGCGGCATAGCCCGCCGCGAACCCGGCGACGGTCACGAAAACACCCGCCACCACGGCGGGCGTGGACAGGACCGGAGCCGAGTCACCGAGCTGCCGACTCCTGGTGGTGTGCATGGGAATCCCGGCCAGCTCACCGCTGGCGTTCACCCGCTCTGCCAGTACCGACATGGAACTTCTCCTTCGTTTGTCATCACACCTGGTGGAATGTCGGTCCGCGCGCGTCGGGCATGTGCGCGGACGGGCGCCCACTAGCTCGGCAGGTGGCCGGTGCCGGCTGCGTAACCTGCGGAGAACGCGGCGACCGCGAGTGCGGCGACCTGCGCACCCGCGATCACCGCGGCGGGCGTGGAGAGGGCGGGTGCCAGGTCACCGAGCTGGTGTGCCTCAGCGGTGCGCATCGGGATCGCGGCCAGCCCACTACTGGCGTTGACCTGCTGCAACAAAAGGGACATCAGGGATTCCTTTCCTTGAGCTCACACTTGGCGTGGCGGGTGTTCCAGCACCCATTCCTCGCTGCATGGCTGAGACTCTCAGGCAGCGCCTGCCTCGGGTATCCGCAGGAATACGTCATTCAGAAATACGTAGTGGTATCTGCAGCCTCGTCATTTCGCCGGCCCTGGCCTGGCGCAGTGTTCCTCCGGCAGCAGCTGTGCAACCAGCTCCGCTCACTGCTGCGCGATTACTACCCGGCCGCCCTGGAGCATGCGCCAAATGGCAGAACGGGCTCTGTCGGCCCGAGGTCCGCGGGGAGGGGAAACCTTCTGGGTCGGCTACGCTACCTGCCTCCGCTGGTCGAGGACGCCGCCCTTGGCAAGCAGATGCTCGCCCTCCTGCGACAGTTGGAGGCCGTCTGTACGGCCGCGGACGACCTTGCGGAAGCGGTGAAAAGGCTTTCCCATCCTCAGCTTCGGTTCCGGCATGACGTGCTGACGGCGCCTGGCCGCGTGGAACGAGGCGGGCGTGTGGGACACGTTGCATCTCGTGCTGCTGAAGAGCTGCGGGCCGCGAGGAAGCCGGACTGGTCGCGGGCGGTGATCGACTCCTCTCACGTGAGGGCGACTCGCCACGGCCCAAAAAGCGGCCACGGCGCGGTCGACCGCGCACGTCACGTACAACGGCTTTGCTATTGAACTTCCGTTGAATTGTCGGGGGTGACATCGCTTGATGCCTGCGGTAGTTCGTGGCCGGGTGGTGGTCTCACTCTGCGAGGTCAGGCCGCGCGACGGTTCCCACGCGGCAGGACAAGCTTCAGCATTCTGCGATGTCCTTGCCGTCAGTGTCCCGATTCCCGGATGAGCGCGGACCGGCATTGATCCGTCCACTACCGCTCAGTACGGTGCGGGTAAGTCCCGCGCGGTTCGAAACCCCCAGTTTGCGGTAAACCCGGCCCAGATGGGTGTCGACCGTCCGCACGCTCAGTTTGACTTCGTCTGCGATTTGACGGCTGGTCATGCCGGTACTGGCGAGGTCGGCCATCTCCCGCTCTCGTGCGCTGAGCACTGCCAGCCCGTCTCTGGTGTGCACCTTCGCGATGCTTGTGGCGAGCCGACTTTGCTCGGAGGCGGCTTCGGCGGCCAGGCGGGCCGAACCGCACTCCCGGGCCAGATAGGCGGCACGGCTCAGCCAGTCGTCCACGCCGTGGGTTCGCCCCGCGTCCAGTGACAGCGCGGCCACGGCGAGCAGTGTGCGGCATGCCTCAATACGTTTGCCGCACGCGGAGAAGTCCTCGATGGCCTGTTGTGCGCTCCGCACGGCCCGCTCGGTGTCACCGCACATGGCAAGCGCTCGCATCCGTGCGCGCAGGGCGAAGCCCCGTCGGCCGGGGGAGGGAAGCTGCTCGACGCACTGCTCGGCGATCGTGGCCGACCGCTCGACCAACCGCTCGTCGCCGCTGGCCACTGCCACATGCGCCAGGGTGTCGCACCAGCGCGGCTTGCGCCATGTCGTCAGCCGAGGCAGCTCGGGCCCGCCCACGGCGTCCAGCAGGAGCCATTTGCCGCGTTCCGGGTCGCCGGTGAGCAGCACGACCTCGGCATGGAAACCCCGGACGATGACGGCCCACGCGGTCGCGGGACCACTCGCGACATGCCGTGCCTGCTCCGCCAGCGTCAGTACCTCGCTCACATCACCGTGGCCGCCCTGCCACAACAGAGCCCTGGCTCGCAGCGCCATGGTCAGGGCCCGTGTCCCGGGGCTGCCACCGCGCTCGGCATACTGCGCCGCCTCATCGAGGGTGGCCAATGCGCAGCTCAGATCACCCGACCGCAGCTGGACGTCCGCCAGTGCTTTCAGGATCGGCGGCAGGATCTCGGTCTGCCCGCTGCGCCGGGAGAGCTCGGCACCACGGGCGAGGTGGCGTCCGGCATCGGTCAACCGGAACATCGTCGCTTCGGTCAGGCCCAGCTGGTAGACGGCCTCCAGATTCGTCAAGACAGTGGCGTCGGTGGCGGCGTCGACGAGTTCGGCTGCTCTGGCGGCCGTGGTCCGGGCTGCGGCCTGGTCGGCTGTGAACAGGTGGGCGACGGATGCCAGCGCCAGTGCGTGGGCCTCGTCGGCGACCTCGTGGTGAGTGCGTGCGATCGCCGCAGCCGTCTCGGCGTGCTGCCGGGCCGCCTCGTAGTGCTGCTCGTCCAGAGCGGTATCGGCCAGCTCGGTGTGCAAGGCGGCGGCTACCGCTGTGTCATGGTCGGACAACGCCGCGAGACCGGACCGTGCGATGGCGGCTGCTTCGGTGTACCGGCCGAGACGTCGTTCGACCCGGCACGCGTCGGCGACCGCGGACAGGTCGAAAGGCGGTTCGCCCGGTGAGCCCGGTCGCAGCGCATGCAGCAGGGCCCGGCTTTCGACGGCCTTCCCCGTCAGCAGCCTCGCACGAGCGAGCAGAACCTGAGCTTCCCGCCAGTGAGCCTCCCCTGGATGAAGCAGTGACACAGCCGCCTCCAGGTATCCGGCGGCGACCGCAGGAGCGGGGTAAAGCGTCTCGTGTGCGGCGGCGATCAGCGTGGTGACATGGTCGGGCCGGTTCGGATCTGCGGCCCGTGCGACATGGTGGGCGCGCTGCGCGATCGGAGCCGCCCGCTTGGCCAGCGCGGCCTCCGCACGCAGGTGCAACGCCGATCGCTGACCGGGCTCAAGCTGCTGGTAGACGACATCGGCCACCACCGGATGGCGCAGGGTCAACTGCCCCGCGAAATCCGTCGGCCGAACGATGTCGAGGCGGGTGAGCTCGTCCAACAAGGTCATTGTTTCGGCCACCTCCAACCCCGCGACCGCGGCGAGCAACTCCGGGTGGAACCGCTCACCGAGAACGGAGGCCGCATGAACTACCGACAGGGCGGCACGGTCCAGGCCGGCCAGCTCGCCGAGGATCGCCGTGGCACCGTCGGTGCTCGCTTCGCCGAGGACCCCGATTGCCTTGAGATACTGCGGATTGCCCATGGCCGCTCGGTGGAGGCCCTCCAGCAGTTGCTGATCGCAGAGAAGCAGGCGGGTCTGTTCCGGGGAGAGCGGGCCCAGCCTCACGACATCGAGCTGGCCCGCGCCCGCCGCACGGGACAGCATCGCGGCGAGAGCGTGCGAGAGCTGGCGGTCCCGGTACGCCACGAGGAGCAGTATCGGACCGGTGTTGGCTGCCCGGATCAACCCTTGCACCGCAGGTATCTCATCGGCCGCAAGGTGATGCAGGTCGTCCACCGTGACCACCACGGCGGCACCCTTCGGCGCCCCGTCCCCATGCACATCACGGCCGCCGGTAGGCATGGCGCCGCGGAAGTACAACGAGTCCCAGTCGTGCCCTTGCGCAGCCAGAACCGGGATCCCGGCGGCGCGAGCGTGCGCCGTCAGCGCCAGCATCAGTGCGCTCTTGCCGATCCCAGGCTCCCCGACCAGCGCGATCGCATGCCCTTTCCCCGCCTGCAGGCCGCGCAACGCCGCCTGCAGCGCTGCCATCTCGTCGACCCGGCCAAAGAGCGCACGGCAGCCAGCGGCCGACGCAGCAGCGACATTGACTTCAGGCACCACGTCTTTCCCCCACCTACACGTGATCTTCCTCTGCAGGAGGGAACCGGTAGAGGCTCCCCCTTGGTTTGTCTGTCCGCGCCGACGAACCCACGATGTGCTGAGCGGGTACCGGGAGAGAACCGGCCGCAGGACAAAGCGGCTTCATCCGCGGCATGGAGACCGTCGGCCTACCGGCCCGCACGGGGCAGTAGCTCATTCATCACCCGGGCCCCCTTCTACCAGGAGTTGCTCATCGCGCGCTTCCTCTTCGCCTGTGTGTGGGGCCGACAGCGCTGCCCATGCCCGCACCGTAAGAACCGATCTTGTGAAATCCATGTGGAAGAGCAGGCGTTCCAGGGCGTAGTCGAGCAACTGCCTGGCGGCGCCTGACGCGCCGGACACGGTGAGTGATCGCTTGCGCACCGCGGCGCCACGAGTGACCACCAGAGCCAGCGGTCGAGTGACTCGGCCCAGATGAACCCGATGTACCTCGGAGGCAGGTGTGTCGATCTTCTTGAGTTCCTCAGCGAGCGTGCCGAGTTCGGCAGGTGGATTCGCCAACCGCACTGGCACTGGCGCAGGTGGCTTCAGCCGTGTCTCGGGCCGGTGCGGCGGCAGGTGCTGGGGCCGGACGCAGCTCCGTCGGGGACGCGGTCACCCTCACTCCGGCCACTCTTGCTGGTCGGGGGCGTCCGGGCGCCACGTGCCAGCCCCCCGCCATGCTTTTTCGTCGACGACACGCTCACATATGAGGTGAAACACCATGAGAACGAACACCACCACGGCCGCCAGGAGGACGGCGCCGAGGGTGAACCAGACTGTTTTCGACACGCTGTACCCCCTTCCCACTGCGGTTGTTCATGGCCGTCTTCTTCACATTGTTCTTCACGACCAGGGGTCGGGCCTGTGGCGGCAGCTATCGGCCGCCTGCAGCCAGGGTCGCCACGACGGTGCTGGTGTTCGTTGCAGGTTGTCCCAGCGTTGTCGGTTGTCGGTTCCCATCGACGGTTCCGAGCCGTTTGATCGCTTTGGATGCTGGCCGGGTGCGGCTACAGACCTTCGTGCAGGCCGGCGTCGGCCGGGCCGAAGGTGAAGCCGGTGAAACGCACCTGCAGACCCTCGCGCTGAGGTGAACAGCAGAACGGTCCCGCTTTCGTGGTCGCGTCCGGCGGGAGATGCGCGAGACGGACCATCCGCCAGGCGTCGTTGCCGCTGCGGGCGCGGATGGTCAGCGCGTCGCCGGAACGGCTGGCGCGCACGGTAACCGGCTTGCCGGCCCACTCGGGGACGGGGGCCAGCGACCAGTCCGAGCTGTCGTGGGTGACCACGGCCCCCAGATGCGGGCTGCCGTCCGTGGCCTCGACGCCCGCCTTGACCCAGGTTCGCTCGTCGACGCGGACCATCACCCCGGCCTGGTCGTACAGGGCAGTGAGGTCGGCTTCGAAAGTCACTTCGACCGCGGTGCCCACCGGGAAGTCGGCGAGCAGGGCGTGGCCGTCGTCGCGGATGAATCCGTAGCTGGTACGGCGCCAGAAGTCACTGCCGTGCGCCGTGGTCACCAGCAGATCGCCGCCATCCCGTTCCACGGCCGGTGGGCGGTTGAGCCACACGGCCTCGTCCCACGGCGCGATCCCACTACTGTCGCCCACAACACCCCTTCCCTCGTAGACGGCCGTGGTGGCCGCTCACGCCCTACTTTATCGACAGGGCACGGTCGCATTGGGCGGTGCAGACAAGGGCGGTCTCCGGAGCTGTCAGGCGTACAGGAAGGGGTCACCGGCTGGCCGGTGCGCAGTGACTCGTAGGCGGCCGGGGCGGGCAGGGTGCGCAGTCCGGTGTGTCCGTCGGGGTGGGCTCGCCTGGCCGGTGGGGGCGGCGGTGAGGAAGGTGTCGAGCATGGCTGCGTCTGCCGAGCGGTTCTGGGTGACCGCCCCACCGTCGCTGAACCGGCCGGCCCGCCCCAGCCTCGGCTCCTTCGGGGAACTGGTGCGGCACTTGAAGATGCCTTTCCCGGCGGTGATCCGGCTGCGGCCACGAGCGCGGCCTGTCGGTGGAAGAGCTGCCTAAACTCGGGCCGCTGGAATTGACGAGGGGAGCGGGCGGATGGGCACGGACACAGGCAGGGGGCGGGTGCTGGTCGTGGACGACGATCCGGCGATCCGGCGATCGCTGGAGCGGGGACTGCGGCTGGCCGGTTTCGCCGTGGCCCTGGCCGAGGGCGGACGGCCCGCCTTGGCGCATGTGCGGGGGCAGCTCGCCGATGTCGTCGTACTGGACATCTCCATGCCGGACGTCAACGGCATCGAGGTATGCCGGGCCCTGCGCGACGACGGCAACGACGTGCCGGTCCTGATGCTCTCGGCGCTGGACGAGACGGCCGACCGGATCGCCGGCCTGCAGGCCGGGGGCGACGACTACCTGGTCAAGCCGTTCGCGTTGCAGGAGCTGGTGCTGCGTTTGGACGCGCTGCTGCGCCGGCGCCCGCCCAGGGTCACCGACGTCGTCCGCGCCGGACCGCTGGTGCTGGATCCGGCGGCCCGGGAAGCACGGCTGGGCGGGGAGCTGCTGTCGCTGACCCGGCGGGAGTTCGAGCTCCTGGAGGCCCTCGCACGCAACGCGGGGATCGTGCTCACGAGGGACCAGCTGCTGGACCGTGTCTGGGGGTACGACTTCGAGGTGCGTACGGACGCCGTCGACACCTTCGTCAGCTATCTGCGGCGCAAGCTGGAGAGCGGCGGACGCGCACGGTGCATCCACACCGTGCGGGGCGTCGGGTTCGTGCTGCGCTGCGACGACGGAGGGCAGCACTGATGAAACTGTCCACCCGTATCGCACTCGCCGTCGGCATCACCGTGCCGGTACTGGTTCTGGCGGCCGGCTGGCTGCTGCTCCAGCTGGTCGCGCGTGATCTGCACGCACAGCAGGACGCCCATCTGCGGGAGCGGGCGACGCAGGCCGCGGGAGACGCCCGCCGGCTGCTGCGGGTCACGGCGGCCGACCGGCTGGCCGTTGTCGAGCGGGCTCGCGAGCGGCAGTTGTACGCCTCCGCCCTGGATGTCGGCATCCGGCTGACCGGACCCGGGGGAACCGTCTCGGGCGGGCCTCAGCCCAGCGCTGCCGTACCTCTCCCCCGCAACGCCCCCAGCCCGGTGACCGTCGAGGACGGGGACGACAGCTGGCGGGTTCTGTCGGTACGCGTAGGGGCAACGCGGCCGGGCGTCGACAGCACGCTGTGGCTGTTTTCGCCCGACACGGCGAGCCGGAACCAACTGGCCCTCGTCCGCAGGCGTGTGGTGAGCGTGGCCCTGCTGGCCGCTCCGGTGGCCGGCCTGCTGGGCCTGGCGGTCGCCTCCCGGGCAGCCCGTCCACTGAAGCGGCTGCAGCAGCGGACCAGCGGTCTCGACCCGACGGAAGACGCGGCCCGGCTGGAGCACACCGCGACCGGCGTCACCGAGGTCGACGACCTCGCCCGGACCCTGCAGACCGTGCTGGCGCGCTACGACGAACAGGCCGCCAGGACCACCGGCGCCCTGGCCACGGCACGGTCCTTCGCGGCCGCCGCCGCGCACGAGCTGCGCACCCCGCTGATGAGCATGCGGACGAACCTGGACGTCCTCACCGATCATCCCGGCCTCGGACCGGCCGAGCGGACGGAGGTGCTGGACGATCTGCACACCGAGCACTCGCGGCTGCTGGGCCTGTTGGTGATGCTGCGCGAACTCGGCCGGGGCGACCTGGTGGAGGCCGACGCCTTCGGCCCGGTGGACCTGGCGGACGTGGTCGACGCGTCGGTCGCCGATGCCCGGCGCAGACACCCCACGGCGGAGATCGGCGTGCCCGCGCTGCCACGTACGAGTGTGTACGGGTGGGAGCCCGGACTGCGCACGGTCGTCGACAACCTCCTGGCCAATGCCCTGGTCCACGGGCGGAGTCAGGACGGCCGGGCCCACGTCGAGGTGGGACTGCGCACGGGCGGCACCCCTGCGGAGCCGGTCGCGGTGCTGACCGTGGACGACCGCGGACCCGGCATCCCGCCGGCGCGGCGCGATGCGGTGTTCGAGCGCTTCAGCCGTGGGCCCGACAGCCCTGGCTCGGGACTCGGCCTGACCCTCGTCGCGCAGCAGACGGCGCTGCACCGTGGCCGTGTCCAGGTCCGGGGCCGGCCGTCGGGCGCCGGCACCCGGTTCGAGGTCCGCCTGCCCGTGCCAGGGGAGACCGTGCCGTCGTTGCCGGCCGAGCGGGACTGGCTGATCGCGACGGCCCCGCACCCACAAGGTTTCCACAAGATCGGCTCCTAACGTCCGGCCAGGCGTGGGCACACGGGCCCGCGCGCCGTTCCAGGAGGTACACCGACATGAGGACCGCCACGACCACGGCCCTGGCTCTCACCGCCGTCGCGGCCCTGCTCACCACAGCAGGCGCAGCCTCGGCCGACACCGGGAAACCGTCAACTGACAGCACGCCGACGGGTGACGGCGCGAAGGCCCTGTGCAAGCGGGTGCCGAGGATCGAGAAGCGGCTGGAGCGGGCGCTGGAGCGGCTCGAGGGCGATTCGACGCAGCGCGGGTCCATCAGCCGGCTGGAGAAGCGCGCCGAGAACGCCCGGAAGGCCGGGCACACCGAGGTCGAGACCTACCTCAACGGCAAGCTCACCTTCCGTCGTTCGCTCATCCCTACCCTGGAGAAGCGCCAGGAAGACCTGGCCTCGGTGAAGTCCTGGTGCGAGACGAACGACAACGGAGACGGGAAGTGACGGCCGTACCGCGCTCCGCCGCCGCCGCGGCCGCCGTCCTCTGCTTCGCCGGCCTCGCGGGCATCACCGGATGCGGGCCAGGCGGCGGCAAGGACGGCGGCCCGGCCGGAGCACAAGTGACCACCGAGCCTGCGGAGGTCGGCGAGATGCGCAAGCTCGTCGACGCCGCGGAATCGGCCGTCGCCGAGGCCGAGTCGGCAGCGGCGGAAGACGACTGAGAAGCCGTCAAGCGTTCAACGGGGCGGACCGGCCCGCGAGCTGACGACGCCGACCGGCCACCTCCCGCGCGCACGTGCCGGCTGTAGTTCCAAGTGGTCAGCTCGTAGTGGGCTTTGGCTGGGTGCTCGCCGTACTGACCCGCCTGGGCTGTGAGCGAGCACGGCAGTACGGCGTGCTCGCCGAGGGCCCACTCGACGGCCGGCAGGACCAGATCCGGGCAGCCGGGATCTCCGCAGTGTCGTCGACGACGCGGCATGGCGGGGGCCGGACTATTGGCGCGCGGGCGCCTTGGCAGACGTAGGAAAGGATCGGCCCTGTTATGAACCGGCGCGACACCTTGAAGATCACGGCCGCCGCAGGCTTGGTGACTACGACAGGTATCTGGACGGGCTGTTCGGCGAGCTCCACGCCGAGTGGGGTGCCAGCCGCGGCGGCCTCCCCTGGCACGAGTTCGGGAAAGTCGAGGACGCCCCAGGCCATGCGGCCCGGTCCGGCCGATCGGACCAGTATGCCCAGCCCGAGTGCCTCGCCCGTGCCGCGCGCCGCCCCCAGCGCGTCGGCCTCGAATGAGCCGATACCCGTAAGGAGGCTGTACAACCGCCCGTCCCAGGCAGCCGCGATTGCTTACGACGACAACTTCAGCAATGTGTCGTCCTACGCACGGCCGGGCGGTCTGGTTGTGGCCGGCCGTACCAACTACGCCCATCGGTCATTCGAGTCGGTCTCTGCGGCCGGCGGCACCGTCCTCATCTACCTCGATTGCGTCATCGACAACAGATGGGGCCGCTATCACGACCTGTTGCTGAACGCCTCCGAGTTCGGGCCCGCCGTTCCCCGGTGGCCTGGCTTGCCCAAAGCCAACGAATGGGGCTACCTCACAGATTTTCGGGTCGGCAGTGTGCTCCATTCCAAGCTGGAGGGAGTGCTGGAAAGGATGGTCGCCGAGAACCCTCACATGGGCGGCTGGTTCGCCGATGACCTCGGCACGCGCTCGTACTATGCCGGTTTCGACTGGACCAAACTGTCGTCGAGCACGCAGCAGGCATACCGCGACGGTGCGATCGCACTGTCAAAGACGTTCAGACGCGTAGCTGACAGGCACGGGCTGATGTTCCTCACCAACGGCGCATGGTGCGGCGGCAGCCTCGCTGACGCCGGTGGTGGCTACCCCGACATGCGACAGCACGGGTGCTCCCTGGCCGACGGCGGCGTCATAGAGCACCACGCGCCGGATGCCTTCCATGTCAACTACGCCACCTCGGCCCAGTGGGCTATTCATTCGCCCCTCACGCGGGGTAAGTCGTTCCAGTACGTGATCGCCCGGACGGATGCCGATCGCGATGCCTGGCGCAAGATCCAAGCGTGCGCCTTCGTTTCGACTCAGAACGACTACGGCCAAGCACCAGCTCCGTATTCCCCGCTGCGGGCGACAGGGCTGCCCAGCCGAGTCACGAGGTGAGCACTGCAACAGTCACCCACAGCGCGCGGGGAGAGGGGCCTGCGTTGCGTGCTGCGTTGTGGTCGCGGTCGTGCGCGGTGGCGCACTCGCCGCACGTCCACTCCCTGACGTGCAGGGGCTTGGGTCCGGCCCTGAATCCGCAGGCCGAGCAGACCTGAGAGGACGGGAAGGCCCGGTCCACCTTGGCGAATGTGCGGCCGTGCTTGAGCATGCCGACGAACGCGGACCATCCCGCGTCGTGCACGGACGGAGGTGTTTGCGTTCAGAGGGGCGTCACCGCGTGACGCTATCGGGTTCCTGAGGATCTGACGGCTGCGGCTGTACGGCGGACCGCTTCCGTGATCAGTTCGGGCGAGGTGCCCAGGTTGAGTCGAGCGTGCCCCGCGCCACCGGTTCCGAAGGAAGGACCGGAATTGAGGGCGACTCTGCCTCGGTCGAGGAAGACGGCCGAGGGGTCGTCGCCCAGACCGAGGGCGCGGCAGTCGAGCCAGGCGAAGTAGGTGCCCTCGCCGGGCCGGTAGCGGACGTCCGGCAGGTGTTCGGCGAGGAGTTCGTGCAGCAGTCGGCGGTTGCTGTCGAGGCCGGCCAGGAGGGCGTCGAGCCAGTCGGTGGCGTGGCGGAGTGCGGCGATATGGGCGATGACACCGACGTGGCTGGGGCCTTCCCGGACCCATTCGGGGATGCGGGCCAGATCGCCGGTCGCGGCGGGCCCGGCGATGGCCAGCGCTGCCTTGAGACCCGCGAGGTTCCACGCCTTGGACGCCGACATCACGGAGATACCGTTCTCGGCGCCGGGCACGCTCAGGTACGGCACGAACACGGCGCCCGGCATCACGAGGGGCGCGTGGATCTCGTCGGCCAAGACCCGGACGCCGTAACGGTCGGCCAGGGAGGCGACGGCGGCGAGTTCCTCGGCGGTGTGCACGGTGCCGGTGGGGTTGTGCGGATTGCACAGCAGGTAGGCGGGCCGCTTTCCGCGGGCCACGGCGCGACTGAACGCGTCTTGCAGGACGGCCAGGTCGATCCGACCGTCGTCGTCCAAGGGCGCCTCCTCGATGGGGCGGCCGGTGTGCTCCACGAAGTGGTAGAAGGGCGCGTAGACAGGACAGTTGATCACTACGGCGTCCGTGGGGCCGCAGATCACGTCGAGCACTTCGACGATGCCCCGCATGACGTCGGGCACCATGGCGGTGCGCTCCACGGTGATCCCGTCCCAGTCCCACCGCTCGCGCGCGAAGTCCGCCAGCGCCTCGGAGTATCCGTTGCCGGCCGGGTAGCCGGTGTCACCCCGACGGGCCGCGTCCGTGATCGCGTTCACCACCGGGTCGGCCAGCTGCACATCCATCTCTCCCACGAACAGGGGCAGGACATCGCTGGGGTAGATCCGCCACTTCTCGCTCGTGCGGGTTCGCAACTGGTCGAGGGAGAGTCGGCACAGCGGATTCGCTTCGCCGGGTATGACACGGGGCGTTCTGTTCATGAGGGTCACAGTAGGCGACCTGGACCAGGATTTTTGTGCCTCTTTTGCCAGGTCGGCCACGGTCCATGAGATTATTGGACGCGTGGACGACATAGACCGCGAAATTCTTGCGGAGCTTCAGCAGGACGGCCGACTGACGATCACGGAGCTGGCGGAACGGGTGCGGCTGAGTGTGTCGCGGTGCCAGCGTCGTGTGCGGGAGCTGGAGCGCTCCGGAGTGATAAGCGGCTACCGCGCCTTCGTCGACCCGGCAGCCGTCGGGCTGGGCTTCGAGGTCCTGGTCTTCATCCACCTGCGGCACGGTGACCGCCCGTCACTTGCGGCCTTTGACGAGGGTGTTGCGGCGATCCCGCAGGTGGTCCAGGCAGAGCGCCTGTTCGGCACTCCCGACTACCTGCTGCGCGTGGTCACAGCCGACCTCGACGCGTACCAGCGGCTCTTTGAGGAGAAACTCGCGACACTGCCGATCGTGGATCGGCTGACCTCCACGATCGTGATGAAGCGGGTCGTCGGCCCGCGCCCCTTGCCCGCGTAAGAGGGCGCCACCCACAAGGCTCGCGCTGCCGGCAGGGCGCGCCACCCGTGCCTCGGCCACCCGGACCGCACACCCGCGACGGCCGTCCTCGACAGCCTCGGTTCCTGGCGCCGGCCCAGGGCCTGCACGCGCCTGCCACAGCGAGAGGACGTCCAGACCACCGGTGGCATCGAGCGAGTGTTGTCGGCACGTCGCAGGGCCGGGCGATGTCTGGACCGAGTCGGGAAGAGTGACGTTATCAATACACTTGACCGATTCCAGAATAGATGTAGCTTGGAAGTGACTAATCCGCCCCTCAAAGGTGCGCCTCATGGACCGCACAGTGCCCCTCAAGCCCCACCCTGGCGGAACGGTCGCCGATGAGACCGTCCCCGCCCCCCGGCACTCCGTCCCACCGGTGACCGCCGGCGCTCCCCCCAATGTGATGAGGGTGCAATCGTTCGTGGCCGGACCCTGGACGTTGCCGTGGTCACCCACGGCATGCGCCCAGGCGAGGTCGGTCATACGCGACGTACTCTCCCGATGGGGCCTGGGCGGTCTCGTCCCGACCACCGAGCTGCTGGTCAGCGAGCTGGTGTCCAATGCGCTGCGCCATGCCGTCGCCCCGCTGAGCCTCACACTCGAGCACGTGTCCGATGTGCGCTGCCTGGTCTCCGACGGCTCTTCGGTGATTCCCCGCCCGACGGACGCCGGCCTCGAGGAGGAGAACGGCCGCGGACTCGCGCTCGTGGGCATGCTGGCCGCGCGTTGGGGCTGGGAGCACGGGCCCATGGGCAAGAGCGTGTGGTTCGAGCTCTCCGCAGACGCTGACCCGCCCCGCTGGGGCGGATGCGGAGACATGACAGGAAGGGCAAGGTGACATGACGACCGCGACCGACGCCGAGGAGCCCATGGCGCTGGCCGCGGCACTGCTGCGCACGGCAGGCCTGCGGGTGACCGCCCCGCGCATGGCCCTCCTCGTGGCTGTCCAGGAGTCGCCCGGCCACCTTGACGCCGATGCCCTGCGCAAGCACGCCCAGCGGGTCACCGGCCGCCTGTCCCTGCAGGCCACCTACAACGTCCTGCGCGCCCTCACGGACGCCGGCCTGGTGCGGTGCACGCAGATCCCCGGTCACCCGGCCCGCTACGAGACAGAGCTCCACGACAATCACCACCACTTCGTGTGCCGCCACTGCGGCACCATCCGTGACGTGGTGTGCGCTGTGGGCACGGCTCCTTGCATGGACCCTCAGCTGCCGGAGGAGTACGACACACAAGAGGCCGCGGTGACGTTCTGGGGGCTGTGCCCCGACTGCCGGACGCAAGCCCTGGCCCCCTGACGCGCCCTCTCCTGGGGACCCGGACCGCCGCCATCCCCGCCCAGACCCGCGGCCGCAAAATCATGGGCGCCAGTACCTGAGCGAGTGCCGAGACAACGGCGAACGCCCCGGCGTCCTCGCCCTGGCCGCAGGCTCGGTCTGAGCAACACCACCTTCCGTCGTCACTCCCCGAACCGGTCAAGGAAATCTCCGCCGCCCGCAGTCCGCCCTCCCGCGCCGGCACCACACGCAGCGCAGCCCGTACGAGTCTGACTGGCCCTCAACACCCGCCTCCGCCAAGCCCTTGGAGGCCAGCGACAACATCACCCACATCGACCAGCCAGGCAGAACCGCCGCCACTGAATCCTTCCGTTGACACGGTCCCTCCAGCCGCACAGCGGTCAACCCACCATTACCGCCACGACATCGCCGTGGAGGTGGCGACCCGCGCCATCCTCGCCGCCGTCCCCATCCAGCCTGGGAGCCAAGGTCGATTGTCAGTGGTGCGTGAGACGGTAGGAGCATCGAGTCGGAAAGAGGGGGAGCCGTCATGTCCGGAAGCCAGAACTACATCAATCACGTCGCTCTTGTGCTGGATGCCAGTTCGTCCATGTCGCACCTGAGCCGCAAGGTCGTCGAAGTCGCCGACCAGCAGATTGCCTACCTGGCCCGACGATCGCAGGAACTGGACCAGGAAACCCGCGTCACGGTGTACGTCTTCGCTGACAACGTGGAGTGC
Source organism: Streptomyces sp. NPDC040410 (assembly GCF_055595715.1). Classification (NCBI taxonomy): domain Bacteria; kingdom Bacillati; phylum Actinomycetota; class Actinomycetes; order Kitasatosporales; family Streptomycetaceae; genus Streptomyces; species Streptomyces sp. NPDC040410. The sequence goes on from NZ_JBVIVK010000021.1 coordinate 111,772, forward strand.
GTCGTCTACGACAAGGACGTGCTGCGGATGCCGTCCCTGAAGCAGCTGTACCGGGTCGGTGGAATGACAGCGCTGCTGGCGGCGACGCTCAAATCGCAGCGGGAGCTGGCGCAGACAGCTCAACTGTACGGAGACCACAGCTTCCTGACGTTCGTACTCACCGACGGGCAGGAGAACGCAAGTCACCGCTGCCCGGATGCCGCTGCCAGGGATCCGCGTAAACTGGTTGCGGCCGTGGCCCAGATGATCGAGATACAGGAAGACAACTGGACGCTGGCCGTCCTTGTGCCGGACCAGATGGGCAAGCGCGAGGCCATGCAGTGCGGGTTCCCGAAGGACAACATCGCCATCTGGGACGCCACGAGCACACAGGGTCTGGAGGAGGCCGGGCAGGTCATCCAGCAGGCCACCGAGAAGTTCATGGTCGGCCGCGCCCAGGGCATCCGGGGATCACGGGCCGTGTTCTCCATGGGTGCAGAGGCGGTCAACAAGGACACCATCGAGGCAGCCGGCCTCACCCCGGTGGATCCGTCGGTGTACCAGCTGATCCCGGTGGCTCGTGACGCGGCGATCCGGGACTGGGTCATCGAATGCGGGCACACCTACCGTACCGGTGGTGCGTTCTACCAGCTGAGCAAGTCGGAGAAGATCCAGGCGCAGAAGCAGATCGCAGTGCTGGAGAAGAAGACGGACCGGGTGTACACGGGGCCCGAGGCCCGAGCCCTGCTCGGCCTGCCGGACGTGGAAGTTCGCGTCAAGCCGGACCACAACGACGACTTCACGATCTTTGTGCAGAGCACCAGCGTGAACCGGAAGCTCGTACCGAACACGCGGCTACTGCTTATGCTCTGACGCCTTGAAACCACGACGGGTCCCGGAGGCTTCGTCGGCCCGGCACCCCACCAGCAACAGGGTCGGCGGCTGCGGGCCTGGCGTGGGAGTACGTGCCGCTGAGACCGCCGCCGCCTTGGCGCCGATCACCCCTCCGCGGTCAGCAGCGCCGACGGAACCCACACCTCCACTCCCCTACCGGGCGGTGCCCCGGCCCCGTACAGCCGCGACCTGCCGGTGCGCGGGCACCGCCAGCGCCGTATCGCCGACACCGAGCCGGCGACGCTACAGCGGATCCCTGGCGGCGCCGCGCGCCCGGCCCGCGACCTCGCTCTCTGTATACACGAGCGGCCCGTCGTCCCGGCCGCCGCGGGGCCGCGGAGGAACTCGCGGGGCGGAAGGCTTCGCCTGCGGTGACAGCGCGTCACCCCGCCTGCCTCCGCGGTCCTGGTTCACCGCCTCCACCGGTGCGGGGTCGGGCCTATCGAGCAGTGGTCGCGGAAGTGGTGCGGGCGGCGCGCTTCAGCTCGTCCAGGACCGTCGCCACGGCGGGGACGCTCGCCATGTCCGGCCACAACAGCGCGTAGGTGCGGCGCAGGGGCCAGTCGCGGAGCGGGCGGTACACCAGTTCCGGGTGGAGGTGGGGGCGGAGGGCCAGTTCCGTCACGAGGCTGATGCCCTGACCGGCGGCGACCAGCGACTGCACGACCAACTGGTCGTCGACGGTCGCGTTGATCCGCGGCCGGATGCCCAGATTGGTGCAGGCGGCCAGGAACCGGTCGCGGACGCTCTCCATCACCCAGTTCTCATGGGCGAGTTCGGAGAGCCCGATCACCGTGCCGTCAGCCATCGGGTGGTCGCGGCGCATCAGAACACAGCGTCGGTCCGTCATGAGCGGTACCCGGAGCATGGTCGTCTCCCCCTCGGGAACGTCCTCGTTCTCCCAGTTGCACAGCAGTCCGAGATCCGCCCCACCCGCGCGGATCAGCTGCCGGGCCTCTACCGGTTCGGACTGGGTGAGGTCGATCCGTACATGGGGATGCTCGGTGCGCAGCCGCGCGACGGCTTCAGGGACGACGGTCGCACAGGAGCTCTGGAATGCGGCGAGCCTCACCAGACCGCCGCCGCGGGCGACGATCGAGGCGACATCCTGGTCGGCCGCCCTGAGCACCGAGAAGATCGTGTCGGCGTGCCGCACCAGGGCGAGGCCGGTCTGTGTCAACCGCAGCCCGCGGCCGATGCGTGTCACCAGCGGTGCGCCCACCGCCTGCTGCAGCCGGCGCATCTGATAACTCACCGCGGGCTGCGTATAGCCCAGCGATGCCGCTGCGGCCGTGTAGGAGCCCGTTCTCGCGACTTCTGCCAGCACTTCCAGCTGGCGAACATCCAGCACAGCGACCACTATAAGCGAATTTTATCCCTTGGCGAAAAAACCCTCGTTGGACCTCAGTGTGCCCGGTCGGCTCCAATGTCCGCAGCACACCGAAACCCGAAACCCAAGGTGTCTCGAGTCGCTGTCATCAGGAGTGCCTGTGAACAGTCCCCGCAGAACCGGTCCTCCGGGACCGGCCCCCTCACCCCCTGTAGATGCCGAGCCGCTTGTGCGGGTCAGGGGGGTCGACAAACACTTCGGCGCAGCTCAGGTCCTGCACGGCATAGACCTCGACGTAAGGGCGGGCGAGGTGGTGGTGATCGTCGGACCGTCCGGTTCCGGCAAGTCGACCCTGTGCCGCTGCATCAACCGGCTGGAGACGATCTCCGCAGGCGCGATCGCCGTCAACGGAGTGCCACTGCCCAGTGAGGGCCGGGACCTCGCCAGGCTGCGCGCCGACGCCGGAATGGTCTTCCAGTCGTTCAATCTCTTCTCCCACCTCACCGCACTGCAGAACATCACCCTGGCCCCGGTGAAGGTGCGGGGACTGGCGCGCTCCGCGGCGGACACGCACGGCCGCCGGCTTCTGGAACGCGTGGGCCTGGCCGACAAGGCGGACGCCTACCCGGCGCAGCTCTCCGGTGGACAGCAGCAGCGTGTGGCCATCGCCAGGGCTCTCGCCATGGACCCCAAGGTGCTGCTCTTCGACGAACCCACCTCGGCTCTCGACCCGGAGATGATCCAGGAGGTGCTCGACGTCCTGGTCGAGCTGGCGGCCGAGGGCATGACGATGATCGTCGTCACCCACGAGATGGGGTTCGCACGCCAGGCCGCCGACCGCGTCGTCTTCATGGACCAGGGCCGGATCCTCGAGACCGCCGCTCCGGCCGATTTCTTCTCGAACCCCGTCCACGAGAGAGCCGGCGACTTCCTGTCCAAGGTCCTCGCCCACTGACCTCTCCCGCCCCGTCCACCGCGAACGCTCCACTCCCGTGAACGCGTCACCTCGCTCATCGGGCCCGCCGAGCGCCTTCCAAACCGCCTGACGGCGCCTCCGAACCGCTGGAGCGCCGTCCGATCCCGCTGCCACGCGAGCCACGAGCCTGAAGCAACGGGCCCACACACCCCCCATTTCATTCCGTTCTCGTTGCACCAAGGAGCAGCAATGCGTACCCCCGTGAGAACCGCACCAGCCTCCTTCGGGCGCCGGACCGCCCTGGCCGCGGCGCTGGTTGCCGTCACTGCGCTGACCAGCGCGTGCTCGGGATCATCCACGACAGCCCTCCCCTCGAAGGCCGGGGCGTCCGCGAAGGCCGCCACCCTCGACGCGATCCTCGCCGAAGCCGAGGTGGCGGATCCCGCTTCGATGCCACCCGGCTCCACCGCGGCCAAGATCAAGGACCGCGGGAAGCTGCTCGTAGGCGGGACGCAGACCTCCGCACTGTTCTCGCTGCTCGACCCGACGACCGGAAAGCTCACAGGCTTCGACGCGGCCATGTCGCAGCTGCTCGCGAAGTACATCATCGGCAAGCCGGAGACCGAGCTCACCACGGTCACGGCGGCCACCCGCGAGGCACTGCTGAGGAACCACTCCGTGGACGCCGTGTTCGCCACCTACACCATCACACCCGAGCGTGCGAAGGAGGTGAACTTCGCCGGGCCCTACTACATGGACGGCCTGGCCATCCAGGTCAAGACCAAGACCACCGACATCGCGGGGCTGAGCGATCTGGCCGGGAAGACCGTGGTCACACAGTCCGGCTCCACCGCCGCCACCCTCGTCAAGGAGAAGGTGCCGTCCGCCGACATCCAGCTCTTCGACACCAACGTCGAGTGCCTCAAGGCGCTCCAGCAGGGCCGGGCGGACGCCTACGTACTCGACCAGGGCGTGCTCGCCGGCAACGCCGCACTCAACTCGGACGTCAAGGTGCTGCCCAAGACCTTCACGCAGGAGCCCTACGGCATCGGCCTTCCCCTCGACCAACAGGACTTCGAGAAGTTCGTCACCGACTGGCTCAAGCAGATCGAGCAGGACGGCACCTGGGACAAGGTGTGGGAGGCGACCATCGGTACCGAAGTCCCCGGCGGCGCCCCGACCGCGCCGGTGATCCGCGACTGAGCCCATGGACCTGATCACCTCGCACCTCGATGTGTTCGCCCGGGGACTGCTGGTCTCCCTGGAGCTCAGTGGCTGCACCTTCGTCCTGGCGGGCGTGCTGGGCCTGATACTGGCCGTGTTCCGGATCAGCCCGGTACTACCGCTGCGGCTGTTCGGATGGCTGTACGTGACCGCGCTGCGGAGCGTGCCCCTCCTGGCCCTTCTGATCCTCTTCGTGTTCGGACTGCCGGAAATCGGCCTGGTCTACGAGCTGCTCTGGACCGCGGTGACGGCGATGGGCCTGTACTGGGCCGCGTTCTTCTGCGAGGTCATCAGGTCGGGCGTGCGCACCGTGCCCCGTGGGCAGATCGAGGCGGGCCGGGCGCTGGGCCTCACCTTCGGGCAGGTGCTGCGGCTGGTCGTGCTGCCGCAGTCCGCGCGATCGATGGTCCAGCCGCTCGCCTCCCTCCTGATCGCGGTCACGCTCAACTCCTCGCTCGCGGCAGCCGTGGGCGTGACCCAGGAACTCACCGGCCAGACCCAGCTGCTCGACCAGCGGTACGCCCAGCCGCTCGTCACCTTCGGCGCGGCCGCCGTCTGCTACGTGGCCCTCACCTTCGGCATCGGGCGGGCAGCGGCCCTGGTGGAGAGCAGACTGGCGGTGCTCCGATGACGACGACCGAGCTCCGGGAGCCGGTGGGGAACCATCCGGACCCGCGCCGCCGACGCGCTCCGGGACGGCCGTCGCTCCGGCGGCCGGCTCGTGCGGACACCTCGCTGTTCGACGAGCCGGGCCCGCGCGGCCGTCGCCGCATCGCGGTCGCCACGGTCGTCTCGGTGCTGGTGATGGCCGCTCTGGCCGGGGCTGCACTGCACCGATTCGCGGCGGCGGGCCAGCTCGACGCCGACAAGTGGCGGCTCTTCGCCGATCAGGCGGTCGTCCGGTATCTGGCGACGGGGCTGTGGGCCACGCTCCATGTGACCCTGGTCAGCGCCGCCCTGGCGCTGCCCTTCGGAGCGGCGCTGGCGCTCGCCCGCCTGGCGCGCGGTCGGCTGCTGCGGTGGCCGGCCGCCGCGTACACCGAGGTCATGCGCGCCGTACCGCTGCTGCTGCTGATCTATGCCTTCCTCTTCGGTCTGCCCAGCACCGGAGTCCGGCTGTCCCTGTTCTGGCAGCTCGTCTGCCCGATCGTGATCACCAACGCGGCCGTGTTCGCGGAGATCTTCCGCGCCGGTGTCCGCGCTCTGCCCAAGGGCCAGACGGAGGCGGCGTACGCCCTCGGCCTCGGTTACTGGTCGACGATGCGGCTGGTCGTGCTTCCCCAGGCGATCCGCCAGACCGCGCCGTCCCTGGTCAGCCAGCTGGTCCGGCTGCTGAAGGACAGCACCCTGGGGTACGTGGTCAGCTACTTCGAGCTCCTCCAGTCGGCGAAGGTCCTCGGCGAGTACAACCACACGCTCATCCAGGCCTTCCTGGTCGTCACCGCCCTCTACGTGGTGCTCAACGCGTCGCTGGCCGGTGCCGCCGCGCGGCTCGAACGGCGGATCGGCGGCGGAGCGGGCCGGTAGTCCGTACCCGCCGGGCCTCTGGCGGATCCCGCGTACGGGGCGGGATCCGCCACCCGGTCGAACTCCTGGCCCCTGCATGGGCCCGTCCGGGGCTTCCGCCCTGTCGTCCGGCCCGCTCAGACGCCACCGGACCCTTCAGACGGTTCTGTCCGCCCCGGCCACCCGTATCCCACTCCCGACCATCCAAGGAATCCCACTGCCATGTGCCGACTACTGGGCGTAGTCTCCCGAACACCTGACGTCTTGACCGAACTGCTGGCAGACGACCTCGACCCGTTTCTCACCCTGGCCTGTGAACACGGCGACGGCTGGGGCATCGCCGCTGCCCGGGCCACCGGCCACATCGACACCTTCAAGGAGCCCGAACGCGCCGACGTGAGCCCGCGCTTCCGCACCGTGCTCGCCCTGACGGTGACCGACTCGGCGCTGCTGCATCTACGGATGGCCAGCCAGCAGTTCGCGGTGACCGCGGGGAACTCCCACCCTTTCGGGGACCACCGGGCGGCACTCGCGCACAACGGCGACTTCACCCCTGCGACATGCCTCGACGACACCATCGGTCCCGAACTCCTTGCCACCGCCGAGGGCGACACCGACAGCGAACGCCTCTATCTGGCGGTCCGCCGCCGGATCGACGGAGGCCTGACACCGGCCAAGGCGCTGGCCGAGGTGACCGAGGAGATACGCGCCCGCGCCACGGGCTACGTCAGTCTGAACACGCTGCTGCTCACACCGGCCGCACTGTACGCGTACGCGGACCATGACCCGAACTCGGAGGTGATCCGCCGCCGTGGGCCGGGCTATTTCGGCCTGAGCGCTCGGTGGGAAGCGGACAGGGTCGTCGTCGCCTCCACCGGCTGGCCGCAGCCGGCGCCATCGTGGACACCGCTGCCCGAACGCCGGGTCGTGGAAATCGGCCGGGGCGATCTGAAGTTCACGGTGCACTGACGACGAGCACGAGGGAACTCGCCCGGAGCAGTGGGGGCAGTGGGGGCCCGGCCGGGAGTCAGGCAGAGGCCTCCCACCGTTTCGCCCTTGCTGGCGCCCATGGTGGCGGCCGCGCGGGCTGCGGCTGGAACCGGTGCCGGCCCCGGGCAAGGGGCCGGCGGTTACCGGACCGCCCGGCATTGTTTACGGGCATCTCGCCGTGCGTTGCCGGCTCGCCCATCGGACCGCATCCGTGTCGGCTTCGGCACCGAACACGCCTGCTGCATCCAGCTTCCGGCGAGTCAAATTCTCCGTGCGACGCGTCAACTCGCCAAGAACGCCGAAACCACACCCGCCGGACGCAGCCCCCACGCCGACCGCGCTGCTGGGACGCAGCCCAGCCAACCTCGGGAACAGCTCAGCCCGCCCCGTACCGCCGACGGCCTCGCCCGCGGATTCGGCCAGCGTGACGCCCCCGTGAACGTCTGCGGGGTGCGCGCAGACCTGAGCGGGAGGGCCTCACCCAGGGGCACCCATCGCTCCTGGGCGCGGGAACTGACCAAGCAGGACGACACGTTCATCGACGTCTGAGGCAGGAG
>NZ_JBVIVK010000022.1:0-102655 GCF_055595715.1 Streptomyces sp. NPDC040410
CCCCCCCCCCCCCCCCCCCCCCCCCCCCCCCCCCCCCCCCCCCCCCCCCCCCCCCCCCCCCCCCCCCCCCCCCCCCCCCCCCCCCCCCCCCCGCGCCCCCTCCGGCTCCCTCGCGGCCGGCGCGTGGGTGCGGTGGGCGTTGGCGGGCCCTTGCTGTCTCTCGGTGCTGGTGTGCCTTCTTCGGTTCCTTTGTGGCCGGCGCGTGCGTCGGGTGGGCGTGGGCGGGCCCCTGGCGCTGCCCGGCAGGGCTACCGTGGTGTCCGTGATGGACGTACGGCGCGCCACGGAGCGCTACCGCGGCGGCGACCCCGAGGCCGGCATCGAGTCCTGGCACGCCTTCTCGTTCGGCCCGCACTACGACCCCGGCAACCTCCGCTTCGGCGCGGTGCTGGCGTGCAACGAGGAGCGGCTCGCCCCCGGCGCCGGCTTCGACGAGCACCCCCACAGCCACACGGAGATCGTGACCTGGGTGGTCGAGGGCGAGCTGACCCACCGCGACTCGACGGGCCACGAGACGGTCGTGCGTGCCGGGGACGTGCAGCGGCTGAGCTCGGCGGCCGGCGTCCGCCACGTGGAGCGCAACGACGGCACGGCCCCGCTGACCTTCGTCCAGATGTGGCTGGCGCCCCTCACGGCGGGCGGCGACCCGTCGTACGGGATCGTCCGCGGCATCGCCGACGCGACGCCGTACGCGGTCCCCGGGGCGGGCGCCATGCTCCATGTACGCCGGCTGGCGGCGGGGGAGGGGACGGCGGTGCCGGACGGGCCGTACGTCTACGTGCATGTCGTACGCGGTGAAGTGCGGCTGGAGGACGAGGAGTTGGCGGCCGGGGACGCGGCGAGGATCACCGACGCCAAGGACCTGGACGTGGTGGGGGTGACCGCCGCGGAGCTGTTGGTGTGGGAGATGTCCTAGATCTGGGCGGTCTCGGCGATCTCGGCGCGCACCGCGTCCGTGAACTCCGGCCACGCCTGGACCGCCCACGGCCCGAAAGCGCGGTCGGTGAGGGTCACGCAGGCCGCCTGTGCGTCCGGGTCGATCCACAGGAACGTACCGGACTGGCCGAAGTGGCCGAAGGTGCGCGGGGAGGACGAGGGTCCCGTCCAGTGCGGGGACTTGGCGTCGCGGATCTCGAAGCCGAGGCCCCAGTCGTTGGGGCTCTGGTGGCCGTAGCCGGGCAGCACGCCCTTCGTCCCCGGGTACTGGACGGTCATCGCCGCGGCGACCGTACGCGGGTCGAGGAGGCGGGGCGCCTGCACCTCCGCCGCGAATCGCAGCAGGTCCTCGACCGTCGACACGCCGTCCTTGGCCGGCGAGCCCTCCAGCGAGGTCGACGTCATCCCCAGCGGCTCCAGGACCGCCTGCCGCAGGTACTCGGCGAACGGGATGCCGGCGGCCTTGGCGATGTGGTCTCCGAGCTGCTCGAAACCGGCGTTCGAGTAGAGCCGCCGCTCCCCGGGCGCGGCCGTCACCCGGCGCTCGTCGAAGGTCAGCCCCGAGGTGTGCGCAAGCAGATGACGCACCGTCGCTCCGGGCGGCCCGGCCGGCTCGTCGAGCTCGATCGCCCCCTCCTCGTACGCGACGAGCGCGGCGTACGCCGTGAGCGGCTTGGTGACCGAAGCCAGCGCGAAGCGCCGCGCGGCCGGCCCATGGGTCCCCAGGACCGCACCGTCCGCCCGTACGACACCCGCCGCAGCGGTGGGAACCGGCCAGTTTTCGATCAACGCAAGGCTCTGCAACGACATGCCGTCGAGCCTAAGTGCTCACAGAGTCAGCCCCATCGCGGGGTCCGGTTTGCGGACGAAGCCCAGGGAGGCGTACAGGGGCTCGGCCTCGGCGGACGCGGTGAGATTGCAGTACGTGACGCCCCGCTCGCGGAACCACTCCAGGAGTTCCATGCACGCGCGCGCGTAGCCCCGGCCCCGCGCGTCCGGGTCGGTGGCGACGCTGAACACGTAGCCGACCCTGCCCTGCGGACTGCCCGCCCTGCCGATCCGGTAGTCGACCGTCCCGGCCACCAGCGCCGCCAGCGCCTTCGGCCGCTCCGGGTGGTCGACGACGAACGCCGCGAAGCTCCCGCCGGGCTCCCCCAGCTGTTCCCGCAGCGCCGGCAGAGCCTGCGCGTGCCACCCGCTGTCGGGGTCCGACCCGGCGATCGAATCGATCATCACCTGGCGCAGACGCAGCACTTCCGCGGCGTCCTCGGGCGTGGCACGGCGTACGAGACTCATGCCTCGCACGGTAGCCACCGTGCCGCTGACGCGTCCTGTGGATTTCTCACCTGTTCTCCTTGCTTGGAGTGCACTCCAAGGCCCTAGCGTGGTGGCCATGACGGTGATGGAGACCACGGGTACCAGGACCGACAGCTGCGCAGCCCCGGCGCAACCCCGGCGGCGGCCGGAAGGCCAGGACAGCTACACGATCAGCGAGGTCGTCGCCTTCACCGGCCTGACGGCCCACACCCTGCGCTGGTACGAGCGGATCGGTCTGATGCCGCACATCGACCGCTCGCACACCGGCCAGCGCCGCTACAGCAACCGCGACCTGGACTGGCTCGACCTCGTCGGCAAGCTGCGGCTCACCGGCATGCCGGTGGCCGACATGGTGCGGTACGCGGAACTGGTGCGCGAGGGCGACAACACGTTCACCGCGCGCTTCGACCTCCTTGAGGAGACCCGCCGGGACGTTCTGGCCCGGATCGCGGAACTCCAGGACACGCTCGCAGTACTGGACCGGAAGATCAGTTACTACGCGGACGCCGGCCGCGCCCACGAAACGGGGAAGACAGGATGACGAACGCCAGGATCCCGACCGCGCGACTGGGCGGGAGCGGACCCGAGGTGGGCGCGCAGGGCCTCGGCTGCATGGGCATGAGCTTCGCGTACGGCCCCTCGGACGCCGGAGAGTCGCGGGCCACCCTGGAGCGGGCGCTGGAGCTGGGCGTGACGCTGTACGACACCGCGGACGCCTACGGAGCCGGCGAGAACGAGCGCTTCCTGTCCCCGTTCTTCAAGGCGCACCGCGACGAGGTCGTCATCGCCACGAAGTTCGCCCTGTCGGTCCCGCCGGGCGAGCCGGCCCGGCGGATCATACGCAACGACCGCCCCTACATCCGCCAGGCCGTCGAGGCGAGCCTTCAGCGCCTGGACGTCGACGTCATCGACCTCTACTACATGCACCGCCGTGACGTGAACGTCCCGATCGAGGAGACCGTCGGCGCGATGGCCGAGCTGGTACGCGAGGGCAAGATCAAGCACCTCGGCCTCAGCGAGGTCACGGCCGGCGAACTGCACGCCGCACAGGCCGTGCACCCGATCGCCGCCGTGCAGTCGGAGTGGTCGCTGTTCAGCCGGGACATCGAGGCGAACGTGGTCCCGGCGGCCCGCCGCCTGGGCGTGGCCCTGGTGCCGTACTCACCGCTCGGCCGAGGATTCCTCACGGGCTCGTTCGCCGACGCGGACCAGGACCTCACCGCCGACGACTTCCGCCGCCTGCAGCCGCGCTTCACCGGCGGCAACGCGGCCGCGAACGCGGCTCTGCTGGAGCCGATCCGAACCGTGGCCGAGGCCCACGCCGCGACGGTGGGCCAGATCGCCCTGGCCTGGGTGCAGCAGCAGGCAAAGGTGCACAGTCTGCCGGTCGTCCCGATCCCGGGCACCCGTAAGCCGGGAAGGGTGGAGGAGAACACGGCGGCGACGGCCGTCGAGCTGACGGAGGAGGAGCTGGCCCTCCTGGAGCCCATAGCGGCCAAGGTGGCGGGAGATCGCTACACGGACATGACGTTCACTTCTGCGGGACGGGAGTGAAGGCACCCAAGGGGCGCTGGGAAAGACACGAAAAGCCCCCACCGAACCGCACCACGCGGCACTAGAGTTCCGCCAGCAACTCGGCCTTCTTCACGGAGAACTCCTCATCAGTCACCAGTCCGGCCTGATGCAGTTCCCCGAGATGCCGAATCCGCTCGGCGATGTCCGCAGGGTCCCGGCGCGGCGCAGCCGCGGCCGGGACCGCCGCCACACCCCCACGCAGACGCACCGCGGCAAGCACCGCCGCCGCGAACGGCAACGACTCGTGTACGGGCCCGTATCCGAGCCCGAACACGACCGCCGCCGGATCCTGGTCGACCTGAGCCGGCGGCGCCCCCGCATCACGCCGCAACAGCCGTAGATGCCCCTCGAACACCTCGGGCGAGCGCCACTCGACCCCGCTCAGGCCGGTGACCGGAAAGCTCTGGTCGCCGGCCTTCCACTTCGTCGACGACGCCCCCGTCCAGAACCACCGGAAGTGCACCGTCTTACCGTCGAAGGACGCCTTCCCGTCGTACGCCTTGAAGTTCAGCGGCACGTCCGGAGCCGGCACCAGGAACCGCTCGGCCGGCCGGCCGTCCGCTTCGGTCAGCCGCGCCCGCAGCTCGTCCGCGTAGTACTCGGCGAGCGTCTCCCGCTCGACGGGCAGCACCAGCCGATACGGATCGCACCCCTCCTTGAGCTGTCCCGCGGCCGCCTCCATCAGCGGATCGGCGCCGGGCCTCGGCTCGGCGCGCAGAACGACGGTGCCGCGTTTGCCGGGGGTCAGGGTCACCCCGGCGATCGCCTCCAGGGGGATACGGCGCTCCCCCAGTGCCTGGAAGAGCTTGGGTGTTCGAATGCCCCGTTCGTAACGGATGAGCACCGAGTCGGACTCGAACTCCCAGGCGGCATGAAATCCGGCCAGTACGTCACCCATGCGGCTCATCGTATGCGGCACGAGCTCCTCCGTCCCATCCCCGCGCAGACCGCAGTTTCTGCGCCTCTACGCGCGTCCGGCCGTCGCCGTGCCGGACAGACCCTTCCAGCAGGCGTTGTCCTCGTCGGCACACACGACCGAGCGGTATGCGCCGACGCCGATCTCCGCGAAGTTGAGCAGGCTCGCCGTGCCCGGCTCGAAATAGCCGCTGTGGCCCTCCGCGCCCTGCGCCGACAGCACCCGCGCACCGAACGCCGAGGACACCGGGTCGGCGCCGTGGCCCAGCCCGCCGACCTCCAGGTACGGCACGTCCTGGACCCAGTCGGTGGCGTCCCGCATCGCCCACACCTGGGCGGAGGTGTCCAGCTGGGAGGCCTTCTCGACGCGCATGCCGGGGCTGGCGGCCACGGCCACGTCGGACACCCGGTCCGGCAGGGTGTGCGCGGCGAGGCCGCACACCACGGAACCGTAACTGTGGCAGAACAGCGCGACGGGCGAGCGGCCGGGCAGGCCGCCCAGCAGCGCGTTCAGGCGGACGGCGCCGTCCTTGGCGCGCATCGCGGTGGCCGAGTCGATGCCGAGTCCGTCGGGTGCCGTGTAGTCGGCCCAGGCGATCACGGCCGTACGCGTGGTGGGGCCCGCGTCGCGTTCTGCCGCGTAGAGGGCCTTGGCCATGCCGACGGGCGCCGAGTACTTGCGGTTCGTGCGCTGGAAGGTGAGCAGGTCGGTGTCGACGCCGGGGACGACGACGGAGACCCGCTCGGCCTTGGTCAGGTTGCCGAAGACCTCGGCGACCCGCCCCGAGCCCGCGGGGTCGAAGGCGAGGATCTTGCGGTGCCCGCTCATCAGCGTCCCGAAGCGCTCCATACGGCGGGCCGCCGCCTGCTGCCCGTCCGGCGTGAGGCGGCTGTCGTGCATGCGCTTGCGCTCGACCGTGCGCGCCTTTCTGAGCGCGATGCGGTTGGCGCGGTAGCGGAGCGTGACGGGGGCGCCGTTCATGTTGCCGACCGCGAGCGGGTAGCGCCGCGCCAGCCTGGCGCGCTCCTGCGCGGTGAGCGAGGCGAAGAACCGGGTGAGCAGGGCGGGCGCCGCGTTCGGGTCCGGCAGCCGGTGTCCGTCGATGCGGCCGTGCTCCCACGCGGTGAGCGAGGCCTGCAGTGCGGTCGTGCCCCGCTGGTGGCGCAATGCGGTCCAGCCGGTGGTCGCCAGCATCACGAACACCACGGCCAGCGCGAGCAGTGCGCGCCAGACGTTCAGTTGGGGGGAGGTGTCGAAGGAAGTCACTGAAAGGACACACTAGGAGAACGAGAGGGTCTCGCGTTAACCAAGTGACGGGGATCACGTTTGGCCAAACGCGACAATGTCCTCAACTCGTACGCCAGTTCCCGACAAGGGCGGTCCCGTCCGGTCGAGATACGACGCGGCCCGCTCGGGCATGGCCTCGACGCTGAAGTCGTCCCCCACGGACCGCATCCGCTCGGTCACCCGGATCACGGCACTGAAGACGGCCACTCCGCTCGGTCGCGCTGGCCGCGGGTGTCGTCCTGATGGTCCTGACGGCCATCGCCTTCATGGGCGGCCTGTCTTCGTCACCTTCCACCTGCGGAACGTGCACCGCATGAGCCCGATCGACGGCGGCAGTCCTCGTCGCGCTGCTCACCAGGCGCGGGGAGAACGCGGAGGCGGGCGCGGGCGCCGCGCACACCTGACGGCCGTCCGGCCAAGGCAGGGGGAAACAAGCCGAGTTCGCCTATCAGGGTGACAACGCTAAAGATCCCTCCCTTCCGGTACGCGCCGCGGGTCACAGTGGCGGCCGGTGCTGGGGCGCGCTGCCGGAGGGGGGCGGCGCGCCCGCAGACCGGAGGATTGGGAGACGCAGCGGGGGTACTCGCCTCGTCGAACCCGGAAGAGAACCCGAATCAACCCAGGGTTTCAGGGAGTTGATGATGGCGGGCTTCGGACACGGAACGCGCGGGTACCCCCGCTCTCGTGGCCGCATGGGGTCACGGACCGGGCCGGATCGCGCGACGCTCGGGATCATCGGAGTCATCTGCGCGGTCGCCGGTTTCGTCGTGCTGGGGATCGTCCTCGGCCCGTTGGCGGTCGTCTGCGGCTGGCTCGCCATGGGCCGCGGCCGGTCGGGCGGAAGCCGCTCGGTCCCGGCCCTGGTCGCCCTCGTTCTGGGCGCCATCGATACGCTCCTTGCGGTCATCTGGCTCGCGTGGGCGGCGACTCCGGGAAGCGGCATGTTCTGACCCGGGCGGGAAGGCCCCCGGAGGGACGCCCGGGGGCCCGCGTCCGTTCCCGTCAGCCGTCGGCCGCTCCGGTCACGCTCTCCGACGGTGAGCGCAGCGCAGCCACCTCCGCCCGCAGCGCCCGCACCTCGTCCGTCAGCGCCCGGATCGCCTCCGTCTGCCGCCATTCCTCCACGTCGTCCTTCTCGAACCGTGCGATGAACCACGCGGCGATGTTGGCGGTCACCACACCGAGCAGCGCGATCCCGGAGAGCATCAGCCCCACCGCGATCATCCGCCCCAGCCCGGTGGTCGGCGCGTGGTCCCCGTACCCCACGGTCGTCATCGTCGTGAACGACCACCACACCGCGTCACCCAGCGTCCTGATGTTCCCGTCCGGTGACTCCCGCTCCACGGACAGCACCGCCAGCGAGCCGAACATCAGCAGCCCGACCACGGCCCCCGCGACATACGTCGTCAGCCGGATCTGCGAGGCCATCCTCGCGCGCCGCTGAACCAGCAGCAGCGTCGAGACCAGCCGCAGCAGCCGCAACGGCTGGATCAGGGGCAGCAGCACCGCACACAGGTCCAGCCGGTGCGTGCGTACGAACTCCTTGCGGTGCCGTGCGAGGGCCAGCCTCACCACGTAGTCCGCGGCGAACACCGCCCACACCACCCACTCGACCACCGTGCACACGGCGGTCAGCGTCTTGCCCGCCGAACTGTCCACGATCGGCACCGCGTACGCGACGGCGAACGCCACCGCGAGTGCCATCAGAGGTCGTTGGGTGCGCTGTTCCCACCGGGCCTGCGCCGACTGTTCCTCCATGCCCGCATCGTAAAGAACGTGTGAAGGGCGGCGGAGCCGCAAGCCCCGCCGCCCTCGGGCGCACCCGTGTACCGGTCGCTACGCGTCGCCGCCCGCGGCGCCGGGGTCGGCCGCCGACACGTCCAGCAGCTGGTACCGGTCGATCGCCTGCTTCAGCACCGACCGGTCCACCTTGCCCTCCTTCGCCAGCTCGGTCAGCACCGCGACGACGATCGACTGCGCGTCGATGTGGAAGAAGCGCCGCGCCGCACCGCGCGTGTCCGCGAACCCGAACCCGTCCGCTCCCAGCGACTGGTATGTCCCCGGCACCCACCGCGCGATCTGGTCCGGCACCGACCGCATCCAGTCCGACACGGCGACGAAGGGCCCCTGCGCACCCGAGAGCTTGCGCGTCACGTACGGCACGCGCTGCTCCTCCTCGGGGTGCAGCAGGTTGTGCTCCTCCACCGCGACCGCGTCGCGCCGCAGCTCGTTCCAGGAGGTCGCCGACCACACGTCGGCGCGCACGTTCCACTCCTCGGCGAGGATCCGCTGCGCCTCGATCGCCCATGGCAGGGCCACGCCCGAGGCGATGACCTGCGCCGGGATCGATCCCGACGTGCCCTCGCCGAACCGGTACAGGCCCTTGACGATGCCCTCGGCGTCCACGTTCTCCGGCTCGGCGGGGTGCTGGATGGGCTCGTTGTAGACGGTGAGGTAGTAGAAGACGTCCTCGCTGTCCGGCCCGTACATCCGGCGCAGGCCGTCCTGCACGATGTGCGCGATCTCGAACGAGAACGCCGGGTCGTACGCCACACAGCCCGGGTTGGTCGAGGCGAGCAGCTGCGAGTGGCCGTCGGCGTGCTGGAGACCCTCACCGGTGAGCGTCGTACGGCCGGCGGTCGCACCGAGGACGAAACCGCGCGCCAGCTGGTCGGACATCTGCCAGAACTGGTCTCCGGTGCGCTGGAAACCGAACATCGAGTAGAAGACGTACACCGGGATGAGCGGCTCGCCGTGCGTGGCGTACGCCGAGCCGGCCGCGATCAGTGAGGCGGTGCAGCCGGCCTCCGAGATGCCGTCATGCAGCATCTGCCCGGTCGGCGACTCCTTGTAGGCGAGGAGCAGATCCCGGTCCACGGACTCGTACTGCTGGCCGAGCGGGTTGTAGATCTTCGCGCTCGGGAAGAAGGAGTCCATACCGAAGGTGCGGTACTCGTCCGGCGCGATCAGCACGAACCGCTTGCCGATCTCCTTGTCCCGCATGAGGTCCTTCAGCAGTCGTACGAACGCCATGGTCGTGGCGATCGACTGCTGGCCGGAGCCCTTCTTCACGGTCGCGTACGTCTTGTCGTCGGGCAGCGCGAGTGGCTTGGCGCGCACGACTCGCGTCGGGACGTACCCGCCGAGCCCCTTGCGCCGGTCGTGCATGTACTGGAGCTCCTCCGAGTCCCGGCCCGGGTGGTAGTACGGCGGCGCCCCGGACTCCAGCTCCTTGTCGGAGATCGGCAGGTGCAGGCGGTCGCGGAAGCCCTTGAGGTCGTCGACCGTCAGCTTCTTCATCTGGTGGGTGGCGTTGCGGCCCTCGAAGTTCGGGCCCAGCGTCCAGCCCTTGATGGTCTTGGCCAGGATGACCGTCGGCTGGCCCTTGTGCTCCTTGGCCGCCTTGAACGCCGCGTAGATCTTCCGGTGGTCGTGACCGCCGCGGCCCAGGTGCAGGATCTGGTCGTCGGTCATGTTCTCGACCATCGCGCGCAGCCGGTGGTCGTCGCCGAAGAAGTGCTCGCGGATGTAGGCGCCGGTCTCGGTCGCGTACGTCTGGAACTGCCCGTCCGGCGTGGTGTTCATCTTGTTGACCAGGATGCCGTCCCGGTCCTGCGCGAGCAGCGGGTCCCAGGAGCGGTCCCAGATCAGCTTGATCACGTTCCAGCCGGCGCCCCGGAAGATCGACTCCAGCTCCTGGATGACCTTGCCGTTGCCGCGCACCGGGCCGTCGAGCCGCTGCAGGTTGCAGTTGACGACGAAGGTGAGGTTGTCCAGGCCCTCGCGCGCGGCGATGGACAGCTGGCCGAGCGACTCGGGCTCGTCCATCTCGCCGTCGCCGAGGAACGTCCACACGTGCGACTTGGACGTGTCCGCGATCCCCCGCGCGTGCATGTAGCGGTTCATCCGCGCCTGGTAGATCGCGCCGATCGGGCCGAGGCCCATCGACACGGTCGGGAACTCCCAGAAGTCCGGCATCAGCCGCGGGTGCGGGTAGCTGGACAGCCCGTACGGCGCCTTCGACTTCTCCTGCCGGAACGCGTCCAGGTTCCGCTCGTCCAGCCGGTCGAGCAGGTACGCGCGCGCGTAGATGCCCGGCGAGGCGTGGCCCTGGAAGAAGACCTGGTCGCCGCCGTCGCCCTCGTCCTTGCCGCGGAAGAAGTGGTTGAAGCCCACGTCATAGAGCGAGGCGGAGGAGGCGAAGGTGGCGATGTGGCCGCCGACACCGATGCCCGGCCGCTGGGCACGCGAGACCATCACGGCCGCGTTCCAGCGGGTCGCGTTGAGGATCCTGCGCTCGATCTCCTCGTTGCCGGGGAAAAACGGCTCGCTCTTGGTCGGGATGGTGTTGACGTAGTCCGTGCTGCGCATCTCGGGCACGGCCACGCGCTTCTCACGGGCCCGCTCGATCAGTCGCAGCATCAGGTAGCGGGCCCGCTCCCGGCCTCGCTCGTCCACCGCGGCGTCGAGGGAGTCGAGCCACTCCTGGGTTTCCTCGGGATCGAAGTCAGGAACCTGACTCGGAAGGCCGCCAATGATGATCGGGTTTCGATCGGATCCGGAAGCCACGCTGTTCCTTACCTGTCAGAGGGCTGCTTTTTCGAGGTTTTCCTTGGGGGGATTCGGTATGCCTGCGCCGTTCCCCATCGTGTACCTCGGGAGGTCAAACGTCATCTCTACTGCGAGGTAACCAGGATCTGCGCTGCCTCTCCTGGTTCCCAAACGCACAAACAGGGCAGAAAGGTGTGGTGTACGTCACCTCGGGACCGGACAGCGTGCCTGGAGTTGCGGCGACACGGCCCGGATCGTCACCGTTTCGGCGGTCTGAACGGCCGGGTACTTGCGCGATCCGTCCCGCCCGTGTGGACTACGGCCAATGCCTCGCGCACGCGCGTGGCTGAGATATTCACCAAAACATGATCAGGAGGCAACCCGTGAGCGCGACCGCGGACCACGCGGAGGAGCGGACGAACCCTGCCGTCAGGCTGGGGTTCCAGCCCGAGCAGGTGGTCCAGGAGATCGGCTACGACGACGACGTAGACCAGGAACTCCGCGAGGCCATTGAGGAAGTCATCGGCAGCGACCTCGTGGACGAGGAATACGACGACGTCGCCGACGCCGTTGTGCTGTGGTTCCGTGACGAGGACGGCGACCTGACCGATGTACTGGTGGATGCCATCACGTACATCGAGGAAGGCGGCTCGATCCTGCTGCTGACGCCGAAGACCGGCCGTGACGGCTACGTGGAGCCGAGTGACATCTCCGAAGCCGCGACGACGGCGGGGCTGTCCGCGTCCAAGAGTGTCAGCGTCGGCAAGGACTGGAGCGGCAGCCGGCTGGTGACGCCGAAGGCGGCCAAGTCCAAGAGGTGACCTCCTCCCGGACGGGCTGATTTCGGTCGGCCCGTCCGTGGGCCCCAGGTGATCGCTGCGTAGGGTGTTCCCACCACCCGAACAGCCCCACCGAAGGGACATTCAGGACCATGGCGATCCAGGTCGGCGACAAGGCACCCGACTTTGAACTCAAGGACAACCACGGCCGGACCGTGAAGCTGTCCGACTTCCGCGGTGACAAGAACGTGGTGCTGCTCTTCTACCCCTTCGCCTTCACCGGCGTGTGCACCGGTGAGCTGTGCGAGGTGCGGGACAACCTGCCGAAGTTCTCCGACCGTGACACCCAGGTGCTCGCCGTCTCCAACGACTCCATCCACACCCTGCGCGTGTTCGCCGAGCAGGAGGGTCTGGAGTACCCGCTGCTGTCCGACTTCTGGCCGCACGGCGAGGCCTCGCGCGCGTACGGAGTATTCGACGAGGACAAGGGCTGCGCGGTGCGCGGGACCTTCGTCATCGACAAGGAGGGCGTCGTGCGCTGGACCGTTGTCAACGGTCTGCCGGACGCGCGTGACCTGAACGAGTACGTCAAGGCGCTCGACACCCTGTGATTCTTCGGGTCCAAGCCCTGCGTCGGGCGGGAACCCGTCACTAGGATCGACTCGTTGATCCGATATCAAACGCACGGCGGGGCTCCCCGCCCCTGGACACAAATGGAGGACTCGTGGGAGTCAGCCTCAGCAAGGGCGGCAACGTATCACTGACCAAGGAGGCCCCGGGCCTGACCGCGGTCATCGTCGGTCTGGGGTGGGACGTCCGCACCACGACCGGCACCGACTTCGACCTCGATGCCAGCGCGCTGCTGACGAACGCGGAGGGCAAGGTCGGCAACGACGCGAACTTCGTCTTCTTCAACAACCTCAAGAGCCCGGACGGCTCGGTCGAGCACACCGGTGACAACCTCACCGGTGAGGGCGAGGGCGACGACGAGCAGATCAAGGTCAACCTCGCTGGCGTCCCGACCGACGTCGAGAAGATCGTCTTCCCCGTGTCGATCTACGACGCCGAGAACCGTCAGCAGTCCTTCGGCCAGGTCCGCAACGCGTTCATCCGCGTGGTGAACCAGGCCGGCGGCGCCGAGATCGCCCGCTACGACCTCTCCGAGGACGCTTCCACCGAGACCGCCATGGTCTTCGGTGAGCTGTACCGGCACGGCGCGGAGTGGAAGTTCCGCGCCATCGGCCAGGGCTACGCCTCGGGCCTGCGCGGCATCGCGCAGGACTTCGGCGTGAACGTCTGAGTTCGTCCGAGAGGTCTCACCGTCCGGCGCCGTACCGTTTGTGTGCGGCGCCGGACGTGCAGGACAAACCAGAGAAGCACTGTCTCGGGGAGGGACCAGCAACATGGGCGTCACGCTCGCCAAGGGAGGCAACGTCTCCCTGTCCAAGGCCGCTCCGAACCTCACGCAGGTGATGGTCGGACTCGGCTGGGACGCGCGCTCCACCACCGGAGCCCCCTTCGACCTCGACGCCAGCGCACTGCTGTGCAACGGCGGGCGAGTGCTGGGGGACGAGTGGTTCGTGTTCTACAACCAGCTCAAGAGCCCGGACGGCTCGGTGGAGCACACCGGTGACAACCTCACCGGCGAGGGCGACGGCGACGACGAGTCGCTCCTCGTCGACCTCGCCAAGGTGCCGGCCCAGTGCGACAAGATCGTCTTCCCGGTCTCCATCCACATGGCCGACGAGCGCGGCCAGACCTTCGGCCAGGTGAGCAACGCCTTCATCCGGGTCGTCAACCAGGCCGACGGCCAGGAACTCGCGCGCTACGACCTGAGCGAGGACGCCTCCACCGAAACGGCCATGATCTTCGGCGAGCTCTACCGCTACCAGGGCGAATGGAAGTTCCGAGCCGTTGGACAGGGGTACGCGTCGGGCCTGCGGGGCATCGCTCTAGACTTCGGAGTCAACGTTTCGTAAAGCCGAGTACGGCGCGGGGGAGACCCGTACACACATGATTGGGTAGCCAGTGCTTCTGAAAACCTTCGGCTGGTCGTTCGCGGTCACCGCGCTCGGCCTGGTCGCGGCGGTCTTCTACGGGGGGTGGACCGCCTTCGGTATCGTGGCGATCCTCTCCGTCCTGGAGATCTCCCTGTCCTTCGACAACGCGGTGGTCAACGCCGGGATCCTGAAGAAGATGAACGCCTTCTGGCAGAAGATCTTCCTCACGATCGGCGTCCTCATCGCCGTCTTCGGTATGCGGCTGGTGTTCCCCGTCGTCATCGTCGCGATCAGTGCCAAGATCGGCCCGATCGACGCGGTCGATCTCGCGCTGAACGACAAGGACCACTACCAGGAACTCGTGACCGACGCCCACCCGTCGATCGCCGCTTTCGGTGGCATGTTCCTGCTGATGATCTTCCTGGACTTCATCTTCGAGGACCGGGACATCAAGTGGCTCGCGTGGCTGGAGCGCCCGCTGGCCAAGCTCGGCAAGGTCGACATGCTGTCGGTCTGCATCGCCCTGATCGTGCTGCTCGTCTCCGCGATGACCTTCGCGACCCACGCCCACCAGCACGGCGGTGCGCACGTCGACAAGGCGCAGACGGTCCTCATCTCCGGCATCGCGGGCCTGATCACCTACATGATCGTGGGCGGCCTGTCCGGCTACTTCGAGGACAAGCTCGAAGAGGAGGAGGAACGCGAGCACGAGGCGGAGGAAGAGGCCGAACGCAGCGGCAAACCACGCTCGGCAGTAGCCCTGGCCGGCAAGGCCGCGTTCTTCATGTTCCTCTACCTCGAGGTCCTCGACGCGTCGTTCTCCTTCGACGGTGTGATCGGCGCCTTCGCCATCACCAACGACATCGTGCTGATGGCGCTGGGTCTGGGCATCGGGGCGATGTACGTCCGTTCGCTGACCGTCTACCTCGTGCGTCAGGGCACCCTCGACGACTACGTGTACCTCGAGCACGGCGCGCACTACGCGATCGGCGCCCTCGCCGTGATCCTCCTGGTCACCATCCAGTACCAGATCAGCGAGATCATCACCGGTCTCATCGGCGTCGTCCTGATCGGCTGGTCCTTCTGGTCCTCCGTGCGCCGCAACCGTGCCCTCGCGGCCGAGGGAAAAGCGAAGGCCTCGGACGAGAAGACTGAGGTCTCGTCCGGGGTGTGACCGGCCCCGTTCCCGGAGGCTCGGTTCGCCTCCGGGGCGCCAAAGCCGGGTCCGTTCCTTGGTGTGAACCGGGCCGGGGAGAGGAACGCTCTGTGCGGGGCGGCCGGTGAGGACGTGTCCTCCGGCCGCCCCGCCGGTTTTTCCAGTGGATGTGGGGGCGGGAATGGGCTTCTTGGACGGACTGTGGCCCGGTCGGGTGGCCGACTTCGACTCGGGCAGCGCGGCGACCAACGCGATCGAGCTGACCAAACGGCACCACCAGGTCTCCCTCACCAGGCAGGGAGCGGCCACCGGGCACCTGCGCGTCAACCTGAACTGGCGGATGCGCACGTCCGACATCGGCGGTTCGCAGCGGGAGAGTCTGCTGCGGCACCCCTTGAAGGCGCTCAAGCCGCCGGAGGTGCTGGAGCACAGCCAGAGCATGGTCAACGTCGACCTCGACCTGGGGTGCCTGTACGAGCTGGCGGACGGGACGAAGGGGGTCGTCCAGCCGCTCGGGGGGTACTTCGGTGACGTCAATGCTCCGCCGTACGTCAAGCTCAGCGGGGACGACCGGTTCGGGTCCGCGTCGGGGGAGACGATGTACGTCAACCTCGACCATCGCGACGACATCAAGCGGCTGCTGGTCTTTGTCTACATCTACGACCAGACCCCCGCGTTCGACCGTACCCACGCAGTCGTCACGCTCTACCCCAGCAACGGGCCCCGCATCGAGATCGGCCTCGACGAGCGGCATCCGCAGGCCCGGTCCTGCGCGGTCGTGATGATCGAGAACGTCAAGGGCGAGATGATCGTGCGGCGTGAGGTGAAGTTCGTCTACGGGTTCCAGGCCGAGCTTGACCGGTTGTACGGGTGGGGGTTGCAGTGGGGACGGGGGTACAAGGCCAAAGCGGAGCGCTGACGCCGGGTCCCGGCCGGTTCGCCCAAAAGCTCGGACTCTCCCGTGCGCCGGGCGGCTGCGGCCCGTCTGGCCGGTCGCGCAGCTCCCCGCGCCCCCGGGCGGCTGCTCCTGGTGCCGCGGCCCTAGCGTCCGATGAACTGCGGCCCTTGCGGCGGCAGGCGGAAGTCCGGGTTCGGCGTCGTCGTCGCAGGAGGCGGATAGCCGTACCCGGACTGCGCACCCGTCCCCGCCGCGGCCGGAAGAGGAGCCGTCTGCGGGTATCCGTACGCCGGCTGTCCGGCCGTCTGGGGATAGCCGTAGGCCGGCTGGGCCGGGACCCCCGTCGGCTGCTCCGGCGGGAGCGGGCGGGAGACCTCCGGTGCCGTCTGGGCCGGGGCCGTCCACTGGGGCGGCTGGGTCGCGCCGGGTTCCTCCGCCGTCTCCGACTCGTCGACCGAGATGCCGTAGTCGGTGGCCAGGCCCTTCAGGCCGTTCGAGTAGCCCTCGCCCAGGGCGCGGAACTTCCAGCCCTTCCCGCGGCGGTACAGCTCACCGCAGATCAGCGCGGTCTCCTGGCCCGTCTCCGGCTTGATGTCGAAGTAGGCCAGCGGCTCGCCGTCGGCGGCCGAGGCGTCGTACAGCAGGATGCGCAGGTCCCGTACGCGGTCGAAGGTCGTGCCGTCCGCCGAGGCGACCAGCAGAATCTGGCCGACTCCGGACTCGACACCGGCCAAGTCTGTCTGGATCGTGTCCGTCAGGCCCTCGGTGCCGCGTTTCTTGCCGAGCCGCCAGACCTTCCCGGAGGGGTGCCGGGGCTGGTTGTAGAAGACGAAGTCCTCGTCAGAGCGCACACGACTGTCGAGGCCGAGGAGCAGCGCCGAGGCGTCGACGTCCGGAACCCCCTGCCCGGGTGTCCAGCGCAGCACGGCGCGCACCGTCGTGGCCTCCAGTGGGACGTTCGACCCCTTCAGCATCGCGTGCGTCATGCGGTCATCCTGCCCTCTCGGTCCTGATCACGACAATGCGGGGTACTCGCTCCGACAGAGCCGGGTTACCTGAAATTCATGCCCTGCCGGAGCGTCTGACATGGATCCCTACGTACTATTACCGGCCACCTGTCATCAGTTCACAGGGGTCGCTCAGCCATCACGGGGGAGTTCTATGCGTCATTTCGGGCACATCGCCCCTGAGGTGCGGCAGCGCCTGTTCCACCAGGAGCCGTGCGAGTTCACCGCGGACTCCCCGGCCAGGCTGCTGTCCGTCGCCCTCGGGGCCACGCTCTACAGTCCGGCCACGCGGCCCCGGCTCGCGGACGACATCGTCAAGCAGACCGGGCGCGGCGTGGTCTCGATGGTGCTGTGCCTGGAGGACTCGATCGGCGACGAGGACGTCGCCGACGGCGAGGAGAACCTCGTACGACAGTTCGCGGACCTCGCCGGACGGGACGGCGCGGACCCGCCGCTGCTGTTCATCCGGGTGCGGGTGCCCGAGCAGATCCCCGACCTCGTACGACGTCTCGGCCCCGCCGTCCGGCTGCTGTCCGGGTTCGTGATCCCGAAGTTCAACGAGGAGCGCGGTGTCCCGTTCCTCGAGGCCCTGGCGACGGCCGAGGCCGAGAGCGGACGGCGCCTGTTCGGCATGCCGGTGCTCGAGTCGCCGGAGCTGCTGTACCGGGAGTCCCGCGTGGAGACCCTGGAGGGCATCTCCCGCGCGGTCGGCAAGTATCGCGACCGCGTGCTGGCACTGCGGCTCGGCGTGACCGACTTCTGCTCCTCGTACGGGCTGCGCCGGGCACCCGACATGACGGCGTACGACGTCCAGATCGTCGCCTCCGTGATCGCCGACGTGGTGAACATGCTGGGGCGGGCCGACGGCACCGGGTTCACGGTGACCGGGCCCGTGTGGGAGTACTTCCGCGTCCAGGAGCGCATGTTCAAGCCGCAGCTGCGGCGCAGCCCCTTCCTGGAGGGGCAGGCCGAGGAGCTGCGCGAGGCGCTGATCGAGCATGCCATGGACGGGCTGCTGCGCGAGATCGCCCTCGACCAGGCCAACGGCCTGCTCGGCAAGACGTGCATCCACCCCTCCCATGTGCTGCCGGTGCACGCCCTGTCGGTGGTCAGTCACGAGGAGTTCAGCGACGCGCAGGACATCCTGCGGCCGGAACGCGGCGGCGGGGGTGTGCTGAGGTCGGCGTACACGAACAAAATGAATGAAGTGAAACCGCACCGCGCCTGGGCGGAGCGGACCGTGCTGCGCGCCGAGGTCTTCGGGGTGGCGAACGAGGACATCGGCTTCGTGGAGCTCCTCGCGGCCGGGATACCGGCCGACAACCGCTGACAACCAAGGGACGCATGAACAACGCAGTGAACAACGGGGTCTGGTCGGGCAGCTGGGTCGCCGAGCGGCTCGGTGTCGAACTCGCCGGGGACGGCAGGCTGACCGATCTACTGGGGCTTGCGCTGCGCCGCAACCCGAAGCGGGCGCATCTGCTCGTGTCGAACGTGCTCGGCAAGCACGTACCGCAGTCGCCGTCCGTCGTGTACGGCCACGGGTTCGCCCTCGGCCGACGGGTGCGCGAGCTGCTGGGCGCCGCGGAGGCGGGCAGGGCGGTCGTCGTGGGCTACGCGGAGACCGCCACCGGTCTCGGCCACTCGGTCGCCGACGGGCTGGGGCTCGCCCCCTACCTGCACTCCACCCGCCGCCCGGTCCCCGGTGTCGCGGCCGCGGGCGGCTTCGAGGAGTCCCACTCGCACGCCACCTCGCACCTGCTGCTGCCGGAGGACCCGGCGCTGCTGGTCGGGGACGGCCCGCTGGTCCTCGTCGACGACGAGTTCTCCACCGGGAACACGGTCCTGAACACCATCCGCGACCTGCACGAGCGCTACCCGCGCCGGCGGTACGTCGTGGTCGCCCTGGTCGACATGCGCTCGGCACAGGACACGGACCGGCTGGCGGACTTCGCGCGGGAGATCGGCGCCCGGGTGGACCTGGTCGCGGCCGCCTCGGGGAACGTACGGCTTCCGGAGGGGGTGCTGGAGAAGGGGCGGGAGCTGGTCGCCCGGCACGAGTCCCAGGAGGCGCCCGCCGAGCGGTCGTACGGCCGTGTCGCCCGCGTCGACCCGGGCTGGCCCCGCGGACTGCCCGACGGTGGCCGGCACGGGTTCACGCCCGCCCACCGCGCCCGGCTGGAGGGCGCCCTGCCCGCGATGGCCGCCCGGCTCGCCGAAGCCCTGCCCGAGGATGCCGGGCGGGTGCTCGTGCTCGGCTTCGAGGAGCTGATGTACGCGCCGCTGCGACTGGCCCGTGAACTGGAGCAGGCCGTGGGCGCCGAGGTGCGCTTCTCCACCACCACCCGCTCTCCCGTCCTCGCGGTCGACGACCCCGGCTACGCGATACGCAGCCGCATCGTCTTCCCGTCCCACGACGACCCGGCCGACGGGCCCGGCGAGCGCTACGCCTACAACGTCGCGGGCGCCGGCTTCGACGCCGTGGTCGCCGTCGTCGACTCGGTCGCAGACACCCCCGCACTGCACGCGCCGGACGGCCTGCTGTCCCAGCTCGCCGCGCACGTCCCGCACGTCCTGCTCGCGGTCCTCCCGTCCTACGTCCCCCAGCCCCTGTACGTACCCGAAAGGCCCTCCATGCTGCCCGAGCCCCTCCGCGGCCCCGCCTTCTCCTCGTATCCGCCCGAGGAGGTCGGCTGGCTGCTGCAGGACCTCTCGGACGTGACGCTGGAGGCGCCGACCGAGGAGCGCGAGGAGGCCATCCAGAGCGGCGGCGCGCACTACGCGGAGTCGCTGCCTGTGGAGTACCAGCCGAGCGAGCAGTACCAGGAGCTGTTCCAGGCGGCGCTGGCGGAGTCCGCGGCACGGCTCGCGCTGGCGGCCGGTGCCGTCACCGAGATCGTGCTTGCCGAACGCCCCCACTCTCGGCTTCGCTCGAGCGGGGGGACCCCCGTGCCCCGGCCCGTCCTGGTGTCCCTGGCCCGAGCGGGCACGCCCGTCGGCATCCTCATGCGCCGCTGGGCCCGGTTCCGGCACGGGCTGGACCTGCCGCACTACGCCGTGTCGATCGTGCGCGGCCGCGGCATCGACGCCAACGCGCTGCGCTGGCTGGCCGCCCACCACGAGCCGTCCGACGTCGTCTTCGTCGACGGCTGGACCGGCAAGGGCGCCATCACCCGCGAACTCGCCGACGCCCTAAAGGAGTTCGAGGCGTCAGAAGGCATCACCGGCTTCGACCCGGAGATCGCGGTGCTGGCCGATCCGGGCTCCTGCGTGCGGACGTACGGCACTCGGGAGGACTACCTCATCCCCTCGGCCTGCCTCAACTCGACCGTCTCGGGACTGATTTCGCGGACGGTGCTGCGCGCGGACCTCGTCGGCCCGAACGACTTCCACGGCGCGAAGTTCTACCGCGAACTCGCGGGCGCCGACGTGTCGGTGGACTTCCTGGACGCGGTGACCGCCCGCTTCCCCGAGGTCGCCGACGCCGTCGACGTGCAGGCCAAGGACCTGCTGTCCGGCGACCGCAGCCCGACCTGGGCGGGCTGGGCCGCAGTCGAGCGCATCAGCGAGGAGTACGGCATCCACGACGTGAACCTCGTCAAGCCCGGCGTCGGCGAGACCACCCGGGTGCTGCTGCGCCGGGTGCCGTGGAAGATCCTGGCGCGGGCCGGGGCGGGCGCCGACCTGGACCACGTACGCCTGCTCGCCGAGCAGAGAGGCGTACCGGTCGAGGAGGTAGACGAACTGCCCTACACCTGCGTGGGGTTGATCCACCCCAAGTACACGCGCGGTGCGACGGGCGCCGACGGCAAGGCGGTGACGGTCTGATGCCGGTGCTGGTGGCGAGCGACCTCGACCGTACGCTCATCTACTCGTCCGCGGCCCTCGCGCTGACCATGCCGGATGCGCGGGCGCCCCGGCTGCTGTGCGTCGAGGTGCACGAGAGCAGGCCGCTGTCGTACATGACCGAGACGGCCGCGGCACTGCTGACGGACCTCGGGGACGCGGCGGTGTTCGTGCCGACGACGACCCGCACCCGCAAGCAGTACCAGCGCATCAGCCTGCCGGGCCCCGCGCCGACGTACGCGATCTGCGCCAACGGCGGGCACCTGCTGGTCGACGGAGTGACCGACCAGGACTGGCACGCGTGCGTGAAGGCCCGGCTGGACGACGAGTGCGCGCCCCTCGCGGAGGTGCGCGACCACCTGATGGCGACGGCCGACCCGCTGTGGGTGCGCAAGCACCGGATCGCCGAGGACCTCTTCGCCTACCTCGTCGTCGAACGCGAGCTGCTGCCCGAGGAGTGGGTGAAGGAGCTCGCGGTGTGGGCGGAGAACCGCGGCTGGACCGTGTCGCTGCAGGGCCGCAAGATCTACGCCGTCCCGAAGCCGCTCACCAAGAGCGCGGCCCTGCACGAGGTCGCCCGCCGCACCGGCGCCGACCTCACGCTCGCCGCCGGAGACTCCCTCCTCGACGCCGACCTGCTGCTCGCGGCGGACCGGGGCTGGCGCCCGGGCCACGGCGAACTGGCCGACAGCGCCTGGACGGCACCGGCGATCAGCGCACTGCCGGAGCGGGGCGTGCTGGCCGGCGAGCGCATCCTGCGGGAGTTCCTCAGGGCGACGCGCGGCACGGCGCCGGGGAACGAAAGCTGAAGATCTTCTGAAGAAACGCGGCCGGCGGCGGGTCAGCCGCAGCAGCCGCCGCCGCAGCAGCCGCCCCCGCCGCCCGCGCGGGGCGCGGCTGCCGGGGCCTTCGCCGAGCCGCCCACGGCCACCGTCGACAGCAGCTTGACCGTGTCTGAGTGCCCGGAAGGGCAGGTCGCGGGGGCGGAGGACTCCGCCATCGGGCGGCTCAGTTCGAAGGTGTCGCCGCAGGTCCGGCACCGATACTCGTAGCGAGGCATGCGCTCAGGTTAGCGGGAGCCACAGGCTCGGAGAGTTGCGTGGCTCACAGCTTCCACTTCTGTCCGATCGCCTGTCGAACAATTCGAAAAAATCGCTGGTAATTTGTGGATGCCGCGAGGAGGCCGGAAGGCCGGGGAAATTGGGGGGCTTGCAGCCGAGACGTCGGCCGCCGCATCTACCCGCGCGAGCAACATTGTGTGCGGAGGGAGACGCAGGCGTGACCGAGGCAGGGCAGGGGGATGGCGTCGAGGAGGGCCGTGAGCCGGGCCCTCGGGATACGCCTTGGCGGGCCTGGCGCCGGCACAGGCAGGCCGAGGTCCGGGCCGAGGCGCCCGCGCAGGAGGCGGAGACGCCCCCGGCCGACGAGACCATGCAGCTGAACGTCGACTCGCTGCGCGCCGACCACATGCGGAACACCGACCGGGCCGCGAAGGCCGACCGGGCTGCGAAGGCCGACCGGGCTGCGAAGGCCGACCGGGCTGCGAAGGCCGACCGGGCTGCGAAGGCCGACGGGGTCGCGAAGGCCGACCGGACTCCTAGGGCCGAGCGGACCACCAGGGACGAGGGAGCTCCGAAGACCGGCGGGACGCCCGCGCCGGACCGGACGGCAAAGACCGGTGGGACGCCCGCGCCCGACCGGACGACCAGGCGCGACCGGGCCCCCAAGGCCCATCTGCCGGCCGACGAGACCATGCAGCTGAATGTCGACTCGCTGCGCGCCGACCACATGCCGAAGGCCGACCGGGAGGCGAACGCCGACCGGGCGGCGCAGGCTGAGCGGGCTTCCAGGGCCGATCGGGCGGCGCAGGCTGAGCGGGCTTCCAGGGCCGACCGCGCCGCCAAGGCCAAGCGGACTCCCAGGGCCGAGCGGGATCCGAAGACCGACGAGGCTCGAAGGACCGACCAGGCTCGGACGGCCAACTCGGCCCGGGAGACCAACTCGGCCCGGGAGACCAACCCGGCTCGGAACCCCGACCGGGCGCCGAAGACCGACCGGGCGCCGAAGACCGGCCGGGCGCCCAAGACCGACCGGACGCCCAAGTCCGCCCCGGCTCCCGACACCGCCCGGGCTCCCAAGGCCCACCCCCCGGCGGACGAGACCATGCAGCTCAAGGTCGACTCGCTGCGGGCCGACCCCGCTCTGAAGGCCGACCGGGCCGCGCAGGCCGGTCCGCCGGCGGACGAGACCATGCAGCTGAAGGTCGCCTCGCTGAGGGCCGACCACGCGTCGGCGGAGTCGCGGGCGGGCCGGTCGGAGATGCCCGCCCGGTCGGGCAGCCGTCGTAAGACGTCGCCCCCCGTGCTGGCCCGCGTCACTGTCGCCGCCGGCCCGCTTCTCGCCCCGGTCGCCGCCCGGCTGGCGCCGCTCGTCCAGGGGCTCGCGCCGTACGCGGGCAAGCTGCGGCCGCAGTACCCGCGTCCCGGCCGTACCGACTGGCGCCGCTGGATACCGTCCTGGCGGCAGACGGTGGGAGCCGCGCTGGCCTCCGTGGGACTGACCGGCCTGATGCTGGTCGTCGCCTACGCCGCCACCGACATACCGGAGAACCTGAACACCTACGCCACCCAGCAGGACAACGTCTTCTTCTGGTCCGACGGCACCCCGATGGCCCGCACCGGCTGGGTGCAGCGGCAGGCGATGCCGCTGAAGGACATCCCGGAGGACGTCCGCTGGGCGGTGCTGGCCGCGGAGAACGCGAGCTTCTACTCCGACCCGGGCATCTCCGTCAGCGGCATCGGCCGCGCCCTGTGGCGCACCGTGGGCGAGGGCGACACCCAGGGCGGCTCCACCATCACGCAGCAGTACGTGAAGAACGTCTACCTGAGTCAGGACCGCTCGGTCAGCCGCAAGTTCACCGAGGCGATGATCTCCCTCAAGCTCGACAACAAGATGAGCAAGGACAAGATCCTCGAGGGCTATCTCAACACCAGCTGGTTCGGCCGCGGCACCTACGGCATCCAGCGCGCCGCCCAGGCCTATTACGGCAAGGACGTGCGTGAACTCAACGCCAGCGAGGCCGCCTTCCTCGCCTCGCTGCTGAAGGGCGCCGGCCTCTACGACCCCGTGCTCAGCCCGGCGAACCGCGACCGGGCCGTGGAACGCTGGTCCTGGACCCTCGACCGCATGGTGGAGATCGGCAAGCTCTCGCGCGCGGAGCGCGCCAAGTACAAGACCTTCCCGGAGCCCCTCAAACAGTCCCGCACCTACGACACCGGCAAGCAGAGCGACTACCTGGTCGAACTCGCGGCGCAGTACGCCAAGAAGACCGCGCACATATCGGACAGGGAGTTCGACATGGGCGGTTACCAGATCTACACCACCTTCGACCGCACACGGGAGGCCGAGCTCACCGCCGCCGTGACCAAGGCGCGCAAGGTGGCCAGGAGGAACAGCCCGGCCAAGGCGAAGACCGTCCACTACGGAGCAGCCTCGGTGACCGCCGACGGCAAGATCCTCGCCGTCTACGGCGGACCGGACCACCGCACCCAGGGCTTCAACGAGTCCAACGCCACCACCGTCCCGGCGGGTTCGGCCTTCCTCCCCTTCGTGTACGCCGCCGGCCTGGAGCACGGGGTCACCAAGACCCGCGACGGGGGCGCGACGCCCGTCACCCCGGAGACCGTCTACAACGGCGACAACGCCATCCCGGTCACGACGCCCGAAGGTCCCTACTGGGACCGCAGCGGCAAGCAGGTCTCCGCCCACAACGACGGCGAGGAGTCGTGGGGGCCGATCAGTCTGCGCACGGCGCTCGCCCAGTCGGTGAACACGCCGTTCATGCAGCTCGGCATGGACACCGGCCTGTCCAACGTGCGCAAGACCGCCGAGGCGGCCGGCTTCCTCTCGTCCAGCTTCGGCCGTCAGGTGCCCGAGCTGTCCCTGGGCAGCGTCACGCCCAGCGCGCTGCGCATGGCGAGCGGCTACGCCACCTTCGACGCCGACGGCATGCACACCGAGCCGTACTCCGTCAGCCGGATCACCCGCAACGGCTCCAAGGTCGCGCTGGACCGGCTGAAGCCGAGCCGTGCGATGCGCCCGGAAACGGCCCGCCAGGTCAGCGAGGCGCTCACGGACTCGTTCCGCGGGGCCCATGCAGCCGACGCCACCGGCACGGCGACCGTGGCGGGCAAGGCCGGTACCACGCAGGACGACACGGCGGCCTGGTACGTCGGCACGGACAAGTCCGTGTCGACCGCCGTCGTCGTCTACCGCATCGACCTGTCCAAGAGCCTGGAACCCCTGCCGCTGAAAGGAGTCGCCGGCACGAACGCCACCGACGTCCCCTACGGAGTCTGGTTCAGAGCCATGAGCCCACTCGGCTGACCGCAGCGCACCCGCCACCCCCCTCGAAGAATGAGCCGCCCATGAAGCCCCGCACGCTTTCGGCATCCGGCCGCCGTCGGAGAGCCCGAGCATCCCGCCGTACCACCAAGCCCGGGTTCCTGACCCTGGCCGCCCTCC
Organism: Streptomyces sp. NPDC040410; assembly: GCF_055595715.1. NCBI lineage: Bacteria > Bacillati > Actinomycetota > Actinomycetes > Kitasatosporales > Streptomycetaceae > Streptomyces > Streptomyces sp. NPDC040410. The sequence continues at coordinate 24,793 of NZ_JBVIVK010000022.1, forward strand.
TCGTCGTGGCCTCGCTGGTCGGGGGCTATCTGGCCCTGAACCGCTCGGACACCACCACGCCGACCGCGTCCTCCGACGACCGTGAGCCCGGCAGGAACCCCTCGGCGGGGGCGAGCAAGGAACCCGAGTGGGACGGCGAGACGAAGGTGCTGGGGGACGGCTCCACGTCGTACACGGGCCTCCAGGAAGGCCAGTTGAAGCCCGAGCGGCTCAAACCGGGCGAGAAGCCGCCCCAGTTCGTCGTGTTCTCCTGGGACGGCGCGCTCGCGGGCGACGACAACCTCTTCTCGCACTACCGGGAGCTGGCCAGGGAGTACAACGCCCACATGACCTTCTTCCTCACGGGCATCTACGTGCTGCCCAAGAGTAAGAGGGACCTCTACCAGCCCCCGCAGCACCGCAAGGGCTCCGCGGCGATCAGTTTCCCCACCGACGAGCACATACGCACCACGCTGGAGCAGCTCGGCAAGGCGTGGGAGGACGGCAACGAGATCGGCACCCACTTCAACGGCCACTTTTGCGAGGCCAAGGGCGGCGGTGACTGGAGCGTCGAGGAGTGGAAGAGCGAGATCGACCAGTTCTACTCCTTCGTGGAGAACTGGAAGACCAACACCGGGTACGAGGACATCGATCCGCTGCCGTTCGACTTCAGGAAGGAGCTCACCGGCGGGCGCGCGCCCTGCCTGGAGGGCCAGAAGAACCTGCTGAAGGCCATCAAGAGCTACGGCTGGCGCTACGACGCCAGCTCCGCGGGTGACTTCCAGATCTGGCCGACGAAGAAGAACGGCGTCTGGGACTTCCCGCTGCAGATGCTCCCGTACGAGGGCGGCACGTACCAGGGCCTGTCCATGGACTTCAACTTCCTCTACAACCAGTCCGAGGGCGAGACCCACGGCGACCCGGCCAAGTACCCCGAGTGGCAGCAGCAGACCCTCGACACCTACATGGCCGGCTTCAACCGCGTGTACTACGGCAGCCGGGCCCCGCTGTTCATCGGCAACCACTTCGAGGACTGGAACGGCGGCATCTACATGAACGCCGTCGACCAGGTCATCAAGAGCGTGTGCACCAAGAAGGGCGTCAAGTGCGTGTCCTTCAAGGAACTCGCCGACTGGATGGACGTGCAGAAGCCGGAGACCCTGGAGCGGCTGCGCAGCCTGGACCCGGCACAGTCGCCGGACTGGTCGACGGTCGTGAAGTAACCAAACCTCAACCGCATCCCTCTTCACAACACGCACACAGGGCGTGCGAAGATTCGCTGCCCGGCTTTCCCCAGTGCCGGGGCAGAGGGGAATCTTCAGTGAAGTCAAGGAAATTGAGCCGCACTCGGCGCCGCGCCACCATATTCGGCGCGGCGGCCGCTTCGGTCGTTGCGGGAGCGGCGCTGCTGCCCAACTGGAGCGCAGGCGCGGCCGTGGTCGACGACCCGACGGTGGACGCGCAGACCAAGGCCACCTTCCAGCGTCTGGCGGACGCGGTCTTCACCGACCGTACGGACGCCCTGGTGACCGGAGGGCAGGGCAACCGCGAGAAGCCGCTGACCGACGGCTTCGCCGGCGACGTCCGGCTGTCCTCCGGCGTGGCCCACAGCGAGGACACCGCGCTGTCCTCGCTCGACCAGCGCAAGAGCCGCCTCGCCAAGGCCGGCGAGAAGTACAGCAAGGCCAGCACCACCGTCACCCTGGACGCCACGCGCGTGACGGGCCGCACGGCCAAGGCCGCGGTCACCGAGACCACGACCCTGACCTACCAGAAGCTCCGCGGCGACGAGCCGAGGACCACCGGGTTCCAGGCCCACCACGAGCTGACGTTCACCGCCGACCGGCAGGGCAACTGGCAGCTGACCGGCGTCCGTGACACCGACGAGGGCATCGCGGTGAACACGCTCGCCAAGCCGTCCGTCACGGCCACCGCCGCCGACACCGACATGCCGGACGCCCCCCGCGCGGCGACCACTTGGCCGGCGCCCGCCAAGGCCAAGACCCTGACCGGCACCGCGCTGGACTACAGGGCCATGGCGACCTACGCGGAGAAGTACTGGAGCACGTACAACAAGGACTACCCGGACTACAACGGGCAGGGTGCCGGCGGCGACTGCACCAACTTCGTCAGCCAGTCCCTGAAGGCGGGCGGCTGGAAGCACGTGCCCGGCTACGTGTACGACTACACCAAGTGGTTCGGCGACGCGAGCATCCAGTCGCACTCGTTCGTCGGAGTCAACGAGTGGTCCTGGTTCGCCCAGAACTCCAAGCGGACCACCAGCCTCACCAACGTCTACCAGCTGGACGTCGGCGACGTGCTCCAGGTGGACTTCGACAAGGACGGGTCCAAGGACCACACGATGATCGTCACGTACCGCAGCCGGCGGGGCCTGCCGTACGTGACCTACCACTCCAACAACACCTTCCGCAGGTCGGTGGCGAGCATCGTCGCGTCGTACCCGAACGCGGCGTACTACGCCTACCGCACCTGACCGGTGCCGCGGGCGGGAGCCGGCCTCAGTGGCCGGCTCCCCGCTCCTCCCGGATCTGCGAGACCACCCGCGCCACCGTCTGCCGCACCGCCTCCGTCTCCGTGAGGAAGTGCCAGTAGTCGGGGTGGCGGCCCTCCTCCAGTGTGCCGATCGCGCGCTCCAGCCGGGCGACCGCCTCGTCCAGCGGGCCCGCGTGCCGCGGATCGGGCGTGTTGCGGCCGGTCATGGCCAGCCGCTGCGCGTCCCGGATCGCGAACCGGGTCCGGTCGATCTCCTGCCGCGGATCCTTCTGCACGGCGTTGAGCCGCCGCAGCCGGTCCCCGGCCGCCGACACGGACTCGTCGGTCGTGTTCAGCAGCGCCCGCACCGTGGACAGCAGCGCGGTCGCGTCCGGCCAGCGCTGCGCGTCCCGCGCCGCCTGCGCCTCCTTCAGCTTCAGCTCGGCCTGCCGTACGTTCTCCGCGGCCTGCTCCGGCACATGCTGGAGGTCCTGCCAGCAGGCGGCCGTGAAACGCCGCCGCAGCTCGCTCAGCACGGGCTCGACCTGACCCGCGCGGGTGGTCAGTGCCTCGGCGCGGGTGCGCAGCGAGACGAGCCGGTGGTCGGTCTCCGCCGCCCGCTCCGGCAGCCGCTCGGCCTCCGCCCGGACCGCCCCGGCCTCCCGGGCCACCCGCTCGGCACGCTCCAGCGTCTGCGGCACGCCGTGCTGCCCGGCGCCCTGGTTGAGCTTGGTGAGCTCCGGCCCGAGGGCGGCGAGGCGGGCGGCGAGGTCGTCCGCCTTCAGGCCCGAACCACGGACCGCGTCCAGGGCGTTCGAAGCGGCCAGCAGCCCCTGCCGGGCCCGCTCCACGGCGGGTGCCACCCGGGCCAGCTGCGTCTCGGCCTTGCCGAGCAGCGGCCCGAGCCCGTCTGCGAAGCGGTCCAGCTCCTGCTTGACACGGCCCAGCTCGTCCTTGGCGGTGGTCAGCTCCGCGCGGGCACGGGACGCGGCGTGCGCTTCCAGGTCGTCGCGGTCGAGATCGTGCGCGTCCACGGCGTTGATGTACTGGTGGCTGGCCTCGTCGATGCGTCTGCCGAGCGCCTCGAAGTCGGCGACCGCGCGCCGGGCGGCGGGGGAGTCGTCCACGGCCGTGATCGTCTCCACCGAGATCCGCAGATCGCGCTGGGCGGTGTCGAGCTCGTAGAACGCGGCCGCTGCGGCGTCCTTCGCGGCCTGCGCCTCGGCCCGCTGGCTCTCGGACCGCCCGCCGAACCAGCGCCGGGTGCCGCCGCCGGCGTACGCGGCGGGCAGCGCGAGCGCGGCGACGAGGGGCAGGCCGATCAGTATGAGGGTGTCGCGGAGCGCGTGACGCCCGGGACGGTGGTGTGCGCGCGGCACCAACGGCGAGTACGGCTGCGAAGGTGTCGCCGTCACATCCCTCTCCCGTGCTGTCATCCGTCCTGGCCGGTGCCCTTGTCATTCTCCCACCGGTTAAGGACGAACACACGGGTCGGTCAGTTCGCCGTCGGGACGGTGACTTTGCCGTCGCCGGTGTGCGCGGACACGAGGTACGAGCCGGCCTCGTCCCGCGGCACGGCACCGAGTTCGAGAACCGCCGCGCCCGCAGGCTCCCGTCCCCGTCCTCGGCCTTCACTGCGACGCCTCGCGGTACCTCGATACACGCTGATCGGGATGTTTGTCCTGCCTGGCGGAGGTGCCACGGGCGGTGCCGCCGGGAGCTACACCACGACAGCACCGGCGACGGCCACGGCGCGGCCCGCGAGACGGCTAGGGCGTGGCCCGCGATACGGGTTTGCAGGACAGGGGGCCGGGCAATGTAGGCTGTCGACTCGTCTCGGGTGCGTAGCTCAGGGGTAGAGCGCCTGCCTTACAAGCAGGATGTCGGCGGTTCGAAACCGTCCGCGCCCACACCGGCGGAAGACCCCGGCCGATCGCGGCCGGGGTCTTCCGCGTTCGGGCCGCCCTCAGGTCTCCCGCGCGTGCTTCAGCGTCATGCGGGCGTCGACGCGCTCCGTGGTCGCGGCCTCCGCCCAGAAGCGGTGTGTGCTGACGAAGACGGCGAGCTCGTGTTCCCGCTGCCGGAGCTTCTCGACCTCGGCCTGCTCGTCGGCCGTCCAGCCGGGGGAGGCGGGGCGTTCCACCTTGCGCCAGCCGTTGTCGTCGCTGAAGCCGTCCAGGGGCTCGACCGACCAGGGCAGCCGCTTGAGCAGGGCCGACAGCTCGGCCCGGACCTGATGCAGCTCCTCCTGACCGGCGAGGAGGTCACTCGGAAAGTCGTAGGTCGTAGCCACGGGGCAATGCTACGCCTGTTCGATTTTGGGCCGCGAGTTCCCGCCGGGTTCATGCGAAACGGTGAGCCCGCGGCGCGGGGCCGCACGGGGGAACGCGCCGCGTGGGTCCGTGACGGTGAGCGGTCCCGAGACGGAGGTGCAGCTGGTGACCCGGCATCGGCGGTATGTCGAGCCGAGGACAGGGGCGGATGTACCGGGTCGCGGCCGGCGGGCAGCGGGGAGACCGTCGGGTCGAGCGGGTTCTGGGGGGCGCGCGAGTGGCGGGGCGGGGAGGTTTGGGAGACCGGGTGGGGGATTCCTGCCGGTGTACCAGGGGCGGGGTCTCCCGGCCGAGGCCGCCCGTGCCGCCGGGGCCGGCGTGGAGGCGGCGCGGGCCGCCGGCGGGCGACGGTGTCCGCACGCGTTCCCGGAGGTGGACCACGCCGCCTCGAACAGGGTCTGCCGCCTGGCCGGGTTCACCCTGCCCGGCACGGTCGCTTCGCGTACCCCAAGGGGCACTGGATCACGTCCAGCGGCTGGCGGGTGGACCTGGCGGGCGGACCCGGCTGATGGAGTCGGCCGGGTCCGCCTCTCGTCGGGTCGTCAGTGAGCCGTTGCCCTCAACTCCCGTACCAGGCGCGCCGTAACCGGTACGGCTATGCCGTACCTGTCGGCCGCGCGCAGCAACGCGCCGCCGATCGCGTCGAGTTCGAGGGGACGGCCCGCCTCGGCGTCGCGCTGCATCGAGGACTTGGTGTGGGGCGGGAACGCGTCGTAGCGGGCGAGTGCCCGGGCCGGGTCGGCGGGGGCGCCGCACGCGGAGCTCACCGCGGCCGTCTCCGCCACCAGGGCCGCCAACTCCTCGCGGTGAAGCGTCCGTACGTCGCCCAGCGGGAGCCCGTGACGGGTGGTCAGCAGCGCGAAGGGTGCCAGGAAGGACATCTTCGCCCACAGGGCGGCGGTCTCGTCCGTCAGCACCCGGGTGGCGGGGCCGGCGGCCGTCAGAGCCTGTGCCAGGGCGTCGAGACGCTCGCGGGGGGCCGCGTCGGCCGTCAGGTCGACCTCGGCGAAGGGGCTGCCGTGTTCGATCATCCCCGGAGCCACGCGAGTCGACTCGACGCGGATGACGGCCGGGGCCACCCGGTCGGGGCGGTAGCGGGCGCGCAGGGCCGCCGGGTGCTCGACGCCGTTCAGGAGCGTTACGACCAGGCCGTCGCCCAGCGCAGACGGCGGGACGCGGTCCAGGGCGGCGTCGAGAGACGTCTGCTTGACCGTGACCAGGCAGGCGTCGACCGGTTCGCGCAGCTCGGTGCCGGCCTCGACGCGGGCCGTGAAGTCGCCGAACTGCCCGCTGCGGACGCGGATTCCGGACGTACGCAGTGTGTGTGCCGTCTCCTCCCCGGCCAGGCAGATCACCCGGTGGCCTGCCCGGGAGAGGAGGGCGGCGAGCAGGCCGCCCGTGCCGCCGGGCCCCAGTATCGCCACCGTGAGGGTGTCGTTCGAGGTCATGGGTTGGTTCCCTTCGTCGGTCGGCCCCGGGTCGGTGGCCGCCTCGGGATAGATCATCGCAAGGCGGGGTGTGAGACTGGAGGCATGTGCAGAAGCATCAAGACACTTCGTCCGCCCGTGTTGCCCGAGGAGGCGACGGAGGCGGAGATCAGGGCCGCTGCGCTGCAGTACGTGCGGAAGGTCTCCGGGTTCCGGGCGCCTGCCGCGCACAACCGGGAGGTCTTCGACCGTGCGGTGGATGTGATCGCAGAGGCCACCGCTGACCTGCTGGCGGGGCTGGAGGTGCGGGGGCAGGCGGCTCGGCGGGCCGGATAGCGGGCGGGGCCGGATCCGCCCGGCTGATTCGGGCGCAGCCGTTACGCCGGCTGTCGCCGCATCACGTACGCCGCACCCGCTCCCGCGCCGAACAGGGCCACCAGGGACACGCCCGTGGCCAGCCAGGTCGCGCCGAGCCAGTGTGCGCCGAAGTAGCCGAGGGCGACGCTGTACGCGGCCCAGGCGATGCCGGCGAGAGCGGACCAGGGGAGGAACTCGCGGACGCGGCGGTGGGCGGCGCCGGCGACCAGGGAGACGACCGAGCGGCCGGCCGGGGCGAAGCGGGCGAGGACGACCAGGGCGCCGCCTCCCTGGGACAGCGCCCCGCCGAGACGTTCCTGCGCGGTGGTCAGACGGCGGGAGCGGGCTATCGCCCGGTCCAGGCGTTCGCCGCCGCGCCAGGCCAGCCGGTAGGCCACCAGGTCGCCCAGGACGGACGCGGTGGCGGCGCAGAAGATCAGGACCAGGATGTCGGGGACCTGGTGCGGAACCTGGCCGGTCGCCGCGCCCGAACCCGCGGCCGCCGCCGTGGCGGCGGTGATGACGAGCACGCCGCTCGGCAGTACCGGCAGGAAGACGTCCAGCAGGACCGACAGTGCGACCATGGCGTAGATCCATGGGCTGCCGGTCAGTGACCCCACGCTCTCGAGACTCTCGAGCACCCTCAACACTCCCCGTGTTTCCCCCGTGAGCCACACAGCGTACGCGGGAGGTGTGACAGAAGGTTAGCGGGGGGCTCATGTGTTCGGCAGAGAGTGTTCACTCGACGGGCAATGGGGCTGCCCCGCAATGTGAACGGCGCCCGCCGCCGCGTGAGCCGCGATTCGGCCACGGGTTCGCCTCGGTTTGCGGTTCCGTCCCGCCCGCAGCCGCACGTAGAACGGCTCTCGCCACCGAGTCGGCGTCCGCGAGCATGACCGAATCCACCCCTGGTCGCGCTCCCGCCGCGGTCACCCAGTGCACACCCTCCGTGGGCACCCCGAACGCGAACCGCCGTGGATGCGCGTGCCCTTGACGGTCCATCAGGCGGTACGGCCGCCGCGTCACGTCCAGCCCTCCGGTTTCGTAACCGTCGACGGTGTGGGGGCGGCACTGACCGGTCTCGAGCAGGCGGGCGAGGAGGCCGTCGGCGGTGCGGCGCAGATCCGGTTCCGGCAGGCGCGCCTCCACGAGCGTCGTCACCCGGACCGCCGAACCGGGCACCTCCGGGGAGCGCGCCAGCCAGGCCCCGCCCTCCTCCCGCACCTCAAGCCGCGGTCCGAGCACCTCCACCACACCCGCCTCCACCAGCGCGGCCAGCTCCTCGATCCGCCGCCGGGGCGGGCCGATGGACAGGAAGGCGTTGAGCGGGGTGTACCAGCGGTCAAGGTGGTCCCGCCGGGACCGGCCCGCGAGCCCGCAGTGGTCGACGATCTGACGCAGTTCGTTGCGCAGGTCCCGCAGCACGTCGAGGGCCGCCTTCAGCGGACCGGCGACATTGCCGAGGGCCGCCTGCGCCGCGTCCTCGCGGAGGTGCCCGAGCAGCCAGTCCCGCCAGGCGTCCGGGTCGGGGAAGGCGTGGCCCGCGTACGGCCGGGAGATCCGGTCCCACGACCAGCGGTCGGCCTGAGCCACTCCGAACTCGTCGAGCACGGCGGCCACTTGGGTGCTGCGGTGAGGGGCGGCCAGGAAACGGTCCCTGAACTCCGCGACCCCGGACTCCGCGACCCCGGACTCCGCGACCCCGGACTCCGCGACCCCGGACTCCGGGTCCGCGAACTGCCGGGTCCCGAACCCCGGCACTCCGAACCCGCCGGCCCCCAGAAGGGCTTCGTAGTAGACCGTCTCCACCTCCTTCGCCACCAGCGGCCATATCTCCGTGAGGAAGTCGGGTGCCTCGCCGGAGTCGGCGCGCTTGCGGAAGCGGGCGATGGTCTCGCCGGTGAGGACGAGCGGGAGGTGACGGCCGTAGGAGCCCTTCGCGTTGTCTCCGCGTGCCTGGTACGGGACGCCGCGCCGCGAGCCGGCGTACAGGCGAGGCTCGCGGCCGGAGGGCGTGTAGCGCAGCCGCCCGTTCTCCGCGCGGGCGAAGCGGCCGCCGCGGCCGGTCGTCAGCAGGGCCGTGTGGTCGAAGAAGTTGAGGCCCAGACCGCGCAGCAGGACCGGTTCGTCCGGCGTGACGCCGGACAGGTCGACGTCGGCCGGGTTGGCGGGCGGGACGTGGCGCAGGCCGTGGCGTTCCGCGTACGCGGCCGGCCCCCGCTGTGCCGTGTCCGCGGCCACCGGCAGATGGCCCTGCGCGAGGACGACGGCCGCCAGCCCGGACAGGGTGCGGCCGTCGTCGAGGGTGAGGGCCTGGCGGCCGTCGGGGGCGTCGTCGAGCCGGACCGCGCGTGCCGTGTGCGTTTCGACCCGCACCCCGTGCGGCGCCTCCCGCACCGTCTTCGCGAACATCCACTCCAGATACCGGCCGTAGTGGGCGCGGGTCGGGTAGTCGTCCGGACTCAGCTCGCCGTCCGCCCACTCGTGCAGGCTCGGACCCGGCCGGACGGGGCCCGAGCAGTCCACGCTGTCGTCGGTGAACAGGGTCACCTGGCAGGCCACGGTGTTCATCAGCAGCTCGGCCGGCTGCGAGGTGCGCCAGACGCGGCCGGGGCCGGGCGGCGCCGGGTCGACGACGTGGACCGTCAGCCGCGCCCCCGGTGGGAGGAGTTCGGGTGCGGAGGCGCACAGGCGCTCCAGAACGCTGGTGCCGCGCGGCCCGGCCCCGACCAGGGCGACGGAGACGGGTACGTGGTCCGTTGTCGGTACAGGCTCTACACGCTCTACAGGCTCTACAGGCAAGGCAGACGGGACAGACTGGACAGACTGGACAGACTGGACAGACAAGACGGGGACTCCCGGGCGTGGGGGCGCGTGGCGGCGGACCATCCGCCGGAAGCGGACGGTCCGCCTCATCATGCCGTCGGGAAGGCGGCGGGCAGAGCCCCGTGTGGCCCTGGTGTGGGATGCGTCACAAGCATCCCGGCCACGGCCGCAGCAAGCGGACGCAACGGGCGGATTACGGGGCGAGTTCGGACTCCGTCACGGTCCGGAGCCGGGTACGCCCGCCGTCGACCGCCCGCGCCTGTTCGAGCCGCACGCGGGCCGAACGGCCGCTCAGCGTCAGCGTCATGAGCTGGTTGCCGAACCAAGGACCGCCTGTCTTGCGCCAGTTCACCGCCGGCCGTGGACTTCGCGCGTGCCGGGCGAAGCACCGGCCGAGGGCGCGGGCCACCGCGCTCCAGCCGAAGCGGAAGCCGAGCCGTATCGACAGGGGGATGGAGTTGTGGACGGGGGAACAGGTCAACTGCACGACGCGGGCGTCCGGCGGCCCGGCCGGCCACTCCGGCTCGGCGACGTACGCGTGATGGACGTCTCCCGAGAGCACGCACACCGTCGCGGGCGCGCCGGGCCCCGAACCGGCCTCGGCGATCAGCTCCGCGAGCGCGGTGAAGGACGCCGGGAACGCCGCCCAGTGCTCCAGGTCGGCCTTGCGCCGCAGATCCTCTCCGAACCGTGCCCAGCGCGCGCCCTTCTCGCCCCGGCACACGGCCGCGTTCCACGCCTCGGCGTCGTGCACCAGGTGCGGCAGCAGCCAGGGCAGGGAGGTGCCGATGAGGAGGTGGTCGCAGGACCCGGGACCGTCCAGTGCCTGCTCGCGCAGCCAGTCCGCCTCTCCCGGGGCGAGCATCGCCCGGCTCTCCTCGTCGAGGACGCGGGCCGCCCGGGTGTCCACCATCAGCAGGCGTACGCGGCCGAAGTCGCGCCGGTAACTCCAGCGCACCGAGGCCGGGTCGGCGTCGGCCCCGCAGGCGAAGGCGCGCACGGCGTCGGTGCCGTCCGGGGTCTCGCGGACGGCCGAGTACAGCGGGTCGGCGGCGAGTTCGGCGGGGGGAAGGTTGCCGAGGTGCTGGTGCACCCAGTACGACATCAGGCCGCTCAGGATCCGCTCCTGCCACCACGGGGTGGCGCGCATGTCGGCGAGCCAGGCGGCGGAGGTGTTCCAGTCGTCGATGACGTCGTGGTCGTCGAAGATCATGCAGCTGGGCACGGTGGACAGCAGCCAGCGGACCTCGGGGTCGAGCCACGATTCGTAGTAGAGGCGGGTGTACTCCTCGTAGTCGGCGACCTGGCTGCCCGGCGGGTCGCCGAGGTCGCGGCGGGCGGCCAGCCAGCGCCGGGTGGCCTCGGACGTCTCGTCGGCGTACACCTGGTCGCCGAGCAGCAGCAGGACGTCGGGCCGTTCGCCGTCCGGGTCGGCCGCCAGCCGGGCCGCCAGGGTGTCAAGGGCGTCCGGGCCGACCCGGTCGTGCCCGTCGGCGGGCGGCGCCGCCCAGCGGCAGGAGCCGAAGGCGACGCGGAGGCCGTCGTCCTCGCCCGGGGTGCGGATCACCGAGGGCGGGAAGGGCGCGTCGGGCAGCGGCCATACGCGGGTGCCGTCGAGGAACACCTCGTACGACCGTGCCGTGCCCGGCGTGAGGCCGCTCACCGGGACCAGGGCGTAGTGATGGCCCGCGACCTGGAAGGTGCGGGCGGAGCCTTCGGCGCCGTCGGAGCAGCGCACTTCGGCGGTACAGGGGCGGCTCGCCTCGACCCAGACGGTCGCGGACGAACCGTCGGCGTACCTCAGCAGTGGTCCAAGGCGCAGTCCCGCCATGTGATCACCCTCCTCCGTCGCCCCGTACGGTACGGAACGACGGAGGTCAGTGGCGAGATCCCGGCGCAGAATCCGCGGATCGGCATCCGCCGGATCAGCAGGCGGAGAGGTAGTTCGTGAGCGCGCTCTTCTCGGCGGAGTCGACCGAGAGGTCGTAGTAGTACTTCACCTGGACCCAGGCGCGGACGTAGGTGCAGCGGTACGCGGTCCGCGACGGCATCCAGGTGGCCGGGTCCTGGTCGCCCTTGGCCTGGTTCACGTTGTCGGTGACGGCGATGAGCTGCGGGCGGGTCAGGTCGTTGGCGAGGGCCTGGCGCCGGGAGGTGGTCCAGCTGCCGGCGCCGGAGTCCCAGGCCTCGGCGAGCGGGACCAGGTGGTCGATGTCGAGGTCGGAGGCGGCGGTCCAGGTCGCGCCGTCGTACGGCGAGTACCAGCTGCCGCTGGTGGAGGCGCAGGCGGAGTCGGTGACGACGTTCGAGCCGTCCCTCTTGAGGACCGTCTCGCGGGTGTTGCAGGTGCCGCTGATGGTGATCCAGTGCGGGAAGAGGTCGCGGTCGTAGCCGGTGCGGTCCTCGGTCGCCACGGTGAGGGAGGCGAGGTAGGTGCGGGCGGTGGCGGCGCTGACCGGGGTCGGGAGCGCGGCGGAGGCGGAGGGCGGGTTGAGGAGGGCGACGGAGGATATGAGGCCGGTGAGGGCCGCGACTATGGCCAGCCGTCGACGCGCGTAGAACTTCGGCATGCGAACTCCCTTGGGGGGTGGGGGTGTTGGAGCGCGAGCGAGTGGAATGCTCGCCGTGCCGTATTGCGGGGAGGTGTGCGGTCGGTAAGAAGCTAATGACGTGCACATGACATGACAAGTCATATCGCAAAACGATCTCGTACCATGAAGACCGCAGAAGGGGAGTAGCTCTTCGCCGGACCGTCGACATACTGCTCAGCTCGTCTGGGCCGGCGCCCGGAGGCGGATCGTTCACGTGGATCCGCCGGCGAGACCTTCGGCAAGCAGTGCACGCCCGTGCCACGCGGCACCGGTGACATGTGTGCTGCCGTGCCGAGAAGGTCTTCGCGCGAAGTGCGACCCACTCTCGGTGGGGCAGCCCCGACCGATTGAGGCACCTTGATCAGCCCGACCGTGACGGCGCTCGTCTTCGGCGTCGTCTTCCTCGCCGAACTGCCGGACAAGACCGCGCTCGCGGGCCTCGTCCTCGGCACCCGCTACCGCGCCTCGTACGTCTTCGCCGGTGTCGCCGCCGCCTTCGCGCTGCACGTGGCGCTGGCCGTGGCGGCCGGAAGCGTGCTCACGCTGCTGCCGCGGCAGATCGTGCACGCGCTCACCGGTGTGCTGTTCCTGGGCGGTGCCGCGATGCTGCTCATGAAGAAGGACGAGGGCGAGGAGGAGATCCGGGGCCCCGGGAACCAGTCCTTCTGGAAGGTGGCCGGGGCCGGATTCATGCTCATCCTGATCGCCGAGTTCGGCGATCTCACCCAGATCATGACGGCGAACCTCGCGGCCCGCTACGACGACCCGCTCTCGGTCGGCCTCGGGGCGGTGCTCGCGCTGTGGGCGGTGGCCGGGCTCGGCATCGTCGGCGGAAAGGCGCTGATGAAGCGGGTCCCGTTGCGGCTCATCACGCAGATCGCGGCGCTGCTGATGCTGGGGCTCGGGGGGTGGAGCCTGTGGGAGGCGGTGGCCGGACAGCCGTCGTGATGCGGCCGGGCGAGCTGAACGGTGAGTGAACAGTCGCCGGAGGAGGTAGCGGGAACCCCGCCGCATTTTGTATCGTGGGGAAACAAAGTGGTTCCCGCCCGTTTTCCCTGACCGGCGGGCGGGACCACCTTGTCCCCTCGGGGGCCGCACCCACACCCCGGCGCCCCCACCCAGCGTCCTGGAGCTGCCGATGACGGCCACCACCGTGCCCACCGTGCTCACCGCCCGCGCCCTTCTGCTGGACATGGACGGAACGCTCGTCAACTCCGACGCCGTCGTCGAACGCTGCTGGCGGCGCTGGGCCGAGCGGCACGCGCTGGACGCGGACGAGGTCATGAAGGTCGTCCACGGACGGCAGGGGTACGCGTCGATGGCGCTGCTGCTGCCGGACCGGCCCATGGAACACAACCACGCCGACAACGCGCGCATGCTCGCCGAGGAGACCGCCGACCTGGACGGCGTCGTCGCGGTCCCCGGCGCACCGGAGTTCCTCGCCGCCCTGCGCGGGCTGCCGCACGCCCTCGTGACCTCCGCCGACGTCGCGCTGTCCACCGCCCGGATGGCGGCCGCCGGCCTCGGCCTTCCCGACGTCCGCGTCACCGCCGAGTCCGTCGGAGCCAGTAAGCCCGACCCCGAGGGCTTCCTCAAGGGCGCCGCGGAACTGGGCGTCGCCCCCGCCGACTGCGTCGTCTTCGAGGACTCGGCGGCCGGCATCGCGGCCGGGCGCGCCGCGGGGATGCGGGTCGTGGGGGTCGGTCCGCGGGCCGGCCTCCATGAGCCGGATGTGGTGGTGCGGGACCTGACGGAGGTGCGGGTGGAGAGTGCTGGGGACGGGGAGATACGGCTGTACGCGGGGTAAGCGCGGGTGCCGTGTGCTTTTCGGACGAGGGAGGGCCGATTCGAGCCCGTCCGGTGCTGAGGACGAGGCCGTTCAGGCCGAAGCGGGGATTCGGCGGCGGCGGCCCCCGGTGACGGCCGCACCGAGGCCGGGTGACCCGTCGCCGGCCCGGCTCGCGCGGCGCCACTGCTCGCGCGGCGTCACGGTTCCGTCGTCTCCGACTCCAGCCGCGCCCGCGTCGCCTGCCCGTACACGCCGAGTTCGTCGCTCTGGATGCCGCGGGCCAACTGGTAGGTGGTGACGGCGTCCTCGACCTGCTCGTTGTAGTTGCCGCTGGCGTCGCCGGTGTACAGGTTCAGCTGGCGCAGGCGCAGCTGGAGTTCGACGACCTCGGGGCCCTTGTCGCGGCGTTGCAGGACGGGGCCGCCGGAGCGGCCGTTGCCGCCGGACTCCTCCACGGGGCCGGGGCCCGTGGCGGTGGCCGTCGGCGCGGTCCGCGACGGAGAGGCCGACCGGGACGGGCTCGGCGAGGCGCTCGACGCCGAGGGCGACGCGGAGGACGGCGACGGGCTCGTACTGGCCGAAGCGGACGGCGACGCGGACGCCGGTGCGGCGGACGAGGCGGGTGGGGGCGGGGACGCGGATGCGGTGCTCCGTGACGGCTCGGGCACGCTCACCCGTACGTCCTCCGGCAACGCGCCGTCCCGCGACGGGGTGTCGTACGAGAACAGCCCGCTAGCGAACCCGGCCGCCGCCACCACCGCGACTACGGCCCCGGCCGTGCCGAGCAGCACGGTACGGCCCCGGCGGCGCGGCCGCCCCCCGTCGCCGGACGACCCCGGCACCGCGGAGTCGTCGCCCGCCTCGAACAGCCGCAGGTCGGTGGCGCTGGGCGGGATCTCGGGGGGTGACAGGGGGGTGGGGAACACGGAGGTCACGTCCGCCGCGTCCGGCTCGGGCGCGACGGCCCGAAACGGCATGGTGGCCTCGGAAGGCGCCACCGCCGGCTCCCGGCTCTCCCGGCCGTCCCCGCCGCTCCCGGCCGTCGTCTCCAGCTCCACATACGGCCGAATCCGCAGCGGATCGAAGTCCTCCGCCGCGGCCGCCTCCGCCGTACGCGCGTCGCGCAGGGCTTCGGACGCCCGCTGCGTGCATCCGCAGGAAGGGGTGTTGTCGGCCCCCCGCGGCACGCCGCATTCCGGGCACAAGTGCCCCTGCGTCTCGTTCATGCATCCATCCCTCCCCTCGCTCACGCGTTCGTTCGTCCCCCAACGACCTCCAGAGATTATGCAGATCTCCTCCACACCCTCTCCCACAAGCCCCCGGAATACAGGCTTCCGCAGGACTCGACAGGCCATAACCGGTCACTCCGACCACGATGGAAGACAACGAGACCCCGAGGGAGGACTTCATGGCAGGGGATGCGCCCGCTGTGACCGGGCATGCGCGTGACGAACGGGAACCGCACGTGCCCGGAAACGTCCTCGCCTCGATCGGCGCGCTGCTGCTCGGGATGCTGCTGGCGGCTCTCGACCAGACCATCGTGTCGACCGCGCTGCCCACCATCGTCAGCGACCTCGGCGGACTGGAGCACCTGTCGTGGGTGGTCACCGCGTACCTGCTGGCGTCGACCGCGGCGACGCCGCTGTGGGGCAAGCTCGGTGACCAGTACGGGCGCAAGAAGCTGTTCCAGATCGCGATCGTGATCTTCCTGATCGGCTCCGCACTGTGCGGAATGGCCCAGAACATGCCCGAGCTCATCGCCTTCCGCGCCCTCCAGGGTCTCGGCGGCGGCGGGCTGATGGTGCTGTCGATGGCGATCGTCGGCGACCTCGTCCCGCCCCGCGAACGCGGCCGCTACCAAGGGCTGTTCGGTGCCGTCTTCGGCGCGACCAGTGTGCTCGGACCGCTCCTCGGCGGGCTGTTCACCGAGCATCTGAGCTGGCGCTGGGTCTTCTACGTCAACCTTCCCGTCGGAGTCGTCGCGCTCGCCGTGATCGCGACCGCGCTGCACATCCCGCGCAAGGCCGCGCGGCATGTCATCGACTACCTCGGCACGTTCCTCGTCGCGTCGGTGGCCACCTGTCTGGTGCTCGTGGCCTCCCTCGGCGGCACCACCTGGGACTGGGGTTCACCGCAGATCGTCGTGCTGGCGGTGCTGGGGGCCGTCCTGGCGGTCGTCTTCGTGGCAGTCGAGCGGAAGGCGGCCGAGCCCGTCCTCCCCCTCAGACTCTTCCGGATCCGCACCTTCACCCTCTCCGCCGTCATCAGCTTCGTCGTCGGCTTCGCCATGTTCGGCGCGATGACCTATCTGCCGACCTTCCTCCAGGTCGTGCAGAACGTCACGCCGACCATGTCCGGTGTGCACATGCTGCCGATGGTGGTCGGCATGCTGCTGGCGTCGACCGCGTCCGGACAGATCGTCAGCCGTACCGGCCGGTGGAAGGTGTTCCCGGTCGCGGGCACCGGTGTCACCACGCTCGGCCTGCTCCTGCTGCACAGGCTCGACGCACACAGCTCCACCGCAGGGATGAGCGCCTGCTTCTTCGTCTTCGGCCTCGGCCTCGGCCTGGTCATGCAGGTTCTCGTCCTCATCGTGCAGAACGCCGTCTCGTACGAGGATCTCGGCGTCGCCACCTCGGGCGCGACCTTCTTCCGGTCCATCGGGGCCTCGTTCGGCGTCGCCGTCTTCGGCACCATCTTCGCCGGCCGCCTCGGCGACAAGCTGACGGACGCCTTCCGCGGCGCCGAACTCCCGGCCGGAATCTCGGCGGACGCGCTGGAGTCCGACCCGCGCGGCATCGCCGAACTGCCGCCCGCCCTGCGCCCGGCTGCCCTGAACGCGTACGCCTCGGCCATCACCGACGTCTTCCTGTACGCCGTCCCCGTCGCCCTTCTCGGCTTCGTGCTGGCCTGGTTCCTGAAGGAGGACAGGCTGCGCGGCTCCGTCACGGCACCCGACCTCACCGAGACCCTGGCCAGCAACCCGGTCGAGCGCTCGTCGTACGACGAGGTGTGCCGCGCGCTGTCCGTGTTCGGCACCCGCGAGGGCCGCCGCGAGGTCTACCGGAAGATCACCGCACGGGCGGGCTACGACCTGTTGCCCGCGGCGAGCTGGCTGCTGCTGCGGATCAAGAAGTACGGCTGGGCGGAGCCGGCCGTGCTCGCCGAGCGGGTCTCCATCCCGCTGGGTGTCGTCATCGGAGCCGCCCGCCAGGTCGAGGAGCGGCACCTGGCCGAGCGGCAGGGCCTGGACCTCGTCCTCACCGACGAGGGCCGCGAGGTCGCCGAACGGCTGTCCCGGGCCCGTGAGGAGTCCCTGGCCGAACTCCTCGGCGACTGGTGGGGGCCGGACCGGCCGACCGACCTGACCCAGCTGGTGAAGGAACTCAACGACGAGCTGTGCGGCTCGGACCGGGAGCAGCCGCACGACGGGTCGGCGCGGCTCGGCTGAGGCCGATGCCGAGGTCGTTGCCGAACAAGTGCTCGGCGTACGGGCCGTCGTTGTGCGGGCCCACGCCGCCGGCCGGCTCACCGTCGTACCGTGCCACCAGCAACTGCCCGCGGGGCGGGGCGGTTCGGCGCAGGTGCGGCACCGATCTCCCGGGCCCTCGCCGCGCATCCCAGGCGCCCCTCGTGCAGCAGACACCGGCGGTCGCTGACCCCTCGCGCGCGCCCCTGCGGCTCGGCGGGCAGTACGCCCGCCGGCGTGCGGCGGCGACGGGGGAGCCGAACGTTCCGGAGCGATCGTCCAGGCCGTGGCGCTCATTCCCGGGAGGCGGTGTGCGGGGCGCGCAACCGGATATGCGTGACCTCCGTCGAGTCCAGCACCTGAGTCTTGCGCCACTCGACGTGCTCGTCCCCGAGGTTGTCGAAGAGCCGCCGCCCGCCGCACGCCAGCACCGGCACGACGTGCAGCAGCAGCTCGTCCAGCCATCCGGCCCGGATGAACTGCTGCACCAGGTCCGCGCCGCCCGCCAGCGAGACGTCCTTGGATCCGGCCGCCCCGCGCGCCAGCTCCAGCGCACGCCAGGGCCCTTGGGTGACGAAGTGGAACGTGGTGCCGCCCTCCTTCACCAGCGACTCGCGCGGGTGGTGGGTGACGACGTACACCGGCATGTGGAAGGGCGGCTCCTCGCCCCACGGGACCTCGCCGGTGATGTACATGCCGTGGCCCATGACCACGGCGCCCGGCCGCTCGGTCCACTCCGCGATCAGCTCGTCGTCGGGGCCGCCCGCCCCGCCCTCCATTCCCTGCATCCGGCGGAACGTGCGCAGCCCGTACACCCACTCGTGCAGCCGTTCCCCGCCGATGCCGAGCGGGTGCTCGCGCCCCGAGTCCGGGCCGGCGACGTATCCGTCGAGCGACATGGCCAGCCGTGCGATGACCTCACTCATGACAACCTCCTCGGTCGGTGACCCCCTACACCCTTGCGTCGATCGGGCCGCCGCCGAATCGACACGCCGGTCCCGTGAAACGGCCCGGCACCCCGGGCGCCGTTTGAGGGCCGCCTTCGGGGCAACCCGGTCAGGGAACCGGTCCGTAAGGGGAGCCGGTTGGGTCGAGAACCCCGGAAGGCATACATGTCCACTGGCGTGATCATCGCTCTGATCGTGATCGTGGCGGCCGTCGTCATCGTCGCGGCCGTCCTGACCCTGCGTGCCCGGCGCGGGCACACGGGAGGCAGCCTGAAGCGGCGCTTCGGGCCCGAGTACGACCGTGCCGTGGCCCGGCACGACGGGGACGCCGAGGCCGCCGAGCGCGAACTCGCCGAGCGCGTGGAGCGGCACGGATCGCTGCGCGAGCGGGAGATCGAGCCGGCGCAGCGGGAGCAGTTCGAGGCGCGCTGGACGGCTGCACAGGAGCGCTTCGTCGACTCGCCGCCGGAGGCGGTGGCGGAGGCGGACCGGCTGCTCGCGGAGCTGGCGGAAGTGCGCGGCTTCCCGGCCGGCGCGGAGTACGAGGAGCAGCTCGCCGCGCTGTCCGTGCACCACGCGGACCATGTGCACGGCTACCGGCGCGTCCACCGCGTCACCAGTACTCGTGTGAGCGGGACGCCGGACGGCGGCCGGGCCGGCACGGAGGAGATGCGCGAGGCCATGGTCGAGGCCCGGGCCCTGTTCGAGGACCTGGTGGGCCCGGCACGCCACAGGGATCACAGGGATCACGAGGACCACAGGGATCACAGGGACCGGGATGAGTCCCGGACGCCCGCCCGCGGCCACGGCCGCGGCCACCTGCCGTGGGCCGTCACCCGGCGCCACGCGAAGGGAAGCTGACCGACATGACGGACGCGACGACCGGCGAGGGCGCGGAGGGCGCTCCGCGCGACGACGAGAAGGATGGCCGCCGGACGTCCCCGGCGACGACTCCGGGTCACGACCCGGCGTCGGCTGCGGGCTCCGACCGGCCGACAGCACCGGTCCCGGACCCGGTGACGGGTAAACCGGCGAGCGTGCCGCGCGGCGAGACGGCGCCCGGCACCGCGACGACCGGCCACCCGGCCGCGCCAGGCGAGGGCCGCGAGACCGTCGCTTCGGGCCGTGAGTTCGCTGCGGGCTCTGAGTCCGGCGCGGGCCGTGAGTCCGTTGGTTCGGGCCGTGAGTCCGCTGAGGGCGGTGGGATGGCCTCGGGCCGTGAGTTCGCTGCGGGCTCTGAGTCCGGCGCGGGCCGTGAGTCCGTTGGTTCGGACCGTGAGTCCGCCGAGGGCGGTGGGATGGCCTCGGGCCGTGAGTTCGCTGCGGGCTCTGAGTCCGGAGCGGGCCGTGAGTCCGTTACTTCGGGCCGTGAGTTCGCTGCGGGCCGTGAGTCAGGCGCGGGCCGTGGGTCCGCTGGGGGCGGTGAGACAGCCGCGGGCCGTGTCGCCGCACCCGACGCCTCCGGGCGCGAGACCCCCGGCACTCGTGCCACACAGGACACCCACACCCCGGAGAGCACCTCAGCACCGTCCACCGCCGCGTGGGAGCCCGGCGGGAGCGGCACGCACCTCTTCCCGCACGACGAGGGCGACAAGCTCTCCCTGCGGCTGCAGCACGCCGTTACCGGGTTCGTCGACGGACCCCGTGCCGCCGTGGAAGAGGCGGACCACGTGCTCGAAGAGGTCGCCGCCGAGTTCACCGACGCCGTGTCGCGGCGCCGCCGTACCCTCCGCGGGTCCTGGCAGTCCGCCGACGGCTACGAGGACAAGCCGGCCACGAGCGTCGACACCGAGCAACTGCGTCTGGCCCTGCGGGACTACCGCGAACTGACGGAGCGGCTCCTGCACCTGTGACCCGTCCGGCCTACCCGGCCGTCGCCCGGCCCTCCCGCCACTGGCGTACGACGTCCTCGACGTCGTACGGCTTCAGACCGAGCGGGGGGCCGGGCGGCGGCTTGAACATGACGTCACGGATCTTGACATTGATGTCCTTCACGATCTTCCGGACGATCCGCTCGGTCGGCGCCTTCGCGGCCGCCAGCAGCGCGTCCTCGGCCTCCTTGCGCAGGGCCAGGGTCGGAGGCAGTACCGAGAGGCCCTCGCGGGCCATCTTCTGCCTGACCCACCACAGTTCGTCGTACGACGTGTCGGTGCCGCCTGGAAGGGGTTTGCCCGCGCCGGCGAGGTGGGCGAAGTCGCCCCGCGCCTCGGCGTCGCGGATCTGCTTGTCGACCCAGGACTCGAACGGGACACCGGGGGGCTTTCGCTCGGTCATGACTCCATTGTGCCGGACGCGGTAGAGCCGGGGGATTTATCATACGGCGGCTGTGTAAGGACACTTCAGAAGGAGCGCACGTGCTCGAACTCACCATGGCTGCCGTCTCCGCGGAGGAGGAGGGCGTCACGGCCGGGATGCTCATGGCCGACGCGCCCAGCGAGCCGGGTGCCGTGCTTCGCGTGGGCCGGGACAAGTCCGTGTGCCGGTTGTCGACGCCCGACGACTGGCTGTTCGTCTCCCGGGTGCACCTGGAGTTCCTGTGCGGCCCCGAGGGCACCTGGCAGGTGACCTGGCTGCGCGGCTCGCAGCCCGACCCGTCCTCGGAGGTCGTGCTGACGGTCGGCGAGTACGCGCAGCCCCTCGCCTACGGCGGGACGGTGGCGCTGCCCAGTGGCGCCGGCGGCGAGGTCATCATCAGGGACCGCACCGCCCCGCGCAGCGTCAACGTCGGCTATTACCACGAGGTCTAGTGCCGGTCAGCCAAGATTTGCCCGTTCAGGCAGCGGCGTCCGGTGGGGGCACCTCCCACGCCCTCAGGGCGGTGGGGGAGCGTGCCGGACGCCGCGACGGGGCGGACCCTGGCCGACGCGGCACTGGCCAGGGTCGGCAGGGAAGGGCTACGCCAGCACGCGGGCCAGTGCGAAGCCGTCGTAGCCCTTGGTGCCCACCGTCTGGATCGCGGTGCCGTCCAGCCTCGGGTGGCTGCCGATGAGTTCGATGGCCTCGCGGGAGCCCCGCACGTCGGAGGCGGTGCTCTCCTGGTCGGCCACCCGGCCGCCCCGCACGACGTTGTCGACGACGATCAGGCTGCCCGCGCGGGTGAGCCTGAGAGCCCACTCCACATAGTTCGGGTTGTTGGCCTTGTCCGCGTCGATGAAGACCAGGTCGAAGGGGGCCGGGTTCTCGTCGGCCAGCTGGGGCAGGGACTCCAGGGCCGGGCCCACCCGCACCTCGACGACCTTGTCGAGTCCGGCACGCGCGATGTTGCGGGTGGCGACCTCGGCGTGCCGGGGGTCGTACTCGAGGGAGATCAGCCGGCCGTCGGCGGGCAGGGCGCGGGCCAGCCAGATGGTGCTGTAGCCCCCGAGCGTGCCGATCTCGAGGATGGTGCGGGCGCCCTGGATCAGGGCGAGGAGGTGGAGGAACTTGCCCTGCGGTGCCGTGACGGCGACGTGCGGGAGCTCGGCGGCCTCGCTGTCGCGCACGGCCGCTTCCAGGGCTTCGTCGTCGGGCGAGAGATGGGCGGTGAAGTAGTCGTCGACGGCGTCCCAGAGCTGCGACTCGCTCATGCACCTATGCCTTTCGTATTCTAGTTAGATGGGCTAACTAGTTGCGCTAACGAACATAGTCGTGTGCAGGGTTCCTGTCAGCGTATTTCCTTCGGCCTTCCGCCGACGGTTTCAGCCGATCGGCGGAAGTGCCCCGACCGGGCTGCAGGCTACGGAGTGGCGGCCGCGGCGAGTTCCCGCAATCACTTCCCGCAACCACTGTGATCCATCTCGCGCCCTGCGGAGGCGAACGAACCGTCCGCGCACTATCGTCATCCGGACAAAAGAAGGACGGACGTCAGGTGAAGCGAGGGTTGCCTGCGTCCTTTTCCGGGGGTGGTGCGAGCCTCATAGGGTTCGCGAAGAGAATGCGGCACACGGGGCGCGCGGGACGACGGGGCGGGAGGCCGACGAGGCGTGGCGAATGCGGAGCACAGCGGGCGACCGGCGGAAGCTTTCGGGGCGACGACGGCCGGTACGGCCCGGGCGCGCCTGCACGCGGCACGGCTGGGTCTGTGGCTGGTCGCCGCCCTCCTCGCCGCACGGCAGATGACCGTCGTCCTCAGGACGCCCCGCGGCGAGCGGCTGACGGACCTGGAGAACTGGGTCGGGCCCGACGGCGTCCTGCACGTCAACGGCTCGCTGTACGACTCGACGCGCTTCACCGGTACCCCCTTCGGGGGACTGGTCCTCAAGCCACTGACCCGGGCTGCCGAGCAGGCCCTCGGCTGGGGCTGGACCTTCGGCACCCTGCTGCTGGTCGTCGCCCTCGGCCTGGTCGCCGCCCGCGCCCTCCCGCAGCCCGTCAGCCGCCGCACCTCACTGCTGGCCGCCCCGGTCGCGATCAGCATGCTCATGCTGTCGCTGCCGGTACGCAACACGCTCTGGCTCGGCCAGACGAGCATCATCCCCGTCCTGCTCGTCCTGCTCGGCTGCTTCGCCATACGCGGTGAGCGGGCCGGCGGCCTGCTGATCGGCTTCGCCGCCGCCCTCCAGCCGACGGTGCTGCTCTTCGCGCCGCTGCTGTGGTACACCGACCGCCGCCGCGCCGCCGCGTCCCTGGGCGCCACGTTCGCCGGCTGCACCGCGCTCGCCTGGGCCGCGATGCCGCACGACTCGTACATGTACTGGGTGCACCACATGGCCGGAGTCGGCCTCGGCGGCAAGGCCGACGACCTCGCCAACCAGTCCCTGCACGGCGCCCTGCTGCGCCTGGGCCTGTCCGGGCCACTGGAGATCACCCTCTTCCTCCTCCTGGGTGCGGCCGTCGCCGTCCTCGGCCTGCGCCGTGCCGTGCGCTACGCCCGCGACGGACAACTGCTGCTCGCCGTCGCCATCACCGGCTGCGCCGCGATCGCCGTCTCGCCCACCACCTGGCAGCACCAGCTGCTGTGGGTGCTGCTCGCGGTCGTCGGCCGGGTCGGCAAGCGGGCCTCCGACCGGTACGTGTGGCCGGTCGCCGTGATCCTGGTGATGACGCTGCCGGCGACGATGATGCTGCCGAACATGGCGGCCCTGTACACGCTGCGTGACAACGTCGTCCTGCTCGCCGCCCTCGCCGCCGCCACCTTCATCCCGTTCCTGTCCCGGACCTCGCCGTACTACCAGTCACCCGTCCCCACCGAGCACGCCGCGCCGGTCCCCACGCGCTTCAGGCACATCCCGTTGCTGCCGTTCCTGCGCCGCGTCCTCACCCGCCCGAACCTGCTGCTCGAACTCCTCCTGATCCGCGTCACCTACGCCGCCTACCAGCAGGTCCGGCTCGCGGCGACCGGCGGCAGCAACTCGGAGGGTCGCGCCGCCGCGGAGCACCACGCCCACCAGATCCTCGACCTCGAACGCTTCCTGCGGCTCGACATCGAGCACGCGATCAACCACGCGGTCGTGAAGGTCGACTGGCTGCGGAACTTCTTCGACTTCTACTACGAGTCGTTCCACTTCGTGGTCCCGCTGAGCGTCTTCGCCGTCCTGTACTGGCGCCGCCCGGTCGACTACCGCTGGGCCCGCTCGGCCCTCGGCTTCACCACCCTGCTCGCCCTGGTCGGCTTCTGGCTCTACCCGCTGGCCCCGCCGCGCCTGCTGCCCGGCCTCGGCATCATCGACACCGTGCACGGCGTCCAGGACTTCTCCAAGCCGGACTACGGCACGCTGACGGCCCTCACCAACCAGTACGCGGCGATGCCGTCGCTGCACTTCGGCTGGTCGCTGTGGTGCGGACTCGTCATCGCGGTCGTCGCGCCCAGGTGGTGGATGAAGGCGCTCGGCCTGCTGCACCCGTTCTTCACGGTCTCGGCGATCGTCGCCACCGGCAACCACTGGGTGCTGGACGCGGCCGGCGGCGCGGCGGCGGTCGTCGCGGGCTTCGGGCTGACGTATCTGTTCCAGGGGCCGCGGGCACGGCGCGCGACGCCTGCGCCTGCCGACAACGAACCGGCCCTGGTGAATGAGGGCGCGCCGAGCTGACCCGGGCGCGTTGCACTGCCTGGTGGTTCTCGGGGGAGGCAGGGGCGGGGCGTAGGGACGGGGTGCGCTCCCGCCTCCCTCGGGAGCCGCGGTGCCAGGGCCTGTCCCAGGAAGCCGCGGGACTTGCTGGACCTGCGGACCTGCGGACCTGCGGACCTGCGGACCTGCGGACCTGCGGACCTGCGGACATGCTGCTTCAGGGTCATCAAGAACGTCGGCATTCGCCGATTCGTGAGCTACGTACGGGCCATCAGGCAGGGCAAGAGGGTCCAGGGCACGGTTCGCCACGCGGCGGCCGTCATCCTCGGCTACGGAGGGATCAAGGCTGCATGTAGCGGAATCTGACGAACCCGGCGCTCTGGGAACCCCTCCCAGGGCGCCGGCCTGGCCGCAGCCCATGAAACCGCGACAGAAAGTCGAATCACCGTGCTCGCAATGGAACTGGCCTCACGCGCCGACGATGCCGCCTCGGCCATCGTGGTGGGCTGCCTTCTGCTTGCCGTCGCCGTCATCGCCTACGGGTTCATCGCCCGAGAACACATTTCGAATCCCAGGCGATCTCCGAGCCGCCCCCGTCCCGACAGCCCCGAACATGGTCCGTCCCGAACCGTGCTCTTCGGTGGCGTCGCCGTTGTAATCGGCCACATCATCGGATCAGTGGCTTCCAACCGGTGGGCATTCCACTGGGACCTTGCACTTGAGGTCCTGGTCTATGCCTCGGCACTGTACTTCTTCGAGTTCGCGGCGAACTGGCGCCAACTGACTCCTAAGAAGCGCCGGATCGCCATCGCCGGGCTCCTGCTCATCGCGCTCGCCGGAAGCGCGTCCGCGGCGTACACGAATGGAATCCTCTAGATGATCTAGTCCAAGGGGTCAGTGATCGTAGGCGATCAGTGAGCGTAGGACGGTTTGTCCGGTGGCGTCGTTGTGCCAGATCGCGGCGGTCAGCGCGAGGATGCGTTGTATGACGCGGGCTATGAGACCTCTGGGTGTGCGCCCTCGGTGCCGTTCGAGGTCAAGCTGTCCCTTGAAGGTCTCGTTGATCGATTCGATGACCTGTCGCAGCGGCTTGAACAGGGCTGCGCCA
Source organism: Streptomyces sp. NPDC040410 (assembly GCF_055595715.1). NCBI lineage: Bacteria > Bacillati > Actinomycetota > Actinomycetes > Kitasatosporales > Streptomycetaceae > Streptomyces > Streptomyces sp. NPDC040410. The sequence goes on from NZ_JBVIVK010000022.1 coordinate 50,099, forward strand.
GGCCGTTCCCGTTCACCTTTACGGGCAGGCCGCAGCAACTGGACTCCATGCTCGGACAGTTCGCGTTCGAAACCACGGCCGAAGTAGTTCTTGTCGCCGATGAGAGTCTGTCGGGGGCGCTCTCGCAGAAGCTCGCATTCGGCTGCCAGGAGGTCAAGGAGGGTCTCGCGTTCGTCGGCCTTGGCCCCGGTCAGGGCGAAGGCGATGGGCAGGCCCTGAAGGGTGCAGACCAGGTGCAGGCGCAGGCCCCAGAAGAAGCGGCTGTGGCTGGCGCAGTAGCTGTATTCGGCCCAACCTGCCAGGTTGGAGCGTTTGACGGTCTCGCGGGAGCGGCCGCACTCCACCGGGGTGGAGTCCACGACCCATATGTCGTCGCTCCACACCGAGGTGGTGGTGGCCAGGATCCGGTTGACGCTTCGCATCAGACCGGCGGCCTTGCGCAGCCGCTTGTTGTAGCCGGGCTGCTGGGGCAGGTAGGGGAAGAGGTGGCGCAGGTGGGCACGGGCATGGCCGAGCCATTTGGCCTCGGAGGTGTAGCCGAGTATGGCCTGCATCGTGGCGCGGGTGACCAGTTCAGCATCGCTCAGGCGGGGCGTAATGCCGACCGGCGGGCGCCGCGGCGCCAGGTCGGGATGCTCCTTCAGCATGTCGTCGGTGGTCGCATAGAGTGCTGTCGCGAGGGTGTCCACGTCGTTCGTCACAAAACGATCTTGGACACCGATTGCCGGTGGCGGTGCGAACGCCTATGGCTATCCGCCGGACCCGATCACCATGTACGACCTGAACGGCAAAGGCTGGTTCTCCTGGGGCCGTGCCTGGCGCATCACGGTGTGCGTGGGCGCCATCCTGTGTCTGCTCGGCAGCTCCTACTTCGCCATCACCAAGATCCGCAGGATCTGGCGCGTCATCAAGCGATGGGGCGGCATCCGTGCCGCCGTCACCCGCGTGATGAGCGCACGCAGCACATCCCTGAAGATGGAGCGCCTGGCAACTATGCTGCTCACCGCCAGCGCCACGATCCTGGGCATCGACACCGTCTACGACAAGTGCATCAAGACCAAGCTGTAGACACCGGACGCCGTCGGCGCTGAATCCGACGACGCCTTCTGTCGTGCCCGATTCACCCCTACCACAGTCTGTTCTGGCCGGGGCCAGCCCCGGCCAGAACAGACTGATGAGGAAGAACCCCCATCAACACACCCACCCCCCTCTCGGTTGTCCCTGCGCTGTTGTGGACCGTGGTTGCCGGCGCCTCACTGATCACATCGATCATGCTCTCCGTCCGCGCCAAGCGTGGGGAGACGGCCTCCGCCGCCTGGAACCCGTTCGGCACCGGCTTCCCGGTTGCCGCAGCAGCGGCGATCGCCGGGTACGCAGTAGCCGCCGTGACAGACCACTTCTCGCTCGGCACTGCCGCGTTCAGCATTCTGTGGCCCGCCATGGCCGCCACGGCCCTCGCCTACGCGGCAGGGACACGCGTCTCCTCTTGGCCCCAGTGGGCTGGCGCGGCCTTCGCTGCTGTCGGCGCGGCGCTGTACGGTGCACTGCCAACGTGACCACTGCCCGGCGGCTACAGCCAAGTGAAGGCCCCTGGGCCCTGCTGTCTCCCAAGTCCACCACATAGGCAATCTCGCATCAGCCTGGGCAGCTCTCAAGAGACCCGGGCTGTAAGCGGCTGTTTGGCTGCAACCACCAGCAAGACCGGTAACACCGTCCTGCACGCCAGTACATCCACGGCGACATCACCGTCCAGCTCCCGCTGGCCCCAGCAAGTCCCCCACCGTCCAGGACACCTCCACGTACGGCAACACGCGAGCCAGCAGCACGCCCGCTCGCTATGCAGGAACGTCGGCATTCGCCGATTCGTGAGCTACGTACGGGCCATCAGGCAGGGCAAGAGGGTCCAGGGCACGGTTCGCCACGCGGCGGCCGTCATCCTCGGCTACGGAGGGATCAAGGCTGCATGTAGCGGAATTCGACCGAACCCGGCGCCCTGGGAGGGGTTCTGAGGATCGGCCCCGCCGGGTTCTTCGAGTCGCGGCTGGCGAGGGCGGTGCACGGGACTTCGGCGATCTCCAGGCACTCGCCGCCCTGGCCGCCGCTGTAGCTGGACTTACGCCAGGACAGGTCGCCGAGAGGCGCTCCCTCGACGCAGGAGCCGCCCTGGCCGCCGCTGTAGCTGGACTTACGCCACCGGATCCCGTTCGGCGTCACGTTGTTCGCCATGGCGTTCCTCCATCACGCGCCGGATCAGCTCCGCCCAATCCCTGAGGGGAAGGGCGGCTGCCTGGAGGTGATCGTAACGGAGCCAACAGTCCTTGACGGTGTCCGGGTTGGCGGTTTGATGTCCGCTGCCGTACCCCTCCGTGCAGACGATGTCCGGGTCGCTGACGAAGCGGAAGAGGTCGAACGAGCCTTGCGAACCGGCATGCGCTCCGGCCGGGAACGGCAGTACCTGGAGACACCAAGGACGGCACGCGCGTACGCCTTGGTCCGCAAGAGGCCGTGCACGAGGTGCGTGTGACCGGCGGAGGCAAGGCGATGTGGTTCGAGTGCGGGGACCGATGACTTTCTCTCGCCGTTGCCGTCCTATAAGAAGAGGAGGTGTTCGCCATGGGTGGATCCGCACGGCAGGAGGCTCTGGAGAGGCTGGACGTGCTGGTCGGCGAATGGGCGGTGGAAGCCGCGTTTCCCGGTCTGGACGCGCCTGCCGCCCGCAGCGTGTTCGAGTGGACCTTGGACGGACGTTTCCTGGTCCAGCGCACCGAGATCCCGCTCGCCGAGGCCCCGGACAGCATGGCGATCGTCGCGGTGGACCCGGAGACCGGCGCGTACACGCAGCACTACTTCGATTCGCGGGGCGTCGTACGGGTGTACGCGATGACCTTTGCCGACGGGATGTGGCGGCTGCTGCGGGAGGCGCCGGACTTCTCGCCACTGGACTTCCGGCAGCGGTTCACCGGTCACGTCAGCGACGACGGCAGCACGATCCGCGGCGAATGGGAGATCGCGCGGGACGGCGGCGAGGCGGCATGGGAGCAGGACTTCGCCCTCAACTACCGCAGGAGCCGCTGAACTGCTGCCCGGCGCACCACCCGGATCACTCCCGCCCGGACGCCACCACCGCCAGCACCCCCACCACCAGCGTCGCGACGAGCAGGGGAATGCCCAGGCCGTGGTGGATCACCAGCCACGCGCCCAGCACGGCGCCGCCGAGCATCGCGAGGACCGAGGCCGTGCGCCGGGGAGAGCGGAGGCCGGAGCCGCCGCCGGCTCGGGAGTCGGAGGCGAGGCCGGTCAGGGTCATTGTCAGCACGGTCGTGGTCAGGTCGGGGACGCCCAGTTTGCGGACCGTCGCGTTGCGCAGGCCCATGGCGAAGGCGGTGAGGGCGATCAGGGCGTAGGTCGCGGCCGTGGCGTCGGGTGCGGCGAAGGCGACGACCGCCGAGGCGCCGAGCAGCACGGCCTCGGCGGCCAGCGTCACCCGGGCCCAGGTACGACGCGAGCCGCCACCCAGCCGGCATGTCGATGCTCCTTGTCAGCGTTGGCCACGCCCCCGGGCCGTTCGCCCAGGCGCGGGGGTCCTGACTGAGCGTCAGCCTGCCGCCTGGTGATGCACAGCAGTTGCACCGAAGGGTGCAACTCCTCTCGACGGGAACCTGCTATATCCCCACCCACTCCGCGTACTGCGCCAGCGAACTGTTACGCGCCCGCTCCTGCCGCTTGAGAGCCAACACGGTCTCCCGCACGGTCGGGTGATAGCGGGTCTGCTGCGGCGCGATGCGCCGAGCCTGGAGCAGGCAGTCCAGCGCTTCCTCAGGGTGGCCGGTCCAGGCGTGCGAGCGGCCGAGATCCATCCAGTGGTGCCCGGCCCGGGAACGGGTCCAGCCCCGCGGGATGTGCACATCCTCGGCGAGTTCGATCGCCCGCCCGAAGTCGTCCATCTCCGAGGCGATGGCCACGGCGTGCACACCGACGTTCACCGGTCCCCAGGTGACCCCGAAATCGGGCAGCTCGCCCGTGGTCCGGGCCAGAGAGAGGGCCTCGGCCAAGCGGGCGTCTGCCTGGTCCCTGTCCTTCATCCGACCCGCGATCACCGCAGCCCGCAGATGCATCACACCCCGCATGGCCTCAACGCCTGCCGGGCGGCGCGCATCCTGCCCGTCGAGATCCCGTAGAGCCCGGTCAATCACCCGCAGACCCACGTCGTACCTGCCGGACGACATCGTGGTCTGCGCGCGAAGATAGGCATACATGGCGGCCAGTCCCGGCTCGTCGGCGCGCGGCGCGGTCCACGCCAACCGGTCCAGCGCGACAGTGGCGAGATCGATATAGCCGAAGTTCCACGCCACCGTGAACACACACCGGAACGTCCCTGCCAGACACTCGTAGGCCAGTCGCTGCTCTTCCCCGGTACTGGTGTGCACCGCCTGCACCGACTCATTGATCAACCCGGGCAGGTCACGCACCATCTCCGTGTACTGCGCCTGCCGGCGCTGCACGAGGGCCCGCTGGACATCGGCCCGGATCAACCCGACCGGACGCGGGGCTGTCTCCCAGCCGAGAGCGCCATCCCAGTTCTCCAGCCCTTCACGGATCGGCTGGATCAGGGCGTCCATGCGGTCGCGCCGCAACTCCTCGGCGTACGGCTGTCCCAGCAGATCGGACGTCGAGACGCCCAGCGCACGGGCACAGGCAGCCAGAAGAGCCGGGGAGGCAGGCTTCTGCCCACACTCCACCTTCGACAACAGCGACTTGGACACATGCGTGCGCATCGCCAGCCCCTGCTGTGTCAGGCCGCGCTGTTTCCGGACGCGGGCGATCCGAGCGCCGGTGTGCTCCTCGATGCTCTGCGGCACGGCGAACTCCGTTCTGCGGCAACACTCAGACGGTACCCCTGCCCCACGGTCCCGGACCGACCGACCGACCAACGACCATCCCAGCTCCCCGCCGGACCACTGCCAGTCCGATGTACCCCCGCCGAACGACCAGCCGACGGACACGGCATACCGCCAAAGCAGGATGCGTCCCAGAGTCGGCGTATCGTCCGGGTACGCCCCGCACCACTACCCGTTGCCCGGTGATGGGGCGCGCCGCGAGCACCGGTCTGCCGCCGTCGGTCCCGGACGGGTGCGGGCCCGCGCAGCCGGCTCTGCTGGGGCCAGCCGGCCGGAATCGTCACCGCGGTGCTGGGCGCGATGCCCCCGGCGGGGTAAGCGGCCAAGACCCGCAGCGCCACCGCGCTGCGCACGGAATGACCGGGCCGACAAGGCGAAGGCGGCGGCCCCGGGGATCAGGGGGCCGCCGCCTTCGCGCTCAGGGGGCCGCTCGGAACTGCTCCCGGCTGTTTCGGCTGCGATCAGTACCAGCCGTTTGCCTGCCAGAAGCTCCACGCGGCGAGCGGGCTGCCGTAGCGGGCGTTCATGTAGTTGAGACCCCACTCGATCTGGGTGGCGGGGTTCGTCTTCCAGTCGGAGCCCGCGGAGGCCATCTTCGAGCCGGGCAGGGCCTGGACCAGGCCGTAGGCGCCGGAGGAGGAGTTGGTGGCGGTGACGTTCCAGCCGCTCTCGTGCTCGACGATGTTGCTGAAGGCGTTGAACTGCGCGGCGTCCGGGATCATCTTGTGCGCGATCGTCTTGGCCGAGGCGGCCGACGAAGAGGCCGAGGACGTGGCCGCCTGAGCGGGAGCCGACGTCAGGACCAGGCCGGTCGTGGCGGCCGCCAGCGCGGCGGCGGTCAGGGCCTTCTTCGGGGAAGCGATGCGACGAGCGATACGGGACACGGACACGGAGAACCTTTTTCTTCGGGGACAGGGGCGTCGCGGTGCGTGCCGGACCGCGTGGGCCCGGCCGGGACATGCCTCGGCGCCGCGGCCCTGGGGGCTCGTCGGCGCCGTGCGACGTCGTCCACACAAACAGGTCGGCGAAGTGTCCGCAAAAACCCTATTTGCTGGTCGTGGTCGTATGCGGGAGGAAGGCCGCCGTGTGTCCTGAGCCTCAACCAGCAGGTCAGAGGCCTAGGGACGCGTACATGCCAGGCGGTTACGGCTACGGCCCGGCATCGTAGGTGACCTGAGTCATGTGGGGTGGCTCACCATGGGCGCGGGTTTGCGTGACGGTCGGCGTACGCCGTTTCACGCAGCGGGAGCGTCAGTGCGGGCGTCAAGGGGGCGTCAGGGGGCGGTCACCGCGGGCTGCCCCTTCATGAGCTACTGCCGTAGTCGAGGGCGTCCATCGCGGCGGTGAGGGCGACGGAGAGCTCCGGCGCTCCCTCCAGGACCGGGAGTCCTACGTGCAGCAGGCCGCGTATGCCCTTGTCGGGACGGCCGCGCAGGTGGCGGGCCGCACGAAGGCGCTGCTCGTCCGCGAAGAGGTTCGGCGCGAAGGTGAGGGCGACGGCGACCGCCACGTCCGTCTCGTACAGGGCGCCGGGAAGGGACTTGAGGAGGCGGGCCGGGTTCGCGAGGGCGTTCGCGGCGCCCACGCAGATCAGCGGCGTGGCCAGCTTCAGGCCGTCGTACAGGGCGCCGGCGGGTTCGGCCCCGGGAGTCGTGGACCGGAGCACCACACGGGACGGCGACTCGGGAAGGACTGGGGGATGTCCGCGGTGATGCCCGCCCGGGTCGCCCTCTTTGCCGAAGCTCTCGCCGATCGTCGCGGCCTGGTCCGGCCTAACGCTGGAAGGCGTACCAGAGCTCGCAGTCGGGGGTGATGCTGTCGCCGGGGTTGCCGAACACGACGTCCGTGCTCGCGCCACAGCTGGTCACCACGTCGGTGCCCGCTCTGTCGCGCAGGTTGATCAAGTCGTCGCCGCCATCGGTCGACACGGTGTCGGAGCCCGTCCCGGCGTCGACCGTCGTGTTCAGCGGAACGCTGGAGTGCGCGGTGTCGGACTCGTCGCCCAGGTCCATGACGAACCGGGTGAGGGGGGCGACGGGTCCGCAGTCGACGGCGGTGCCGTCGGTGTTGCCGGCCAGCGGCACGCAGCCCGGGCCCGCCTCGACACCCGACTGGTCCTCGATGATCAGGCGGCCGTCGACGACGCCGGCTTCCACCACGTTCACCGCTCCGTCGCGGGCGTCGAGGGTGACCTTGCTGCTGTAGCGGATCGCCGTGGAGCCGGGCGCCTCCTGGGCGGCGGCCGGGGTGGCGAACGCGGCCAGGACGAGCCCCGCGGCCAGGGCGGGAGCGGCAGCCCGCTGCACGGTGCTGCTTGCGATCTTCATGCTGTTCTTCTCTCCTCGTTCCGGGGAGGGCGCCGCGAGTGACGGCCTCGGCGCAAGTGAACAGTCTGTGATCAGCTGTGCACAATTTGTGACGGGCGATCGAGTGTCGTGCTTGTGTTCGATGTGCATGCGGTCTACACCGCCACGTACGTCACGGGCTCACTCCCCGCCACCGCCTCCGCCCGCCCCAGCTTCACCAGCCGCCGCAGATGGGCCTCGGCCTCCGAGGTGGCGATGTTCCTTGATCCGTACGGGATTTGCTCCCAGGGGCGGTTCCACTCCATCCGCTCGGCGAGCTGCCAGGGGGTGAGGGGCTCGGCCAGGAGGGTCAGCAGGCCGGTGAGGCGTTCCTCGTGGTGGGCGAGCAACTCCCTTACCCGGGCGGGCGCGTCGGTGAAGGCGTGCTGGTGGGCGGGGAGCACCTCGGCCGGGGCGAGACGGCCGACGCGTTCGAGGGAGTCGAGGTAGTCGCCGAGCGGGTCGGTGACGGTCGCGTCGTCGGGGTCCTCGTAGAGGCCGATGTGCGGGGTGATCTCGGGGAGCAGGTGGTCGCCGGAGAACAGGCGGCCGTGGCCCGGGAGTCGGGAGTCGGGAGGGATGCTCCTCCTCCAGGTGGAGGCAGACGTGGCCGGGCGTGTGGCCCGGCGTCCAGATCGCGCGCAGACTGCGGCCGGGGAGGTCGAGGAGTTCGCCGGGGGCGATCGCGCGGTCGGGCAGGGCGGGGGAGAAGCCCGGCAGAGGGCGGCGACGGGGCGTGCGCAGGGGCGCGACATGCTCTTCGGGAGCGCCCGCGGCGGCGATTTTGGCGGCCATGTAGGAGAACCAGCGCTCCGGGCGGGTCTCGCGGGTCCTGCGGACGATCGAGGCGTCCGCCTCGTGCATCGCGACCCATGCCCCGGACGCCTCGCGCACCCGGCCCGACAGGCCGTGGTGGTCGGGGTGGTGGTGGGTGATGACCACCCCGTGGATCTCGCCGGGCGCGGTGCCGCACGCCGCCAGGCCCTCGGCGAGGGTGTCCCAGGACGTCGGGTCGTCCCAGCCGGTGTCGATCAGGACGGGTCCGCGGTCGGTGTCGACGACGTGGACGAGGGTGTGGCCGAGGGGGTTGTCCGGGATGGGGACCTCGGTGGACCGTACGCCTCCGCCGTGGTCGTGGATCTCTGTCATGGGCTCCCCGATCGCCGCGTTCCGGTCACTATAACTAGAACGAGTTTCGATGGGAGCCCGAGTCGACCTTCTCGTGTTCTGGCCGGATTGCTCGGTGGCGGCGGGCAGGCGTGTCATGGAGGTGGCGTCACGGAACCTGACCCGCGTGACCCTGGAGCTGGGCGGTAAGTCGGCGGCCGTGGTGCTGCCGGACGCGGACCTCGAGACCTCCGTCCCCGGCATCGTCTCCGCGGCCTGGATGAACAACGGCCAGGCCTGCGTGGCCCAGACCCGTATCCTCCTGCCGCGCTCCCGCTACGAGGAGTTCGCCGACGCCTTCGCCGCGGCCGCGAGCGCGCTGGTGGTCGGCGACCCGCTGGACGCGGCGACGCAGGTCGGCCCGCTGGTGGCCGGACGGCAGCAGCAGCGGCACCTCGACTACATCCGCATCGGCCAGGAGGAGGGCGCCAAGATCCTTACGGGCGGCGGGCGTCCGCCGGGCCTGGACCGCGGGTGGTACGTCGAACCGACGCTCTTCGGTGACGTGGACAACTCCATGCGGATCGCCCGGGAGGAGATCTTCGGCCCGGTGATCTGCCTCCTCCCGTACGGCGACGAGTCCGAGGCGCTGAAGATCGCGAACGACTCCGACTACGGCCTGAGCGGCAGCGTGTGGACGGCGGACGTCGGGCACGGCATCGAGGTCGCACGCCAGGTGCGTATTGAGCAGGCCGTTCAGCCCGTCGACGGACATCTTGACCTTGACGAGGTACTTCGGTATCGCCGCCGCCCTTTCACGTGTGTCTCAGGAGTCACTTGTCCGCATGGTCACTATTCTTCGCGCATCTCCGTTTAGTGACAGTTCGGCCGAAAAAATTACCCGGCAGGGGGTTCACAGCCTTCCAGAAGTTCTATCCTGGACAGTGGCCTACGGGACGAGTGAGGGAGTTCGACCGGAGTAGCCGACTTTGGCGAGAGGCACCTGCTTCCGCTGGGGCCGACGTCGACGGTCGGGCTGAGAGGCCGGAAAGCAGCAGTCGGGCTGGAAGGCGACCCCCATCACCTGATCCGGACAATACCGGCGAAGGGAACCCGTCTCGTAGGTCCTACTCGTGCCCTTCCGGGTCTGTCAGGTCGATCAGCCGGCACACCGTCTCGATGTCGATCCTCACCTGGGCGATGGAGGCACGGCCCGAGAGCCAGGTGATCAGGGCCGAGTGCCAGGTGTGCTCGATGACACGGACCGCCGACAACTGGTCCGGAGTCGGGTTCTCCAGGCCCATCGCGTCCAGGATGATCATCGTGGTCTGCCGGGAGACCTGGTCGACCTCCGGACTCACGCTGCGGTCCGCGAAGGTCAGGGCCCGGACCATCGCGTCGGCCAGGTGCGGCTCGCGCTGCAGGGCGCGGAAGGCGCGCATCAGGGTCTCCGCCACCCGCTCGGCCGCCGTCTCCCCGGCCGGCGGCTTCTTGCGCAGCGTGCCGTGCATGTGTTCCAGCTGATCCTGCATCGTGGCGACCAGCAGATGGACCTTGGACGGGAAGTACCGGTAGAGCGTGCCGAGGGCCACCTGCGAGGACTCCGCGACCTCGCGCATCTGCACCGCGTCGAAACCGCCCCGGCCGGCCAGCTGGGCGCTGGCGTGCAGGATGCGGCGCCGACGGGCCTCCTGGCGCTCGGTGAGGGGCGCCGGTGGGGGTCCCCCCGCCCGAGCGGGGCCCAGAGTGGGGGACGGTCGCGAGGTTCTGGCTTCCACCTTGACCACCTTGGCTTCCGCAGGCATGGATCCCGTTCCGTGACAGTCGGTGAGGGCGAGTGATCACACAGCATGGCAGGGGGCCCGGGCCGTGGCGTGAATCACCTGATCCACTGCTCCCAGTGCCCCTACCTGCCGGTAGATTCAGAGCCTCTTGAACGATCAAGTCTGAAACTTGTTCTAGATTAGCGTCCCGGCGTAATGTCGCGGGACAGTGCAGGCAGAAGGGGGCCCAGAGTGACCGCTGAGGCCAGTCAGGCGGGGTCTCCCGAGGACCTTGCGGCCGGTGGGGGTCCCTCCCGCTCGAGCGAAGTCGACAGTGGGGGAGAGCGACCGCTCCGCATCGCACTCCTCACGTACAAGGGAAACCCGTTCTGCGGCGGCCAGGGCGTCTACGTCCGGCACCTCTCGCGCGAACTCGCCCGCCTCGGCCACCGGGTGGAGGTCATCGGCTCCCAGCCGTACCCCGTCCTCGACGAGGGCTACGACGGCCTGAGCCTCACCGAACTGCCCAGCCTCGACCTCTACCGCCAGCCGGATCCCTTCCGCACCCCGAAGCGCGACGAGTACCGCGACTGGGTCGACGCGCTGGAGGTCGCGACGATGTGGACCGGCGGCTTCCCCGAGCCGCTGACCTTCTCCCTGCGAGCCCGCCGTCACCTCCGGGCCCGGCGCGGCGACTTCGACGTCGTCCACGACAACCAGACGCTGGGATACGGGCTGCTGGGGGACGTCGGCGCCCCCCTGGTCACCACCATCCACCACCCCATCACCGTGGACCGCCAGTTGGAGCTGGACGCGGCGGAGGGATGGCAGCGCAGGCTCTCCGTACGGCGGTGGTACGCGTTCACCCGCATGCAGAAGCGCGTGGCGCGCCGCCTGCCGTCCGTGCTCACCGTCTCCGGCACCTCACGCCAGGAGATCGTCGACCATCTGGGCGTACGTCAGGACCGCGTCCACGTCGTCCACATCGGCGCCGACACCGACCTCTTCTCGCCCGACCCGGCGGTGCCGCAGGTGCCGGGCCGGATCGTGACGACGTCCAGCGCCGACGTACCGCTCAAGGGCCTGGTCCACCTCGTCGAGGCACTCGCCAAGGTCCGCACCGAGCACCCCGACGCCCACCTCGTCGTCGTCGGCAAGCGCCCGGAGGAGGGACCCGTCGCGCAGGCCGTCGAGCGGTACGGCCTGGAGGGCGCCGTCGAGTTCGTGAAGGGCATCTCGGACACCGAACTGGTCGACCTGGTGCGCTCGGCGCAGGCCGCCTGCGTGCCGTCCCTGTACGAGGGCTTCTCGCTGCCGGCCGCCGAGGCCATGGCGACCGGGACACCGCTGGTCGCCACGACCGGCGGGGCGATCCCGGAGGTCGCGGGCCGGGACGGGGAGACGTGCCTCGCGGTACCGCCGGGGGACTCCGGGGCGCTCGCGGCGGGACTGAGCCGGCTGCTGGGCGACCCCGAACTGCGGGCACGGCTCGGCGCGGCCGGACGGGAGCGCGTGCTGGAGCGCTTCACCTGGGCGCGAGCCGCCGAGGGCACGGTGTCCCGGTACCGCGAGGCCATCGCCCGCTCCGCGGACACCACGACCGGCCGCTCCGCGGCCACAGGGACGAGCGGCCACCTCCAGGCGACCACACCCGTGCAAGTGACCGTCGATCGAGTGACCGTCGATTCCAACCGCGAAAGCAGGGCCACGTGCTGACCGTCGACTTCTCCCGGTTCCCGCTCGCGCCGGGCGACCGCGTCCTGGACCTCGGCTGCGGTGCCGGGCGGCACGCGTTCGAGTGCTACCGGCGCGGCGCCCAGGTCGTGGCCCTGGACCAGAACGGCGAGGAGATCCGCGAGGTCGCGAAGTGGTTCGCGGCGATGAAGGAGGCGGGCGAGGCCCCGGCCGGCGCGACCGCGACCGCCATGGAGGGCGACGCCCTCGCGCTGCCCTTCCCCGACGAGTCCTTCGACGTCGTCATCATCTCCGAGGTCATGGAGCACATCCCGGACGACAAGGGTGTGCTCGCCGAGATGGTCCGGGTCCTCAAGCCCGGTGGCCGCATCGCCGTCACCGTCCCGCGCTACGGCCCGGAGAAGGTCTGCTGGGCGCTGTCCGACGCCTACCACGAGGTCGAGGGCGGCCACATCCGCATCTACAAGGCGGACGAACTGCTCGCGAAGATGCGCGAGTCGGGACTCAAGCCGTACGGCACGCACCACGCGCACGCGCTCCACTCGCCGTACTGGTGGCTGAAGTGCGCGTTCGGCGTCGACAACGACAAGGCGCTGCCGGTGCGCGCCTACCACAAGCTTCTGGTCTGGGACATCATGAAGAAGCCGCTGGCCACCCGGGTCGCCGAGCAGGCGCTGAACCCGCTGATCGGCAAGAGCTTCGTGGCGTACGCGACCAAGCCCCACCTCCCGGCGCTCTCCGAGGCGGCCGCCAAGTGACGACCCCCCGGACAGAACACCTCGTCCTGCCCGGGGTCCTCACCGCCGAGCAGGCTGCCGCGACCGTCCGCGGCATTCTCGCCGTACAGCGGGAGGACGGGGCGATCCCGTGGTTCCGGGGCCATCACCTCGACCCGTGGGACCACACCGAGGCGGCGATGGCGCTGGACGCGGCGGGCGAGCACGAGGCCGCCCAGCGGGCCTACGACTGGCTGGCCCGGCACCAGAACGCGGACGGCTCCTGGTACGCGGCGTACGCGGACGGGGACTTCGAGGAGGTCACCGACCGCGGCCGGGAGACGAACTTCGTCGCCTACATAGCCGTGGGCGTCTGGCACCACTACCTGTCGACCGGCGACGACACCTTCCTGGACCGCATGTGGCCGGCCGTCTACGCGGCGACCGAGTTCGTGCTCGGCCTCCAGCAGCCCGGCGGCCAGATCGGCTGGCGGCGCGACGACGACGGGACGGACACCGCGGACGCCCTGCTGACCGGTTCCTCCTCGGTCCACCACGCGCTGCGCTGCGCACTCGCCATCGCCGAACAGCGTGAAGAACCGCAGCCCGACTGGGAGTTGGCGGCGGGCGCGCTCCGGCACGCCATCCGCCGGCACCCCGAACGGTTCCTCGACAAGGACCGCTACTCGATGGACTGGTACTACCCGGTCCTCGGCGGCGCGTTGACGGGCGCGGAGGCCAAGTCCCGTATCGAGGAGGGCTGGGAGCGCTTCGTCGTCCCCGGGCTCGGCGTGCGCTGTGTCGTGCCCAACCCGTGGGTGACCGGCGGCGAGTCGGCCGAACTCGCCCTGGCCCTGTGGGCGATGGGCGAATCCGACCGCGCCCTGGACGTCCTCCAGTCGATCCGGCACCTGCGCGACACGGAGACCGGCCTGTACTGGACGGGTTACGTATTCGAGGACGAGGCGATCTGGCCCCGGGAGCTGACCTCCTGGACGGCGGGCTCCCTCCTCCTCGCCGTCGCCGCGCTGGGCGGCCACGAGGCGACCTGCGCGGTGTTCGGCGGCGATCGCCTGCCGGCGGGGCTGGACCCCGACTGCTGCGCCTGAGCGCCCCAGAGGGGCGCGGGGCCGGGTCACGATGCGGCTCGGCCGCGTGGGCGCGACCAGGCACCTACGACGGCCCGCACTCGCAAACCGGCAGTGCGACCCGAGCTCCCAGGCGCCTGCGGCTCACCGCGGAGCGCTCAGTGCCGGTGGACCCGGTTCGCGATCGCGTGTCCCACGAACAGGTACACGACCGCGGCGAGCCCGTAACCGGCCACGACCCGGGCCCACGCCTCGTCGAACGTGAACAGGTCGTGCGACCAGCCCGCGAGCCAGCGTGCCGCGTCGTGGATGAACTGCACGAAGTCGTTCGCTCGGTTCGCGTCCAGCAGGTACATCAGGATCCACAGGCCCAGTATCAGGGCCATGATGTCGGCGACGACGGCGATGACCGTGCCCGCCTGATTGGCGCCGTTGCGATAATGAGGGGACATGTCCCTCGGGTTGCCGCCGGAGCCCGGACGAAACCCTGACGGGTTCCCTGGCCGTGTTTCTTTTTCAACCCGGGTTTCCTTCTGCCGTCGTTGTGCCGGTTGCTCATGTGTTGAGCTCGGCGAGCACACGCAGGGTGTGCCGGTCCGGGGCTGATCCTCGAGGTCTGCGCGGCGATCCAGGTGAGCGGCGTGAAGGCGTCGGATCCCCACGACTCCGCGGTCCACACGGAGTCGTAGCCGAGCCGCTCGGCCTCCCGCGCGAGCGGCACATGGCCGGGGGAGGGGCCACGGCCCCAGTAGCCGAGGGCGAGGCCGAGTCGCATGGCGACCTCCTGGTTCTGACGGTTAGTCAGCTGAGAAACTGTAAGTTGCGACTGTGCGACAATGGCCCCCCACCCGGAAGGGCGAGGGGCCATGAACGGCTTTCGAGGGCAAGCTCAGCGGCACTGTTCCAGGTGGAGGGCCCCATACCGTGCTGCTCGAGGCCAGCTACCAAGTGCCCGGCGCGTTCCGGGTTCCGAAGGATTACGCGTAGCCATAATTAGACTTAACGCAACCGTAGTTCACGCCATCTTTCCTCAAGCAGAGCTTGATGTATACGATAGTGCCCTCAGCTACGTTGTCTGAGTTAGTCAAACAGTTACCGGAGCCTCCGGCGAAGGCGGACTTGATGAAGTCATCAGAAGAGCGCTCGTAAAGACCAGCCCACGCCCCGTAGCCGTCCTTCTTGCCGTCGCAGGCAGTCAACTGATCGCCGTATGACTTGAAGTTTGCGGCAGCGATCGGGGCCCCCATGGTTGGGCTGATAGTGACGGAAGTGTCGCCTGTCACGGCACTTGCCGACTGCGGGAAGGTGAGCCCGGCCCCTATGAATAGAGCTATTGAAGTTACGGCGGTTGCAATCGTTCTCGACCTAATCACAGTTCCCCCGATTGGTCAATCGTTTAGTATAAACACTCTGCTGCGCGCTTAATTCTGGACCGGCCAAGCGAGAACTTCAATGGATTAGGTGTGTGATTTTCCCCACTTGAAGAGTGGGGCAATTTCCCACATATGGGTTGTTTATTCTTCATGGCCTTCCTGTATTGTCGCGAATGCTGGCGGGTAGTGCCAATCTGCTCCCTTTTGTTAAAAACTTCCAGCAATTTCAACTAGGCAGCTCCTGTGCACGGCCTTCTGTAACGCATTAGTCGGTAATCGCTGGTCATTGGGTTTCAAGTATGGCAACGGCCCCCCGGCCTGGAAGGCCGAGAGGCCGTGAACGTCATCGCGGGCGGGCTCAGCCGCGCTGGATCCCCGACGTGTCCTGCAGTACGCCGCGACGGCCGTCCTGGGTCTGGGCGACGAGCACCGCGCCGCGCTGCTCGACGGCCAGGTACCAGGTGCCCGGCGCGAGTTCGGCGATCGGCGTCTGCGAACCGTCCTCCGCGAACAGGTGGCGCGGCGCCGGCACGGCGAACCAGAACGGCGAGAACTCGGGCGCGGGCGGCTGCGCGGCCTGCTGCGTCTGTCCACCGTAGGCCTGTCCGCCCTGGGAGGGCTGACCGCCGTACGGCTGGCCCGGCTGCCCGGACTGCGGGGCACCCGGGTAGCCGTAACCGCCCTGGGGCTGGGCGCCGTAGGACTGGGGGGCGACAGGGCGGGGGGCCGGGATGAGGGCGGCATTCAGAGCGGGGACCAGAGGCGCGGCGATCGCGCCGGCAGCGAGGACCAGCGCGGCGATGAGACCGAGGATGAGGCCAGTGCCCGCGCCCTCCGCGTCGATTGTCCACCACAGCAGCGACCAACCGGTCGTGACTGTCATGGCGACGCCGACCGTGCCCATGTCCAGGCCCGCGATCTTGCGCGGCTGGGGGAGGAGGCGGGCCACCACGATGAGCGCGGCGCCGACCACGCCAGCCATGTACGTGCCGAGCCCGAGGCCGAGGCTCAGGTCCCATGCATTCGGAACGTCGCCGCAGAAGCTGCCTTCGCAGTCGGCTACGTTGAGGAACGACGCGATGAACAGCAACACCGCTGCTCCGATCACCACGCCGTCGCCTCGAGTGAGAGAGCGGATATTCACTTCAGGTCCTTCGTCAGTCGTCTCGTCGTCGGCAACGCTGGACGACCTTATCGTCCGCGCGATCACGCTGTCCGCTCGGGATCAGCGCAAGAGGATCTACCGGCGCAGGAAACTCACGATTCCCTCAGAGATCCCCTGCGCCGCCTTCTGCCGCCAGGCACCGCTGGTCAGCAGTGCCGCGTCCTTGCTATCGCGCATGTTGCCGCACTCGATGAACACCTTAGGAACCGTTGACAGATTGAGACCGCCCAGGTCCTCACGTGTGACGAGACCGGTACCTTCGCCGACGTAGTTGGAGGGCGCGCTGCCGGTGACCCGGACGAAGTTGCCCGCGACGCGCTCGCCGAGGTCGCGGGAGGAGGCGACGATCGCGCGGGTGTCGGCGGCGCCCTCGTCCACCGAGCCCGGCAGGATCACATGGAAACCGCGGTTGCCGGAGGCCGAGCCGTCCGCGTGGACGGACACCACGGCATCCGCGCGCGCCTCGTTGCCGATCCGCGCCCGCTCGTCCACGCAGGGCCCGTACGCCCGGTCGCCGTCCTGGGTCAGCTTCACGGTGGCGCCCTGCCGCTGAAGGAGCGTGCGCATCCGGTGGGCGACGTCGAGTGTGAACTTCGCCTCGGTGTAACCGGCGTTGGTGGAGGTGCCGGTGGTGTCGCATTCCTTCCAGTTGGTCCCGATGTTCACCTTGCGGTTGATATCGGAGGCATGCTGGAAGTTGCCGGAATTGTGGCCCGGGTCGATGACGACGACCTTGCCCTTGAGTGGGCCGGAGGCGGCGGGCGCGGATGTTCTCGAAGTGGGCGTGGGCGTGGGCGCGGGCGTCGGCTTCGAGGCCGAGGACGCGCTCGGCTGCTCGCCGTCGTCGGTGGGCGGGACGAACGTGCTCGCCGAAGTGCGGGGCGCCCCGACGCTCTTGTCCGATCCCCCGCCCGATCCGCCCATCGCCTCGTACACCACCCACCCGAGCAACGCCCCCGGCACGAGCGCGGCAAGGGCGACTGTCACCGGACCGCGCCGGGGACGGCGGGGCCGGGGTGGATCGAAGTCCGGGCCTAGGTACGACACGTCAGCCACCCTAGCGGCCCGTCCTGCCGTCGCCGGCGGGGCGCTCTCAGGTCCCCGCCCCCGTCCGCCGCAGCACCCGCAGCGAGCCGGTGACCGAGATCTCCGTGAACGCGCCGGACTCCAGCGCCCGGAGGTACACGCGGTACGGGGCCTGGCCGGTGAACTCGTCCACCGGGTCCGGGAAGACGTCGTGGATGACGAGGAGGCCGCCCTCCGCGATGTGCGGTGCCCAGCCCTCGTAGTCGGCGGTGGCGTGTTCGTCGGTGTGGCCGCCGTCGACGAAGACGAGGCCGAGAGGGGTGGCCCAGACCTTCGCCACCTGCGGTGAGCGACCGACCAGCGCCACCACGTGCTCCTCCAGGCCCGCCTTGTGGAGGGTGCGGCGGAAGGTGGGCAGGGTGTCCATCAGGCCGGAGTCGGTGTCCACCGTCTCGGGGTCGTGGTAGTCCCAGCCGGGCTGCTGCTCCTCGCTGCCGCGATGGTGGTCGACGGTGAGCGCGGTGACGCCGGCCTCGCGGGCCGCGTCGGCGAGCAGGATGGTGGAGCGTCCGCAGTACGTGCCGACCTCGAGGAGCGGCAGCCCGAGCCGGCCGGCCTCCAGCGCGGCCGCGTACAGCGCGAGCCCCTCGTCCACGGGCATGAACCCCTTCGCGGCCTCGAAAGCGGCCAGGATCTCCGGCTTGGGTGCCGCAGGCATGGGGGTCCCTTTCGGTCGTACGTGCGGGCAGCTGCCGTACGACGTCCATCGCACCGTACGAGCCCGTGGGCGCCCCATGCTGCCGCACCCCCCGTCGGCGAGCGACAGGGGGTGCGGAAAGCGGATGGAGCGCTTTGGGCGGTGACCGTCATGCCCGGCAGCGGCAGGTCCACGTCGACCGTGAGGTCGTCGCGCGCGTGGGTCGCCGAGGAGGCGAGCGGGCCGTGCCCTGCGGCCTTCGCGGCCAGGGCGTACGGGCCCTCGGACGGGACGGTGAGCGCGTAGCTGCCGTCCTGTGCGGAGAGGGTGGCGCCCGCCTGGCGGCCGCGGCGGTCGATCAGGGTGACCTGGGCGCGGGTGACGGGGGTGCCGTCGGCGTCCAGGACACGGCCGCGGAAGCCGCGGAGCGTCTCCTCGGCGCGGGCCAGGCCGGCGTCCTCCTCGCTGCTCGCGCGCAGCTGCGGTGCGCGGTTCGGCTTCGGCAGGAACAGCGCCATCAGCAGGCCGATCGACACCGCGCCCGTCGCGATCAGGAAGGAGACGCGGAAGCCGTGCATGGTCGGGATCGCGACGCCGTTCACCGCACGGCGGGACGGGCCGTGGTGCGCAGGACCCGGGTGGCGCTGCTGGGTGCGGTGTCCAGCAGCTCCGGCAGGTCCTTGATCACCACTGTTCTGACACTCCGTCAGGAGTCTTCACAAGTCCGCAGTGCTGGGCTATACAGGGTGCGCCGGACTGGAACGCGTTCTAGATCGGCTCGTGGCGACCTCGGTGCGGCCGACGGTGCGGACGGTCGCACCGAGGTCTCTTCCGCCAGCTACCGTCGTGATCAGGAGCCTCATGCCCATCGACGCAGCCAAGGCCCTCGCCGCCGAGCCCCGCTCCGGCGAGATCTCCTGGACCGCCAAGGACGTCCTGCTCTACCACCTCGGCATCGGGGCAGGCCTGCCCGCCACCGACCCCGACGAGCTGCGCTACACCCTGGAGTCCCGGCTGCACGTCCTGCCGAGCTTCGCCACCGTCGCGGGCTCAGGCTCCCCCGGGGTGATCAGCGGACTGTCCATGCCCGGCGTCGAAGTCGACCTGGCGCGCGTCCTGCACGGCGGCCAGAGCCTGCGGATCCACCGCCCGATCCCGGCGCAGGGCACGGCCACCGCGACCTCACACATCGCCGCCGTGTACGACAAGGGCAAGGCGGCCGTCCTCGTCATGCGCACCGAGGTCACCGGCGACGAGGGCCCGCTGTGGACCAACGACGCCCAGATCTTCTTGAGGGGAGAAGGCGGCTGGGGCGGCGACCGCGGCCCCTCCGCCCGCCTCGAACCGCCCGTCGGCGAGCCCGACCGGGTCGTCGAGCGCCCGATCCGGGAGGACCAGGCCCTGCTCTACCGCCTCTCCGGCGACTGGAACCCGCTGCACGCGGACCCGGAGTTCGCCAAGGTCGCCGGGTTCGACCGGCCCATCCTGCACGGACTGTGCACCTACGGGACGACCCTGAAGGCCGTCGTCGACACGCTGCTCGGCGGGGACGTGACCCGGGTGCGCGCGTACGACGCGCGCTTCGCCGGGGTCGTGTATCCGGGGGAGACCCTGCGGATCCGCATGTGGCGCGGGGACGGCACCGTCCGGGTCGCCGTGAGCGTCATCGAGCGGGACGACGCGCCCGTCCTCGCCGACACCGTCGTCGAACACTCCTGAGAACGCCCTTCCTGAGACCGCCGACCGCTGAGGGGAGCCGCACCATGCGCGCAGCCGTACTGCACGAGACCGGCCAGGACAAGCTGGAGGTCCTCGACGACGTCGAGGCGGTGGGCTTCGGGCCCGGACGGGTGCGGATCCGGGTGCGGGCCACCGGGCTGTGCCACTCGGACCTGTCCGCGATGGGCGGGGTGCTGCCGCAGCCGGCGCCGTTCGTGCCGGGGCACGAGGGCGCGGGCGAGATCCTCGAAGTCGGCGAAGGCGTCAGTCACCTGAAGCCCGGCGACCGGGTCGTGGTCTGCTGGCTGCCCGCCTGCGGGGCGTGTCCCGCCTGCAAGCGGGGCCAGACCGAACTGTGCCTGGCGGGGTTCATGAACGCCGGCACCCCCAACTTCGAGCGCCCCGGCGGGGACGTCTTCGGCTTCGCCGGCACCGGCACCTTCGCCGAGGAGGTCGTCGTCGACGCGGGCTGCGCGGTGCCCATCCCCGGCGACGTGCCCTTCGACATCGCGGCCCTCATCGGCTGCGGCGTGACCACCGGACTCGGCGCCGCCCTCAACACCGCGGACGTGAAGGCAGGTTCGTCGGTCGCCGTCATCGGCTGCGGCGGTGTGGGCATCTCCGCCGTCCAGGGGGCGCGGCTGAAGGGGGCCGCCGAGATCGTCGCCGTCGACCCGGTCGCCTCGCGCCGGGACTCCGCTCGCAAGTTCGGTGCCACGAAAGCCGTGTCGCCGGAGGAGCTGCCCGCCGCCAAGCAGCAGATCACCGCCGGCGAGGGCTTCGACTACGTCTTCGAGGTCGTCGGCCGCTCCGCCACCGCCCGCGCGGCGTACGAGAACACCCGCCGCGGCGGCACCCTGGTCGTCGTCGGCGCCGGCGCCATGGACGACTTCCTGCGGCTCAGCATGTTCGAGCTGTTCTTCGACGAGAAGCGGATCCTGCCGTCCCTGTACGGCGGCGGCGACGTCCTGAGCTCCTACGAGCGGACCATCGCCCTGTCTCGACCCGCTCGCGCCCGAACATGTCGCCCCGCTCGTCGGCTACTTGGCCTCGCCCGCCGCCGGGCGCGTCAACGGCCAGCTGCTCGTCGTGCACGGCGGCATGGTGGCGGTCGTCGAACGGCCGCGCGTCCAGGCGAGGTTCGACAGCAAGCAGGAAACCTTCACCTACGACGAACTGGACGCCCTGCTCACCCCGCACTACGCCGACCGTCCCCGGGGGGAGACGTTCGGAGCGCTGGAGGTGCTGGGACTCAGGCGCGGGTAGGAGCCGCGGGCGGGAAAAGGGAAGGGGGCCCGCGCGTCGGCTGACACGCGGGCCCCCTTCATACGTACCGTCAGGCAGCTGCCTCGGCTTTCTCGGCCGGCTTGCGGTGACGGCCGCGAGGGGCCGTCTCACCGTCGTGGACCGAGCGCGGACCCCGGTGCCGGCCGTGGCCGGCGTTCTCCTGGGCCTCTGCGGACCGCGGCTGCATGGTACTTGTGTTGCTCATCGGAAGGATTCACCCCGTCAACATGATCTTTTTACAGCCGGGTGAGTCTAACGAACCCGCCTCGGGGTGAATCCAGGCGGCCACGCCGACCGGCACTACTTCGTTACAAGTCGCCCAAGGGGCGCCTCCTGCAACGGCACAGGACGCGGCGCGCCAGACCCCGGCGGACCCGGATCCGACGGCCCGCCCGGAGCCGGGGCCGAAGCCGTGCCGTCGCGGAGCGGAACGTTCAAGCCCGCGTTCTCCGCGTTCTCCGCGCCCTCTGCGTTCCCCGCGCTCCGTGGCTTCGCCAGGGGCACGGCCAGCCGCGCCACACCGCACGGCACCTCGGCCGTGGAATGCGGCAGGTGCAGCACGCCGTCCGTGGTCCACATCCCGGCCCCGGCCAACCACCCCTCGGGCGCCGGAAGATGGTGGACCTCGCGCTCGGCGGGCCGCCACACCGCCACCCAGCAGCCGACCGGACCGTCGACGCGCAACGCCACCGCGCAGTACTCCGGCGTCAGCACCTGCCCCGGCTGGATCGCGAAGGGTGTCATCGCACAGTCCGGCACCTTCAGGTACTGCGGGAAGCGCACCGGCAGCGTGCTGCCCAGGACGCCCCAGCCCAGCCGGTCCCGGCCCGGCGAGGGCGCGTCCGAACGGATCAGCAGCAGCCCGCTGTCGGGGTCGGCGAGCAGCAGCCGGTCGTCGCTGTCCGCGGTGATCTGCAGCAGAGGGGACACCTCGCCACCCCGCTCCAGGTCCACCACGACCGACTTGGTCCGGCCGCCGGCCTCCCGGTCCAGGGCCAGCATCCGTCCCGTACGGTCCAGCCACACCCCGCCCGAGCAGCGGCCGGGGATCTCGGCCAGGTGCTCGGGCCCGAAATCGCCGCCCGCCACCCGCCACACGGCGCTGGAACGCGGGCCCACGGTGAGGGCGTACGCCTTCTCGCCGCACGGGGCCGGCGGCAACAGCCGCAGCCGGGTGCCGGCCTCCGGGCAGTCGACCGCGCCCAGCGGCAGCTCGCCCGTCCCCGGCCCGGCCGGGTAGAGCAGCGAGAACATGTGCCGTCCGGCGGCCGTCCGGTGGATCAGCACGCGTCCGTCGCCCATCGGCTGGACCTCGGTGGCGGGTTCCTCCGGCTGGTTGGCGGGCAGGGGCACGGCGTACGGCTCGGGGCCGTCCAGGGTCCAGCGCTCCGCGAACCAGGAGTCGCCGGCCGGCGCGAGGCGGGCCGCGTAGGCACCGTCCGCCGTGATGGAGCACCCTGCCCACGCGGCCTCTTCCCCGTGGTCCGCAACAGACTCGATCTCACAGGCCGTCATCGTCTGGTCACCTCCGGTAACGAAGGTAGTTTTCGTACGCACAGACGCAGACCGGCGAGCGGCCACTTCACACATAAGGATGGCCCAGGAACGATTCGCCTGAGAAAACGTGGGCGAATGTGCTGGACGGGGCCGGGCGCGATCCCCGGCCGATTCCGCCACCGGCACCGGTTCAGCGGCCGAGAACGGCCAGGTAGCCTTGCCCCGTGCCCCGTCTGTCTGAAGTCATCGCCGCGCTGGAGAACCTGTGGCCCGCCGAGCGGGCCGAGTCCTGGGACGCGGTCGGCACCGTAGTGGGCGACCCCGGCCAGGAGGTCTCCCGGGTCCTGTTCGCCGTGGACCCGGTGCAGGAGATCGTCGACGAGGCGGTGAAGCTGGGCGCCGGCCTGCTGGTCACCCATCACCCGCTCTATCTGCGCGGTACGACGACGGTCGCGGCCTCCACCTTCAAGGGCCGCGTGGTGCACACCCTCATCAAGAACGACATCGCGCTGCACGTCGCCCACACCAATGCCGACACGGCCGACCCGGGCGTCAGCGACGCGCTCGCCGGGGCCCTGGACCTGCGTGTCGTACGGCCCCTGGTGCCCGACGGCACCGACCCCGAGGGCCGCCGGGGCCTCGGCCGCATCTGCGAACTCGACCACCCGCTGACACTGCGCGAGTTCGCCGCCCGCGCCGCCGAGCGGCTGCCCGCCACCGCACAGGGCATCCGTGTGGCCGGCGACCCCGAGGCGCTCGTCCGCACGGCCGCCGTCAGCGGCGGCTCCGGCGACAGCCTCTTCGACCACGTACGCGCGGCCGGCGTCGACGTCTTCCTCACCGCGGACCTGCGCCACCACCCGGCGTCAGAGTTCATGGCGGGCCGCGCCCACCGTCCTCTCGCGCTGCTCGACGCGGCGCACTGGGCCACCGAATGGCCCTGGTGCGAGCTGGCCGCCGCCCAGCTCGACGAGATCTCCGACCGGAACGGGTGGGGCCTTCGCGTCCATGTCTCGAAGACGGTCACCGACCCCTGGACCGCCCACGCGGCGTCCAACACGACCTCTAGCGCAATGGGAGCCCCCAACTGAACGCCGCGCCCGCCGACCAGATCCGACTCCTCGACGTCCAGGCCCTCGACGTCCGCCTGCAGCAGCTGGCGCACAAGCGGAAGTCCCTGCCCGAGCACGCCGAGATCGAGACGCTGACCAAGGACCTCACCCAGCTGCGCGACCTGCTCGTGGCCGCGCAGACCGAGGAGAGCGACACCGCCCGCGAGCAGACCAAGGCCGAGCAGGACGTGGACCAGGTGCGCCAGCGCGCCGCCCGCGACCAGCAGCGCCTGGACTCCGGCGCGGTCACCTCCCCCAAGGACCTGGAGAACCTCCAGCGCGAGATCGCCTCCCTCGCCAAGCGCCAGGGCGACCTCGAGGACATCGTTCTGGAGGTCATGGAGCGCCGCGAGTCCGTGCAGGAGCGGGTCGCCGAACTCACCGAGCGGGTCGGCTCCGTCCAGTCGAAGATCGACGACGCCACGGCCCGCCGGGACGCGGCGTTCGAGGAGATCGACGGCGAGGCGGCGTCGGTCACGAAGGAGCGCGAGGTGATCGCGGGCGCGATCCCCGAGGATCTGCTGAAGCTCTACGACAAGCTGCGCGGACAGCAGGGCGGTATCGGTGCGGCCAAGCTGTACCAGCGCACCTGCCAGGGCTGCCGCCAGGAACTGGCGATCACCGACATCAACGACATCCGCGCGGCCGCGCCCGACACGGTCGTACGCTGCGAGAACTGCCGCCGCATTCTGGTGCGGACCTCCGAGTCCGGTCTGTAAGGGGCTCACGGCGTGCGGGAGTTCATCGTCGAGGCCGACGGCGGGTCGCGGGGCAACCCGGGACCCGCGGGCTACGGAGCTGTGGTGCTCGACGCGGCGACGGGGGAGACCCTCGTCGAGGCGGCGGAGTACATCGGGATCGCCACGAACAACGTGGCCGAGTACCGGGGCCTGCTGGCCGGCCTGCGCGCCGCCCGTGAGCTGGATCCTTCCGCCAAGGTCCACGTCCGCATGGACTCCAAGCTCGTCATCGAGCAGATGTCGGGCCGCTGGAAGATCAAACATCCCGGCATGAAGCCCCTGGCGACGGAGGCGAGCCGGGTGTATCCGCCGACGCAGGTGACGTACGAGTGGATCCCCCGCGAGCAGAACAAACACGCGGACCGCTTGGCCAACGAGGCGATGGACGCGGGCAAGCGGGGGGAGCAGTGGTCGGCGGCGACGTCCACGGCCGAACTGGACGCGGCGGCCGCGAAGTCCGCCGCGAGGGCCGCCGTGTCCGCGCCTCCCGAGCCGGCCGGGCCGCCCGGAGACGCGGCCGCGGGCGCGGCACGGGCGCGCGCGGCGCTGGCCGACGGCCGGGGCACGGCGGCCGGGCCGGGGCCCGCGGCGCCGCCGGAGGCCGCTCCCGCTGCGAGGCCTGTGGCCGAGCCGGATGCGGCCCCTTCTCCAGGGCTGGCGGCTGAGCCGGACGTGGCTTCCCGTGGGGGGCTGGCGACCGAGTCGGACGTGGCTTCCCCTGCGGCGCCTGTGGCTGAGCTGGCTTCCCGTGGGGGGCTGGTGGCTGAGTCGGACGCGGCTTCCCGTGGGGGGCTGGTGGCTGAGTCGGACGCGGCTTCCCCTGCGGGGCCTGTGGCCGCGCCGGACACGGCTTCCTCTGCGAGGCTGGTGGCTGAGTCGGACGTGGCTTCCCCTGCGGGGCCTGCCGGTTCGGTGGCCGGCCCTCCTTCCGCCGCCACTGCCGGCAAGGCCGCCAAGACCGAGGCGGATGTGCGGGCCGCGCGGGCCGTGGCCGCGCCCAGTGCCGGCTGGGCTCCGGCGGATCTCGGGGCGCCAGCCACCTTCGTACTGCTCCGGCACGGTGAGACCCCGCTGACGCCACAGAAGCGGTTCTCCGGCAGCGGCGGCACCGACCCCTCCCTCTCCGACGTCGGAAGGGAACAGGCCGAGCGGGTCGCGGCGGCGCTCGCCCGGCGCGGCACCATCCAGGCCATCGTCTCCTCGCCGCTCGCCCGGACCCGGGAGACCGCAGGGGCGGTCGCCGCCCGGCTCGGCCTCGACGTGAGCATCGACGACGGCCTGCGCGAGACCGACTTCGGTGCCTGGGAGGGGCTCACCTTCGGGGAGGTGCGCGAGCGCCACGCGGACGACCTGAACGCCTGGCTGGCCGACCCGGACGCCGAACCGACCGGCGGCGGCGAGAGCTTCGCGGCGACCGCCACCCGCATCGCCGCCACCCGCGACAAGCTGGTCGCGGCCTACGCGGGCCGCACGGTTCTGCTCGTCTCGCACGTCACCCCCATCAAGACGTTCGTACGGCTCGCCCTCGGAGCCCCGCCCGAGTCCCTGTTCCGCATGGAACTCTCGGCGGCCTCCCTGTCGGCGGTGGCCTACTACGCGGACGGAAACGCGAGCGTCCGGCTCTTCAACGACACGTCACACCTGCGTCCCTGAGCCCCGCCGCGTCCCGGGCCAGCCTCTCGACGCGGGCCCAGTCCCGCGCTGCGATCGCGTCCGCCGGGAGCATCCAGGTCCCGCCCACACAGCCGACGTTGGGGAGCGCCAGGTACTCCGCCGCGTCGGCCGGGCCGATTCCCCCGGTCGGGCAGAACCGCGCCTGAGGGAAAGGCCCGGCGAGCGACTTCAGGTACGCCGTGCCGCCCGCGGCCCGCGCCGGGAAGAACTTCATCTCCCGCACCCCGTGCTCAAGGAGCGCCACGACTTCGGAGGCGGTCGAAACCCCCGGCAGGAAGGGCACGCCGGAGGCCCGCATCGCCTCCAGCAGTACGCCCGTCCAGCCGGGGCTCACGAGAAAGCGCGCTCCCGCCGCCACGGACTCCGACACCTGATCCGGCGTGATCACGGTCCCGGCTCCGACCACCGCCTCCGGGACTCCCGCGGCGATCGCCCGGATCGCGGCCGGCGCCGCTTGCGTCCGCAGGGTCACCTCGATCGCCCGCAGCCCGCCCGCGACCAGGGCCCGGGCGAGCGGTACGGCATCGGCGGCGTCCTCGACCACGACGACGGGCACGACGGGTGCGAGGTCCAGCACGGACCCGGGCAGGGGAGAGGCCATGGCCTCCATCGTGCCCAGCGCGAGCATCATGCGCAAAGACCGTTGCGCATGATGCAATGCGCTGCTGCAATGACCCGCCGCAGTGAACGCTCAGTGGACCTCGTCCACCAGCACATCCAGCGTCCACGCCTTCCCCGCCCCGGCCGGAGCCTCCACCTCCACCACGTACCCGAGGTCCCGCAGCGCCTCCACCAGCTCCGCCGGACCCGAGAGCGCCGCACCCGCCGTCAGCACACTCCGTACGATGCGGCCCTTCGTCGCCTTGTTGAAGTGGCTGACGACCTTCCGCGTCGGCGCGTGCAGCACCCGCACGCTCGCCGTCCGCCCGGCGACCTCGCCCTTCGGCTTCCACGCGGCCGCGTACGCGGCGGACCGCAGGTCCAGCACCAGCCCGTCCCCGGCCGCCTCGGGCAGCGCCGCGGCCATCGCCGTACGCCAGTACGCGCCCAGCGCGCCCAGACCGGGCAGCTTCACGCCCATCGAGCAGCGGTAGGAGGGAATCCGGTCGGTGACACGGACCACCCCCCACAGCCCCGAGAAGACGAGCAGCGACCGGGCTGCCCGCCGCTTCGCGGCCGCGTCCAGCGTCGCCAGGCCGAGTGCGTCGTACAGCACCCCGGTGTAGATCTCCCCGGCCGGCCGCGCCCCGGCCGTGCGCAGCTCCGCGTTCTTCGCGACCTCGCCCCGCAGCCCCTCGCTCAGCCCGAGCACCTCGCGCGCCTTGTCCTCGTCACCGGCGCACAGCTCGACCAGCTCGTCCAGCACGGAACCGCGGGCCCCTTCGAGCGCCGGCAGCGACAGCGACTCCAGCTTCAGCGGGGCGCCACGACCGGAGGACGCCTTGCCTTCGGAGGGCGGCAGCAGGACAAGCACGGATTCTCCTTCTCTAGGACTCCGCGACAGCGTACGGCGTGCCACGGGCCCGCCCCGGTCCTACGCTCGACACATGCCCCGCCGCCACATCCGCGTGACCGGCGCCCCCGAAGCCCCCCTCCGGGCCGCCCTCACCACGCTGCGTGCCGAACTCGGTGTGCCCGAGAGCTTTCCGGCCGACGTCCTCGCCGAGGCGGAGCAGGCCGCCAGGGCACCCGCCCTCCCCTCCGAGGACGCCACCGGCATCCCCTTCTTCACCATCGACCCGCCCGGCTCCACCGACCTCGACCAGGCGATGCACCTGTCCCGGCAGGGCACCGGCTACCGGGTGCGGTACGCCATCGCCGACGTCGCCGCCTTCGTGGTACCCGGCGGACCGCTGGACGTGGAGGCCCACCGGCGGGTGACCACCCTCTACTTCCCGGACGAGAGGATCCCGCTGCACCCACCCGTGCTGAGCGAGGGCGCCGCGAGCCTGCTCCCGGACCAGGTCCGCCCGGCCGCCCTGTGGACGCTCGACCTCGACACGGAGGGCCGTACACTCGCCGTCGACGTCCGCCGGGCCCTCGTCCGCAGCCGGGCCGGGCTCGACTACGCGGGCGTACAGAAGCAGATCGACGACGGCACGGCGGAGGAACCGCTCGCGCTTCTGAAAACCATCGGGCAGTTGCGGGAGCGGCTGGAGGTCGAGCGGGGAGGCGTCTCGCTGAACGTGCCCGAGCAGGAGATCGCCGAACGGGATCACGCGTACGAGCCGGCGTTCCGCGCCCCGCACCCCGCCGACGGCTGGAACGCCCAGATCTCCCTGCTCACCGGGATGGCGGCTGCCGACCTGATGCTCGCGAACGGCACCGGAGTGCTCCGTACCCTCCCCGCCGCTCCGGACGGCGCGGTCGGCCGCCTCCGCCGCACGGCCCTCGCCCTGCACATCGACTGGCCGCACCACGTCTCGTACGCCGAACTCGTCCGCTCCCTCGACCCGCACCGCCCGCGGCACGCGGCCTTCCTCCAGGAGTGCACGACGCTGCTGCGCGGCGCCGGCTACACGGTCTTCCGGGACGGCAAGCTGCCCGAGATCACCACGCACTCCGCCGTCGCCGCCCCCTACACCCACTGCACGGCCCCGCTGCGCCGCCTCGCCGACCGGTACGCCACCGAGCTCTGCCTCGCCGCCGCACCCGGTCGGCCCCCGCCCGACTGGGTGCTCTCCGCGCTCGACGCACTGCCGAAGCAGATGGCCGAGGGCAGCCGGCGCGCGGGAGCCGTCGAGCGCACCTGCGTGGACATCGTCGAGGCCGCGCTGTTGCAGGACCGGGTCGGCGAGGTCTTCGACGGGTGGGTGGTGGAAGTCGAGGAGCGTCAACCGTCCGTCGGAACCGTGCAGTTGGAGTCCCCCGCGGTCATCGGCCGGATCGAGGGCGACCGCCTCCCGCTGGGGGAGCGGCTGCGAGTCCGGCTCACCCAGGCCGACCCGGCAGCGGCGAAGGTGAGCTTCGCGCCTGCGTGATCGCCGGCGCGGCCCGTCGCCGACCTGCTCGCTCAGCGACGGCGGACTTTGACGGCGGACTTTATCGGGGCCTCCCGACGTTGCACCCGTAGAACGACAGGAGGGTGCGGGTGAGCGCACGGGAACAGGCCCTGTGGACCAGGGCACGGCTGGGCCGCGGCGGGCCCCCGCTGGACCTGCTCACCGCCCGCTTCGACAAGCACGTCTACGCCCCGCACGCGCATGACGAGTTCACCATCGGCGTCTGCGTCGGCGGCTGCGAGTTCATCGACTACCGCGGCGGCCACATCCACACCGGCCCCGGCTCCATCGTCGTCCTGGCCCCCGGCGAGATGCACACCGGCGGCCCCGGCAACGACACCGACGGCTACGCCTACCGCGCCCTGTACGCCGAGCCGTCCCTCCTCACCGACGGCACCCAGGGCAGCGGCCTCCCGCACTTCCGCGAGCCCCTGCTCGACGACGGCGAACTCGCCGCCGCCCTCCGCCTCACCCACACCGAACTCAGCGCCTGCCCCGACCCCCTGGAGGCCGAGTCCCGCCTCCCGTGGCTGCTCACGGCACTGGCCCGCCGCCACTCGACGGCTCGCCCGACGACGGACGCGATCCCCGGCGCCGACCACATAGCCCACACGGTCCGCGACCGCCTCGCCGACGAACTCCTCTCCCCACCCTCCCTGTCCGCCCTCGCCACCGACCTGGGCCTGTCCCGCTACCAGCTCCTCCGCGCGTTCCGCACGACGATGGGGGTGCCGCCGTACGCCTGGCTGGCCCAGTACCGGGTCAACCGCGCCCGCGGCCTGCTGGACTGCGGCCTGCGCCCGGCGGAGGTGGCAGCCCTGGTGGGCTTCGCGGACCAGGCACACCTCACCCGCTGGTTCCGTCGCGTACTGGGGGTCACCCCGGCGGCATACCGCAACAGCGTTCAAGACGGCAGGGGCTGACCCGTCCGAGACTCGCCGTATGACTGCACGCGGCTGGTTCCTGTTCTCCCTGGTGGGAGTGGTCTGGGGCATCCCCTACCTGTTGATCAAGGTGGCGGTGGACGCCTCCCTGTCCCCGTCCATGGTGGTGTTCACGCGCTGCGCCCTGGGCGCCGTGCTCCTGCTCCCCTTCGCCCTGCGCCAGGGCGGCCTGCCCCGAACGGTACGAACACACTGGCGCCCCATGCTGGCCTTCGCGTGCATAGAGATCATCGGCCCCTGGTACACGCTCACGGACGCCGAACGCCACCTGTCGAGCTCCACGGCAGGTCTCCTCATAGCGGGCGTCCCGATCGTCGGGGTGGCCCTGGCCCGCTTCTTCGGCGACGAGGAGAGGCTGGGGACACGGCGGCTGACGGGCCTGTCCCTGGGCCTGGCCGGCGTGGCGGTGCTGACCGTCCCGCACCTGACGGGCGGCGACGCCCGCTCCCTGGCCGAGGTGCTGCTGACGGTGCTGGGCTACGCGACGGCGCCCCTGATCGCAGCCCGCCACCTGAAGGACGTCCCGTCCCTCCACCTCACGGCCCCATGCCTGGCACTGGCCGCGCTGGTGTACGCCCCCGCGGCGGCAGCGACGTGGCCTGCTGAAATGCCCTCAGCCCCGGTCCTGGCCGCACTGGCGGCCCTGGGCGTCATCTGCACGGCGATCGCTTTCGTGGCCTTCCTGGAACTGATCAAGGAGACGGGCCCGACCCGGGCGACGGTCATCACGTACGTCAACCCGGCGGTGGCGGTGGCGGCGGGAGCGCTGTTCCTGGGCGAGGAGCTGACGCCGGGGATCGCCTTGGCCTTCACCCTGATCCTGGCGGGCTCGGTCCTGGCGACGGCGACCTCGGGACGGGGGCGGGGCGCACGCCCGGGGCCGGGTGAACCCGGGGGAGGCACCGCCGTCCGCATCCGCCATCGTCTGCGCCGCGGACCGGACCCCCGGGCGGACCGAGGCGAGGCGCACGCCCGGTAACATGGTCGACACGGCAGACGAGCCGGGCGGACGGCCGCGTGGAGTCCCCCTAGGGGGCTTCCCGAGGAACGTCCGGGCTCCACAGGGCAGGGTGATGGCTAACGGCCACCCGGGGTGACCCGCGGGAAAGTGCCACAGAAAACAGACCGCCGAGAGCTCCGGCTCTCGGTAAGGGTGAAACGGTGGTGTAAGAGACCACCAGTGCCCAGGGCGACCTGGGCAGCTAGGTAAACCCCACCCGGAGCAAGGTCAAAAGGAGTGCTGTAAAAGGCACTCTGCGCGGACGTTCGAGGGCTGCCCGCCCGAGTCCGCGGGTAGACCGCACGAGGCCGGCGGCAACGCCGGCCCTAGATGGATGGCCGTCGCCCCGGGGTCCGCGAGGACCCGGGGGAACAGAACCCGGCGTACAGCCCGACTCGTCTGCCGCTGTCTGCGGCTTTACCTTGGAAAGGGCCTCTGATCTGCGACGGAGGCCCTTTCGTGTCTTTCGGGAACTTGCCGCGTTAGGCGGCGCAAAGTCCCTCGGAAGTCCCTCAGACAGAGCTGAAAGTCCCTGAAAAGTCCCTGGGGCAGAGGCGCGGGCGACGCCTCTGGGCTGGGCGTTCGCGCAGCCGCCGAGCATGGCGCTGGAGCTGCAGGCATCGGGCGGTTTTGGCCCGGCGGGATTACGCGGCCTTGGAGTGGGCCGTCGTATCGGTCCGCGTGGCACACTCGGCGCGGGCTGCGGTGAGCCGGGGGTGCCTTGCGCGGAGCTCTTCCATCTGCCCGGCCACCGTTTCGATGAACTCGGTCAGCTGGTCCGGATCCATCGGGCGGGTGTACATGTCGGCGGCCAGTCGCCGCCGGCCACGAAGCCCAGACCGGGCGTTTCGTCGTTGACCTGGGACAGGTGGAACGCCATGATGCCGTCCCGCCAGACACTGATCCGGACCGACTTGAGCCAGAGCGAGTTGGGCCGCTTCGATGTGGTCGGAGGCGGTGTTGGAGCCGGCGTTGCCGGGCCGCAGCAGGGCGGCCCCCGACTCTCCGGAACCGGCCTGGCCGTGGTCGACGAACGCGACGAGCGGATGATGGCCGAAGGGTTTCTTCCAGGTCGCGGTGCCGTCCTGCTCGTCGGAGTGCGCAAGACGAGCACGCCGTCGATGTCCACGATCAGCTGCCTGTCGGCGGCCGGACCGTTCGCCCCGGCCAGTTCCCAGGCGTGAACGTACTTCGGCCCGCGCCGACCGGATCGCGGTGAGAGCCTTCGGGCCTGCTGCGGCGAGGGCGTCGATGAGCCGGGAGACCGTGGGGTCGGACGCCACCGGGCCGAACACATGGGACTCGGCCCGCAGCATGGCGACATCGGCGAGGCAGTCCCCGCCCGGAGCCGTCGCGAGCGCGACATCCAGCAGGACCTTGCCCGGGTCGTGCACTGCCCGCGGCTTGCGCCACGGCGCCAGTGCCGCCGATACCGCGGTGTCCAGGCCGGACTTGCGGACCGTCTCGATCAGCAGCACCGACCCGGCCTGGGAGACCGCCCCGCTGCCGCCCTCGACGCGGACACGCGGGTACAACCCGATACGCTTGCTCACCTGGAGAGTGCTTCTTTCCGTGCAGCCAACAGGACCCTAGACAAGTCCCATCGTTGCAGGTCAGGAGAACTCTCCGCTTATTCGATCAAGGCATGGACGAGCCCGCTCATGAAAGCGCGGGGTTAGACCCCAGCCGCAACACCAAGATCGCCGCAGCAGCCCTCGTCCTGCTCCAACTTGAGTACGACCGCAGCATCTGAGCAATCACAGAACGTCGTGATCCGTTACCGGCAAAGACTTAGTGCCGCAGCGGCGCTGTAGCCTGATTTACATCCCCTGCATAGCGCCCATATCGTGACCCATTCCCGGCATGTCGCCCATTTTGTGGTCCATTGACGACGTATCACCCGAACCGGACCCCGCCGGCTTCTTGCCGCTCATCATTGCCATCATCATGTTGTGCACGGTCAGCACCTTGGGTGGCATGAGGACAAGGGGCCGCATCATGCCTTCGTCTTCATGATCGAAAATGTGACAGTGATACATGAATCTGCCGGTCTGGCGTCCGAATCTGCCGCCAATCGTCACAATAGAGTTGGCTGGTACGTTGACGGTGTCCTTCCAACCTGACTCGCCCGGGGCGATCGGGATCGTGCCTTTGATAGCGATCGGGGCCGTGGTCCTCTCGCCCGCCTGGTCGTAGGTGCTGCCGTCGACTGCACGACGCTCGAGGAGTTGGAATGTCATCAGGTGGATGTGCAATGGATGTGGGATCGGCTGCTGGACAGGTGCGACGTTGAAGAACGTCCACTTCTCCCAGCTTTCCGTAGCCGCGAAGAAGGTTGTGGTGTCTTCGAAGTTCCTGCCCACTGTGCGGAACGTTCGCGTCCCACCGGGCAGGGCAAGCTGCACGATCCCTCTGCCGGAGGGGGCGTCCGGACGGGTTTCCTGGAGCTCCATGAGCGTCGGCATGCCGTTGGCGCCGATGGCGAGCATGACGAACCGCTCGACAGCGCTGTCGGGTATATCGGCCGCGGTGAGGTGCCTGAAGTCAGGGGACAACCGCTTGGGCAACCGGTAGTCGGACTTCCTGCTCCGGGCCACGCGGAACTGCATGACCTCCGGGTGCGGCATCGCCGCGGGTGGCACGGGGGTACCGGCGGGGACGCCCGGAACGGTGTTGACGAGCCGAAGCCGCTTGCCCGGGAAATCCGCGAAGTCGATCACGAGGTCGACGCGTTCGCCCGGGCTGATCGGAAGGGTCTCGTCAATGATCGCAGGCTCGTCGAGGAGGCCCGCGTCGGTTCCGATTACGTTCATGACGCCCTTTACGGACTTACCGGTCGTCTCGTCCACCACAGTCAATTCGTAGGACCGCGCATTGGAGGCATTCACCAATCGGAACCGGTAGGCCGTGGCGTCCACATCCAGGTACGGCCACACGACGCCGTTGACCATCGTGTATGGGCCCATGAACTGCACGGCCTCGGGGATCACGCCAGGGACGCTGGGACTCAACTGTACGCGCTTGACGAGCACCTGCCCGTTAAGCCGACCTTCGTCGTCGGTGTCAAAGTTGATGTCAGAGAGCATCAAGGGGATCTCGTAGCGACCACGCGGCAGATCGAGTCGGTCCTCGGCCTGGTCGCGAACGACGTAGCTGCCAGCCAGCCCTGCCTGTACATTCAGCGCCGTGATCGGCATGGCGTGGTCATGATAAAAGCTGTGCGCCGCCGCCATGTCGTTGGCGTACTCGGCCAGCTGCGCATCCCCCGGTGTGACGCCGCCATCCGCCATGCCGTCGGATATGGAGTGCTGGTGACCGCCGTGCACGTGGACGGTGGTCCACGGGGTCAGTGCTGCGACCTCGGGCCGGACCGTCGCCCCCTTCGTTCCGGGTGTGTTGATCAGCTCCAGGTCGGGAATCCCCCCCTCGGCTTCAACCCAGGCTCCCTTGACGGGGTGGGTTCCCGTGAGTTCGTTCTTCCAGGCGACGCGGAACTTCTGGCCGCGGCGAGCCTCGATCGTCGGACCGGGGAAGTACCCCTCATACGTCCACATCCGAGTCTCGGGAAGCATGGAGTGCAGCCGGACCCTCTTCTCGACGAGCCGGACTTCCGTCACTCCGCTCCGGGCTGGCCTCAACGTTGGCGGAATCCGCAACCTGTCCCTGAACGGCTTGAGTTCGGTGACCTCTGGATGCGACGCCCCATCGAGTGCCATCGCCGTACCACCGGTCAACCGTGCCGAAGCGGCAGTCTCCGAGGCATCCGCCTCCGATGCCTTGCCCGCCAGTAGATCGACTCCTCCGTACACCGCCACGCCCGCCGCCGCAGAACCGGCAAGGCCGAGGAAGGTGCGCCTCTTATGTGCTGCCACGTCTTCGCTTTCTCCTTGAATGAGCATCGTCCGGCTTCATGTGAAATTCGGGAGTTACACCGAACCTTTTACACTCCCGTGATCAGCAGGTTTGTGAGTTCCGCCGGCTTAGCAACGGAGGTAAGAGAGCCCGCCGACTCGGCCTCACCGCCGTAGCCCCACAGCACGTGGACGGTCGGGAGCCCCTCAGCGGCGGCACTCGTGACGTCGTGGGCCCGGTCGCCGACCATGAGGGGCCTCGTGACGTCGATGCCGCACCTTCGCATCCTGATCAGGCACTCTCGGATCACGTGCCGCTTGGTGGAGCGGCCTTCCTGGTCCGAGATGCCGCATACGGCCGCAACATGGCTGTCGAGGCCGTAGTGCCGGATGATCCGCTCCGCCTGGTCCTCGACCTTGGAGGTCGCCACGCCCATCGGCACATCCGCGCGGTCGAGTTCGGCAAGCATCTCGGGGATTCCCTCGTACAGGCTGCTATTGAAGGCACCGTGCGCGGCATAGTGCGCTCGGTACGCCTCCAAGGTGCGCCGAGCGGCCGCTTGGTCCAGACCGAGGACATGCAGCAGGGAGTCGCGCATAGGAGGGCCGATGAGGCTGCGCAACCTGGCCTCGTCGGGAACCTCAGCCCCGACCGTGCGCAGTGCCGCAGCGACGCTGTCGGTGATCCCCGGAGCTGAGTCCACCAGGGTGCCGTCCAGGTCGAGCAAGAGGCAGGTAGGCCTCACGTGATCACCTCAGACTTCTGCGGCTGAGCCGCGCGATCCTTCGGGCGGTGGTACAGAGCGGGCGGGCTGAGTGGAAGGAAATTTCAGCAAGGTCCTCACGAAACGCTCAGCACACCGAGCTTGGCCACCGTGTCGGTGAAGTGGTGGGGGGGGGCCACCCTCTGGACGACGGAGTCCTTCACGGTGGATGAGAGTGCCGGATCTAAGGCGTGCCGCAGAGTGCACCACTACCGTGGGTTCGGACGGACGCGGCCGGAGAAGCATCTGTGTCGCGGAGTTGCCGCCGAGCCGCGGTCCGCGGCAACTACACGGAACCGGACGCACCTCTATTGTCAATGTCCTCGCCCCATGACCAGGGATCCGGGTCAAGCTCGGCCCAATGCGTGGCTCCACTCTCGTGAACGACGGCGCCGTGCCTGGCTGCCAGGGCAGAGACGATGCAGAGTCCACGGCCATGTTCATCCTCGCCGGCGGGCTCTGGCAGGACGGTCCGGCAACCGCCGTCCCTCACTTCGATGCGGATGGCGTTCGACGGCGCCGGGAAGCAGACACGCAGGGCGGTGGGGGGCAGTGCGTGGAGGATCGCGTTGGTGACCAGCTCAGATGTGATCATCAGCACGTCATCCTGTAGTTCATGAGGCAGTCCCCATACACCCAGGCAGGCCCGCAGGCGACGCCGAACGTGCCCAACTGACTCGGCGATTGCGGGCAAATGGAGCGCGAATCGCCGGTCGGGCAGCAGCCCAGTGAGCTCCGGGATCACCGCGGAGCGGTGTGGTGTGGGTGCTGCGGCTGCCTGCAGCGGATGAGGGATCATGACGGCCTCGGATTCCGGGGCGGGAGTGGAACCACAGACCACGATCCAGAAAACCATTCCAGAGGTCTAGCAAATGTTTCCGAGCGATGTTCATTAGATAACCTGTCCATTTAAGTCTCGGGCTTCGGTGCAGCGTTTGCCCAGGCGTTCCTGTGACTCCAGCAACTCCGCGTTCTGAGCGATCTTCACAGGCTTGGGGCGGGGCCGGCGTGACTCGGCACGGGGCCTCTGCGGCGTGCGGCCGGTACTGGCCGTTGGTCGGGTGCCGGTTGCTGCGTATCTCCCGGCTGATCGTCGACGGACTGCGCTCCAGGTCCGCAGCGATCCTCCGCACGGGCACCTTTGCCCACACCTGCCGAGACGCGGAAACGAGCGCCCGCACTCTGCGTGCGGGCTGAGCGGGTCTCGTTTTCGTTGGTTGGTGCCGTTGCGCCATCGCTTGCCGGTGCGCCGGTTGATGCCGAAAATCCGGCATGCCTCCCGACTGCTCACACCTTGATCCATGAGCCGGAAGTATTCCTCCCGCTCACCCACCAGCTTCTTGCGTCGCTACGAAAAGCGGCGATTACGGATCCTGAAGGCCATCGCACCCCCGGAGGTCGGGCGTTGCGACGACTACTGGAACTCAAGATGAGCGGGGCCGGGG
The DNA here is from genome assembly GCF_055595715.1 of Streptomyces sp. NPDC040410. Taxonomy (NCBI): domain Bacteria; kingdom Bacillati; phylum Actinomycetota; class Actinomycetes; order Kitasatosporales; family Streptomycetaceae; genus Streptomyces; species Streptomyces sp. NPDC040410. Next base: position 87,007 of record NZ_JBVIVK010000022.1, read on the forward strand.
GCGATTTTCCCGGGGGTCGCGGCTCGGCACCACCTGAGTAGTGACGGCCAGGGGCCGTATCCCGCGTTCAGATCGAGGTGCCCGGCACCGGGAAGGATGTCGATGGGTAGATCGAATCGTTCGGCGTAGGCGGTCGCGGCGCCTTCGGGACAATACGGGTCATTGTCCGAGGCGACGATCCGGGTGTCCGCAGCGGTGGCTGCTAGATGGTCTCCCGTCAGTGTGGATGGCAGAGCGAAGGCGGCCAGGTCCTCGTATCGCGTAAGGACGGCCGGTGATGGGGGGGCGATCATGAGGACCCGGTCGATCGGGACGGCGATAGCACCGCGGGCCGCAGCATGCATCCAGAGCAGACACGCAAGACTGTGGCAGACGACGATGCGCTGCTCGGTGTCGAGCGCGTTGAGTTGGGTGTGAAGTTCCTGGAGCCAGCGGTCGAGTGAAGGGTGATCAGGGTCGGGGAGTTGAGGATACGCAACCAGCTCACCGTCGTGGCTGAGGCGGTCGGCCAGCCAGTGCTGCCAGTGGGCGGCAGGGCGGCGATTCTGCCAGCCATGAAGGAGCAGGAAGCCGCGTTCGGACATCGGGGCGGCCTTATCTGTGTGGAAAAGGGGGACACCAAATGGTCACTGAGCGGATTCATAAGGTCCAGTTAATCTTTTTACACAGAATCGGTCAGCATTCCCAATGAATCCTGGGAACTCCGTTGCTGGGCGCTGTCCGGCTACACCGCCGTTCTGGACCGATTTCCTGTGTCTTAGGCGCAGGGAGGCTATTGGTGAGGCCGTCGGTGCGGTGGATTCTTCAGCGTCGGACGGGGGAGACGGCTGCGGCGGGAGGCAGCCTGCGCCTGTCTCATCCCACGGTGCACAAGAGGGCGGAGTTGCCCGCGGTAAGCCAAGGTCATGGCCGAGCGTTCGCTCGTCCAGGTGATCGGCCCGATGCTCGCTGGGCGTGGGTCGCACCGGTGCTGTCTGCCCGGTAAAGACCTCCACCAGGGTCCGCGCCGGCTTACCGGGCACCGATCGACATGCTCGGGCTGCTGACCGGCGCCGTCACCGCAGCCGGCAGCCTTGCGCAGGTTCGGGTGGGCAGCGGCAACCTGGTCGAGCAGGCGGGCGATGGCCGAGTCCCATTGGTGTGGACGGCGGCTACCGCCAGCGCCTCGTCGGAACACGCCCCGCCGCACTGGGCAGCGGCACGGTGACCCGAGCGGCGCGCGTACCTGGCGGGCGGGGGGTGGGCGCGGCCTTATTCCACCGTGCTTGGAGGAGTTCTGGCCCGTTCTGCCGAGGGCTTCCCGGTCGTGCGGCTTACGCACCAGGGGCGCGCCGTCTTCCGACGGCCCTGGGCTTGGCAGACGAGGCACTCACGGCTCGCTGAGCGGCCGGTGAGGCGATTCGCCGTCATGACAGTGCAGTTCGGCATGCCGCGTGGTCATTGCGGCATGCGGCCGGTGACAGTCCGGTCAGCCAGGCTCTGATCAGCCGCAACGTAGAGGCTGCGGCGGACTGCGAAGGAGCCCGGCAGACGACCTCGCCGACGTTGCCCTACACAGCGATCGAGTCGCATCTCCCAATTGGCGGTCGAGTCGTCGCGGGGCTCCGGGCGGCCAAGCTCCTTCAGCCATCTGACGGCGCACACATGACAGCCATACCCGGAACCCCTGGGTCCACCGATCTTACGAATGACCAGTTCAAACCCACGACCAAGAAAGTAGGGCCATCACATGGGCCGATACGACCTCGCCCTGATCGGATTCGGGGGTGTCAACCGTGCGCTGGCGGAGCTGATATCCGAGCGTGGGGATCGCCTTTCCGAGGAGCTGGGTTTCGCCCTGCGCGTCGTCGCGATCACCGATCTGCGGGCCGGTTCCCTGGTCGACACGAACGGCATCGACCTCGCCCGGCTGCTGGCGGCAGAACCAGGCGAGCTCTCGTTCGCCGGGATAACCGGCGGCAGCGCCGATCCCCGCAACGAGTGGGTAATCCGCGAGGTCCCGGCCGACATCGTCGTGGAGGCGACGTTCACCGACCCTGCCGACGGCGAGCCTGCTCTCTCCCACGTCCGCTGGGCCCTGGAATCCGGCAAACACGTGTGCACGACCAACAAGGGTCCGATCGCCTTCGCTGGCCGGGCACTGAAGAACCTGGCCGCCGAGCGCGGTGTGAGCTTCGAATTCGAAGGGTCGGTGCTCAGCGGCACCCCCGTCCTGCGCACCGCCCAGCACATGTTCGGCGGGCTGGAAATCACCGGCGTCGAGGGCATCATGAACGGCACCTCCAACTACGTCCTCGGCCGCCTCGAAGAGGGCATCGACCTGGTGGCGGCCATCGCGGAAGCGCAGGATCTGGGATACGCCGAGGCCGATCCGACCGCCGACATCGAGGGCTACGACGTCCAGCTAAAGGTCATGATTCTGGCCAACGAGGTCCTCGGCGCCGATCTGCGCCGCGAGGACGTCTTCCGCGAAGGCATCTCCGAGCTCACGCCGCAGGATGTGCAGGACGCCGCGTCGAAGGGGTTGCGCTGGAAGCTGGTCGGCTCGGCCACGCGCCGGGCGGACGGCAGCGTCGACGCCCGAGTGGCCCTCCAGGCATTGCCTGCCCACCACTCGCTAGCCGGAATCTGCGGACCGCTCAACGCGGTCGCCTTCCACACCGACACGCTCGGCACCGTCACGGTGTCCGGACCGGGCGCGGGCCGGATGGAGACCGCCTATGCCCTGCTGTCGGACATCATCGCCACCCACCAGAGCCAGGGCGCGGCCGACGACGCTGCCCCCGCGCACCGCGTTCGTCAGGAGAACCACCGTGGCTGAGACTGCTGTGAACCCCCGTTTCCAGTTGGGCGCCGGCACGGCAGAAGTGGACAACCCCTACACCGGCGAGGTCATCGGCTCGGTCTGCACCGTGGACGCCGGCGCCATCGGCACCGTCCTCCAGCGGGCCCGCTGCGGCCGCCTTATCGCGGCGTCGCTGTCGCGCGCCACCCGAGCTGCCGTCCTGGACCGGGCCGCCCGGCTGGTCGAGCAGCGCGCCAAGTCCTTCACGCGTCTGATCGTCAGCGAGGCCGGCAAGACCATCACCCAGGCCCGCAAAGAGGTCGCTCGGGCGGTCAACACGCTGTCGCTGTCCGCCGCCGAGGCACGGCGCAACGCTGGTGAGATCGTGCCCTTCGACGCCTACGAGGGCTCCGAGAAGCGGCAGGGCTGGTTCACCCGCGAGCCCCTGGGCATCATCGCGGCGATCACGCCGTTCAACGATCCCCTCAATCTTGTCGCTCACAAGCTCGGCCCGGCCATCGCCGGCGGCAACGCGGTGATCCTGAAACCGTCAGCCCTGACCCCGCTGTCGGCGCTGCGCCTGGTCGACGCGCTCATCGAGGCCGGTCTGCCTGAGGAGGTCGTCACGGTCGTCAATGGCGGCGCCGACATCGGTGCCGCGATCGTCACCGCTCCCGACGTGCGGATGGTGTCCTTCACCGGCGGATTCGCCACCGGCGAGGCCATCGCCCGCACCGCCGGGCTGAAGAAATTGGCCATGGATCTCGGCGGCAACGCTCCAGTGATCGTCATGGAAGACGCAGGACTGGATGCCGCCGTGGAGTCGTGCGTCTCCGGCGCCTTCTGGGCCGCCGGCCAGAACTGCATCGGAACGCAGCGCATCCTCGTCGCCCGCGAGGTGTACGAGCCCTTCCGCGACGCCGTCGTCGCCCGTACGAAGATGCTGCGCGTGGGCGACCCGCTGCACGAGCGCACGGACGTCGGCCCCATGATCACCAGGCAGGCCGCGCTGGCCACCCGGATGAAGGTCGACGCCGCGGTTGCCGAGGGAGCGGTGCTGCTGTGCGGCAACGAGCTGAACGGCTCCATGTATACGCCGACGGTCCTGGAGGACGTTCCAACCAGCTGCACGATCTGGCGGGAGGAGGCGTTCGCCCCGGTCGTCGTTCTGCAGCCGTTCGAGTCCTTCGAGGACGCCATCGAGCAGGCCAACGCGATCAACTACAGCCTCCACGCAGCCATCTTCACCTCGCGCCTGGACCGCGCTCTGTCGGCGGCCAGGCTGCTGGAGGCAGGCGGCGTGATGATCAACGACTCGTCCGACTACCGGTTCGACGCGATGCCGTTCGGCGGGTTCAAACACGGCAGCATGGGCCGTGAAGGCGTGCGTTTCGCCTTCGAGGAGATGACTCAGCCGAAGGTGGTCTGCGTCAACTCGGGCCATGCGCAGTGACGGCCTTCCGAACCGGGTCGATTCCCTGGCCGAAATCCCGGTCCCGGTCGACGCCTACCGGGGGGTGCACCCGCTCGGGCGCTGGAGAACTTCCAAGTGAGCTCCCGCTGGCCGCGCGTCCCGTCCTCGAGGAGCCGTCGGCCACCGTCAAGCACGCAGCCGCCCTGGCCAACGGGGAGGATCGGCGCGCTGGAACCGGCCATCGCGCAGGCCATCATGGCGGCCTGCCAGGCCATCGGGGCCGGACACCACCGCGGCGGCGCCGTCACCAGCACGAACATGACCGCCGACGAGGTCATCGCCGACCGCGCCCTTAAACACCTGGGCTTCGAGCGGTCAGTGGGCTCGGTGCGGCTCTGACCGCGCACATCGGCTATGCGGCCGCAGCACAGATCGCCAAGCAGGCCCTGGCGACCGGAGCGGACACACTGTACTCGCGGTCCAGTCCGGGCTGCTGGAGAGAGAACAGGCGGCCGGGGTGCTCACCGCTACGCCGCAAAACTCCTCCCTCCTGACGGGCGGTTGACAACCCGGGACAAGGTCAGCGCCGTAACCGTGTCACGTACGCCGGGCATCTGGGCAATGTCTTCCCAGATGCCTCGTACGCGTTCCAGTGATCTCGCTTCGAGCCGCAACATGATGTCGAAGTCGCCGCTGAGGACCTCGCAGATGACCACCTCCGGGATGCGTTTGAGCCCGGCCAAGACGTCGCCGCCGCGCATGCGGTCTCGTCGGTAGACGAGCACCAGAGCGGAGACGACGTCGTTGTCGGCCTCGTCGGTGGAGCGGACGATGGTGTAGCCGGCGATGTGCCCCTGCCGTTCCAGCCGCTCGATGCGCTGGCGCACCGCGTTGCGTGACAGCAGGACCCGACTGGCCAACACGGCATGTGAGATGCGGGCGTTGTGGGTCAGTTCGGTGATGATCTTCTTGTCGATCGTGTCCACGGCGGACGGTCTCCTTCGCGATGAGGCCCCCCGGCAGCCAGGAGGCTTACCGAGGGGCCGGGGACGACGGACCGCGGCCCATCAGGGACAGGCGCGCGATGTGGGGTCCTCCTCCGGCTCTCTCCATGCCGGCAGCAACGTGGCCTAGGCTTGCGGAAGTCTGCGGTGGCGGCCATCCGCGGGCTGTGGGGCTACGGCACTCCGGCCGAGTCGACGGGAGCACACGGGGTCCACTCGACGTGCTGGAGTACCGGCTGGTCAGCGCGAAGATGCCCACTCCCCTGCGGCCGGTGAAGTACTTGGCCTTCTTGGCAGGGAAGTCGTAGTTCTGGGTCGCCGAGTTCCTGGCGCGGTTTACCTGTTCTTCTCGGTCCGGGTCGCCACGAGTGTCTTGACGACGGGGTCGAGTCGGTCAAAGGCTTCCTGAAGGATGGCGCGAGAGGTGGCGTAGCTCAGGCGTAGGTAGTCGCTGGCGCCGGGGCCGAACCAGCGGGCGGCGCCGGGGACGAGTGCGACGCCCGCGTTGTTGCGCAGGTGGGTACAGAGCCGCTCCACATCCGCATCGAGCGCGCTGACATTGGGAAAGGCGACGTAGGTGCCTTGCGGCGGCCGAGTCGTGACGCCGGGCCAGCAGGCGAGTCTCTCGAGGACATAGTCGCGTTGGGCATGCAGGTGCCGGAGGAATTCTCCCAGCCAGTTGTGAGCGTCTGTCAGGGCGGCTGCCGCGGCGACCTGCGACAGCACGGATACGCCGGTCACAGTGCTACAGGCATCGGACGCGGCGAGGATCTGGTTGCGCCAGCTCGCTTCGGTGGCGATGACGCAACCGACGCGGAGCCCGGCAAGCGCGAAGTTCTTGGAGAAGCCGTACACGGTGACGGAGCTACGGCCGATCTCCGGGTGGAGCGAGGCGAGGCTCGTGTGCTGGTGAGGCGGATAGACGATGTCGGACCACACCTCGTCGCTGAGAATCCGCAGATCATGGCGGACTGCCCACGTGGCGACCCGTTCCAGCCAGTCCCGGGGATAGACCACGCCGTAGGGGTTGTGGGGGTTGCACAGCCACAGCATTCTCGTGCGCGGGCTCATGTGCGTCTGCAGTTGATCGATGAACTCGTCGGCAGAGGTGGTCGGCCTAATGGCGATCCGGACCGGGACACCTCCGGCGAGCCCGATGGTGTGGGCGAACAGGAAGTCAACCGGGTCGGGGATGAGGACCTCGTCGCCAGGGGCGAGGCTGGCGCGGGCGACCGCTGCGAGGCCGGCAGCAGCACCGTCGGTGGCAAACACTGCGTCAGGGCCGCATGGAAGGCGCCGAGTACTGCAGAAATATTCCGCGACACTCTCTCGGAATCGCGGTAGCCCTTCGGGGGGTGCATAGCTGAAGGTGCCCTCCCGGACGTAGCGAGCCATTTGCTCCTGGATGGCGGGGCTGACGGGGAAATCGGGGTCGGCTGCGGTCAGCGGAATGATCTGGCCAGGTTGCTGTGCCCACCGCTGGTTGAAGGCCCGTTCGCGGAGCAGATCCAGCCGTATCGCGTGGTCTGCGAACCAGTTATGTGACATGTGCCTGTCTCTATCCGGCCAGGGGCAGCAACGGTGCGGTGGCGTCCAACGGTTCCAGGAACCGCCGGGTGAGCTCACGCCCCTGAATGGTGAAGGAGCAACGCGGCCCGCGGCGTTCCTCTGTATAGGCGGCCAAGGCGGCAGCGGGCGTGTCTGCCGTCTCCAGAAGTGAGGCAAGGGCGGTGGAGTCTGCGATCGCCGTGTTGACGCCCTGGCTCGTGAAGGGTGACAGGGGGTGCGCGGCGTCACCGAGCAGGACGAGGTTGTTGCCGTGGAACCGGGGAACGACGTCGGTGTCGACCGGGCTCCACAGGTGCACACGCGAGAAGTCTGTGGATGACAGTAGATGCGGGATCGGCTCTGCCCAGGAACCGGCTATGGCGTTGGCGAACCGCCGGAGCGAGCCTGGGTCGTTTGAGGGTGGTTCGAACTGCTGGGTGTCGAATTGCAGGTACCACACTATGTTTTGGCGGTCTACGGGTACCATCCCGAACGCTTGGCCTCCCCCGAGGTCGCTGAACTTGTTGAAGTCGCCGGCTGCCCATTCGACAGTCTCGGGACTATGCACCACACCAACGACCTCCATAACCTGAGCCAGCGGCATCGGCCATCCGGGGAACAGTGATGAGCGGGCATGCGAACGCGCCCCGTCAGCGGCGACGTACAGGTCCGCCGTGACCGTTTCTCCTGTGATCAGGCGGGCGTTGGTCACCGCTCCAGCCGCATCTAGGGTCAGTCCTACCAGCCCGGTTTCGAATACCACCGGTGAGCTCAGAGCGTTCCGCAGCGTACTGACCAGATCGGCACGGCGCATACCCAGGGCACCGGACGGCATGTCCTCGACCCGAAGTACCGTGCCGGCGGCATCGTGCTGGTGGAAACGCTCAAGGCTGGCTCCTGACGACCCGACACCCACCTCGACCCCGTAGGCGGCCAACTGCTGGACGCTTTGCCCGGCGAGGATGAAACCCATTCCTGCGTCGATGACTGAGTTTTGGCGTTCATACACCCGGCACCGATGCCCTTGGTTTTCCAGCGCGACCGCCGCAGTCAAGCCCGCGATCCCTGCGCCGAAGATCGCTATATCCATGACCGCACCTCCGTGGCCGTAGCCTGTTGGGGATTCTCGTGAAGAAGGATCATTTGCGAAACCGGATTTTCGTGGTGCGGCCTCGGTATCGAGGACGGATGAGGCGAAGGCACGTATCGCTTAGGCGAACCTCGACGACCCCCAGCACTGCCAACTACTCGTGGCATCCAGGCGAAACCCTGCAAGTCAGGGGGAATCGGCAGAGTCCGGCCAGCGACGAAGAGCGAAGCACGGGATTCGCCGCCGACCTGAGGGGTTACAGGAGACTCATGCCTGGAGCCGCTGTGCTCCAGGTCCGGTAGGTCACCCGTCCCCACTGTCCATCCACTACAAGTGCCAGTCCGTGGTCAGCGAAGTCGGGCAGCAGCCGTTGGATTCGGGCCCTGAGTGCCCGCAGTTGCATGGGAAGGCCGGGAATTCCCAAGGGCAGTCTCAGATGATGACAGCAGACAGGCTTTCGGGCTTTGGCAATGCGGGAAAAGAGGAGGCGTTGGCTTGCGGTGCGCTGGGATAGGCAGGGGGCGGAGGCACTGGCGGGCGGCGTCTGAGGTCAGCACGGATACGCCAGGCCAGTTCGGCAGCCGGTGCCTGCCGGTCAAGAACATCTACCGCCCCCGCAGCGAATGCGGCGACCGCATCCCGCCTTCGGCTCGCAGGACGGCAACGGGGGCGATCACGGACGCTGCACGGATGAGTTCGGCCAGCCCGTCAGCCTTCCTCGTCGGCGCGTCGAGCAGGCTTATCGCCGGTCGTTCCAGCATGGAGGCACAGGCTGATTCGCTCCCCCATCGCGCAGCGGCGCCGAGACTGAGACCGGCAATTTCCAGCCTCATGGCCAGGACCGAACTCGGGGTCTCGTCCACCGATACCAGGGCCGTAGGGTGGCGGCGTGCCGACGGGGCCGGACAAAAGCGCCGCGTGCTTTGTGTGTGCAATTGCTTGTTCCTTTGTCCTGTCCGCTCTCGGCGCTCGTCACCACCGCGGGGAGCGACATGGTGGGGTGCGGTGGCGGGACCACCGAAACCAAGGCAAATAGGGAGCTGCTCATCGACGGCGCGGTCCGACACCGGCTGGGCAGGGGCCCGGAGTTGCGTCTTCTCAGGGGCCCGAACCACTGCGGCGAGTACCGAGCCGCCGAAGAGATCGGCACCCCGTCTTCGAAGCACGCGCTCACTTTGCCGAACGTCGTGGCATTGTTCCAGCGAGCGTTTCCGACCGGCGATGCTTAGGAAACCCGATGATTCAGCCCCTCGAGGTCTCGTGCGTCCGGAGCCCGTAACCAGGCCGCTTCTCGCGCCCGGAGCGGTATTAGGCCACGCGGCATGGCTTCGGCGTAGTCGCGTGACGCCCGGCTTTTGATCGCCCGAGAAGGGGTGAGGGTACGGCGGGGGTCGCGGGCATTGCGGCGGAGGCCGGCCGCGCTGTTCTTCACTTCGGCGGTCCGGAAGCTCCGGTGGTGAGGTTGCGCCAGGTGGCCATCACGCGGGGCGCGTTGCCGGTCCGTACCTGTGACGCGTCCTCGGCGAAGGTGGTGTCGCGGTGGTACAGGGCTTCGCTCTTCCAGTGTTCGCTGACGAGTCGGGCGAGCTGGACCGGAGTGGCGTGCGCGGCGCTCAGGCTGGTGGCGTAGACGGTCTTGATGGTGGTCTTGCCGGTCATGCGGTCGGTACGCGGCGCCTGATCTGGATGACCTGGCGAGCTCCGGGGAAGAGGTTGTTCACCGTGGCGACCTTGATCCGGCGGATCTCCAAGTGGCCGTGGGCCGCTGCCCCCGGTACGACCCGTAATGGCATGTCCTTCCAGGGAAGGGATTGAGTTGAGTGCGCAAACAGCTTCAGGTCACCCTTGGCGATCACGATGTAGTGGGCGCTTCGGTCGAGGAGGTGGTCGGTGTACTCGCGCTGGGTGCGCATCGCGTCGCTGGTGACCACTCCTCCCGGCGGGGTCTGCGATGGTGTCCAGGAGCGGCTGGAAGCAGGTGATCTCGCTGGTGTTCTCGCCGACGTACAGCTTGGCCAAGACCAGGCCGATGGTGTGATCCAGCGCGGCGAACAGATGGACCTTCCGCCCCTTCGCCTTGGCGCCACCGCGCAGGCTCTTGCTTCCATGGCCAGGCCGCGCAGCCTGGGCGGTCCTGGTCGGCTTGGGCCAGCGATCCGCGAGCCAGCGTCCGACCGCTCGGTCCAGTGCGTCGCTGTCGATGCGGCCAGCAGCCGACGGACCGTTGTCTCGGCAGGTCAGGACCCGCCTGGGTAGGAGTGGATCGGGGACAGGAACCGATTTGTTCCAGCATATGCGCCGGGGGCATCGGCAACCCATCCGCTGACCGCCAGCAGTGAGTTCGCCCCGGCCAGCACGGCGCACGCGGTGAGTGCGGCGACGACGGTCAAGCGGTGGCGGACCCCGCGCCGATTCCGTGGGTCCGGCACCTCGGCCAGCCGCTCCAGCAGGGCCGGGACCTCCCCGGTGTCCGCTGAGCTGGTCAAGGGCAGGCGGGATCAACGATGATGCGTCGGCAAGCATGGTCTTCCACTCGGATCCCGCAGGGGCCCCAGAGCACTCCATGATCTTGGAAGCCGTGCCTGTCACGTTCCAGGGCACGACAAAGCTGACAGATCATGACGAACCGGGCGCCACGCGACTATGCCGAAGCGTTGGGCCGCGGCTGGTGCATGCCCGCCCGGTGGCACCGCCATGATCGAGGGCCTTCGGACGCACTCACGAACGATCAGTGACCGCGGGCCGAGTGTCTGCCCGGTCGCCTACCGTCGGACTCACGCCTCAGCGTCGCTCGTCGAAATCAGTCATCAACAGCGTCAGGACTTTCAGGCCAGGGGAAGGACGGTGCGGTGCCGTCTGTCTGACGGCCGAAGTGGATGTCAGAAGCTTTGTCGAGCGCTTGCCGGCCGGCATGGATGGCGGGGTGTTGGCCGCTACCGCGGCGTACGACGGTGACCAGTGTGCGCTCCTGGTGCGCGAAGGCAACCGGCTGGAGGGCGATAGTCGGGCGACGGCCCAGCCATACGAGGTCCGGGAGCAGTGCGGCAGCATGCCCCTCTTCCACCAGCCGGAGGTGGAGAAGAAGGTCGGCGGACTCATAGCGCACGTCGGGTTCGAATCCGGCCTCACGACACACGGTCATCGCCCAGGTGCGGGCGGCCGTTCCCTCAGGCTCCATGACCCATGGGTGATCGGCCAGCATGCACAGGACCTCCTGTGGCTCAGCCCCATCCGTGATCCCTGGGTGGACCAGGTGCAGGGTGTCTCGGCCGAGGACCTCCTGCTCGAGTTCGGCGTGGCGAGGGCTGGGGTCACCCGGGTATTCCACATCGATGACCAGGTCGACATCGTGAGCCATCAGCGCCGAACGTGCGCTCTCGCGCTCCAGCTGGGTGACCTGGACGCGCAGGCGAGGGTGGGCATCACGCAGAAGTGTCAGTGCCGTTGGGACGAGAGCCAGCGCCGCAGTTTGAAAAGACGCGATGCGCAGGGTGCCGGAGAGTTCGCTCAGGGAACTGATGATGTCGGCTTCGGCTTGTTCCAGCCTCTCCAGTACGGCTTCGGTATGAGCAACCAGGATCTCAGCCTGAGCGGTCAGGCGCACGCGTCTGCCCACGGGCTCAAGGAGCGGGACACCAACCTCCGACTCCAGCAGCGAAAGCTGCTGGGAGATCGAGGAAGGGCTGTATGACAACGCGGAGGCGACCGCGGCGAGTGTGCCCCGGTGCTTGAGCTCCCGCAGAAGGCGGAGCCGGTGGAGATCGAACATGGAGCCGGCCAAGGAATCGTCGCTTTCTCTAACGAGTGTCACTCGGAAATGTCCACTGGAGCAATGGCAGGAGAGTCGGCACAGTGTCGGGGACCTGTCTGGCGGTCAGACAGGTTGCCATGCTCGCGCCTTCTGGACCACCGCGCCTGCCCGTGCGGTTCGGAAGGCGCGGGACCTTCAACAGATTGCGGAGGAGCCCCGTGAGTGAGCATCCAGCGGACCGCGTGGTCCGTTTCAGGGGGCCCGCGAACGAGGCTGCGGCGGTGAGAGCGAGGCCTGGCGACTTCAGCCCGTGAGAAGACCGGCCCGACGGAGCGGCGGAAGGCAGCTGCACTCCCTGAGCCCGGACCAGACTGCCGCATCCGCCGGTCATCACGGATCGAGACAGTGCTGTGACGATCTGTCGAAGCCGACGGGACCGACAGCGGGATCGAGAGGAGCCGGCTGTGCGCACGATCCCCCCGCGCCAGCGGGGACGGCGATGTTGACCACGACTACTGCGAGTTGAGCAATGATGTCTCCACGCTTCAGACAAACCAAGCTCGTCTCAGGCTCAGCGTTGTGTGGCGTTTTCGACGCTGCCGGGGATCGAACGTGTGACGCGGCTGCTCTGCGACGGTGTCGAAGAGGTCAGCGATGACCTCCGTTCCGGGGCCGGCGGGCGCCATTACCAACAAGAGATGACCGCTGATCCGAAGCGCATCGGCCATGCTCGGCGTACAGCCCGACTCGTCTGCCGCCTTGTATTTCCGCAGTTCAGAGGCCATGTTTGTGCGGAACAGCACCTTGCCCGCCCACCCGCTCGACCATGCGCTGGAAGACCGCGCTGAATCGGCCGGCCCGTGGGGGCCGGCCGTCGTGCTGAGGTTTCGCTCGTTCGCGTTGCTGCGGGTACGCGGTGTTCAGCCCCGGTCGATTTCGGGGTGGAGGTAGAAGGTCTCGTTGGGCACGGGGACGGGGCCGAACCAGTCGGGGAGTTGGACGACCGGCGCGGATTGGCCGGACTGCAAGACGTTGGCGTACATGCCGGTGCTGTTGTCGCGCAGCATCGTCAGGTTGGGCCGGGAGCGTATGGGGTGTTCCAGCGTGAAGTTCTGGCTGTCACGCTGCGGCCCGCCGGGCTTGGGGGAGCCGTCCAGTCCGTGGCACGTCCAGATGTGCATGATGGAGCCGACGCCGGAGTTCTGTCCGTCCTTGACGTCCAGGCACTTCTTGGAGTCCTGGCTGACGATGCGGTAGAGGGTGTCGCCGTCGGGGGCGGTCTCGATGAGCGGCTCAAGCTTCCACTTCTGGTTGCTGCCGTTGTTGGCACTGTAGGCGATGACCGGGGTGCCGTCCGCGTCGAGGGCTCGCCGGACGTCGAGGTTGCGGCCGTTGCCGTCGTTGTGGACGGTGATGGTCGCGGGACCGGCGGAGCCGAGCAGGGAGCCGAAGACCACTGGCCAGTGGTCGCTGCCACGGTTGGTGTCGACGGTGGCCTGCCACCGGTTGGTCTCCACGTTGGAGACGCCGTAGTCCAGCTCGCGGCCTGAAATGTGGGTGGCCTGGCCGCTGTTGTAGAGGAAGGTGCCGGCGGGAAGGCTGAGTTGATGGGGTTCGCGGTTGAAGTCACCCAGGGCGATCCAGTCCCAGCTCCAGGCCCGGGCGCGGGCCTGAACGCGGTCGATCAGGGTGCGGGCGTCCCCGCCGCCCCGGGCCGAGGCGTGCACGGAGGCGATCAGAGTGCCGGTCACGTTGTTCACCACGCCCAGCGCATCCCGGTAGACGCTGTCGATCGGGAAGACGTCGTCGGCCCGCCAAGAGGTGACCATGCCCAGGTTCCGGGACGGCTCCGGCATGATGTACAGGTAGCGCAGCGGGCCACCGCTGTTGTGCCACTCGTACTCCTGGACGCCGTTGACCGTGCGCAGCAGCCTGGTTCCGGCCGGCGGCCGGTCCGAGACCTCCTGGAGCGCGACGACGTCATGGGTACTGGCCAAGGTGTAGGCGCCGGCCCAACGGTCGCTGCCGTCCTGCAGGTTCCAGGTCGCCGGAGTGTGCGAGTCGGGGGGATCCACCGCATGCGCGCTGCGGACCGGCCACACGATCATCGCGCACATCAGGGCGACTGTCGCGGCCAGCAGCGTCGCCATGCGCCGCCGGCCGCTGCTCATGGGTCCGGGGTCTAAGAGAGAGATCATGAAGCGAGAACATAGTGGGGCCCCCTAAACGTCTGATGAACGTGGTTCGACCCACTGAGCCCCATTTTTCCTCAGCCTGAGCTGGCTAGATGGAGGGTGAGGACGGCTTGGACGAGGCTGGTGATCCGGGTCGTCGAGCAGCGGATCTAGCGGAGGAGCCGCCCGGACTCGAGGGTGGTGACGGCCTGTTCGACGAGTGCCCGGATCTTTCGCTGCCATCAGCTGCGCGAGCTCGGCGCCACTGACGCCGCCCACCTGAAGCGCCTGCGCCCCGGTCAGCAGCTCTTCGTCGCCGGCAGCTGTCTGCCCTATGCAGCGAATGGGCACACACAAGTGATGCGCGCCTGCAGTCGCGGTTACTGCCATTTGTCAACACGCTATTCAGCGAAAGCAGAGTGAGCGCAGATGGCGGCCTTTCGCCCCGCTGGCCGGGTGGGTTTGTACATACGGGCGCCCTTGTGCGGAGACCGCGGTGCAAGAAATTCGGTGCTCCGTCTGAGGATCGCCTCGCTCATTATGGAAGAATCCCGGCAGGCCACGGGATGGGGCGCGGTGCTGACGCCGACGGGCCGGCCGGTTGTACTCACATGAGCTGCCGGCGACTTCCTGCGCTCCTGGAGTGAGGACGAGGACCGCATCGAGGCGGCGGTGATGATCGTCTGCGAGCTGGTCACGAACTCCATCCGCCATGGCGGGCGTGGTCTGCCAGGTGAACGCAGGCGCAGGCGATGGCCGGGCGCGATGATCGTCCTGGTGATGCCGCTGCAACCCGATGCCCTGTTCATCGAGGTGCGTGACGGTTCACGGCTCCTGTCCGTTGCGCGCGAACCCGCGGACGGCGACGAAAGCGGGCGCGGGCTGATGATCGTCGACGCCTTCGCCGACTCCATCGTCCACTGCCTGAGCCTCAAACGGCGGCGAGACGGTCACCGCCATGCTGCGGCGGACGTCCGGCGTGCCTGCGGGGTGGCGGGTACCGCGCCGCGGGTTCCTGCCGCGTCGGCGGCAACTGCGCGTTCGCTAGGGCGATGTCCTCGGGCAGAGCGGGCCGCCACCTCGGCGGCCCTGAAGACCGGCCTCTTCAACGGCATCGTCACCGGCGCCGCGGTCGCCGACCACCTGCTCGCATGACCCGGGCAACCGCCGGTCCGCGAGGGCCGTGTTGTGGATTCGTGCACCGCAGGCCCCCGATTCGGTTAACAGCGGATGTCGGACATGTTGCCAATGCCGCGATGACCTGCGGGAATTCCGTCCGCCCGGCACAGGCAAGCGGGCAAGTTTCCCCCACAAACGGGCGCCTCATCTGGAGAAAGCCGGCTGTATAAATCCAGGGCGGGCACATACGGGCAGTGTTCGCCCGAACGGAAATCTCAGAAGGGTGCCGTGTGCGTGAAAGCTGAGGAGCGGCAGCATCGGATCCTGGCTCTCTCACGCCAGAAGGGAAGCGTGGAGGTCTCCGCCCTGGCGATTGACTTCCGGGTGGCACCGGAGACAATCCGCAGGGATCTCAGCGCACTCGAGCGGAGTGGTCTGGTCCGCAGGAACCACGGCGGCGCCTACCCGGTGGAAAGCGCCGGGTTCGAAACCTCTCTGACCCAGCGCCAGACCCAACACGTGGAGGCCAAACGCCGCATCGCCGCCGCCGCCACGCGCCTGATAGGTGAGGCGGAGACAGTATTCATCGACGAGGGCTACACCCACCGGCTCATCGCCGACATGCTGCCCACCGACCGGAACCTGACCGTGATAACCGCCTCGCTGCCCACCGCCGCAGCGGTGGCGGAAACCTCCCAGGCCACTGTGCTGCTGCTCGGTGGCAAGGTACGCGGCCGCACCCAGGCCACCGTCGGATCCTGGGC
>NZ_JBVIVK010000023.1:0-100576 GCF_055595715.1 Streptomyces sp. NPDC040410
GTTCCAGTTCACACCCCAGGCCCTGGCCCTGTGGACCCTCCTGTCCCTGAGCGCCTCCGCCGCGGCAGCCGCGACCGCAGCCCGACGAGTCACCCGGCTCACCGTCCCCGAATCCATTGGCGCCGTCTGAACGCACGTACGGAATCTGTTCGTACCGGACAACTGAGAAAGGTTCCAACATGAAGCGATCCAAGAAGATCATCATCGGCGTGCTGATTCTCCTTGCCGTGATGGCCATCCTCCACATCATCATCATGGGACTGCCCGCTCTGGACAGCATCAACCCGCACGCCAGCTGACCTCGCTGAGGTTCGAAGGGGCGTGACGCCCGCCGGGCCGTGGCCATGTAAACGGCCGACCTGCTGGGGGGAGTTGGAGACGGGCACGTCGTAGGCGGAAAACGGTGTTCAAGAAACGGGGGATTCCGCCCTGACCTGCGGAGACACCAACAACTTCGGGCATATGCGGGCATTATCTCGATACAAACGGGGGCTCTGTATGGAGAAACATGGGGATATAAATCTCACGTGACAGGCTTGCTCGTTTCCGCCTGCCGCAGACAGCGGTCCGGCTGCGGTAAATCCCCCGGCTGAGCCGTTCCGCTGCGGTGCCCCGTCGACGGCGGCGGGGCACCGCACTCTTCTTCCGCCATGAACATCGGCCGGCACCACTCGAGAAGAGCAGTCCTCGCCTCTGCTGCGCCGCATTCCACGCAGACGCCCGCCCTCTGAAGTACGGACATGCCATGAGGTTCAACCCCCCCTTTCCTGACGGCGAAACCTCCTCATCTTCGGCCCTCTACCTCAGCGACCTCGACCACGAATCGCTGTACTCCAACGCCGAACTGCGCGACGCGATCACCGAGACCGTCGCCACGCGGGGAGAAGCACTCACCCTCCTTCTCGAAGCGCAGTCACTCAATGACAAGGCCGTCACCAACGGCACGAACGCCCGGTGGCGATGGGCCCTGCGCATGGCCTCCGACCTTGCGCGAGAAGGCACCCGGACTCAGTGCCTGTCCGACGGCCGGTGCTCGTCCTGAGAGCTCCGGGATGCTCAGAGCGAGGGAAAGTCAGACGACTTCCGCTTGCGCGAGCGACCATCGAACAGCGCCATGCCCGAGCCGCGCCAGTCGGCCGGTCAGGGCGCACCCCCTGCCCCGACTCGTAAGGGCATATCAGAACCATCACCTTTCTGGCGGAACCACATGACTCGCGCCATCTCTCTGCATGAAGTGTCGAAGTCCTACGGCCGCGGCGCACGAACGGTCGACCGTCTCTCCCTGGACATCCCGCCCGGAGAGTTCCTCGTGCTGCTCGGTCCGTCCGGCTGCGGGAAGTCCACCGTCCTTCGCATGATCGCGGGCCTGGAGGACATCACCTCCGGGGAGTTGCGGCTGGACGGCGAGTACGCCAACGACTTGTCCCCCGGCGACCGGAAGATGGCCATGGTCTTCCAGAACTTCGCCCTCTACCCGAGCATGACCAGTCGCGAGAACATCGGCTTTCCGCTGCGCTTCGAGATGCCCGGCGAGGATCCCGACGTCCGGGTCACCGAGACCGCCCGCACCCTCGGCATCGAGGATCTCCTCGACCGCTACCCCGGCCAGATGTCCGGCGGTGAGCGGCAGCGCGTCGCTATGGGACGGGCGATCTCCCGGCGCCCCTCGGTCTTCCTGATGGACGAGCCCCTGTCGAGCCTCGACGCCAAGCTTCGCTCCCATCTGCGCGCCGAGATCGCCCGGCTGACCCGTGGCATGGGCGTCACGACGGTGTACGTCACCCATGACCAGGCCGAGGCGATGTCGCTGGGCGACCGCGTCGCGATCATGCGCAGCGGTGTGCTGCAGCAAGTCAGTACTCCGCGTGATGCCTACCACCTGCCGCAGAACGTCTTTGTCGCCTCCTTCATCGGCACTCCGCGGATCAATCTGCTGGAGGCGACAGTCCACGCCCCGCTGGACGGCGGGATGTGGATCGACATCGGGCGACAGCGGCTCGTCCTGCCGGAGCCGCTCAGCCTGGACCACCAGATGCTGCGCATCCAGCAGGGGCGGCCGATCATCGTCGGGCTGCGCTCGGAGGCAGTGCGGATCGCCCGGCCGAGCACCGCGCGGCCGGGCGAGGTGGTGCTGGTCGGGAAGGTGGAGCACATGGAATATCAGGGTCACGAGTCGCTGGTGCACCTCGATGCCGGCGCGCGCACCGCCCTCGTTCCGGAGCTGGAGGCGGCGAAGCCGACAACCACCGGGAAGGCACACCCGCGGCAGAGGTCGCGGGCAGCGACAGCAGCCCTGGATCTCGTCCGCCTCGCACGGCGTACCGCCGTGCCGGACCCGCCGCCGCCCACCGCCGAACGACCGGCCACTGTCGCAGGCGACCTGGTCGTCCGCATCGGCCCCGACCAGCGGCTGCGCATCGGCCAGCAGGTACCGCTCCTGATCGACCTTGCCAGTCTCTACATTTTTGACTACAAGGGCCGCCGGATCTTCCCCGATCCAGCCGAAGCCCTCTCCCTCGAACAATGACCTCCGGACAGGGGCCGCGAGACGCGAGAGTCTCTTGCCCACAAGGCCGCTACTGCCACCACCCCTGTGGTGGGCCCCGATGTGCGAAAAAGTCGCCTGCTGCATACGGGCGAGCCGCGCCGTCGGTTGCGGCCCGCGCATTAGTGGCGCAGCGGCGGCAGCCATGAGCCGCAAGCGGCACGGCCACCACCCACGTCACCGTCACCCCGTCGGCCTCACCGGTGCGCTGACGGTCGGTCATCACGTGCCGTCCCTTCCGGTCACGGAGGAAGCGGGGCCGGACAGGCCGGCACCTTGCAGCCAGGCGGAGAGCCGCGTGGCCAGGAGGCCGAGTTCGTCCGCCGTGACGATCGAGTGGTGGTCCCGCGGCCGGGTCAGCACCTCCAGCGCCGGGCACAGCGTGCGCCAGTCCGCGGCCGGCTCACCGGAACGCGGCTCGCGCTCGGCGATGACGAGCAGGGTGGGCTGCCCGCAACTGCGCGGACGATGGGCGGCGAGCAGCGCCAGGTTCTGCGCGTGCACGGCCGACAGCCGGCGGTGGGCGGCCAGGTCGACCTCGGCCGGCAGCAGTCCGTGGGCGACGGCGGCCTCCCGCGCCGCGGCCACGGCCCCTTCGGGGGCCGCGCGGACCGCGGCGGCGACCGTCCCGGGCAGTCGCCCGCCCGCCAGGTCCCGCAGGAACTCCAGCTGCCGCTCGGTCTCGTCGGTGGGTACCCGCTGCTCCCGCGTGACGCTGTCGATCATGAACACGCGCGAGTCGCGGCCGTGCTCGGCCAGTTGGCGGGCGACCTCCTGCGCCAGCACTCCACCCATCGACCAGCCGCCCAGCAGGTAGGGACCCTGTGGCCGCAGCCGTTCCAGCTCCTGGCGGTACCCGGCGGCCAGCGAGGCCAGGTCCGCGGCGGGCGGCGCGTCCGAGTCCCCGGCGAGCGAGGGGTGCTGGAAGGCCAGGATCGGTCCCGGCCAGCAGCGGGTGAGGGGCAGGTAACCGGTCACCGAGCCGCCCACCGGGTGGAACAGCACCAACTCGGGTCCGGTGCCGCCGGCCAGCGTCACCGCGCAGGAATCCGTGCGGCCGCCCTCCGCCAGTCGGGCGCCCAGCGCCTTGAGGGTGGGGTTCTCGAAGACCTCGCCGAAGCCCAGCTCGATGCCGAAGGCCGCACGGATCCGGTTGACCAGCCGCAGGGCCAGCAGCGAGTTGCCGCCCAGGGCGAAGAAGTCGCTGTCCGGGCTGATCGCCGGTGCCTGAAGCAACTCGGTCCACAGCTCCGCGAGCTGTTTCAGCGCACCCTCGTCCAGTCCGCCGCCGCTGTCGGCCGGTTCGGCGTCGTCGACCAGGGCCAGCGCGGCACGTGCGTCGACCTTGCCGTTGGCGGTCAGTGGCAGTCGGTCGACCAGGTGGATCCGGCCCGGCACCAGGTAGGAGGGCAGACGCTCCCGCAGATGGTCCGTCAGCTCCCTGGTTCCGGGCGGCCGTGGCCCCGCTGCCACGACCAGTGCCACCAGCGTCAGCCGCTGTCCCGGAGAGGTCACGGCGCAGACCGCGCACTCGGCGACCGACGGGTGTCCGCGCAGCGCCGCCTCGACCTCTCCGGGCTCGACGCGGAAGCCCTGGATCTTCAGCTGGCGGTCCTCCCGGCCGAGGAACTCGATCGTCCCGTCAGGCCGGTACCGCCCCAGGTCGCCGGTCCGGTACAGCCGTTCACCGGTGCGCGGATGGGGGAAGAAACGCTCGGCGGTGCGCTCGGGGTCTCCCGCGTAGCCGCGGGCGAGGCCGATGCCGCCGATGTGGATGCGGCCGGTGGCCCACGGCGGGGACAGCTCCAGCCGGTGGTCCAGCACCCGCATGGTCTGGCCACGCAGCGGAACCCCGTACGGGATCGACGGCCAGGCCGGGTCCACCTCGCCGATCTCGTGCAGATTGGACCAGATCGCGGCCTCGGTAGCGCCACCCATGGCGAGTACGCGGACGTCGGGCCAGCAGCGGCGCATCCGGCCCGGCAGGCCGACCGGAATCCAGTCGCCGCTGAGCAGGAAGGCCCGCACGGGAGGCGCCGCCGGGCCGGGCCGCTGCTCCGCCACCTCCATCAGCAGCTCGGCGAGGGCGGGTACCGAGTTCCACACCGTCACGCCGTGGTCGGCGGCGCACCGGGCCCAGCCGACCGGGTCGGGGCGTGCGGTCGCGGCGGGCAGTACCAAGGTGGCGCCTGCGGACAGGGTGCCGAAGATGTCCCAGACCGACAGGTCGAAGCTGAGCGCGGAGATCCCGAAGACCCGGTCGCCCGGGGCGAGTCGGATCCGATCCGACACGTCCATGACGGTGTTCAGCGCCGCCCGGTGCTCGATCACCACGCCTTTGGGCGTGCCGGTGGAGCCGGAGGTGTAGATGACGTAGGCGGCGTCCCCGGCCCCTCCGGGCCGGGACTCGGACCCTGCCGTCCCGTCCGGCTCGGGCAGCGGTTCGAGGAGCTCGACCCGCAGGGCGGCCCTCGGGTCGGGCAGCTCCGGCTCGGTGTGCGCCTGGGTGAGCACGACGGGTGAGCCGCACTCGGCGAGCAGCCGGCCGATCCGCTCGGCCGGGAGGGCGGCGTCCACCGGGCAGTACGCGGCCCCGGCGCGGAGCACGCCGAGCACGCCCACCACCTGCTCCCAGCCCTTCGCCATGACCACCGGCACCACCTGGCCAGGACCCGCGCCGAGCGCGGTGAGCCGGGCGGCCACCGCTCCGGATGCCCTTTCCAGTTCGCGGTAGGTCAGGGTGCGGTCCGCGGCGATCACCGCGGGGACGTCCGGCCGTTCCCCGGCCTGCCGCAGGAAACCGTCCTCCAGCCGGCCCGGCGGAGCGGGAGCGGGCCGGTTGAGCGCCTCGACGGCCTCCCGGTGCCCGGGCGGCAGCAGTTCGGGCACACGCTCCACGCCGTCGGGCGCGGTGAGTTCCTCCACCACTCGGTGGTAGGTGTCGAACAGGGTCTGCGGCAGGCCGGCGGGGAAGGCCTCGTCGACCATGTCCCAGACGCACTCGATGCCGCCGTCCTGGGTGTCCTTGGTCTGGTTGTCGATCAGTACCTGCGGGGTGCGCAGACCGGTGTGGACCGTCCGGCACGCCGGGCGGGGCGCCGAGGGCCGCTGCCCGGTGGCGCCCAGCATGCTGTTGAACACGTACGGCAGTGTCGGCGTCGAGGTCCAGCCGCGGCGGGCGGCAAGCTCCCGAGTGACCGTCACACCGGAGACATCGGAGTGCTCCATGTCCCGCCACAGGCGGCGCTGAAGGAGTCCGGCACGCGCCCAGAAGTCGCCGTCGGCGCCCAGGTCCACCTCCAGTGGCAGCGTGGCGCTGAACTGGCCGACCACGCCCGCCGCCTCCGGGTGCCGCGTGATCCAGTTCTGGTGGAGCACGTTCAGACAGAACCGGGGACTGGCCGCCCAGGCCCCGAGCACCTCGGCGTACACGTGCAGCAGCCCGGTGGTCGGCATGACGCGATGGGCTCGGAAGGCGGCCCGCAGACGCTGCCACTTCGCCCGGTCCAGGACGAAGGAGCGCCGGGTCAGCCGCACCGGGGAGATGGCCGCGGGACGCCGCGCCATCGGGAGGCGGGGTGCCTCGGGAAGGGTGTCCAGGCGGGACTCCCAGTAGGCGAGGTGCTCACGGTACGCGAGCCCGTCCGCGCGGGCCGCGGCGGCCGCGGCGCACTCCCGGAACGTCCCGGTCACCGGCGGCAGTTCGGCCGCCGGATCGAGGTAGAGCTGCCACCACTCCTGCTCCAGCCGGCGGGTGGAACCGGAGTCGAGCAGCAGCAGGCTCATCGCCAGGTGCAGCCGGACGCGGTGGCGGCGCAGCCGCACCGCGGTGATCGCGAACAGCGGCCAGCCCGTTGGATCGGGCCCCTCGTCGAGCATCCGCTCCCGGGTGGCGGCCAGCACCGCCCGCTGCTCCTCGGGGTCAGCGGCGACCAGATCGACGGTTCGCAGCCGGAACGGCGGGCTCTCGGCCGGGCCGAGGACGCGCTGTTCGCCCTCGGGCAGGACCACGGTGCGCAGGTGCTCGTGCCGGTCGACCAGCTGCTGCAGGGCCCGTTCGGCCCGCTGGACGTCAAAGGCGACCACGTCGAGTTCGTGGTACAGGTTCGGCCGGAAGCCGCCGAGCTCCATCAGCGGGCTGGCGCCGACCAGATAGGCGGCCTGCAGATCGGTCAGCGGGAACGTGCGGTCGTACGGCGAGCTCATCGCGGCCTCCGGCTGGGGGGCTGGGCTGGTG
Source organism: Streptomyces sp. NPDC040410 (assembly GCF_055595715.1). Taxonomy (NCBI): domain Bacteria; kingdom Bacillati; phylum Actinomycetota; class Actinomycetes; order Kitasatosporales; family Streptomycetaceae; genus Streptomyces; species Streptomyces sp. NPDC040410. The sequence continues at coordinate 6,783 of NZ_JBVIVK010000023.1, forward strand.
GGCAGCAGGGCGCCGGCCACGGCGGTGACCACCGGTTCGGGGTCCTGGTGCAGGAAGCAGTGGCCACCGGGACAGCGAAGTCGGCGTGCCGGGCTGCCAGTGGCAGGTCTCCGAGACGGCGCGGCCGGCGCGGCCAGCCGGCACCGGTGGGGCGGGTGTGACACGGACGGTCCACGCCTGGCGCTCCGTGGTCGCTAGCGCATCCATGTGGCGGCCCTCTCCGCGATCATCAGACAGGTCAGGTTGGTGGGCGCACTGGGCATCGCGGGCATCACCGAGGCGTCCACCACATGCAGTCCCCGCAGGCCACGGACCGCCAGACGCTGGTCCACAACCGCGCCAGGATCGTCGACGGGACCCATCCGCGCGGTGCCGACCGGATGCCAGGCCGGGGCGACGAACGAGGTGACGGCGCGGCGCAGCAGGGTGTCGTCGCAGACCATGCGCTCCGTCCACATCAGCAGCCGGTCCAGCCGCCGTCCCAGCTCCGGATGCTGCACCAGGTCCCACACCAGACGGGCGCCGGCCATCAGCGCCGTCATGTCCTCGTCGTCCGCCGCAAGACGCAGGGCGATCACCGGCTCCCCGTCGCGCAGCGTGACGCTGCCCCGGGAACGGGGTCTGAGCAGGCTGGCGTGCAGGGACATCGCCGAGCGACCGCGCAGCACGGCCGCGGCACCCGGAACGGCCACCCCCGCCAGGGTGTTCACCAGGGTCAGACTGAGGTCGGGCACCGGACCGCCGGTGCTGCTGACCCGGGCCAGCACCTGGTGCATCGGTTCGTCGGGGCGGGCCATGCCGGCCGCTGTGACGGCCCACAGCGCGATGATCGGATGGTCGATCAGGTCGCGGCCCACACCCGCCAGATCGACCAGCGGACGGATGCCCTGCGCGGCGAGCTCCTTTGCCGGGCCGATGCCCGAACGCAGCAGCAGACAGGCCGTGTTGACGGCGCCCGCGGCGAGCGTGACCCGCCCGGCCGACAGGGTCAGCGGGTCCCCGTCGCAGACCGCCGTCACCCCGGTCACCCGCCCGCCCGCGAGGCACAGTCCGGTCGCCCGGCAGCCGGTGAGCACTGTCAGATTGGGGCGGTGCAGCGCCGGCCGCAGATAGGCGTCGGCGGACGAGATCCGGCGCCGTCCTACCGCGTTGAGCGGTACCGGCCCCGCGCCGATCAGGCCGTCCGGGCCGTTGAGGTCGGGGGCCGGCGGTATGCCGAGGTCGCCGGCGGCCCGCAGGAAGCCGGCCGCCAGCGGCGCGAGCCCGCCGGGTGCGGTGCGCCGGATCGGCAGCGGTCCGTCCGTGCCGTGTCCGGGGCCCGTGAAGTCGCCGTCCGCCTCCAGCGCCGCGAACACCGGCCGGACGGAGTCCCACGCCCACTCGTCGTTTCCGGCCGCGGCCCAGCCGTCGAAGTCGCCCGGCAGGCCGCGCAGCGCCAGCGCCCCGTTGACCGCCGAGGAACCGCCGAGCACCCGGCCCACCGGATACGGGTAGCGGCGCCGCTCGGCACCCGCCTCGCCGACGTACGCCGTGAAGTCCCAGTTGGCGCCGGACAGTACGGGCCGGTCGACCTCGCCGGTCGGCCGATCGCCCGCCTCCAGCAGGAGCACTTGCCGCTCCGGCTGCTCCGAGAGCCGGGCCGCCAGCACGGCACCCGCAGAGCCGCCGCCGACCACGATGTCGTCCCAGGCCGCGAGCCCGCCGTTCAGGGTGCCCATCGGATCAGCGCCCGATCCGCTCGGCCAGGGTGCGGGCCAGCTCGGCGACCGTTGGGTGGTCGAAGAGCATCTCCAGGTCCTCCTCGGCCTGCTGCTCGATTCCCAGCTCACTGCGGATCAGACTGAGGATCCGCACCGCGTGCAGGGAGTCCCCGCCCAGTTCGAAGAAGTTGTCGTGCACGCCGAGGTCCTGGTTGCCGAGCGCGTCGGCCCACACCCGCAGCAGCCGCTGCTCCATCTCGTCGCGGGGCCCGGTGCGCGCGATGTCCTCGGCCTTGAGCCAGGGGTCCGGCAGCGCCGAGCGGTCCACCTTGCCGTTGTCGCCCAGCGGGACCCGGTCGATGAACAGCAGGCGGTGCGGCACCATGTAGCCCGGCAGTGTCTGTTCCAGTGCGGTGCGCAGCGCGTCGGCGCCGGGCGCGGCCGGTTCCGCGACCACGTGCGCGACCAGCTGCCGGCGCCCGGTGTGCGGGCTGGTGCGCACCGATGCCAGCGCCTGCGACACACCCGGCTGGGCGCGCAGGGCCGCCTCGATCTCACCCAGCTCGATCCGGTAGCCGTTCAGCTTCACCTGGAAGTCCGTCCGGCCGAGGAAGTCGATGTCCCCGTTCGGGAGATATCGGCCGAGGTCACCGGTCCGGTAGAGCACCTCCTTCGTCTCCGGATGGGTGACGAACCGCTCCGCGGTGCGCTCCTTGTCGGCCCAGTAGCCCCGCGCCAGACCGACCCCGCCGATGAAGATCTCGCCGGGTGTCCACACCGGGCAGTGGCGGAAGTCCTGGTGCAGGACGTACATCCGCTGATTGGCGAGTGGCCGGCCGTAGGGGATACGGGTCCAGTCGGCGGGCACCTCCCCGATCGGGAAGTGCACGGACCAGATGGAGGCCTCCGTCGCGCCGCCCAGGCTGATCACGCGGGCCGCGGGGTGTGCGGTACGAACGGCGTCCGGCAGCGCGACCGGTATCCAGTCGCCGCTGAGCAGCACCAGCCTGAGCGCGCTCGCCCCGCCGCCGGACGCGGCACTCTCGGTCCAGGCCTGCATCAGGGCCGGCACCGTGTTCCACACCGTCACGCGGTGCCGGCGTACCAGTTCCTCCCAGTGCGCCGGGTCGTGTTCCCGGCCCGGCGAGGGCAGCACCACCGTGCCGCCCGCCGCGAGCACGCCGAACACGTCGTAAACCGACAGGTCGAAGCTGAGCGCCGACAGCGCCAGCACCCGGTCCTCGGGACCCACCGCGAAGCGGGAGTTGATGTCCTGAACGGTGTTCGCCGCGGCCCCGTGCTCGATCATCACGCCCTTGGGCTGCCCGGTGGAACCCGAAGTGAAGATCACATACGCCAGGTCGGACGGCGCGGGCCGGGTGTCCAGGGGACCCGCGTCGGCCGAGCGGACCTCCCCGTCCGCGAGGGTGACCACGTGGATCCCTTCCGGCAGCCCGTCGCGCCCGGTGTCCCCGGAGGTCACCACGATCCGCGCCGCGCCCTGCGCCAGCAGCCTGCGCCTGCGTTCGGCAGGCCAGCCCGGGTCGATCGGCAGGTACGCGGCACCGGAGGCGGCGATCCCCAGCACCGCCGAGATCTGGTCGACGCCCTTGTCCAGCACCACCCCGACCAGCGCCCCCGGTTCGGCGCCGAGACGCAGCAGGACCCGGGCCAGCCGGTGGGCCCGCGCGAGCACCTCGTCGTAGGTGAACGCTCCCTCGTCACTGATCACGGCGGTGGCGCCGGGCGACCGGCCCGCCCGCTCGGCGACCAGCCCGTACAGCGTGCGCCGGGGGATCGGCGCCGCGGTGTCGTCGATCAGGCGGCGTGTCTCCTCCTGCCAGGCCGGCAGGTCCGCGAGGCGTACCGCGTCCCAGGCCGTCGGCTCGTCGGCCAGCCGCTCCAGGACCCGGCCGAAGGCCGCGAACATGTCGTCCAGCACGCCGTCCGGGAAGAGCGCCTCAACGGCGTCCCAGTTGTAGACCAGGTCGCCGCGCTCCTCGGTCACCTGGTGGTCCAGCCACACCTGCGGGGTCTGGCTGATCTGGTACTCCGGCCTGCCGAAGAACTCCATGCCCGCCGCCGGGTCTTCCGACCCGCCGGTCAGGATCATCGCGGTGAACACCACCGGCATGCTCGCGCCGGGGCCGCCGCCCGCGGCCCGGGTCCGTTCCCGCAGCACCCGCACGCCGTTGAACGCGGAGTGCTCCAGGTCGCGCAGTAGCCGCTCCTGGAGCCTGCGGGCCCGCGCGGCGAACGGCTCTGCCGCCGCAGCCGGGTCGGCGAGCAGCGTGGTGGAGGTGAAGTCGCCGACGAGACTGCCGATCTGACGGTGCGCCGGTGGGCGATCGAGCAGGGTGAGGTTCACCGTGAAGCCGGGCTGCTGCGACCACATCCGCAGTACCTCGCAGTACGCGGTGAGCAGCACGACCGACGGCGTCAGCCCACGCTCCCGTCCCGTGGCCTTCGCCCTGCGCCAGCGCTCGGCCGCCAGCCGGCCGTGGCGGTGGGTGAACTCGGGGCGGCCCAGCAGACCCGGCTGGACCGCCAGCGGAAGCTCCGGTGCGGGCGGCAGCTCCGGCAGCCGCTCCCGCCAGTACGTCTCGGCCGCCCGGTACCCGGCACCCTCCCGAGCCGCTTCCGCGGCCACCACCACATCCCGGAAGGACACCTCCAGCGGTTCGGGCGACCAGGCCGGGTCCTCGTAGAAGCGCTGCCAGTCCTGGAACAGGACGTACATGCTGAAGCCGTCGACGACCAGGAGGTCCAGGCCGATGTGCAGCCGGATCCGGTCTCCGTCGAGGAGCGAGGCCCGGATGTCGAACAGCGGCCAGCGGTCGGTCGGCAGCACCTGGTGGTCCATCGCCGCCCGGGTCGCGGCGAGCCGGGCCTCCCGCTCCGGCCCGTCCAGTCCCCGCAGATCGTCCACGGCGATCACGTACGGCTCGACCTCGGGCAGCACCCGCTGCCGCCCGTCCGGCTGGACGACGGCGCGCAGCATCTCATGCCGCTCGATCACCCGGTGCAGACTGCGTTCGAGCCGATCGGGACGGAGCCCCGTCCGCTCCCGCTCGATGTACACGTACGTGGCCACGCCGCCCAGTTCGACCGCCGGGCGGCGGCCCACCCAGTAGGCGTGCTGGACGTCGGTGAGCGGGAAGGGCTCGTGGCGCAGCTCCGGCCGCGGCACCAGCGCAGGGCGGTCCTCCCGCGCCGACATGTGACGCAGCACGGCCATCAGTTCGTCCCGACGGGCGGTCAGCCGGGCGTGCAGGTCGGGTGTCAGCGCACCGGTCGGCGCCACCACTTCGAGTCGGTCGTCGACCAGGCGCAGCCTGATGCCGCGCCGGTGGAGTTCGACCAGCAGGTCATGGGTCATCGGCGAACGTCCTCCTCGGTACACCGGGTGATCGCGTCCGAGACGGCGCCGACCAGTGGCCCGGTGAGCAGGGTGTGATGGCGGCCGGGAACGGTCACGGCCCTGGTGCGTCCGGTGGTCAGCGCGGACCAGCCCCATCCGGGCTCGTCCGCGTGCGGGTGGCCCGCGAACTCGCCGGGCGTCCCTTCGGCGGCGCGGATCACGGTCACGTCGGCGCCGATCCGGCCCGCCGCGTGCCGGTTGCAGGCGAGCACCACCGCGCGGAACACCTCGTAGGCGGCCGCCAGTTCGGCCGGCGTCAGTGTGCAGGCCGGCCCGGCGGCGCGGTGCAGCGCCACGCCGGTCTCGTCCGGGGCGAGGGGCGAGGCGAGCCGCTTGAGCGCGGTGGGGTCGGCGGTGAGCCGGTCGAAGCCGACGTCCAGGTCCTCCAGGAACCAGCCCGGCAGGGCCGCGGGGTCCGGCGTCCTGGCCTCCAGCGGGGCCGGCGCGTCGATGACGACCAGCCGTTCCACCCGTTCGCCGAGCGCTTCCAGCCGCTCGGCCAGCGCCGCGGCGATCACCGCGCCGGAGGACCAACCGCCGAGCAAGTACGGACCGTGCGGGCGGGCCGCGCGCAGCGCGTCCAGACAGGGCGCCACCAGGGCGTCCATGGTCTGTGCGGGCGCGGCCGGGGCCTGGAAGGCGTGGAAGGGGCGGCCCATCCGTGCGGCCAGCTCCCGGTAGCAGAGCACGTTGCCGCCCGCCGGGTGCACGAAGAACCAGGGGTGGTCGTCGGTGCCCTCGCGCAGGGTGACAAGTGGTGACCACGCCTCCTCACCGGTCTCCAGCCACTCGGCCAGCCTGGCCACCGTACGGCGTTCCAGCAGCGTGCCGAGCGGTAGCCTGCGGTTCATCCGGCGCGCGATATGCCCGATCACCCGGAGCGCTGTGAACGACTGCCCGCCCAGGTCGAAGAAGTCGTCGTGCACACCGACCGGGCCACCACCGAGGACCGCGCCCCAGGTCTCCGCGAGCACCGCCTCAACCCCGGTGCGTGGTGCGGTGTACGGGCGGGCGGTGTCCGGCTCCTGGGCGCCGCGCGCCTGCAGGGCGCCGCGGTCCACCTTGCCGTTGCGGGTCAGCGGCAGCCGGTCGAGCACGGTGATCCGGGCCGGCACCAGATAGCGGGGGAGCCGGTCGGCGAGCTGCGCCGCCAGGGTGTCCGAGGTGGGCGGCGCGCCCTCGGCGGCCGTCACGTAGGCGGCCAGCTGGTTGCCGGAGTCGGTGCGGTGCGCCACGACGGCGGCCAGGCCCACCGTGGGCAGTTCCGTCAGCGCGTGCTCCACCTCGCCCGGCTCGACCCGGAAGCCCTGGATCTTCACCTGCTGGTCGGCCCGGCCGAGGAACTCGATGCTGCCGTCCGGCAGGTACCGGCCGAGATCACCCGTGCGGTACAGCCGTTCGCCGCTGTCCGGGTGCGCGACGAAGGCGGCCCGGGTGCGTTCCTCGTCGCCGAGGTAACCGAGCGCCAGGCCGACCCCGCCGATGTGGAGGTGCCCGGCCACCCAGGCGGGCGCGGGCCGCCCGTGCTCGTCCAGCACGTGCCAGCTCTGGTTGGCCAGCGGCTTGCCGTAGGGGATGGACGTCCGGTCCGGGTCGACCCGGTCGATCGGGTGGCAGATCGACCAGACCGACGCCTCGGTGGCGCCGCCCAGCGAGATCACGGCTGCGCCGGGTGCGATCGCCCGGATCCGGTCCGGCAGGTCCACCGGGATCCAGTCGCCGCTCAGCAGCACGGTGCGCAGGGAGGGGCAGTCCACGCCGGTCGCCTCGGCCTCCTCCACCAGCAGCTGCATCAGTGCGGGGACCGAGTTCCACACGGTCACACCGTGTTTGCGCACCGCCGCCAGCCACGCCGCCGGGTCGGGGTCGCCCGGCTCGGGCAGTACCAGGGTGGCGCCGGCGTGCACCGTGCCGAAGATGTCGTACACCGACAGGTCGAAGCACAGCGAGGAGACGCCGAAGATCACGTCCCGGCCCGTGACGCCGAACCTGCGGTTGATCTCGGCGATCGTGTTGAGCGGTCCCCGGTGGTCGAGCATCGCGCCCTTCGGGCGGCCGGTCGACCCGGAGGTGTAGATGACGTAGGCGGGGTCACCGGGTGCCGGCTCGGGTGCGGCGGGCGGCCGTTCCGCGGGCGCCGCGGCCGCCACGTCCAGAACGGCCGCCGAGGCCGGCCCGGTCAGCCGTCCGACTCCGGCCGAGTCGGTGAGAACGGCGCTCGGCCGGGCGTCGGCGAGTACGGCGCGCAGCCGCTCTTCCGGCCAGTCGGGGTCGAGCGGCACGTAGGCGGCCCCGGCGCCCAGCACGCCCAGCACCGCGGCGACCTGGAGCCTGCCCTTGGGCAGCACGACGGCCACCAGACCGCCGACGGGCGCCCCGCTCTTCCTCACCAGTGCGGCGATCCGCTCGCTGTGGGCCTTCAACTCCCCGTAGTCCAGCGCGCCGTCGGCGGCGAGCACGGCGGTGTGCTCCGGCCGCTCGGTGGCCCGGGTTCGCAGCGGGTGGTGCAGCAGTCCGGAAGGCACCTGCGCCGACGGCCGGTTCAGCTCGGCGCGGCGCCTGCGCTGCGACTCGGGCAGCAGGTCGAACGCGACCGTGGACCAGGCCTCGTCGGAGGCGGCCAACTGATGGACAATGGCCCGGTAGCCCTGCTCCATGGCGTCGATCAGGCCGTCCGGGAACATATTCTCGATAACGTCCCAGACCACCCACAGCCGGCCGTCGGTCAGGTCCCAGAACTCGCAGTCGATGAGCGTCTGCGGGGTCTCCAGCCGACTGGCCACGGGCCGGTCTTGCGGGCCGACGAACAGCGCGCTGCCGATCGCGAACGGGCACACCGCCCGGCCGGGGGTACGCCGGGCCTGGTTGAGGGCCTGGAGCACCTTCACCCCGCTCCAGTGACCGTGCTCGGCGTCGGCCAGCACCCGTGCCTGCAGCCGGCGGACCCGGTCCTCGAACGGCTCGTCGGGCCGCCAGTCCACCTCCAGCGGATACAGCGAGGCGAAGTTGCCGAGGACGTCGGGCAGTTGCGGGTGCAGCGGCAGCCGATGGGTGATCATGTTGTTGAGCAGGAAGTGCCGCGAGCCGCTCCAGTACGACATCACCTCGGCGTGCACCGCGGAGAGCACGGTCGTCGTGGTCAGGCGGCGTGCGGCCGCCTTGGCCCTGAGCGCCGACCACACCTCGGGAGGGAAGAGCAGCTCACGCCGCCGCAGGTCGGACCGGGTGCGCGGATCGGCGCCCGCGGCGAGCGGCACCGGCGGCGCCTCCGGCCAGTCGGCGATCCGCTCGGTCCAGTAGGCCTTGGAGGCCTGCCCCAGCGGGGACTCCTCCAGCTCGGCCAGGGTCAGCACGCACTCGCGGAATCCGATCTGCAGCTCCGGCGGCGCCCAGTCCGGTTCGTGGTAGCGGCGCAGCACCACGGACAGGAAGCGAAGGGTGGCGGGGGCGTCACTGAAGATGTTGTTGTTGTTCAGGTGCAGTCGGCACCGGCCTCCCGGCAGTCGGCTCAGCCGCAGATCCACCCAGGGCCACCGGTCGTGGACCGGCTCGGTCTCCGCCATCTCGCCGCGCACCCGCTCGACCGCGGCCACGGCGTCCTCCTCGTGGAGGTCGCGCACGTCGAGCACCTTCAGTGTGGCCGGGGCGGGGTCGCGGACGGTCTCCAGACGCAGGTCGTCCCGGACCACCACCAGATTGCCGCGCTGGTAGCGGAGTTCGGCGTTCATCGCCGTCTCCAGGCGGCGCGGGTCGAGGTCCTCCAGGTCGTACTCGAAGTACTGGTGCGGCCGGACGTGGTACTCGAACCCCTCCCGGCTGCCGATCAGGAAGGACGCCTGCAGGTCGGACGGCGGGAACGGCTCGTACCGTCCGTCCGGGTCCGGCACCACCTGCGGCAGGGCCGCGGCCTCGGGCGGTCGCCCGCTGCTCAGCGAGCCCAGCCAGGCGAGCAGTTCGCTCTTGTGCCTGCCGATCCGGTCCCGCAGATCCACGGTCAGCCGGCCCCGGGGGGCCTGGATTTCGAGACGGCCGTCGGCGGCCGCCTTGAGCCGGATGCCGTTGCGGGCCAGTTCGTCCAGCAGCGCGGGCACGTTCGTCGTACCGGTTCCACTCACAGCGGTGTCTCCTTGTCCACCTGAGGTCGGCCGGGGCCGCACGCAGGTGCGGTGTCAGAGCGTCAGGACCTCGGTGTCCGAGGCGTCGTCGTCCGGGTCGTCGGCGTCGGCCAGCACCGACAGCACCGTCAGCCGGCGGCAGACCAGATCGGCGATCTCACCGGGAGTGCCACCGAACAGGAACCCGGTCGGCGCTTCGGCGCCGAAATCCGTCAGCAGCTGGTTGCGGAGCTGGAGGGTGGTCAGTGAGTCGAAGCCCAGCCCGTTGAGCCGGCGGTGGGTGAAGACCGGGCGCAGCGTGTCCCGCTCCCTCTCGGTCATCCCCAGCAACCGCGTGGTGCGCTCCAGAAGTTCGTCCACGACGGTGGCCCGGGCGAGCGCCGGGTCGGTCACCGTGAGCCGCGCAAGCGCGCGGATCCGGCCCGGATCGGTGGCGGCAGGCTCCGGCTCGGCCGCCTCGGCCCCGGCCGGTGCCAGGTCGGCCAGCAGCGTGTACCGCGGCCGGCGCTGTGCGGCCGGCATACGGGCCCAGTCGACGGTGACGACGCAGGTCTGCGCGGCGGTGCCGAGGGTGCCGAGTGTCTCCAGGGCGGCCTCGGTGGCCAGGGGAGTGATGCCGTCCGCCGTGTACCGGGCAAGGATCTCCGGGCGGGCCGCCATGCCGAACTCGGCCCACGGGCCCCAGTTGACGCTCAGCGCGGGCAGTCCCTGGTGGCGCCGGTGCATGGCGAGGGCGTCCAGGAACGCGTTGCCGGCGCCGTAACACGCCTGGCCCGGGGCACCGAACAGTGAGGCGATGGAGGAGTAGAGGACGAAGAAGTCCAGTGCCAGTGGCGCCGTCTGGCGGTGCAGGAACCAGGCGCCGCGTACCTTCGGGTCCAGAATGCGGTGCAGTTCGGCCGCGTCCTCGTACTCCAGTACGGACTCGGAGTTCACCCCGGCGGCGTGCACGACGCCACGCAGCGGCGGCAGTTGGACGGCGGCCTCGGTGAGCAGGGCCCGCACCGCCCCCGGATCCGCCAGATCGGCGGCGCGCATCTCGACCCGCACGCCCGACGCGCGCATTGCCGTCACCGCGGCAGGCTCGGCGGCCGGCAGGGAACGCCCCACCAGCAGCAGGCAACGGGCCCCGAGGCCGGCCAGCCGCCGGGCGGTGGCCAGACCGAGGGCGCCCCAGCCGCCGGTGATCAGGTAGGTGGCGTCCGGACGGACCGGCATCGGGTCGTCCGGCGCCGCGGGCTGCTCGCGCAGTCGTGCCTCGTACCACCGGCCGTCGCGCAGGGCGAGATGGCCGGAGCCGGGCAGGGCCGCCGCTCGGCGCAGCAGCTCGTCCGCCGCGGGCGCGGGCGCGGCCGGGTCCAGGTCCAGCTGGACGCACCTGACGTCCGGGTACTCGGCCATCACCGCGCGCAGCAGTCCGGCCGCCACGGCCTGCCGCACGTCCGGGTCGTCCGTCCCGGGACGCGGTGCGGTGGCGCCCGTGCCGCACAGCAACACCTCGGGCCGGGCGGCCGCGTGCTCGCTCAGGAAGCCGCGCAGGAGGCCGAGGACGGACCCGGCCAGGCCGTACGTCTCCCCCAGCACGTCGCCGGCTTCCCCACCGCCCGCGGTGGCGAGGCGGACCAGCACACCACGCGGGGCGTCGGTGCCGGTGGTGCCGGGCCCGAGCCGCTCGACGGTCGCGCCGTCCGGTCTTGCGGCGAGCCGCTCCATGGTGGTGCCGTCAGGTCCAATGGCGAGCCGCTCCGCGGTGGCCCCGCCGGCCGTGACGGTGTGGAAGAGCCAGACGCCCGTCGGAACCGGAGCATTGGTGGACGGTTCAGGGGCCGGCTGCCAGCCGACGGTGTAGCGGCGTGGGAGGGTGACGCCGGCGGGGAAGGCGGCCCGGGGCACCGCGCGCATGAGGAGGCCTCGGACGGTGACGAGCCGCTCGCCGGTGTCGGCGAGGAGGTCGAGGTCCAAGGTGCCCTTTGCCGCCCGCCCGGCGCGCTGCCAGTGGGCGTGGCACCAGACCCTTCTCGGCAGCCGGTCGTAGGTGGTGAGGGAGGCCATGCGGGTGGGCACCCAGGGGTCGGGCTCGGCCTCGGTGAAGGCGCCCACGGTCTGGAAGCAGGCGTCCAGGACCACCGGGTGCAGCGGGCCGTCGTCCTTGCCCGCCGGTTCCGTCAACTCGACCAGGGCGACGGCCCGGTCGCCGTCGCGCCACAGCCGCCGGACCGAGCGGAACACCGGTCCGTAGTCGAGCCCGATCCGGCTGAACCGCCGGTACAGGTCGGACGGGTTCAGCTCGGTCATCCCCTCGTGCAGCGCCACGGGATCGGCGGCGGCCGCCCGCTCCTCGCCGCCCGGGCCGACGAAGCGGGCCTCCGCATGCGCCGTCCACCCGGCGCCCGGACTTTCGGCACGGCTCAGGCAGCGGATCCGGCCGTCCGCCCCGACGACGGTCTGCACGGTGACCTCGGCCCCGTCCGGCACCGGCAGGAAACTGGTGAAAGCGGCGTCCGTCACCGACCAGGCGCCGGCCGTGCTCCGCGATCGGGCGCGCCCGGCCGCCAGCAACCACTCGATCATCGCGCTGCCGGGCAACACCGCCTTTCCGCCCAGGCGATGCCCCGTCAGGTACCAGGGCCGCTCGGTGTTCAGAGTCTGCCCGTAGCGGTGTTCGGTGGAGTCCGCGAGTTCGATTTCGGCACCGAGCAGCGGATGTCTTTCGGCCGTGTGCGTGCGCGGTGCGGGCGGCCGCATCCAGTGGCGCCGCCGCTGGAAGGGGTAGGTCGGCAGTTCCACGCGCTGCGGCTCGGATCCGAACAGCCCGTCGGGCCAGCGTACTGCGGCACCGTCGGCGTGCAGTCGCGCGAGCGCGGTCAGCAGGGTGCGGGCTTCGGGTCGGCCGCGGAGCAGAGCGGCCACCGCGGCGTCCGTGCGGCCCCCGACCCCGCTCTGCCGCACCAGGCCGGTCAGCGTGGCACCCGGCCCCAGTTCCAGCCAGCCGGTCACGCCGTCACCCGCCAGCCGACGCACCCCGTCCAGGAACCGGACCGGCCGGCGCAACTGGTCGGCCCAGTAGTCCGGGGAACACAGCTGGGCGGCGTCGGCGGGCCGGCCGGTGACACTGGAGACCAGCGGGATGCGCGGGGGGTGGAAGTCCAGGCCGCGGGCGACGTCGCGGAACTCGTCGAGCAGGGGGTCCAGGTGCGCGGAGTGGAAGGCGTGGCTCACGCGCAGCCGGCTGGTGGCGCGGCCACGCCCGGCCCACGCCTCGGCCACCCGCAGCACGGCCTCCTCGTCACCCGAGATCACCGTGGCGGTGGGGGAGTTGACCGCGGCCACGGACACGCCGGGCTCGACCGCGAGGATCTCACGCAGCTCCTCCTCGGTGGCCTCCAGGGAGACCATCGCGCCGCGCCCGAGGGCCGCTTCCATCAGGCGCGCGCGGGCACCGACCAGCGCGCAGGCGTCGGGGAGTGAGAGCACACCGGCCGCGTACGCCGCGCTCAGCTCGCCGACCGAGTGGCCGAGCAGGTGACCCGGCGTCAGCCCGAAAGACCTCACCAGGCTGTACAGGGCGGTCTCCAGCGCGAACAGGGCGGGTTGGGCGTAGCCGGTGCGATCGAGTTCCGCCGCCTCGTCGTCGGCGAAGAGCAAGTCGCGCAGTGGGCGGTCGAGCAGTGGGTCGAGATGGCCGCAGACCTCGTCGAAGGCGTCCGCGAACACCGGGAAGGCGGCGTGCAGTTCGCGTCCCATGCCGGGGCGCTGGGCACCCTGCCCGGGGAACAGGAAGGCCAGCGGGCCCGGCCGGGCGACGCCCTGGACGGCGCCGGGCGGACACGTCCCGCGGGCCAGCGACTCCAGGGCGCCGAGCAGGTCGGCGCGGCCGTCGGCGAGCACGGTGGCGCGGTGCTCGAAGACCGCGCGGCCGGTGCTCAGGCTGTGACCCACGTCGGCCGCGTCAAGTTCCGGGTCCTCGACCAGCCTGGTGTGCAGCCGCGCCGCCTGGGCGCGCAGCGCTATCTCGTCGCGGGCGCAAACGGTCACCGGCACCGGCCATGTGCGGCGGCCGGCTTCCCGGTCGGCGGCAGGCGCGGCGGAGGTTTCCCCGTCGGCCCGGTCGGCGGGCGCCTGCTCCAGGATCAGGTGGGCGTTGGTGCCGCTGCTCCCGAAGGAGGACACCGCGCACCGGCGCGGCCGGTCGTGCTCGGGCCAGGGAGTCGGCTCGGGAACGAGGGCCAGAGCGCTGTCCGCCCAGTCGACGTTCGGGGTCGGACGGTCGGTGTGCAAGGTGGCCGGCAGCAGCCCGTGCCGCATCGCCATGATCATCTTGATCACTCCCGCCGCCCCGGCCGCGGCCTGGGTGTGCCCGAGGTTGGACTTCAGCGAGCCGACCAGCAGGTCGGCCGTGCCGGCGCGCTCTGTGCCGCCGTACGCGGCGATCAGAGCGCGGGCCTCGACGGGGTCGCCCTGGGTGGTGCCGCTGCCATGCGCTTCCACGGCGTCGATCTCGGCCGGGGTCAGCCCGGCGTTGTCCAGAGCCTGCCGGATCAACCGGATCTGCGCGGCACTGCTCGGCGCGGTGAGGCCGTTGCTGGCGCCGTCCTGGTTGACGGCGGAGCCGCGGATCACGGCGAGCACCGGATGGCCGGCCCGCCGCGCGGCGGACAGCCGCTCCAGCAGCAGCATCACGGCGCCCTCGCTCCAGGTGGTGCCGTCGGCGGCCGCCGCGAACGGCTTGCAGCGCCCGTCGGCCGCCAGGCCCCGCTGCCGGGAGAACTCCAGGAACATGCCCGGGTTCGGCATCACGGCGGCACCGCCGGACAAGGCCATTTCGCACTCCCCGGTCCTCAGGGCCTGGCAGGCCTGGTGCAGGGCCACCAGCGATGAGGAGCAGGCGGTGTCCACGGTGACGGCGGGCCCGGTCAGCCCGAGTGTGTAGGCGATGCGCCCGGAGGCGACGCTGCCGGCGGTGCCGGTGAGGAGGTAACCGGAGGAGGCCTCGGTGGCCTGGTCGAGGGCGCCGCCGTACCCGTTCTGGCTGACGCCGGCGAACACGCCGGTCGCGCTGCCGCGCAGGGACGCCGGATCGATGCCGGCTCGTTCGACGGCTTCCCAGGCGGTCTCCAGCAACAGCCGCTGCTGCGGGTCCGCGGCGGCCGCCTCGCGGGGCGAGATCCCGAAGAAGGCCGCGTCGAAGTCGCCCGCGTCGTACAGGAATCCGCCGCTGCGGGTGTACGTCCTGCCCGGTCGGCCGGGCTCGGGATCGTAGAGCCGGTCGATGTCCCAGCCCCGGTCCGTGGGGAAGCCCGAGATGGCGTCCACGCCGTCTGCGAGCAGGCGCCACAGCCGCTCGGGGGAGTCCGCACCGCCCGGCAGGCGGCAGCCGATCCCGATGATCGCCACGGGCTCGGCCGTCCGCTCCTCGGCCTCCCGCAGCCGGGCCTCGGCCTGGTACAGATCCAGCATGGTCTTCTTCAGATGCTCGGCGAGCCGGTCTGCGTTCGTCACAATTGGCCTCTGCTGTCCATGAGATCGAGACTCTCTTCGGGGGTGGCGAACCGGATCGCCTCGATAACGTCGTCCTTCTGCGCCCGCACACCGCCGATCCGCCGCAGGAGGCTGCGCGCAGCCATGGCCGTGGCCGCGGACGCAGCACGTCGAGTGGCTGAGGGTGCGTCAGAGACAGGCTGCTGCCGGTCGGTCGATGCCGATCAGGAGGTCCGATCACGTCGTCGAGCCGCTGCCCGACGCATCCGGCGCGGAGACGAACTCACCACAGGTCCTTCGCGATCTCTCGTTCCCAGACCGTCCGTGCAAAAGAGCGGTTGACCTGCTCGCCTCGATTGAGAGCGTCCCCGAGGGCTTGGCAACCGCCGGGGGAACACCTCACAGCGGCCGATGAGGTTCACCGCCATCTCCGGCCGGTTTCCCTTGCCGGGGGAGGAGGAACACCGTCTTCCCGGTGTCCGCGGCACCTGTGAACCGGCGCTGCCGACACAGCGGCGGACAGCGCGTTCAGTCCCGTCAGGAAGCCCTCCCGCCGCGTGACTTCCGCCCCGGCCCGGTGCCCGGCTTCCGCACGGGAGGTGGCCAGCGACCCACCCACGCCCGCCGAATCGAGGTCCGGCCCGCCACTTGGCGAACGTCCGCCGGCTCTGCGTGGTCGCAAGAGCACGCGATCGGACAGCAGCCAGGGCACGCAGGGCGAGCTGCGTCAGGATCCGATGCTGTCGCTTTCGGCCTTTCACACGCACGCCACCTTCCTGGAATCAGGTTCCGGCCAGCGCGGCTTGTATACGGCCGCCTTGGATTTATACCGCCACGCTTCTCCGGACGCGGTGCCCGGTACCTGGTAGGTCTTGCCCGCTTGCCGAGCGAGGACAGACGGTATTCCTGCAGGTCATCTCGGTGTGACTAACAGGTTTGAAATCTCCCGTTCGCCGAAAGCAGGCGTCGCGGTGCCGGAACCCGCAACAGGTCCGTGACCGGCCGTCGCCAATCCAGGCCATCGGGCAAGTTACGCCGCCACGAACGTGATCAGGGTGCGGCAAGCCCGGCGCTGGTCGCCCGGCCAAAGGCATAGGGCGGTTCGTGGAGGAGCCGGCGCGTCCGGAGTCGGGGCGGTTCTTCTACCTCGATGACGTCGACCGGGAGCTGATCCGCAAGGGCGTGGGGATTCCAACCGGCAGAGCCTCGCGTCCAGTTCCTGCGCGGTCGGGACGTGGACGCATTGCCGACGGGCCGGGACCACGTATTCGGGTAGTCGGGAGTCGGCGACCACGGCGCGCACCACGGGATCGCTCTGCAACACGGCGGCGAGGTGCCCCTGTTCGATGACGAGATCCGCCAACCCCTCCAGTGTGACGTCCACTCTGCCGCGTGGGTCGGGTTCCGCCTCGGCGGCGTCGAGTTCCCGGCGCCGGCGCAGTAGACGCGTACATCTCGCCCAGCGGCCGGAACGCCCCGCCGCAGGTCGCGACGATCATGCTGGCGGGTCTGCCGCACCAAATCCGGCACCTACCGCGGCAGTGGTTCGTGCTTGAGGAATGCGCGGTGCGCGCAACCGGAAGGCGCCCGGAAGGAGTGGGTGCGTCGTTCAGTAAAATGAACGATAGGTTCACCATCTCGGTGGGTTCGGTATAGTGAACGCATGGTTCGCCCAATCGAGACACTCCGGGGTGGCGCACAAACCAGCGTCTACCTCGATGACACCTACCTGGAACAGGTCGATACGCGGGTGATCGCGGTCGGAGAGCAGGAGGGGCTGCCGTGGGCTGCCGTCGAGCGCTGCCTGTTCCATCCGCAGGGCGGCGGCCAGCCCGCCGACTCGGGCTGGCTTGAGGACGCAGAGATCGTCCCGGTCCGGGACAGCGGTTCGGGGCTGGTGGTGGCGATGGCGCCTGAGGGCGGCAGCCTGCCGCCCCTGGCCGAGGGGCAGGCGGTGCGGTCCCGGATCGATCTTCAGGCGCGGACGGCGCACGCCGCGCTGCACACCGCCGGACACCTCATCGAGGCAGTCGGGCGGATGCAGGGCTGGGAGACGGCCGCCAGCAATCACTTCCCCGGTCAGGCCCGCATCGAGTTCCACGTGCCCCAGGCGGACAAGCGACTGGCCTGCCCGGAAGGGCGGGAGGAAGTGACGGCCGTGCTGCGTGCCGAAGCAGCGGCTGCGGTAGCCGACGATCTGCCGGTCTTCGCACGGTACGTCGCCGAGGGGCGGCGCGTTGTGCATCTGGACATGCTGCACGCCGCGCCGTGCGGGGGCACGCATGTGCGTAGCCTCGGCGACCTGGCCGAGGTCGTCCTGCCGACGCTGAAGGTAAGGAAGGGCCGTATCCGCGTGTCCTACACCGCAACCCACAGGAGCCGTTGATGACGCCCCCTCCGTCCGGCCGCCAGCCGGTGAGCAGTACCGCGGCCGCAGTCGGCACGAAGATTCGTCTGCGCCGCCAGCAGCGCGGCATGAGCGCCGCGGAGATGGCCCGGCGCGCCGGGCTGAGCAAGGCCACGCTGTCGCAGTTGGAGGCCGGCAACGGCAATCCGACGATCGAAACCCTGGACGCGATCGCGATCGCCCTGCGTATCCCGATCGCCGACCTCCTGGCGCGAGACGCCGACACCGGGCCGGTCTTCCGGCCGGGTACCGATGCCGAGCCCGGCGAGGTCTCCCGGGAGCTCCTGCGCCGCATCAGCAGCGGCAACAGCCTGGAGATCTGGCGGCTGCGCATCCCGCCCGAGACGGAGCTGCCCGGCGTGCCGCACGCCACCGGCACGATCGAGCACCTGCTCATCGCCACCGGCCACGTCACCGCCGGGCCCGTCGACGCCCCGCAGGACCTGGGCCCCGGCGACATGCTCGCCTTCGCGGGGGATGCCCCGCACTTCTACCGCACCGGCGCGGAAGACGTAGACCTCACCGTCGTCTTCGCCTCTCCCATCACCTGACACCAGGGAAGACCCGCTCATGAGCTCCACCATCACCACCACCCCTTCAAGCCGTGCCTTCGCCAGCGACAACATGGCCGGTGCGTCCCCGCAGATAGCCCGGGCCGCCCACGACGCGGCCACCGGGCAGGTCCTGCCGTACGGCAACGACCCCTTCACCGACAGCGCCCGTCGCAGGCTGAGCGAGATCTTCGAGCGGGACGTCGATGTCTTCCCGGTCTCCACCGGCTCCGCAGCCAACGGCCTGAGCCTGGCCGCCCTCACCCCGCCCTGGGGCAGCGTGCTGTCACACCCCGACAGCCACATCAATCACGACGAATGCGGCGCACCCGAATTCTTCACCGGCGGCGCCAAGCTCGTCACCGTCCCCGGCGACGACTGCAAGATCGACCCCGATGCGCTGGTTGCGGCGGTGCGTCGCCGCGCCGGTGACGTGCACAGCGTGCAGCCATCCGCGGTGAGCATCAGCCAGGCCACCGAGAGCGGCAGCGTCTACACCCTGGAGGAGATCCGCCGCCTGTCCGCCACCGCCAAGGACGCCGGTCTGCGCGTCCACATGGACGGCGCCCGCTTCGCCAACGCCCTCGACCACCTCGGCGTCACCCCGGCCGAGATGACATGGAAGGCCGGCATCGACGTACTGTCCTTCGGCGCGACCAAGAACGGTGCGATGACCGCCGACGCCGTCGTCTCCTTCGACCCGGCACTGGCCACCGAGCTCGCCTTCCGCGCCAAACGCGCCGGCCAGCTCGCCTCCAAGATGCGCTTCCACGCCGCCCAGATCGACGCCTACCTCACCGACGACCTGTGGTTGCACAACGCCCGCCGGGCCAACGCGATGGCCACCCGGCTCGGCGACGGCCTCAAAGCCCTCCCCGGCACCGGCCTGCTTGCCACCCCCCAAGCCAACATCCTCTTCTGCCGCCTGGCACAGAAGGTCATCGAAGGACTCCTCGCCGAGGGCTACGCCTTCTACCACGACCGCTGGGAACCGGGGACCGTCCGGTTCGTCACCTCTTTCTCCCACAGCATCGACGACATCGATCAGCTCATCGACGCGGTCCGCCGCCACTCTCGCTGACGGGCGGGGCCGAAGGCGGCGTACCGGCTCGCTCCGCGCGCAGCCGACGGTCGGCAGCGGAGTCCCGGCGCGTGATCCACGCGGTGGCGCCCCCTCCGGGCTGCCGCGGGAACGCTGGTACGGGTCGTCCCGCCCGCACGGCGGGAGCGGGCCCGCGGCCTTCGGTGTCGACCTGCCTGCGCGGTGACGGGCGGGGTGTCCTCACCCGCCCGATCCCGCAGTCGGCCGGTGGGAAGGTGCGGCACGGGGCGGCCGGCAGGAGACCGCGGGGGCGTCAGACGTGGTCCTGTCGCGAGGTGGGCGGGAGGTCCGGCGGCAGGCCCTACGTGTCCTTGTTGGCCTTGAGTTTCTGCCAGACCGTGCTGAGCGCCCGCAGGTCGTCCTGGTTGAGGAGGTTGGTGAAGACGGGGGCGAGGCACTCGCGCCGGGTGGCGTCGGCCGCCTCGAAGAGCCGGTGGCCCTCGGGGGTGAGCGAGACCTCGACGGATCGGGCGTCGCGGGGTGAGGGGGTGCGGGTGACCAGCCCGCGGCTCTGGAGGGCGTCGACCACGCGCGAGACCTGGCTGCGGCTGAGCATGGTGCTGTTGCCCAGGACCGAGGCCGGAACGGGGTCGGGGCTGGAGGCCAGCCAGAGCAGGACCTCGAACCAGGAGACCGGAAGGTCGTGCGCCCTGCTCAGGGCGCGGTCCACGCGGTCCGTCAGGACGGTCCCGGCCCAGACCAGCCCGTAGAAGGCGTGGTCGGCCACAGGCATCTCCGCCTGTGCGAGCTTCTTCTTCGGCATGCCGTCAGCTTAGCGGTTGCGTGTACACGCACGTAACTGCATTATGGTGTGTGTACACGCACTCAAACGAGTCGGCATCCTGGTCACGAAAGGTCTCCTCCATGTCCACCCAGTCCCCCAAGGTCGTCCTCATCTCCGGCACCTCTTCCGGCATCGGCCTCGCCGTCGCCGTCGCCGCCGCGCGTGCCGGCTGGACGACGGTCGCTACGCTGCGTGATCCCAGTCGCTCCGGCGCCCTGTGCAAGGCCGCCGCCGAGGCGGGCGTGGAGCTCGACATTCGCCGGCTCGACGTCACCGACGAGGCCTCGATCGCGTCCGCGATCGACGGTGTGCTCGCCGACTACGGACACCTGGACGCCGTCGTCAACAACGCCGGCGCCGGACACCTCGGCACACTGGAGAACGAGTCCGTCGCCGAGGTCCGCAAGGTCATGGAGGTCAACTTTTTCGGCGTGCTGAACGTCTCGAAGGCGGCCATGCCCCATCTGCGCGCCTCCGGGGGCCGTCTGATCACCGTCACCAGCGTCGGCGGCGTCATCGGGCAGCCCTTCAACGAGGCCTATTGCGCGGCCAAGTTCGCCGTTGAGGGGTACATGGAGAGCCTGGCCCCCGTGGCCGCGGCGCACGGTGTGTCCGTCTCCGTGACCGAGCCCGGCGCCGTGGCCACCGAGTTCGTCGCCAACGTCGGCGTCGACCTGGAAGAGGCCGTCGCCGGTGCCGGGGTGTACGCGCCTCAGTTGAACGCCTACATCAAGCGCACGGTGGCGCAGTTCCACGAGGGCTCGCAGACGGCCGAAGGCGCCGCCGAGTCGGTGATGGAGGCGCTGACGGCAGACGAGCCCGCCTTCCGTCTCCAGACCTCCGAGTGGGCCCGCGGCTTCGTGGGCACCAAGGTCACCGACCTGGACGGCTCGGCGGTCCTCGGCATCACCAAGGGCTGGGTCGCCTGACCCGCACCCACCCGGCGAGGGGCGGCAGCCGTACACGCCGCCTCTCGGGCGTGCCCACACTCCGGGGCACGAGGTGGGCGGACCGGCCTGATGGCAAGACACCCACTGCTGTCGCGCACGCTCGGGTGGGCGCCTGGTCCGCAACCTGACACTCGCGGCGCGTACCGAGACATGGGCGCGACGGGAACGGTCACCTACCACCAGGCAGACCTGCCCATGGTCATGTCCTAGCCCCGCGGGAACCGCGGTGCCCATTTCTCCAGTTCGACCTCCGCGGTGTTGATGACATAGGAGATCGTCCGGTACCAGCCTCCGGTGATCACAAGCTCGAGGATCTGGTCGGGCGAGAACAGCACGCCCAGGGCGGCGAACAGCTCATCGGAGACGGTGTTCGTCGTGTACAGCTCGTCGGCAAGACGGAAGACCAGCGCCTCGTCCTGCGACCACACCGGGTCCTGGGCGCTGCCGTGGACGGTCGACAGGAGCTGAGCATCGGTGAAGCCCAGCGGCTTGGCGAAGGCGGCGGCGTGCACCCCCCATTCGTACTCCGCGCCGCACAGCGCGCAGGTGCGGTGGATCATCACCTCGCGCAGCCGTGGCTCGATCCGGCCGTGCCCGAGGATGCCGGCGCCGAGTGGTCGCATGCGGGAGGCGAGTTCGTCGTGCACGCCGAACGTGCGGAAGAGAGCCAGTGGCTCCATCCCGCTGTCGGGCGGCATCCACTTGTCGAGCATCGTCTTGGTGGCCGGGTCGTAGGGAGGTTCCAGGGGCGGGATCCGGGGCCCGGTGTGGGCGTGAGGCATGAACGGCACTCCTGACATCTGCTTCGAAAATCGAAGCGACCATAATGCTTCGGAAAAGGAAGCGCAATAGTGGAGGTGGGGAATGCCCACACCGTTGCCCGGCCGACCGGTGCGGTCATCGCGCACGGGGCGGCCGATCATGGCACTGCTGGACCTGCTCGGCCGCCGCTGGATGCTGCGCGTGCTCTGGGAGTTGCGTACGCAGCCGCTCGGCTTCCGGGCGTTGCAGGAGGCGTGCGATCGGATGTCGTCCAGCGTGCTGCGCGACCGTCTCGTTGAGCTCGACGAAGCAGGGCTGGTGGCCGCCGATCCCCCTGCCGGTTATGCGCTGACCCACCGGGGGCGGGAACTGCTCGCAGCGCTCGAACCTCTGGACGCATGGAGCAAGGCGTGGGCCCAGGACATCGCCGACACCGGCCCGGCACAACGCGTCGACCACCCGCAAGGCACCCAAGGCTGATGCCGACGTTCCCGCCCGGGACGATGACCCGCGCGAACTCCTCAAGGACAAGCGTCAACGCCGCGACCGGCCATCCGCGCCTGGATCGCGGCATGGAACACCGACCCCAAGCCCCTACGGCTGGACCAAGACCGCGGGCGAGATCCTTGAGCACCTTGCCGGTTGTCTGAACAGAATTCCAGATGGGACACCGTGGATGGACCTCCCCAAAACGCTTCGGCTCGTGGAAGCGAGTCCACGACCGACGATCGACTCTCGGGTGGTCTCCGTACACTGACGGGCATGGCATGCCGCATCAGTGAGCTGGTCATCGACGCCGCCGACCCCGACCGGCTCGCCGCGTTCTGGAGCAAGGTCCTCGGCTACGTCGAACTCGGCCGGGAGGACGACGGAAGCATCGAGATCGGGCCGCCCGACGCCGGCTTCGGCGGCCCGCAGCCCACCCTCGTCCTCAGCCCCAGCAGCGCCCCGCGGACCGGGAAGCTCCGACTGCACATCGACGTCAACGCCACCGACCGCGACCAGGACGCCGAGCTGGAGCGCCTGCTCGCTCTCGGCGCCAGGCCCGTCGACATCGGCCAGACCGGCACCGAGAGCTGGCACGTCCTGGCCGACCCGGAAGGCAACGAATTCTGCCTCCTGCGCACCCGGCTCCAGCCCCTCTGACCATGCGCGTCCTGGCTCCAAGTCGCTCGGCCGTTCGAGTGGGGCCGGGGGTGTTCGTCGCTGTCGGCGCCCGAGCCTGCGCCTGAGCTTCGCCTTGTTCATCGACGAGCGGCCGCGGATGCTGCGCCGGCGGGCCTCCGCGCAGAGCTGGTCGTAGGTCCCGCCGCGGCACCGGAGTGGGAGCGCTGACCGACCCGTTCGCCCGTGGACATGTCGCGGGCGGAGGTGCGGCTCGCCGTGCGGGCCTGGGCCTGCCCTAGGCCGATACCCGGGACGACAGGAGCTCGAGGAAGCGGCGTGCGAAGAGGTAGGCGTCCCCGGGCCAGCGCGCAGAGACGTAGCCGCCGTCCTGGACGACGAACGCGTGGCTGTCGTCGCTCGCGGTGCCGCGCCTGTTGAGGACGCGAGGTCCGCGTGCGAACTGTGTGCCCGGGTCGTCGAGGGCTGACCGCACCTCGTCTTCCACGTAGGCCGTGTAGGTGCGGTAGTAGCGGCCCAGACGCCAGGCGGTGGTCAAGTAGGCTGTGCGCTCCATGTACTTGGGTAGGCAGGTGGTCCGCCGGTCGGCCAGCACGCTGCGGCCCGTGGCCGCGTCCCGGGCTCGGGCGAGGACCAGCACGCCGTGGCAGATCGCCCCGACCGGCCGTCCGAGCGACCAAAAACGGGCTACCTGGTGCTGCAGTCCGGGTGAGCCCAGGTACTGGCGCATACCAGGGGCGTGGCCACCCGGCAGGAGGAGCCCGGCGAACGACGCCACGTCGAGTTCTGCCCAGGCGGCCGTGTCTGTGAACTCCGGTGCCCGGGTGAGCTGTTCGTAGAAGCTCTTGGGCTCCTCCTCGGCGCCCAGCTGCCCAAAGATCACGCCTGTCAGCAGGCGCGGATCCGCCGTGGGCCGGGTACCGGCCCGTTCCGTGGCGAAGACGACATCGTGCCCGGCGTCGGTGAGCAGCCGCCAGGGCACGGCGACCTCGGTGACGTCGAAGTCCCGATCGGGCAGGGGCATCAGCACGCGCATGAGGTCCATCCTGGCAGAGATGACGGTCTGCAATCTGGCGAGGATTCCGTCGGATCCTGAAGATGGACCTGTATGAGGTGAGCGCCTGTCTGGGTGCCGGCATGACCTTGTCAAGAGGTCGCGTGAACGGTTGTGGGTTCACTTGCTCGACCCTTGTCCTACGGGCTGGGGGGTTGCATCGCGGAGCGGGCGAGGCGGATGAGGCCGGCTCGGATCCGCTGCTCGCCGAGCTCTGGCAGGAGTGCGGCTACGTGCTCGGCGGCCAGCGCGGCGAGCAGGACGTGGGCCGTGTGTTCGGGGTCGGGTGTGGTGCCCAGCAGGATCGCTGTGTGGCGGTGCCAGAACCGGTAGGCCCCGATCCGGTACCGCGCGCCGACCGAGGCGGTCTCCGAGGTGCGGATGAGGGCCAGGTTCTCCAGCAGGTAGTCGAAATAGCCGTTGAGGAATGCGGCGAGCCGTTCCTCGGCGGCAGCTCCGGGGCCTAGCGGTGGCGGTCCATAAAGGATCGCCTCTTGCAGTACGCGTTCTCGGGCGTCAAGGAGGGCGACGGCCAGCCCCGACTTGTCGCCGAAGCGGCGGTACAGGGTGCCCTTACCGACGCCGGCGGCTGCGGCCACCTGGTCCATGGATACCGCTTCCACCCCGTGCTCGGCGAACAGCCGGGCGGCCGCGTCGAGTACGGCGGCGCGGTTGCGTGCTGATCGCGCTTGCTCTTTTGGGGGCGGAGTGCGCAGGAGTTCCAGCAGCATTGCAGAATCGGACTGCAGTCCGTTATCGTCGTGAGCCACAACCGGACTATAGTCCGATTCCTGAAAGGCGCAGGTATGACCGCACTCATCTCACGAGACGAGCTGAAGACAGCCATGGACGCGGGCAGCGTGACCGTCGTCGACACTCTGGGCGGCGAGTACTACGCCAAGCAGCATCTGCCTGGTGCACTCGAACTGGTCCTGGCCGAAGTGGATGCCAAGGCGTCCGCCCAGCTCCCCGACCGCGACGCCGCGATCGTCACCTACTGCTCCAACCCGGCGTGCCCCAACAGCGGACAAGTCGCCGACCGGCTCACCTCTCTCGGATACACCAACGTCCGTAAGTACCGCGAGGGCATCCAGGACTGGGTGGAGGCAGGCCTCCCCACCGAGTCCGCCTGACTCCACCCACGGGGACCCTCTGCCTCCTGCAGCGGGCTGAGACGCTTCCGGCCACGCCGTTTGCGGTGCGGGACAAGGGCGCCGGTGCCCTGGCAGCCGCCGTTGGCGACGGCCGGGGCTCCGCGGCAGGCCCGCGACACCGGTACTCGTACTCGGCAACCGCCCGGCAGTCGTTGCGGCTGCCGGGCGGCGGGATCCCGATCGCCTCGACGAGGCGGCTGTTGGCGTCGATGACGATCGCCGGATGGCGCGGGACAACCGCAGCCTGCTGCTGGCGGCCGCCGGTCGAACAGCAGACGCACGGGCAGACACCATCGCTGACTGTCCTGGAGGCCGAGCCGATGCGGCAGCGCGGCCTGGCCGACGGCACGGAAAACCATGGGGCGCCTGGCCGACCTCGTCCTCTCGGTGACGGCCAACGATGCACGGCGGACGGCTTCCCGCCGGCCGCCTGCCGACCAGCGTCGAAGGGGGCGTCCTTCACGGTCCGCCGGTTGCCGGCCGGCATCGACGACGAGGGGCAGCGGTTGGCCGCGATCGGGCAGGTGCGGCGAAGACCTCCAGGCCTTGATCCCACCCCTGTCCTGCGCGGGTCGCCATCGTGACGCCTGCCCTGCCCCGGCGAGGCGACGTCAGGAACGGCTACTCAGACGGCTTGGGTGAGTTCGGCTCGGCCGAACAGAAGCGCGTAGCCGGAGGGGAGCTGGCGCAGGATGCGGGTGAGCAGTTCGGGGCCGGCCAAGGAGGCGATGGTCGCGAGGACGGATCCGGTGTCCCATCGGGTGGTGGCGGGGGAGGCGCCGGTGCGGACGGCGAGGTCTTTGACGAAGGCCCAGCCGGTCAGGGGCTGGGTGTCGGGGATCTGATCGGTGAGGATGCGTGCGGCTTCAAGAGGCAGACGCGCGGCCAGATCGACGCGTTCATCGCCCGTCAGCTGGCGCCCAAGCCCCGAAACGACCAGGCGGACGGCTTCCTCGGCCCGTTCCCGGGTGGGGTAGGCGCCTTCGTAACGGACCTTCTCCAGCATCTGCTCGAACGTCATCACGGACAGGTGGTGGAGCGGTGCACGCCGGTCGGACATCACTGCGGTGGTTGCCTTTCTGTCGCCGAGGTCGTCGTGCCCGGTGCCCGGCGGGTGCGTGCGGACACCGGGTGCGTGGGTGGTCAGGTGGGCTGAGGGCGGCCGAAGAGCAGGTCGTAGCCTGCGGGGAGCTGGAGCAGGATCTGCTTGAGCAGGTCGTCGTCGGCGGCGTCGGCGACCGTGCTGAGGACGGCGCTGACGTCCCAGGCCGCGGTCTGTTCGGTGGCCCCGTCGATCCAGGCCGCCGTCGCCCGCACGAACCGCTCCGGTGGCAGCGGTTCGGCGCTCTGCAGCGGGTTGAGCAGGATCAGGGCGAAGTCCTCCGGCAGGCGCGCCGCGAGCTGGGCCCGCACCTCGCCGACCAGGTGTGCGCCCAGCAGGGCGAGCACCACGCGGGCCGTGCGTTCTGCTTCCTGCCGGCTCCCGTACGCGCCGCGTTCCTTCACGTGGTCGAGGAACGCTTCCCATCGCAGGGTCACCTCGGCCGCCACCCTTCTCGAGTCCGGTGGGTGCGGAGGACGGGTGAGGGGAGATCAGGTGCCCGTCCTCCGCTGCTGATCGGCCCGGGTCGCCGCCCGGCTCAGCCGGAGATCTCCCTGCGGGAGGATTCCCCGCCGATGGCGATCTTGCGGGGCTTGGCGCGCTCGGCGATCGGGATACGCAGGGTGAGCACCCCGGCGTCGTAGTCGGCCTTGATGCGCTCGGTGTCCAGCGTGTCGGCCAGCACGATCTGGCGGGAGAAGACGCCCAGCGGCCGTTCCGACAGTTCCATCTGCACGTCGTCGGCCTTCGCCGCGGGCCGGCGCTCGGCCCTGACGGTCAGCATGTTCCGCTCGACGTCGATGTCGATCGCCTCCGCGCTGACGCCGGGAAGGTCGAAGGCCACCACGTACTCGTCACCCTCGCGGTAGGCGTCCATCGCCATCGCGGACGGCCGCGACCAGGTGCCAGGGCCCATCAGCTGCTGGGCGAGACGGTCGAGCTCACGGAAGGGATCGGTGCGCATCAACATCGCGAAACACCTCCAGAAGGTTCGGGCAGTACCTGCCAATGCGCCTCACTGACACCGTTGTAACATGTCATCCAATGGATGACAAACGCGATGTCGCCGAAAGGATGACAGCCCGAGAGAGGTGCCCATGACAGCAGCCGATCAGCCGGCTTCTTCCAGCGCCGACGCCCAGACCCCGGCCTCGTTTCTCGCCGCCGCGGCGGCTCTGGAAACCATCAACAACGCCCTACACGCCGCCCAGCAGGAGACCTCCGGAGCCCCCGCCGCCGCAGGCGCCGGCCCGGAGCAGGCCTTGGCCTCCCTCCTGCTGCTCCGGCAGATTCGCGAGCAGCTCGCCGGATGGGAAACCGGCCTGATCGAAACAGCCCGCCACGAGGGCGCCAGCTGGGCCGACCTCGCCCACCCCCTCGGCGTCGCCAGCCGCCAGGCCGCCGAACGCCGCTACCTGCGCAACCGGCCCGGTCCCACCGGATCCACCGGCGAACAACGCGTGCAGGCCACCCGCGAACGCCGCGCAGCCGACCGCACCATCGCCACCTGGGCCCGCCACAACGCCGCCGACCTGCGCCGCGTCGCCGGCCAGATCACCGCCCTCACCGACCTCCCCGCCGCCGCCCGCCTCCCGCTCAGCCAACTCGACGCGGCCCTCGCCCATGACGACCCCGCTGCCCTCATCCACCCCCTGAACGCCACCCGCCCCCACTTGACACGCACCCACCCCGACCTCGCCGCCCGACTCGACACCCTCACGAACTCCGCCACGGACACAGCCCCCGCCACCGACTGACCGATGCACAGCAGGCCCCCCTGGACAGTCGGCCCTGGGTGCCCGCTGCTCTTCGGCAGACAGCCTCGCCGGCCTGCAGGTGCCGTCCCGCACCGCCGCGGCTCACCCCCGGTCCGCAAGGGCGTGGCTGGACGCGGGGTACCGCACCATGGCCATCGCCCACGGCTCTCTCCAGGCCATCGACGTCCACGTAGTCCGACGCGCCACCCGGCACCAAGGGCTTCGCCGTGGGCTCCAGGCGGTCGATCATCGAGCACCTTCGGCCGGCTCATGCAGGGCAGCCGACTCGCCCGCGGTCCGCCCCGGCACCCGGGCTGGTCGAGGTTGCCCTGCAGGACCGACAGCAGGTCGATGACGTTGGTGGCTTGTTGCCGGCTCCTCGGCAGGGGCGAGCACCTGGCCCCGGGCCTTCGCCTGGCATCCCGGGCGGATGGGCCAGGGCGGGGGCCGCGATCGAGCGGACCGCGTGGCCGCGGTCCAAGCTGCTGATCACCGAGGACGAGCGGCTTGCCCCATCGAAGGCAGACACCCGCTTTGAACCGATATGATGCGTTTTGTGATCATGCTCGGCCGGCTGTGGCACCGTCGTCCTCCCTACGGCGGCGGGTGGGAAGCTGACCTGCTGGCACCGGTGATCCTCACCCTCGTCATCACCGGCCTGGCATTCTCCACGCCCAGGGAGATCGCCTTCAGCCGCCTCCTGCCCGCCGCACCCGCCCTGGCTGCCGCGATGTGGCCCGTGCTCCCGACGATCTTGTTGGGGACGTTCTGCCTACTGGTCATGATCGGCCTCAGCTTCGTCTACACCGACCTGGGAACGCCTTACACAGCGGCTGCAATCGTCGCTGTCACCCTGGCGGCCGCATACGCGAGCCATGTCCGACTTCAGCGGGAGGAGATGCTCTTCCACGTCCGGCTCGTCGCTGACGCAGCCCAGAAGGTGCTGCTGCGCCCTCTGCCGCGACGCCTTGAGGGCGTCGAGATCGAGTCGCTGTACCGGGCGGCCCAGGAGCAGGCCCGGATCGGTGGCGACTTCTATGAGGCGGCCGCCACCCAGTACGGGGTCCGGCTGCTCATCGGCGACGTACGCGGCAAGGGCCTGGCCGCGGTGGGCACGGCCTCGGCGGTGATCAACTCGTTCAGGGAGGCCGCGTACGACGAACCCGACCTGAGGGGCGTCATCCGGCGCTTGGAGACCAGCATCGCCCGCCACATCGACACGTTCCCCGCCCAGGACCTGCCGGAGCGCTTTGCAACCGCCCTCATCGCCGAGATCCCGCACGGCAGCGGCCACCTCAGACTTCTCAACTGCGGGCATCCCCCGCCGCTGCTGGTACACCGCGGCGAGATCCGCGTCCTGGAGCCCACCACCCCCTCGCCGCCCCTCAACCTCGCGACGCTCATCGGAGACCACTACTTCGTCGACACCGTCCCCTTCGCCCCGGGCGACCAGCTGCTGCTCTACACGGACGGCGTAACGGAGACCCGGGACCGCGACGGCGAGTTCTTCCCACTGCCGGACTGGATG
Organism: Streptomyces sp. NPDC040410; assembly: GCF_055595715.1. Classification (NCBI taxonomy): domain Bacteria; kingdom Bacillati; phylum Actinomycetota; class Actinomycetes; order Kitasatosporales; family Streptomycetaceae; genus Streptomyces; species Streptomyces sp. NPDC040410. The sequence goes on from NZ_JBVIVK010000023.1 coordinate 35,773, forward strand.
GGGCGGCAAGACCCGGCGCCGCCCCGCGAGCTGCTCGACCGGCTTCACCGGGATCTGCTCCACTACAGCGGCGGCAGGCTCGACGACGACATCGCGGCCCTCGCCGTGCGATACCCGAGCGCCCTGGTCCAAGAGCATCCGGAGTAGGTTGCCGACAGCCGTGGTCCGCACTTCGTGCGCTCACGACTTCCAGCGTGCCTGCGGCATCGGTGTCGACGGCATCATCGGCCCGGTCACCTGGAACCGCCTCCGCAACGGCTGCTGATCTTCACACGCACTCGCGTCGGCCCGCAGAAACTCCCGCCAGCGGGCCGACGCATGTTTCCGCGTTCCCGTGGACCTGTGGACGGGCACGAAATTCCCCACGGCTGCGGTCACGTAGTTCCCCCGGTGCTCGCCCGCCGGGGGAGGGCCCGGTTGCCTGGTCATGACGCCGCACCCGGCGGCCACGGTCGGGTCCTCGTCCACTCGCCCCCCAGCCGGGCCGCGAATGGACAAGGACAGCTCGCGTTCAGGTGGTGTACCCACCGTCCACGGCGAGGGCGGTGCCGGTGATATAGCGGCCGCCTGGACCCGCCAGGTAGGCCACCGCAGCGGCGATGTCCTCCGCCTCGCCGTAACGCCCCAGGGCGGTGAGGGATCGCTGGAAGTCGGCGGTCTCGCCGTCGGCCGGGTTCATGTCGGTGTCGATCGGGCCCGGGTCCACGATGGCGGCGGTGATCCCTAGCGGCCCCAGCTCCCGGGCAAGTCCCTTGGCCAGCCCGATGAGCGCCGACTTGTCCATCGTCTGAAGGACGAAATTCGAGCCCGGCGGGTGGCGCCGGCGGCGAGATCGGCCGGCAGGCGTGGGCGGGCCTGAGTGTCCTGGTGCGGCGCCCGTTCGTCCGCGGGCACGGCTCCGCCGGTGACTCCGCGGCGGATTCCGGGGAGCAGGAGTTGGCGGCGCTGGAGGAGGTACCTGACGTTCCGGCGCTGGCGCAGGCGCTGAGTACGGCGTTGGCGCTGCGGGCCGCCAGGGAGGTGGACTTCCGCGCGGGGCTGGAACAGCGGCACGAGCGGGCAAAGCTGGTGCGTACTGACGGCGAGGTGCACAACACCATCAGCGGTGGCACCTTCCACGGGCCCACGGTGCAGGGCAGGACTTCTCTGGGATCTCCTTCACCACGGCACCCCCGACCGCCCCTGCGTCGGAGGCGGCCCAGAGCTGGCCGAGATGGACGACACGCACCGCGAGGGGGATGGGCCGGTGCCGAACCGGATCAGCGGCGGGGTGTTCTTCCAGGCGGTGATCCAGGGCCGGGACATCACCGTGCAATTGCCCCACACGATCGACCAAGCGCTGTCCGGTCTGCCCGACCGCACCCCCACGTTCACCGGCCGCGATGAGCCGCTGAAGGAGCTGCTCACGGCTCTCGACCCCGCTCAGGGCCGGGGGGAGACGGCACGCGTGGCGGTGGCGGGACTGCCCGGGGTCGGCAAGACCGAACTGGTGGTGCAGACCGCTGAGCGCGCCCGGCAGCAGGGCTGGTTCCCTGGCCGCGTCCTGTTCATCGACCTGTTCGGCTACGACAACGAACGCCGCGTGCCGGCCGAACGCGCCCTGTACGGGCTGCTGCGCGCCCTGGGCATGCGCGCCGAGGACATTCCCGCTGAGCTGCAGGACCATCGCTGTAACAGGGCAGCCCGACCAACTGCCGCTGGCGCCACTCGCACAACAGTTCTAGCAGGGATTCAGCGGGGTCCGCCCAGCACGATTTTCCACACTCGGGTCGCCACTTGGAGGTTGAGCCGGTCCTCGACGTTCGCGAGGTCGTTGCCGCTGATGTCGCGGATGCGCTGGAGCCGATAGCGCAGCGTGCTGCGGTGGATCGCGAGGGATTCGGCGGTCTCGTCGTAGTTGCCGCCGCAGTCGAAGTACCGGGACAGGGTCTCCACCATGGCCGCGTGGTGCCGGGAGTCGTAGTCGATCAGCCGCCCGAGCCACTCGTGGACGAACGTCTCTAGCTCACGGTAATCGTTGCCAGGTCCCAGGATGCGGTAGAGGCCAAGCTCGTCGAAGAACGTCGTGCCGTAGCGCTCGCGGGAGTGGCGGCGCACTTCCAGGGCGCGCTGCGCCTCCTGGTAGCGGTGGGGGATGTCGTCCAGGGAGTCGCAAGGGGCGCTCACCCCGATCGTCCCGGACCGTGTCCCGGTCTCCCGGGCGAGCGCCTCGTACAGAGCGCGGGCGTGCGGCCTGGCGTCGGCGACCAGGACCACATGGTCGGAACGTCGGGTCAGCAGCGAGCGCATGCCCACGGCAGAGGCCGCCCGGCCCACGGTCTGCGCGAAGGAATCGTCCGCCGTCCGGTTCGGCCACTGCACCACGACGACGTAGTGGCTGCGGTGCAGATCGTGTCCGACTGCCTCGGACCGGGCGTAGGCGCTAGCCTCGCCCGTCCCTGCCAGGAGGTCGTCGACCAGTTCGCGGTGCAGCCTCAGCTCCACTTCGGCCAGACTACGCAGGTGCGCCAGCTCCAGGGCGAGCGACTTGGCGGCGTGTTCCAGTGCGAGCACGGTGTGCTCGTCGGCCTCGCCCCGGGCATCGACCAGGCCCAGCACGCCCAGGATCTCGCCGTGCGGGCGGACCAGGCTGATCAGCCGGTCCTTTACCCGCACCGGCCCGACCTCCCGGGCGACGGCGTGCAGCATTTCGTCCTGGCGCACGGGGTCCGGTTCCGGATAGGGGTCGGGGCGGCTGGGGCCGGCCCAGGACCTCAGCCGACCGAAGCGGTCCTCGACCAGCGCGGGGAGTCCAGTGAGCCCGTGCAGCGCGCGGGTGATGGCTTCTTCGCCACCGCCTGAGGCAGCGACGTCGGCCATGAGCGCGTGAACGGCCCGCTGGAACCCAAGCTCAGCCACGACGGAGATCAGCTGCCGCTGGAGGGCTGTCCGTTCCTCCCTCAGCCGGTACAGCTCCAGCGCGTCCTCGCGGTGGCGGCGGTGTGCGAAGGCGACTGACAGAGCAGCAGCGGTGTGCCGGACGAGCGTGGCGAGCAGGGATCGCTCGGCCTCGGTGGGCCGGCAGCGGGACGTCACCACAAGGTAGCCGTGGAGTCCCTCAAGACCGCGCAGCCCCAGGGCCTGGCCCCAGGGCTGGCCGGGTACGGGCACAGGGCCGTCTTCCCCGGCCAGCTCCCGCACCCTCCGGTCCAGGGCCAAGGCATGGATCTGCCCGTCCCTCGGGCTGGGGACCAGGTCGCCGTCCACCCTGAGGTATCCGGCCTCGGCGCTGTATGGCCCTGCGGCGGCTACGTGGTCCATGGCCAGGCGCAGGATCTCGCCTTCGTCCCGGGTGTCGAACAGGGCGCGGGAGAGCACCATCAGTTCGTGGAGGGCATGGTCGGCTGGGGTGGGAACGCGTGGGCGGGGCCCTCTTCGCGCGGCCGTGGGGTGCCGCCCGGCGCTGCCCCGAGGATAGCTGCCGTCCCGGTCGGAGCGGCGACGGTACAGGTTGTGCGCCCGGCTGCCGGCCATGGGATCACTCCGTTCTCCCCGAGCTGGCGGTACACGTTCCGGGCCCAGCAGCCGGTCATGGGATTTTTCCCTTCCCCCGAGCCCGCCGCGAGGTGACAGCGACCCTTCCTGTACGCCCCTCCGACCAACTTACCCGAGACGTTCGGAGTCCTCGTCTCGTGCTCGCGGGGCGACGGGCTCTGTTGTTCTTTGACCTGCCGGGTGCAGGCGTAGAGCTGCTCGGTTCGCGAGTCTGGGGCGTGCCGGGGGCCACCGTGCGCACCGGCAGGAAGGACTGGGCGATGACCGAGCAGCCTCGCAGGCCCGTTGCCACGTACGAGACGTACCAGGAAGCCGAACGCGTCGTCGACCTCCTCTCGGACCAGGGGTTTCCCGTGCAGAGGGTGGCCATCATCGGCCAGGACGTCCGCCTCGTCGAGCAGGTCATCGGCCGTATGGACTACGGCAGGGCCGCCCTGCACGGAGCGGCGAGCGGGGCCCTGCCCGGTGCGCTGATCGGCTGGCTCTTCGGCCTGGTCGACTGGGTGGACCCCCTCGTCTCGGCCCTACTCGTCGCCCTCTACGGCCTGATTTTCGGAGCGATCGTGGGCGCGCTGTTCGGACTGCTGCTGTACGCCCTGCAGGGCGGCCGCCGGGACTTCGCCTCCGTCCGCTCGATGGAGCCCAGCCGGTACGACGTCGTCGTGGACGAAAGGGTCGCCGACGAGGCCGTACGGCTGCTCGGCGGGTTGACCACCGGCGTCGGCGGACGTCCTCCGCATACCTGAACGATCGGATCCGCAGTGCCGGCGCATGCCGCCGCACCGGGAGGAGTTCCTCATGGCCAAGGCAGTGGGTATCGACCTGGGCACCACCAACTCGGTGATCGCCGTGTGGGAGGGCGGCGAGCCGTCCGTCGTGCCCAACAGCGAGGGCAACCGCACGACACCATCCGTGGTGGCCTTCACCGACACCGGCGAGCGTCTGGTGGGCCAGCTGGCCCGGCGCCAGGCGATCCTCAACCCCAAAGGCACCATCTACTCGGCCAAGCGGTTCATCGGCCGGCACTTCGACGAGATCTCCGACGAGGCCAGGGCGGTGGCCTACGACGTCGTCGAGGGCGACGGCGGGGCGGCCCGCTTCAAGGTGCGCGACAAGCTGTACGCGCCTGAGGAGATCAGCGCACAGGTGCTGCGCAAACTCGCCGACGACGCCTCCAAGCAGCTGGGGGAACGGGTCACGGAGGCGGTCATCACGGTGCCCGCCTACTTCAACGACGCCCAGCGCACCGCCACCAAGGACGCCGGACGGATCGCGGGTCTGGAGGTGCTGCGGATCATCAACGAGCCGACCGCGGCGGCCCTCGCGTACGGCATGGACAAGAAGCAGCACGAGACGGTGCTTGTCTTCGACCTGGGCGGCGGCACCTTCGATGTGAGCATCCTCGACGTCGGCGACGGCGTGGTGGAGGTGCGGTCCACAGCGGGTGACAGCCACCTGGGCGGTGACGACTTCGACCGGCGGCTGGTGGATTACCTCGCGGACGACTTCCAGAAGGAGAACGGCATCGATCTGCGCAAGGATCCGCAGGCCCTGCAACGCCTGTTCGAGGCGGCGGAGAAGGCCAAGACCGAGCTCAGTTCGGTGACGCAGACGCAGGTCAGCCTGCCGTTCATCACCGCCGACGCCTCGGGCCCCAAGCACCTCACCGACTCGATCATGCGGTCCACGTTCGAGCAGATCACCAGCGACCTGGTGGAGCGGTGCCTGGGACCGGTCCAGCAGGCCATGGCCGACGCCAAGGTCGGCGAGAGCGACATCGACGAGGTCATCCTCGTCGGCGGATCCACCCGCATCCCTGCCGTCCAGGCCCTCGTGCGTCGGCTGACCGGCGGCAAGGAACCCAATATGAGCGTCAACCCCGATGAGGTCGTGGCCCTGGGCGCTGCGATCCAGGCCGGGGTGCTCAAGGGCGAGGTCAAGGACGTCCTGCTGCTCGACGTCACACCCTTGTCGCTGGGTGTCGAGACGCGCGGCGGCGTGATGACGAAGATCATCGAGCGGAACACCACCATCCCGGTGCGCCGCGCCGAGACCTTTTCCACCGCTGAGGACAACCAGCCGGCCGTCGATGTGGTGGTCCTCCAGGGCGAGCGTGAACGGGCCGCCGACAACCGGGTGCTCGGCCGCTTCCAGCTCACCGACATCCGCCCGGCGCCGCGCGGCGAACCGCAGATCGAGGTCACCTTCGACGTCGACGCCAACGGCATTCTCAACGTCAGGGCCCGCGACCGGGACACCGGCAAGGAACAGGGCATCACCATCACCGAGAGCTCCAACCTCGACCGCAGCGAGGTCGAACGCATGGTCCAGGAGGCCGAGCGCAACCGGGGCCAGGACCAGGCGCTGCGCGAGGCCGTCGACGCCCGCAACGAGCTCGACGCCGTCGCGTACCAGGTCGAGAGGCGCCTCGCCGAGCTGGGCGACGCCGCACCCGCGCACGAGAAGGCACGCGCCGAGATGCTGGCGTCGGATGCCCGGGCGGCGGTCAAGGAGGAGGCAGGCGTGGAGCGGGTGCGGCCCCTGACCTCCGAACTCCAGCAGGTGCTGGCAGGGCTGGTGGCGCATCAGGGCGGCGCCGCCACGGGCGGTCCCGGCCAGGACACCACCGGGGGCGGCCCGACCGGCGGTGGCGGTGACGACGACGTCATCGACGCCGAGTTCGACAAGGACTGAGGAACCGCTATGCCGATCCACCCCAGGGAACCCGACCCGGCCGTGCCGGACCGGGCCGACCCGGCTCCGGAGGGCGCCGTCCGCCCTCCCCGCGGGGATCTTCCGCGCACGGGCCCGCCGACCGGGCCGGGGCCTGCCACGAACGAGGAACCCGGTCCCGACGCGGCCGGCGGCCCCGCACCGTCCGAGGAGGAGCACACGGCCGAGCTCCAGGCACTCGAGGACCGCTGGCGGCGCGCGCTCGCCGACCTCGACAACCTCCGCAAGCGCCACGCCAGGGAACTGGAGCGGGAGCGGACGGTCGAGCGTTCCCGTACCGCCGCCGCCTTCCTGCCCGTCCTGGACAACCTCGAACTCGCCCTGACCCATGCCGGAGCCGACCCCGGCGCGATCGTGGAGGGCATCCGGGCCGTACGCGACCAGGCGGTGAACGTCCTTGAACTGCTCGGCTACCCGCGGCATGCGGAGACCGGCGTCGCCTTCGACCCGGCCCGGCACGAGGTGGTCGGCGTTGTCCAGGACCCCGACGCCGCACCGGGCACGGTCGTCGAGGTGCTGCGCCCGGGCTACGGGGACGGCGAACGGCAGCTCAGGCCCGCCGCCGTGACTGTCGCGAAGCGGGAGTGACCGGTCATGGCACAGGACTTCTACGAGGTGCTGGGCGTGTCGCGGACCGCGAGCCAGGACGAGATCCAGCAGGCATATCGCAAGCTCGCCCGCAAGTACCACCCCGACGTCAACAAGGACCCCGGGGCGGAGGAACGCTTCAAGGACCTCAACGAGGCATACAGCGTCCTGTCGGACCCGAAGACACGGGCCCGTTACGACCGCTTCGGCGAGGATTTCCGTAAGATCCCGGAGGACTTCGACGAACGGGTCGCGGCGGGAGCGGGCGGCGGCTTCCGCGGTGGGAGGACCGCAGGCGGGGGCGGTCCGCGCGTCCGGTACGCCACCGGCTTCGGAGCGGAGGGCATCGACATCGAGGACCTGCTCGGCTCCATGTTCGGAGCGGGCGCCGCCCCAGGCGGCATCCCCGGAGCGGACCAGGAGGCCGAGCTGCCGCTCACCGTCGAGGAGGCGTACCGAGGCGGCCGTCGCACCGTCACGCTCGCCGGTCCCACCGGGCAGCCGCGGCGGTACGAGGTCGACGTGCCGCCGGGCGTCACCGCCGGGCAGCGCATCCGGCTGGCGGGCGAGGGCGGCCAGGGCAGTGGTGCCGCCCCCGCGGGCGACCTGTACCTGCGGGTGCGTATCCAGCCCCACCCCCGGTTCCGGCTGGACGGCCGCGACGTGCACGTCCAGGTCCCGGTCGCCCCCTGGGAGGCGGCCCTGGGTGCGACCGTGCCGGTGCCCACCCCCGGCGGTGGCACGGCCAAGGTCACGGTGCCCACGGGCTCGTCCAGCGGCCGGCGGCTGCGTCTGCGCGGTGAGGGCATGCCGAACCCGCGCGGCGCGAACGGCGACCTGTACGCCGAACTCCGCGTCGCGGTGCCGCCCACCCTCGGCGACCGGGAGCGCGAACTGTTCGAGGAGCTCGCTGCCACTTCCTCGTTCGACCCCAGGAGGACGCAATGAATGACCCACCCGCGGAAGCGGCAGGCATCGGCCGGGCCGGCATGGGCGCCCGTCCGGTACGGACGGGCGCCGACGTCACCGCCTCGACGGCTGTCCGGTACGCGCTCGTGCCCGCCCCCAGGCTCTCCCTGGACGCCGTGGCCCGTCGCTCGGGCCTCCACCCCGATCTGATCCGCCGGTTCGTCGCCCTCGGCCTGGTCGACGCCGAGCGCGAGGCCGCGGGGCACCTGGTGTTCGACCCCACCGCCCCGGCGGTCCTCGCCCGCATCCAGCGGCTGCGCTCCGGACTCTGCCTCAACTACGCATCCATCGGTCTGGTGCTCGACCTGCTCGACCGCATCAGCCTGCTCGAAGCCGCGCTGCGGCGTGCAGGCATGAGGAGTGATCTACCACCATGGACATGAACCGCCTGACGCAGAAGTCCCAGGAAGCCCTCCAGGAGGCCCAGACCGCGGCCGTCCGCATGGGGCAGACCGAGGTCGACGGGGAACACCTCCTGCTCGCACTTCTCGATCAGGAGGACGGTCTGATCCCGCGGTTGCTGCAACAGGCCGGCACCGAGCCGAAGGAACTGGGCGCGGCCGTGCGCGAGGAACTCTCCCGACGCCCGAAGGTCACCGGTCCCGGCGCGGCACCCGGCCAGGTCTTCGTCACTCAGCGCCTCGCCCGCCTGCTCGATGCCGCCGAACGGGAGGCCAAACGCCTCAAGGACGAGTACGTGTCCGTGGAGCACCTCCTGGCCGCCCTGGCTGAGGAGGGCTCTTCCACCGCCGCCGGGCGACTGCTCAAACAGGCCGGCGTCACCAGGGAATCGTTCCTGAGCGCGCTCACCCAGGTCCGTGGCAATCAGCGCGTCACCTCCGCCAACCCCGAAGTGGCCTACGAGGCTCTGGAGAAGTACGGCCGCGATCTCGTCGCCGAGGCCAGGGACGGCAGGCTCGACCCGGTCATCGGCCGGGACGCCGAGATCCGCCGCGTCACCCAGATCCTCAGCCGCAAGTCTAAGAACAACCCCGTCCTCATCGGCGACCCCGGCGTCGGCAAGACCGCCATCGTCGAGGGCCTCGCCCAGCGCATCGTCCGCGGCGACGTGCCCGAAGGACTACGCGACAAGATCGTGTTCGCCCTCGACATGGGCTCCCTGGTCGCCGGCGCCAAGTACCGCGGTGAGTTCGAGGAACGCCTCAAGGCCGTGCTCAGCGAGGTCAAGGCCGCCCAGGGGCGCATCTTGCTCTTCGTCGACGAACTGCACACCGTCGTCGGCGCGGGCGCCGCCGAAGGGGCCATGGACGCGGGCAACATGCTCAAGCCGATGCTCGCACGCGGCGAACTGCACATGATCGGCGCCACCACCCTCGACGAGTACCGCAAGCACATCGAGAAGGACGCCGCCCTCGAACGCCGCTTCCAGCAGGTCCTGGTCGACGAGCCGAGCGTGGAGGACACCATCTCCATCCTGCGCGGACTGCGCGAACGCCTGGAGGTCTTCCACGGCGTGAAGATCCAGGACACCGCGCTGGTCTCCGCGGCCACCCTCAGCCACCGTTACATCACCGACCGTTTCCTGCCCGACAAGGCCATCGACCTCGTCGACGAGGCATGCGCCCGGCTGCGTACCGAGATCGACTCGATGCCCGCCGAACTCGACGAGATCACCCGCCGTGTCACCCGCCTGGAGATCGAGGAGGCGGCCCTGTCCAAGGAGACCGACCCCGCCAGCAAAGCCCGCCTGGAGGAGCTGCGCAGGGAACTTGCCGACCTGCGCGGCGAGGCCGACGCCAAACACGCCCAGTGGGAGGCCGAACGGCAGGCGATCCGCCGCGTGCAGGAGCTGCGCCAGGAACTGGAGCAGGTCCGCCACGAGGCGGAGGAGGCCGAACGCGCCTACGACCTCAACCGCGCCGCCGAACTCCGCTACGGCCGCCTCCAGGACCTGGAGCGCCGACTCGCCGCAGAGGAGGAGCAACTGGCCGTCAAGCAAGGACAGGACCGGCTGCTGCGCGAGGTCGTCACCGAGGAGGAGATCGCCGAGATCGTCGCTGCCTGGACCGGCGTCCCCGTCGCCCGCCTCCAGGAGGGCGAACGCGAGAAACTGCTGCGCCTCGACGAGATCCTGCGCGAGCGCGTCATTGGCCAGGACGAGGCCGTCAAGCTCGTCGCCGACGCCATCATCCGCGCCCGCTCCGGCATCCGCGACCCTCGCCGCCCCATCGGCTCGTTCATCTTCCTCGGCCCCACCGGCGTCGGGAAGACGGAGCTGGCCAAGACCCTCGCCCGGGCCCTGTTCGACTCCGAGGAGAACATGGTCCGCCTCGACATGAGTGAGTACCAGGAGCGGCACACCGTCAGCCGGCTCATGGGCGCACCGCCCGGATACGTCGGCTACGAGGAAGGCGGCCAGCTCACCGAGGCCGTACGCCGCAAGCCGTACTCGGTCGTGCTGTTCGACGAGATCGAGAAGGCGCACACCGATGTCTTCAACACCCTGCTGCAGATCCTCGATGACGGCCGCATCACCGATGCTCAGGGCCACACCGTCGACTTCCGCAACACCGTGATCATCATGACGTCCAACATCGGCTCCGAGCACCTCCTCGACGGTGCCACCGCCGAGGGTGAGATCAAGCCGGACGCCCGCGCCCTGGTGATGGGCGAGCTGCGCGAGCACTTCCGCCCGGAGTTCCTCAACCGCGTCGACGACATCGTGCTGTTCAAGCCGCTCGGCGAGTCCCAGATCGAGCGGATCGTGGAGCTGCAGTTCGACGAATTGCGACGCCGCCTCGCCGAGCGCCGCATCACTGTCGAACTAACCGACGCGGCCCGGGAGTTGATCGCCCACCAGGGCTACGACCCGGTCTACGGTGCACGGCCGCTGCGCCGCTACATCTCCCACGAGGTCGAAACCCTCGTCGGACGGGCCCTGCTGCGCGGCGACGTCCAGGACGGCGCGACGGTGCGCGTCGACGCCGAGCACGGAGAGCTGGTGGTCACCTACGACCAGCCCGAGGACATGAAGGGAGCGAGGGCGGCATGAGTACCGTGCAAGCCACCAACGTCACCTGCCCGCACTGCGGCCGCACCAACCGGGTACCCGTGACCGCCGAGGGTCGCCCCAGGTGCGGCAACTGCAAGCAGCCTCTGCCGTGGATGGCCGACGCGGGCGACGACGACTTCACCGAAGTCGTCGAGCAGGCCACCGTGCCCGTCGTCGTCGACCTGTGGGCCACGTGGTGCGGCCCCTGCCGCATGGTGAGCCCCGCGCTGGAGAAGGTCGCCGCCGATCTCGCGGGAAAGATCAAGCTGGTCAAGGTCGACATCGACAAGAACCCGCGCCTGGCGCGGCGGTTCGAGGTCCAGGCGGTACCGACGCTGTTGGTCCTCGACAAAGGACAGACCATCGCCCGGCAGTCGGGTGCCGCACCTGCCCCTGCCCTGCGGCGGTGGGTGGAGCAGTCGATCGCGGGCCGCGAACCGGCCGGGAAAGGGTGATCGGCCATGACCGTACGGACCGACCCCCACCTCGCCCTCGTACGCCCCGTCACTCCGCGCGCCCCGGGGTGCGAGGAATGCATGGCCACGCGTTCCCCCTGGGTCCACCTCAGGCTCTGCCTGACCTGCGGCCACGTCGGCTGCTGCGATTCCTCGCCGAACCGGCACGCCCGCCGTCACGCCGCCGCCGACGGCCATCCGATCGTGGCGTCGCTGGAGCCCGGCGAGGACTGGCGGTGGTGCTTCGTCCACGAGGCGTTCGTGTGATGCCCGGCGACGAGACGCGGCCGGGCGCAGCGCCTGTGCCGGACGAGGCGGAGGAGAGCGTCCCCTTCGAGACCCCCGACATCTACGGCGCCTATCCCCGCCTGTCGGACGACCAGATGGCCCGCCTGGCGCAGCATGGCCGGAGGCGCCCGGTTGATGCCGGTGACGTGCTGATCCAGGAGGGGGAGCGGTGCGAGACGTTCTACGTCGTCCTCAGTGGCTCGGTCGCCATCGTCGAGGGCTACGGCACACCCGGCGAACGCCTGCTGCGTGTGCACGGCCCTGGCCGCTTCATCGGCGAACTCGGCCTCCTGAACGGACAGGTGGCCTTCTACACCGCCGTGGTCAGGGACCCCGGCGAGATCCTCGCCCTGTCCATGGATCAGCTGCGTGACCTGGTGACCCGGGACTCCATCCTTGGTGACGTGGTGCTGCGCGCCTGCCTGGGCCGCCGTGCTCTGCTTGTCGGGCAGGGCGCCGGTTTCCGCATCATCGGCTCGCGCTATTCGCCCGACACCCGGCGGCTGCGCGAGTTCGCGGCCCGCAACCGGCTGCCGCACCGCTGGATCGATCTGGAGACGGACGAGGAGGCCGAGGCGCTGCTGCGCCGCTTCGCGGTTGGTCCGGAGCAGACGCCGCTGGTGATCTGGCGGGACACGACCTTGCTGCGCAATCCGAGCAACGCCGAACTGGCCCGGTTCATCGGCCTGCCGACCCTGCCGTCCGGCAACGGCCGCGGCGATCTCCTGATCGTCGGCTGCGGTCCGGCCGGTCTCGCCGCTGCGGTGAACGCCGCCTCGGAGGGCCTCGGCACGACCGTGATTGAGGCGATGGCCACCGGTGGGCAGGCCGGGACGTCCTCCCGCATCGACAACTGCTTCGGCTTTCCCTCCGGCGTCTCCGGCGCCGAACTCACCGAGCGCGGGGTGCTCCAGGCGGGCAAGTTCGGCGCCCGGATCAGCGTCCCGGCGGAGGCGGCCCGGCTCGAACCGCGGGACGGCCACTACGCCGTTGGGTTCGCCGACGGCAGCGAGATCACCGCCCGTAGCGTCGTCCTGGCCACCGGTGCCCGCTACCGCCGTCTCCATGTGCCCGGCATCGAGCCGTTGGAGGGCGCGAGCGTCCACTACTCGGCGACCGTCTACGAGGCCCAGCAGTGCCGCACCGACCCGGTGGCGGTGGTCGGCGGCGGCAACTCCGCGGGCCAGGCCGTGCTCTTCCTGGCCGGGTACGCACCGCAGGTGTATCTGCTCGTCCGTGGGCCGAGCATCGAGGCGCACATGTCCCGCTACCTGATCGATCAGGTCGAGCGCCACCCGCGGGTGCGCGTGCTGCTGCACACCGAGATGACCGAGGCACTCGGCGACAAGGCGCTGGAGGCGGTCACCGTGGTCGACCACCGTACGGGCGAGCATCGCCACCTCGCGGTGCGGGCCCTGTTCGTCTTCACCGGCGCAGACCCTCACACCGATTGGCTGTCCGGCGCGCTCGCCCTCGACGCGCGCGGCTTCGTGCTCACCGGCGCGGAGGCGCAGGCGTGCTCCGTTCCCGAACTGTGGCAGAGCCAGGGCCGCGACTGCCTGACGTTGGAGACCAGCCTGCCTGGCGTCTTCGCCGCCGGCGACGTCCGCAGCGGCTCGGTGAAGCGCGTGGCCTCCGCGGTCGGCGAAGGCGCGATGAGCGTCCACTTCGTGCACCGCTACCTGGGCCACAGGGCCGCGCCCGGCGGCACCGACAGCTCCCCGCACACCCGTCCGAAGGAGTCCGCTTGGCTCGCATGACACCCAGCGGGTGACGAGATCACGAGAAGGAGGCGATGGGAATGACCACGCCCGTCCGGCGCCACCGCGGTGGCGCAATGCAGGACAGACCATGCCATCGATGTACTCACCCAAGCCCTCACCGCCTACCGGGAGTTCGGCGACCGCCACAACGAGGGAGCGACGCTGACCAACCTCGGCCTGGCTCTGCGGCAGGTGCACAGGTTCGATGAAGCCATCGACGCCCACACCCGGGCCGCCACCGCCTTCCGTGAAGTCGGCGACGGCTTCCGCGAGAACCAGGCACTGAGCACGCTCGCTGCCACCTACGAGGCCGCGGGGCACCCGGAGCGAGCCGTCCCGCTCTACCGGCAGAACCTCATGGACCGCTTGCGGGAGTTGGGCGAGGACCACCCCGGCACTCTGGCCTCCCGCAACAACCTCGCCGCCGCCTATCTGTCGGTGGGAGATCCGGGCCAGGCTGTCCCGCTGTTCGAGCGGACCCTCACCGATTGCCGGCGGGTTTTGGGCGAGGACCATCCATTGACCACAGTGGTGCGCGACAACCTGACCACAGCACGCTGCGGCTGAGCTCTGTCCCCTCGGCTCGGCGGGCCCGGCTCAGCCGGTCCAGTAACGGCGATACCCTCATCAGATCATCAGCGCCGATGGCCGCCAGCGTTACTCGACCGGGTCGTACGCACAGGCAGGAATCCCCGAACCCCTGCCCTCAGCGTGGCCGGTGCGCCAATCCCCGCCGCCCTCCCTTCACCTCGCTGCGGGACTTCTGCGCGGAAGCGCACCAGTGTGTCCGTGTCCGGCGGCAGGGTCGGCAGAGCTGTTCAAAGTGTCAACGCGCTGCTCGGTCTTCGTGCGGAAGCCCGGTCAGGGACTCCACAGCCGGATGGAGCCGTCATGGCCGCCGTCAGCCAGGGTGTTGCCGTCCGGACTGAACACGACCGCGTTCACCCAGCGGGTGCCGCCTTGGAGGGCGGCGGTGGTCTTGCCGGTCGCCGGGTTCCACAGGACGGCGCGGACCGCGCTGCCGCCGGCAAGAGTGCTGCCGTCCGGACTGAACGCAACGGAGTTGACCTGACCCCAGTCGGAGCCGCCGTGGAGGGTGGCGGTGGCTTTGCCGGTCGCCGGGTTCCACAGCCGGACCGTGCGGTCTACGCCGCCTGTGGCCAGGGTGTCGCCGTCCGGGCTGAACGCGACGGCGTTCACCCAGTCGGTGTGGCCTTTGAGGGTGGCGGTGGTCTTGCCGGTCGCCGGGTTCCACAGCCGGACCGTGCGGTCGTCACTGCCACTGGCCAGGGCCTTGCCGTCCGGGCTGAACGTGACCGTGTTCACGCCTTTGGCGTGGCCTTTGAGGGTCGCGGGTTTGCCGGTCGCCCGGTTCCAGAGTTTGATCGTGCCGTCGTCGCTGCTCGTGGCCAAGGTGCTGCCGTCCGGGCTGAACGCGACGGCGTTCACCCAGTCGCTGTGGCCTTTGAGAGTGGTGACGGGTTCGCTGGTCGCCAGGTCCCACAGGCGGACCGTGTGGTCACCGCTGACGCTGGCCAGCGTGTCACCGTCCGGGCTGAACGCGACACCCATCACGGCTGTGGCGTGGCCCTTCAAGGTGGAGATGCGTTCGCCGCTCGGCAGGTGCCACAGCAGGACGGCTCCCTCGTCAGTGCCGCAGGCCAAAGTCTTGCTGTCCGGGCTGAACGCGATTGAGTTCACCCAGGAGTCAATACCGGTGAGTCTCAACGTCAGATGCCATCGAGTATCGGTCGAGGCGGACCGCGTGAGAAAGATGCTGCTCGGAATCGCCACCGCGCCGGTGCAGCCAAGAGCGGACAGCAGAACTGTACGGCGCCGGAGGCGGTGCGGTTTGGCGGCGTCACCGTGCACGGCGGGAGGCTCTGCTGACTTGCCGTCCCGTGCCCCCTCGGAGCTTGGGGGAAAGAACGGCAGAGTAGGCCCCGGTGCCGTGCCGGCAGCAGTCGTGTGCGTAGGATGCCCACCTGTCTCCGGCGACGCCTCGTGCGCAAGGAGCTGCCGGGGGTCCTGCGGGGACCCGGGTCGGCCGGGGGCAACCGCCTCAAGTGTGGAGTGCACTGCCCCAGACCCGGGCACAGACAGCCGGGTTCTCGGTGTTCCGGGCTTGGAACAGGTGCCGGCCTGACCGACCGTGGGGACGGCGACAGGCCCCGCAGAGGCCCGTGTGCGCACCATGTGTGCCAGCGTCTCGGGCAGCCAGTCCAGCCCCCGGAGTGACACCCCACCCTGCTGGGCCGTCCGGGCAAGTCCCGTGAGGTCCGACAAGAGTTGGGGCACCGACGGCCGCAGTCCGGGTTCCTTGGCCAGACAGCGCGCCACCACGGGGCGCAGCGCTTCCGGTATGGCCTCCAGGTCCGCTTCCTCATACGCGATACGGAACAACAACGCCTGCACCGACCCGGTACCAAAAGGCCCCGCCCCTTGGGCGGCGAAAGCCAGTACCGTGCCCAGGGAGAACACATCGCTCGCCGGACCGACCGGTTTGCCGGTCAGCTGCTCTGGCGACATGAAACCCGGCGTGCCCACCACCAGACCGGTGCGCGTGAGGACACTGGCTTCGCTCGCCGTCGAGATCCCGAAATCGATCACCCGGGGCCCATCCGCGGCAAGCAGGACATTCGACGGCTTCAGATCCCGGTGGACCACTCCCGCGGCATGAATGGCTTCCAGGGCTTCGGCCAGCCCGGCGCCCAACGCCACGACGGATTCCTGGGGCAACGCCCCGCACTCGGTCACCGCATCGGCCAGGGACACCCCCGCGATGTACGCCGTGGCGAGCCACGCCGGCATGCCGTATGGATCAGCGTCGACCACGCCTGCGGTGAACAATCCGTTGACCCGGCGTGCCGCCTCCACCTCACGCGCGAACCGGCGCCGGAAGTCATGGTCGTCGGCCAAGTCCGGGCGCACCACCTTCACCGCCACCGTACGGCCGCCCCGCGAGAGTCCCAGGTACACCCGGCCCATCCCACCCGCGCCCAAGCGCGCCACGATGCGGTAGGGTCCCACCCCTCTGGGGTCCTCGGTTTCCAGGGCCGCGATCGCGTCCACTTCGTTCCCTCTGTTCTGTTCGAGCACCTAGAAGCGGCCGTGCCTCATGACTGCTTGTCAAGCACTTGCCATGGACTGAAAATTACGATCCAGTGCCCGTTGACGTAAACCAGTCCGTTGTAGGACATGCCCCACGTATCTCCCGGCTCGTTGTACTCCCAGGCGTAGATCGTCAGCCCGGGCTTCAAGTAGGCGCGTATGTTCTTGTATCCCCCGGGAAGATCAACTGCGCCCGAGCGCCATGCCTTGATGTCATCAGTGGTCGTCTTCGAGATGTTGACCTCAGTCTGCCCCGGTTTGGCCGGAAGTGAGGACGGTGGATTGGACCACAGCCTCTCGTTGTACACCTTCTCCGCCCTGGCCGCGAAGCTCTCCGTGAAAAGCGTCCGGTAGTCGGCGGTGGTCGGTTTGAGTGATCGGATGACATCCGTCGCGTCTTCGGCGCGAGTGTCCTTGAGCAATTCCCGGAGCCCTGCGTCGGTGCCGGGATATTCGGGTGCCTTGTCGGCGCTCGACGACGCCGCCTCAGGGACGTCGCTGTCCGTGCTGCATGCGCTGAGAGTCATCAGACACAGCACCGTCCACAGCGTGAGGCGCTTCAACCGTCTCTCCTTTTGTTCCTTGAGTCCACCGGCGACCTGACAGTTGGGGAAGGGACCGTCGTGACGTGGCCGCGATGCTTCCTCAGTGGCCGGGTATCACTCGGCTGCTTTGTTCCCCTGGTCGACGCGTGCCGCGACCCGGTCGGCGGGGCTGCCCTGCGCCATGGCCCGGACGCCACCGGCTCCCACGTCGTCGAAACTTGCCCATCGCCATTCCGAGGCCTCCAGGAATGTGTGGCGCGTCACCGTGAGGGTGGCGGCATCGCGGCCGTCTTCTGTCGTGACTGTCGCCCTGCAGGCGCGCACAGTTGGCAATCCTCTAACAGCGGCACGTCCTGCGGCATCAGTGGAACTACTCAAGTTTCGGTGCGTTCCGCCAATCGGCGTCGCTTCCTCACCATGAGCCCGAACTCGGCGCCGGGCATGCGTACCCGGCGTCACGGCCTGCGCGCCGACGGCAACTGACGGTCGGGTAGTTGTACTGCGGCGAGTGTGGTGGGCTGCGGGGCCATACGCTGGGCCCGCACCCTACGAGGAATGCCTGCGGCGTACTCGTGGCTGTGCCGTCATTACGCAACCGGGACAGCAACGTCGGTCTCCAAGACCACAACCGAGGTCTTGGAGACCGACGTCACGCGAGCCCACCCCTGAATTCGCCGACAGCGTCGTCTCTCCTTGGGCAGCCCGTGACACCTGGCGGAGCAGAGTTACAGCGCGCGCTCCAGACGGTCCGCCATCAGCTTGACGAACCGGGCCGGTTCCTTCGGCTGACCGCCCTCGGCGAGCACCGCCAGGCCGTGCAGGAGCTCGGCGGTCTCGGCGAGATCCGTACGGTCCTCGCGCTCCTTGTACGCCTGGTTGAGGCCCTTCACCAGGTGGTGGTCCGGGTTGAGCTCCAGGATCCGCTTGGCGCGGGGCACCTCCTGGCCCATCGCGCGGTACATGTTCTCCAGGGCCGGGCTCAGGTCGTGCGCGTCGGAGACGACGCAGGCGGGGGAGACGGTGAGGCGGGAGGACAGGCGCACTTCCTTGATGTCCTCGTCCAGCTGCTCGTTCATCCAGCCGAGCAGCTCGGCGTACTCCTCGGTGTGCTTCTCCCGCTCGCTGTCGGGGTTGTCCTCGTTCGCGGCGTCGAGGTCGATCTGGCCCTTGGCAACGGACCGCAGCTTCTTGCCCTCGTACTCGCCGACGGCGTCGGCCCACACCTCGTCGACGGCGTCGGTGAGCAGCAGCACCTCGATGCCCCGGTCCCGGAACGCCTCCATATGCGGGGAGTTCTCGATGGTCTGCCGGGACTCGCCGGTCAGGTAGTAGATGTCGTCCTGCCCGTCCTGCATCCGCTCCACATACTTCTTGAGCGTGGTCGGCTCGGTGGCGTGGTGCGTGCTCGCGAAGGACGCGACGGCGAGGATGGCGTTGCGGTTCTCCGAGTCGGTGACCAGTCCCTCCTTCAGGACTGTGCCGAACTCCCGCCAGAACGTGGCGTAGCGGTCCTGGTCCTTGGTCATCATTTCCGTGACCGTGGACAGGACCTTCTTCGTCAGCCGTCGCCGCATCATCTCGATGTGGCGGTCCTGCTGGAGGATCTCGCGGGACACATTGAGCGAGAGGTCCGCCGCATCGACGACACCCTTGACGAAGCGGAGGTACGGCGGCAGCAGCGCCTCGCAGTCGTCCATGATGAACACACGCTTGACGTACAGCTGTACGCCGCGCCTGAAGTCCCGCGTGAACAGGTCGTGGGGCGCGTGAGCGGGGAGGAACAGCAGGGCCTGGTACTCGAAGGTGCCCTCCGCCTGAAGCCGGATCGTCTCCAGCGGGTCGCGCCAATCGTGGCCGATGTGCTTGTACAGCTCGTGGTATTCGTCGTCGGACACTTCGTCGCGCGGCCGCGCCCACAGCGCCTTCATGGAGTTGAGCGTCTCGGGTCCGGGCGCCTCGTCGCTCTTGTCGGCTGCGTCGGAACCCTCGGGCACCATCCGGATGGGCCAGGTGATGAAGTCCGAGTACCGCTTGATGATCTCCCTGATCTTCCACGGGGAGGTGTAGTCGTGGAGCTGGTTCTCCGGGTCGGCCGGCTTGAGGTGGAGCGTGACCGAGGTGCCCTGCGGCGCGTCGTCGACCGTCTCCAGGGTGTACGTGCCCTCGCCGCGCGATGTCCAGCGCGTGCCCTGGCTCTCGCCCGCGCGCCGGCTTACCAGGGTGACCTCGTCCGCCACCATGAAGGCGGAGTAGAACCCGACGCCGAACTGGCCGATGAGCCCCTCCGTCCCCGCCGCGTCCTTGGCCTCTCGCAGCTCCTGGAGGAACTCCGCGGTGCCCGAGTTGGCGATCGTGCCGATGAGCCGTCCGACCTCGTCGTACGACATCCCGATGCCGTTGTCCTGCACCGTGAGGGTGCGGGCGTCCTTGGCGATGTCGATCTCGATGTGCAGATCGGACACGTCGGCGTCGAGCGAGTCGTCCCGCAGCTTCTCGAGGCGCAGCTTGTCCAGCGCGTCGGAGGCGTTGGAGACGAGCTCCCGCAAGAAGACGTCCTTGTTCGAATAGACCGAGTGGATCATCAGCTGCAGCAGCTGACGGGCCTCGACCTGAAACTCGACTGTTTCAGTCGGCATGTTCGCGAATACCTCACAGGTCCTATCGCCGGAACTGATCAAAGGCCACTGTAGACACTCCGTCAGGGCAGTGGCCGGGATGTGGGAGCAGTGGCTGGATCCGTTGGGCAGCGATGCAGTCGAGGAGCTGGGCCGGATAGGCCGGTCTGCCCGGTGCTCTCCTTGGTTCGAGAGGGAGTTGCGGACGCTGACATGGGCTCGGGCCGTGGCACGTGGGGGGCGTCGCGGGTACGACCGACCTCGTCAACCCGGCGGAGTCTGACGAGGGCCGACTGCTCCAGGGCAACTCGATGGCGGTGTCATCGTAGAGCTGCCTACCGAACGATGTTCGGTTATCGGAATGCGTGTACCGTAAGCGCTGAGTCTACGACGCTACGAAGGACGGAGCGCGCAGCGATGCGGGGGTGCAGCGGTGGCCCGACCGACCAAGCCGATCCTCAGCCGGGGCGGCATCTGCGCCGCGGCGCTGGCCATCGTGGACAGTGACGGGCTCGCCGAGCTGTCGATGCGAAAGCTGGCCCGGGAGCTGGGAGTTCAGGTCTCCTCCCTCTATGAGCACGTCAGGACCAAGGACGACGTCCTCCACGAGGTCACCAACACGATCATGGAGGGCGTGGACGTCTCCGGCTTCGATACCGGCGACTGGCGGCACGGCGTCGCCTCCTGGGCCCGCTCCTACCGCGCGGCCCTCGCCGCCCACCCTCACATCGTTCCGTTCCTGGCCCATGGACCGGCCCGCCGCGAGGCCTCGCTGCGGCGCGCGGACGCCGTGCACGGCGGCCTCGTCAGCGCCGGCTGGCCCCCGCGCTACGCCACGATGATCGGAGCCTCGACCAAGTACCTGGTCGTCGGGTCGGCGATGAGCTCCTTCGCGCGAGGGTTCGACGACGACGTTCAGGTCTACGTCGAGCGGTACGCGCACCTGACCGACGCCCACCGCCTGAGCGACCACGCGGACACCATCGACAGGGACAGCTTCGAACTGGCCCTGGAGATGTTCCTCGACGGCCTCAGCGCCCTGCACGCGCGCGTGGCGGGTCCCAAGGCGTCCGCCGCGGGCTCCTGATCCGCCCCCGGTCGGCCCAGCGGCGGTCGACCGATCCGCACGGCGCCGATTCCTGCTCGACAGGCCCGGCCGCCGACAGCCCGCGGCGGAGCTTGATCCCGCACGGCTCCGTCCCGGATCGTCCCCGGCGCCGGGCAGCGGGGCACTCCGGCCCAAGGTCACAGAGCGGTGACCTCCGGACCTACTTCCCGCCGATGCCTTGTCCGGCCTCGTAGCCCACTCTAAGCTCCCGAACCGAACGGCGTTCGGTTGTGGTGTCGGGTGATTCCGGCAAGCGCACTGCCTCGCGTCACCGCTCGCAGTAAGGAGTTGATGCCCGTGTACGGGCCCTATGAGCCGCGCTACGGGTTCCACGAGCCACGCGGGCGACCGTCGTCGCACGTCGGCCACGTTCCTGAGGAGTTCCGCGAGGCTCCTGAGGAGTGGGGCAACCCGCCGGAGGTGATGGCGGTCCTCGCCCGGCTGCGTGCGGAGCGCCGCTCCAGGATCTTTCCCGTCGCCGCCGCCGTCATCAGCCTGTACCTGGTCAATGCCCTCCTGGCGAGCATGGCGGCAGATGTGATGGCGATCAGGCTCATCGGTCATCTGAACGTCGGCCTGGGGCTGGCACTGCTGCAGTGCGGCACGACACTCGCGGTCTGCCGGTGGTACGCGCGCTACGCGCGCACGTCCCTGGATCCGCTGGTCGCGAGGGCGCGCGCGGTACTCGGATACCGAGGGGAGGAGCAGTGACCGCCTCTCCCATGCTCGCGCAGACGGGCCACACCGGGGTTGTCATCACCGTCTTCGCGGTCTTCGTCGTCGGCGTCGTGCTCATCTCCCTGTTGGACGCATCGGGATCGGACACACCCCGCCGCTTCTTCGTCAGCGGTCGCCGGCTGTCCTCGGCCCGCAACGGCATCGCCCTGTTCGGCGACTTCATCTCCGCCGCGACGCTGCTGGGGACCCCCGGTCTCATCGCCCTGGCCGGGTTCGACGGCATCCCCTACCTGCTGGGTCCCATCGTCGCCTGGGCCGTGATCCTCCTGCTGATCGCCGAGCCGTTCCACAACGCCGGGCGCTACACGGTCGGCGACGTGCTGGCGCAGCATCTGCGGCCGCGCCCCGTCCACATGGCCATGGGCCTCGCCACGCTGGTGATATCGCTGATCTACCTGACGGCTCAGCTGGTGGGTGCCGGTGCCCTCGCCGCGCCTCTGCTCGGCATCTCCGGAGTCGCCGCCCAGAACTTCCTGATGCTGTTCCTCGGCATCCTGATGATCATCTACGTGGTCATCAGCGGAATGTACGGCGCGACGCTCGTGCAGTGCTTCAAGGCCGCTTTCCTGCTGGTGGCCAGCGGGTACCTGGCCGTTCTGGTGCTGGGGAAGTTCGGCTGGAACCCCAGTCACCTGCTGGGGGCCGCGGCCGAACGAAGCGGCGTCGGCGAGGCATTCCTCGCGCCCGGGGCACGGTCTCAGGGCGGTGGTGCCGACAAGCTGGACGCGCTGAGCCTCCAACTGGGAGCGGTGCTCGGGGCAGCCGGCCTTCCCCATCTCCTGTTGCGCCTGCGCGCTGTGCCCAGCGCGCGCTCTGCCCGGCGTTCCGTCCAATGGACAGCCGCATTGACGTGCGTCTTCTGCGTGACCGCCGGAGTGCTGGGGTTCGGCTCCGCGGCCGTTCTGGGCCCCCAAGCGATCACGAGCAACAATCCCTCCGGGAACACGGCCACCCTGCTGCTGGGGGGCTCGCTCGGCGGGTCGGTGCTGCTCACCGTGATGTCGTGCGTGGCGTTCGCCACCATCCTGGCCGTTGTGGCGGGCATCGCTCTCGCCGCCGCGACCTCACTGGCGCACGATATCTATGGTGCGGTGATCAAGAAGGGGCGCGCCAGCGCCTCCCAGGAAGTGGTGGTGGCCCGGGCGTCGGTGGTGGTGATCGGCGCTGCTGCGACGACCATTGCCCTCTTCGCCTCACGCATCAACGTCTCCTTCGCGGCGGGACTGGCGTTCGCCGTCGCGGCCTCGGCGATCCTCCCGGCACTGCTGTTCGGCCTGTACTGGCGGGGCTTCACCACCACCGGAGCACTGTGGAGCATCTACGGCGGCCTGATCTGCTCGGTGTCACTGGCCGTGCTCTCTCCCGCTGTCTCCGGAACGCCGACGGCGTTGTTCCCCGACATGGACTTCGCCGTCTTCCCGCTCAAGTACCCGAGCATCGTCTCGGTCCCCTTCGGCTTCTTGCTCGGCTGGCTGGGTTCAGTGATGGGAGGGGAGAGGCCCCGGCCGGCCGCCCGATCCGCCTTCGAGCTCCGCATGCTCGTGGGCAGCGACTCCTCGTAAAGCCGCACGGTAGTGGTCGCCAGCATGCCGCCGGTATGGAAGGTCGATCGACTGCGCCCTACGCGGCGCCGCCAGAAAGGGATGGAAGCCGGCGGGCGGGTGGTCGATGGGGAGAGAGGCCGCCGGACGGGGGACGGTGATCCGGTCGGCCCTGTCATGCCGGAGCTGATGTCACGGCCGCGGCCATGGTCGGCGGCGATGACGCCAAGACGCGCCCGCTCGAAGTCGACCCAGTCCGCGCTCACACGGTCACCGGCGGCAGCCGGGTTCCTCTCCGCTCCACGTGACATCCGTTCCGGCTGCTTTCGTTGCGGCAGCTGAGCGTGTCCGTGTGCCCAGGTTGAGGGACCAGGAGACCAGGAGGGGTGGAAGCTACCATTGGTAACACGCCCAGCACACCCAGCAGCCCCACCAGCAGGGCACGCGTGGAGCCTTCGATCGGCCGGATCTACGGATGGACCCGGTGCCACGTTCTTCGTCCGCTGCCGGCCCTGACCTCGGGTGAGGACTCCACCCGCGGCCCGTCCGGCGTACGGGCCACGCCGAGGTAGTCGCCCGTCGGAAACGGCACAGGGTCAGCAGCCGCTCAGAGATGCACGGACCGAGCAGCGCCGTGCCGGCTGATCCGGGCTCCCCACGTCGTCGCGGACCCCCCGACGGATTCAGACCCCTCCGCGCCCGCCTGGCCGCCGGTGACCGTGCCCGCTTCGAGGCTGGCTGGCTGCTGCACAGCAACACTGACCGGCCGGTTCGCGGCATCCTCCTCGACCCCACCATCTAGACTCATTATCTAGAGCAAGATAATGTGTCTATTCACTTCTTCGGGATGAGGCATGGTGGAAAGCGTCGCTGATGATGCGGAGATGGACGAGCCCCGCCAAGGCGTGGTCGTCGCGGCCACGGCTGAGGCGGACGAGCACTTCATCCACGAAGCCGAAAAGATCGCTGTTGCGCTGGGGCGCATGTTCCCGGGCCTGTGCGAGGTGGTGCTGCACGACCTGCGGGATCCGGATCACGCGATCCGGGCGATCGAGAACAACCTCTCCGGCCGCAAGGTCGGGGACTCCGTCACGGAGCTGGGCCTGGCCCGCATCGAAGACCCCAACTACCCCAGCGTCATCCAGAACTACCCCAACCGGTTCCCGGACGGCCGCCCGGCGAAGAGCACGTCCATCGGCATCAAGAACGCCGCGGGCGAATACATCGCGGCACTCTGCCTGAACCTCGACGTGTCCGTCCTGTCCCCCGTGACACTCGCATTGTCCAACCTCGTGGCCACGGACACCGACCACCGCGAGCAGCCCCTGGAGACCCTGCGGGACCGCACCGCGCGCGAACTGCGCCTAGCGGTGGAGGCACTCGCCGCGGAGCGGGCCACCACCCCCAGGTCGCTCAGCCGGGAAGACAAGAAGGCGGTCGTACGGCAACTGCACCGCGACGGCTACTTCGACTCACGCGACGCCGCACAGGCCATCGCGGACCTGCTCGGCGTGTCCCGGGCGACCGTCTACAACTACGCGAAGTGAAGGACCACTCATGACCGCCCCCGGACCGACCACAGGCTCCGTGTCCGCTCCCGGTCCCGACTCGGGCCGGGGGCAGGGTGCACGCCGCCTGCTGCACATCACCGAGGAACAGACCGCCGTGCTCGTGGACGAGGAGCTGGCCCTCGAAGCGGCCCGCGCCGCCTTCGCCGCGACGGTGGACGGCACGGTCTTCCCCAGTCTCGCCCTGCACGGGTCGGATCCGCGCAACCGCTTCACCCTCAAGCCGTCCGCGTCCGCGACGCACGCCGGGGTGAAGATCGGCACCTTCTGGCCGGACAATCCGGAGCACGGGCTGCCGCGCCATCACTCCACCCTGCTGCTGTTCGACCAGACGATCGGCCGGATCGCGGCCGTCCTGGAGGTCGGCACGGCCAACGCCTACCGGACGGCCGCGGCGGACGCCCTCGCCGTCGACCTGTTGGCCCGCCCCGACGCCGCCACCCTGGCCGTCTTCGGCACCGGTCACCAGGCCGCCTACGAGGTACGGGCCGTCAGCCGTGTCAGGCCGATCGGCGAAGTCCTGGTCGTGGGAAGGGACGTTGACCGTGCCACGGAGACGGCCT
Source organism: Streptomyces sp. NPDC040410 (assembly GCF_055595715.1). NCBI lineage: Bacteria > Bacillati > Actinomycetota > Actinomycetes > Kitasatosporales > Streptomycetaceae > Streptomyces > Streptomyces sp. NPDC040410. Next base: position 60,905 of record NZ_JBVIVK010000023.1, read on the forward strand.
CCAAACTGACGGCACAGGGCCACCACGCCCGTGCCGCCGGCGCCGAGGAAGCCTGCGCCCAGGCCGACGTCATCGTCACCGCCACCACCGCCCGCACCGACGACCCACCCCTGTTCGAGGCCGACTGGGTCCGCCCCGGCACGCACCTCTCCTGCATGGGGGCCGACGCCCCCGGCAAGCGAGAACTCCCGCCCGAACTGCTGAGCCGCGCCCGTGTCTTCTGCGACCTTCCCGAGCAGGCCCGCCGCATGGGCGAAAGCCAGCACGCACCCGCGGCGACGGTCCTCACCCCGCTCGGCGACATCCTCACCGGACGCGCCGTGGGGCGCGCCGACGACCGCGACACCACGATCTTCGACAGCTCCGGAATCGGGCTGCAGGACCTGTATCTGGGCCTGGCCCTTCTGAAGAAGATGGACATCTCCCTGTGAACAGCCCCACGAGCACCACCCCCTCAACCGCTCCCCGGACCCTCGCCGACCCGGACACCCCGTTCGCCGTCGTCGACGTGCACAAGACGCGGCGCAACATCGCACGCCTCGCAGAGCGGGCCGACCGGCTCGGGGTCACCCTGCGCCCGCACGTGAAGACTGCCAAGAGCCTCGACGTCGCCGCCCTCCTGCACGGCGAGACGCCCTGCCCGGTCACCGTCTCCACCCTCGCCGAGGCCGAGGCGTTCGCCGACGGTGGCTACACCGACATCACCTACGCCGTCGGCATCGATCCGCGCAAACTCCCGCGCGTGATCGCTCTGCTGCGCCGCGGTGTGACCCTGCGCATCCTGCTGGACAGCATCGAGCAGGCGACGTCCGTCGCCGAAGCCTCCCGCCGGGCCGGCCTCCGCATCCCCGCCCAGATCGAGATCGACTGCGACGGCCACCGCGGCGGGCTGAAGCCCGATGACCCCACCCTGACCGAGGTCGGCCGTATCCTGTACGACGCGGGCTGTCTGGACGGCGTACTCACCCATGCGGGCGAGTCGTACTTCGCCTACACCGCCGTAGAACAGCGCAAAGCCGCCGACAACGAACGCGACACCGCGATCGCCGCGGCCGAGCGGCTGCGTCTGGCCGGCCTGCCGGTGGACACCGTAAGCGTGGGTTCCACCCCCACCGCCCATGCCGCCGAGGAGCTCGCCGGGGTCACCGAACTCCGCGCGGGCAACTACGTCTTCTTCGACCTGGTGATGGCCGGCCTCGGCGTCTGCGACATCGACGACCTTGCCCTCTCGGTCGTCGTGACCGTCATCGGCCGCCGCCCCGGGTACGGGTGGATCCTCACCGACGGCGGCTGGATGGCCACGTCCCGCGACCGGGGCACGGCCGTTCAGGCACAGGACCAGGGCTACGGCCTGGTCACCGACCTGGAAGGCAGCCCGATCCCGGGCCTGGTCATGACCGCCGCCAGCCAGGAACACGGCACCCTCACCGCCCGCGACGGCGCCCACCTGCCCGACCTGCCCCTCGGCACCCGCCTGCGCATCCTGCCCAACCACGCCTGCGCCACCGCCGCCCAGCACCACGGTTACCACGTCATCGACGGTGTCCAGACCACGAACACGGCACCGGAGATCCGGGCCTTCTGGAAGCGCGTCACCGGCTGGTGACCTGCCGTCGGCGAAGGAGCCGGCACGCAGCGTGTCACCTTCTTCAACTCCGTGCTCTGATCACGATCGTTGCGGCGTGGGCTGACCTTCGGCGGGCCGGCCACGCGGTCCTCCACCGCCGATCGGCAGTGGAGGACCTGCGACTTGGCCCTGGCGGTTACGGCCGGTGCCGCGTGCGTGCTCGTCCGCCGGCGTTGCGCCCGTGCGCACGTCGCCGTCCGACTGCTGGGCCCTGGGCCCGGCAGGGTCAGGTCGATGCCCACGTCCACGAGCTGCACGTGTCCCCGATGACCACGCCGTCCGACAGATCGACCTCGCACACCCGGAAGTTGAAGTCACCGTATTCATCGAAGCTCTTGTTCAGATTGGTCCATCCGGCCGCGGAACCGCCGTCCCAGTAGGCGTGTCCGGAGCGGTATCCGGAGGGGCCCTCGTAGGACCATTCCATCGCCACCGGTTCCCCGTTGGTGTACGTGTCGCGCAGCCAGATCCACTCGCCGTAGCCCTGGAAACAGGCCTGCCCGTACGCAGTGGTGGCGCACTTCTTGGCGTGGCCGTTGGCGTAGGAGCTGTCCGACACGTCGGCGGTGCGCTGCCAGCCGTCGGCCGCGGTGGCCGGAGAGGTCACCACCCCCAGGGCCAGTACCGCGCCGAACAGCGAGCCTGCAAAAACTCGTCCCATGCGCAACTTCTTCCTCCGTTTCGCCGCCGGCGGCGGCTGTTGGTGTCGGACGCCGAGGTTCCTGTCACAGCCGTCTGGTGTCCTTCACGGACTCCGGCCTTGACTGAAGCTCCCGGTTGACCCTCGCTGAACCTGCTGGGTGACAAGGCCACCTTGGTCGGCTGAGCGTGTCCAAACCTTGAGAAGAGCTTGAAATTGCTGGTCAGAGCCACTGGCTTCGACCCTAGGATCCTGCCTGGGGGTGGTTCGTGTGGCGGTGGAGTTCCGTGTGCTGGGCGGAGTCGAGGTCCGGGCGGACGGCAACCGGCTGGACCTGGGGCCCGCCCGGCAGCAGCGCGTTCTGGCGGCGCTGCTGTTCGAGGCCAACGGCGTGGTGACGGTGGACCAACTCGTCGGCCGGGTCTGGGGAGAGCGGGTTCCGCAGCGCGCCCGGCCGACTCTGTACAGCTACCTCTCCAGGCTGCGCCAGGCCTTGGGGCCCGCGGCCGAGGAGGCTCGGATCGAGCGGCGATCGGGGGGTTACGAGCTGGTTGTCGCCCCGTCAGCCACCGACCTGCACCGCTTCCGGGCCCTCACCGCCGGGGCACGAACCGCGGTGTACGCGGGGGACGAGGACGAGGCTGCCCGTCTGTTCGAGGAGGCCCTCGCGCTCTGGCGGGGCGATGTGTGTCCCGGCATGGACACCCCCTGGTTCAACGCCCAGCGCGAGACGGCGCAGGTGGAACGGCTCGCTGCCGCCCTGGACTGGGGCGACGTCCAATTACGCCGGGGGCTGCACGCCGAGTTGTTGACCGCGCTGCCTGCCCACGCCGAGACACACCCTCTGGACGAGCGGCTGGCCGCCCAGCTGATGCTCGCCCTTTACCGTGGTGGACGTCCGGCCGAGGCCCTCAGTCACTATCAGGCTGTACGGCGGCGCCTCGCCGAAGAGTTGGGCATCGACCCGGGGCCACCGCTGCAGGAGCTTCATCAACAAATCCTGATCTCGGATCCGCGGCTCGCGCCACCAGTCCGGGTCGTCAAGCCGAACCTGGCGCGTACCGCCGCAGCGCACCCCAGACAACTGCCAGCACCGCCGTCGCTGTTCACCGGCCGCGACAGCGAACTGTCCCGCCTGGCAAAGCTGTTGGCGCCGCAGGACGAGTCGGCCGACGGCACCGTGGTGGTGGCGGCGATCTGCGGCACAGGCGGAGTGGGCAAGACCTGGCTGGCGCTGCGCTGGGCTCACGACCAGCAAGAGCGTTTCCCCGATGGGCAGTTGTACGCCGATCTGCGGGGCTTCACCCCGTGCGGGGAACCGGTGGGCCCGTACGCGGTCATGCGGGGATTCCTGGAGGCCCTGGGCGCCGACCCGGCGAACCTGCCCACGGCCCCGCAGTCACAGGCCGCGATGTACCGAAGTCTTACGGCGGGCCGACGACTGCTCATCGTGCTCGACAACGCTCGCGACAGTGACCAGGTGGTGCCCCTGCTGCCAGGCAGCCCCACCTGTACGGTCCTGATCACCAGCCGCCACCAGCTCCCAGGGCTGGCCGCCTCCCACGACGTCGGCCAGCTCACCCTGGAAACGCTCGACGACACCGAGGCGAGCGACCTGCTCGTCCGCCGTATCGGCGCCGACCGGCTCGCCGCGGAACCCGCCGCAGCGGCAGAGCTCCTCCATCACTGCGCGGGGCTCCCGCTGGCCATCAGCGTTCTCGCCGCCCGCGTCGCCACCAACCCGGTGCTCACCCTGACCGCCCTGGCGAGCGAAGTGGGCGACACCGAAACCCGTCTCGACGCCTTGGAGAGCGGCGAGGCGACCAGTGACGTACGGACCGTATTCGCCTCGTCCTACCTCGCCCTCGACCCCGATTCCGCCCGGGTCTTCCGGCAGCTCGCCCAGGCACCCGGCGCCGACATCGGCCTGTCCGCCGCCGTCAGCCTCACCACTTTGCCGCTCGCCCGGCTCCGCACGCGGCTGCGCCGTCTCCAGGCCCACCACCTCGTCCAGGAACGCGTCCCCGGCCGTTTCGGCTGCCACGACCTGCTGCGTGCCTACGCCCTCGAACTGGCTGAAACCGCAGAGTGGGCCACCGAAGCGGACGCGGCACTGACCCGCGTACACGACCACTACGCACACACGGCGTACGCAGCCGACCGACTCCTGCTGCCCCACCGCGACCCGCTCCAGCCGGCCCCGGCGGCAGACGGCACACAACCCGAGGAATTCGCCACGCATGACCAGGCCATGGGGTGGTTCACCGCCGAGCACGCCGTGCTGACGGCGTCCGTCGACCACGCCGCACGCACCGGACGCGACGCCCAGGCATGGCAGCTGGCGTGGGCCCTCACCACCTTCCTGGCCCGCAGGGGACGCTGGGCCGACGTCACGGCCGTGCACACCACCGCCCTCGCAGCCGCGGTTCGCCTCGGCAGCCCGGCGGCCCAGGCCGAGTCCCACCGCACGCTCGCCTGGGCCTGCACGGAGACCGGCCGCTTCGCCGAGGCCCACCACGAGCTGGCCCATGCGTTGACCCTCTCGGAGTCGAGCGGCAAACTCCTGTCGGCTGCCCACACTCACCTTGCTCTGGGCTGGCTGTACGAGCGCCAGGGCGACAGGCCCGCTGCTCTTCGGCACGACCAGCGCGCGGCCGGCCTGTTCACCTCGCTCGGGAACCTTCCAGGACAGGCCCGGGCCCTGAACGCGGTGGCCTGGGATCACGCACAGCTCGGGGATCACGCCGCATCGGTACGCCACTGCCAGGAGGCACTGGCCATCCAGCGCGAGCTGGGCGACGAACGGGGCCAGGCCGCCACCTGGGACACGCTCGGATACGCATACCACCAGCTGGGCGAACACAAGAACGCGATCGTCTGCTACGAGCACAGCCTCGACCTCAACCGGGCACTGGGCCACCGCTACAACGAGGCCGAGACCCTGGTCCACCTGAGCCAGACCCGCCGGGCAACAGGAGCCGTCGAAGCGGCCGGGGAAGCCCTGCGCGAGGCCCTCGGCATCTACCTCGACATCGACGCCCCCGACCCAGACGTGGACCAGGTCCACACACTCCTGCGCGAACTCGACAGCCCACCGGGTCCGGCGGATCCGGACACCACAACCCCGTAAGAAGGACGTTCCGGGGCGACGGGCTTATGGCGCGTATCGGCGCATGCGCAGTGGCCCCGCCTGGGGCTGCTGTGGTCGGCGGGCAGGAAGCCGGGACGCCCGCCGGTATGGCCCCGCGGCAGCTGAATGACGGCATACGTGGCGGACTCGAATGGTGCCCGGCCGGGCACCACGGCAACTCCCCTCGGTTCGAGCCCGTACTTCGAGACGGGCTCCGGGATCGGTGCGAGAAAACGGCTCGCCAGGCTGATGGGAGGGGTGGCAGGGTGCGGCGCATGGCCCCCCAGCATCAGATTCGTGCCGACTACGACGCTCAAACGATCGTGGTCTACCAGGCGTACGCGCCTGTCATCGCCGACGTGGCGCTGCGAGCGGGCCGCTTTGTTGCGCCGTTCTCGTTCCATCGGATGACATGGATCAAGCCGTCGTTCATGTGGCTGATGCACCGCAGCAACTGGGCCCGCAAGCCCGGTCAGGAGCGCGTTCTCGCGGTGCGGATGACGCGGGAGGGCTGGGAGGAGGCCCTGTCCCAGGCCGTGCTGACGACCGCAGACCCGGCGGCCGTGGCCCAGGCGACCGTGCATGTCCAATGGGACCCGGAGCGCTCGCAGCGCGGGGCGGCGCTCAACCACTACAGCATCCAGGTCGGCATCGGCCGCCACCTGATCCGCACGTTCACCGACGACTGGATCGTCAGTCTCACCGACCTCACCCCGCAGGTCCGCAAGGCCGCGGCACTGATACAGACCGGGCATGCCACAAAAGCCCAACGGCTGTTCCCCACCGAGCGCGCCTACCCGCTGCCGCAGGCGCTGGAGAATCGCCTTTCCTCAGGTGGGTGACCACCAACTGGTGCGGAGCCGTGTACCGCACCGACTACCATCGCACGCCGGTGAAATGGCCCCAACCAGCTCTAATCGCAACATGCTCCGGCTCCGGTTCTCGGCCGCAGCCCCCTGTCCCTGCGCCGCGTCTGTCGCAGGCAGTTGCGTGTGGCTGTCCGCTCGGCCTCTGCGCGCAGGTCTGTGCGGCAAGCGACAGCCTTTGCCCGTGCTGCGGTACCTCCGCCATCACGGTGCGGCGATTTCGTGAGAGAAGTGCCGCCAAACCTGCGGGAGTTGAAGGCGAGCGCGGGACGGGTGACCGGACGGGTTCCTGCGCACCTTATCGAGCGGCAACTGGACAGGCAGCAGTGAGTCGTGCTTCTCGACGGCTGGACGAGACTGCAGACGTACACGATCGCAGGCTGGTGGCCTCCTGGATACGGCGGCAGATCGAGGGCGATGGGGCCGTCTGCCGGTCTCCGAAGAGGGCGTATTCCGTGCCGACCTCTCACCACTGGACCACCTCCTCACGGTGAGGGGCCGTCAGCTTCCCCCGTTGCGTTAGGGCCTGCGCTCGACGCACGGCGACACTCGCTGGCTAAACACACCACGCCCTGTTTCACAGTGCCACGAGTGCTTTTTGGTCTTTCCGCGCAGCGGCTTTCCCCTGCCGGATCCCTTGAGGGGTTCTGCTTGATGAGGATTGTGTAAGGAGACACTCACAGCCCCCACGCAAGTAGCGTTTTCCATTTTCAACCAACGCGTCTAGCTGAGCGTTCGCACCGGGGTTGGTTCGGCAATGAGCGAATCCTGTGCAGATCCAGGCCGAGGGCCCGTCGACGGGCCACCGCAGGTATTGATCTGAACGTGACAACCCGTCAGTCTTCTCGTCACCTCCGCGTGACGCCTTCGCTGGAGGCAATCCCCCCACCGATGAGGAGACCCCTCACAATGACGCATCAGTTGCGTGTCGGCACCTTGAAGCTGACCGTCGCGGCCTCTACCGCAGCGGCTGCGACCACGGCAGCCTTGCTCATGCCGGCATCGGCCCATGCTGGTGAGCCCGCCCAGGGCACCGTTCACGGCCTCGGCGCCAAAGGAAGGGTCGCCGGCAGCTACATCGTCCTGCTCGACGAGCAGGCATCGACCGATGACAAGAAGGAACTGGCCCAGCACTACGGCGGCCTGCTCCACCGGTCCTACGGCTCGGCTGTCAACGGCTTCGCTGCGACAAACCTGACCGAGGAAGAAGCGAAGAGCCTCGCCGCCGACCCGGCAGTGAGCACCGTCGTGGCCAACCGCACGTTCCGCGCCACGGCCACCCAGGACAACCCGCCCTCCTGGGGTCTGGACCGGATCGACCAGAGCGACACCGCCGGCGACAGCAAGTACAGCTACCCGGACAAGGCGGGAGAAGGGGTGACCGCCTACGTCATCGACACCGGGGTGCGCATCACGCACAAGGACTTCCAGGGACGGGCCGGTTACGGCTTCGACGCCATCGACAACGACGACACCGCGGACGACGGCAACGGCCACGGCACCCATGTCGCCGCCACCATCGCCGGCGCCCAGCACGGCGTCGCCAAAAAGGCGAAGATCGTCGCCGTCAGAGTCCTCGACAACAACGGATCTGGCACCACCGAGCAGGTCGTTGCCGGCATCGACTGGGTCACCAAGAACCACCAGGGACCCTCGGTGGCCAACATGAGCCTCGGCGGCAGCGCCGACCCCGCCTTGGACGCGGCGGTGAGCAAGGCCATCGCCTCAGGCGTCACCTTCGCCGTCGCCGCCGGCAACGAATCCACCGACGCCGGCCAGTCCTCGCCCGCCCGCGTACCGGAAGCCATCACGGTCGCCTCCAGCACCAAGGACGACGCCCAGTCCGACTTCTCCAACTTCGGCCAGGTCGTCGACATCTACGCGCCTGGCTCCGACATCACCTCGGCCTGGAACGACAGCGACACGGGCACCAAGACGATATCCGGCACCTCTATGGCCTCACCTCACGTAGCCGGTGCCGCCGCCGTGTACCTGGCCGGCCACCCCGACGCCACTCCCGCGGCCGTGGCAACAGCGCTGACCGGCGGCGCCACCGCCGACAAAATCAACAACCCTGGCTCCGGTACACCGAACAAGCTCCTGAAGATCACCGAATAGGCGGCCACTCCGCCGGCAGCGGGTGGCTCTGGCCATGGCGGGACGACGGCCGGCGCGGCGCCGGCCGTCGTCCCGCGGGCGGTGACGGAGCTCCGGCGCGGCCTTGCACGGAGTGCGGTCAGGCACTGACCGCCGTGCGTGCGGACGTGGTTTCGCGATCGCTGGCGGGGCGGGCGCGCCGGTGGTGGGCGAGGGGGACGTGCGGCGGGTCGCCAGGCCGACCATGGCCACGGCGATGACCAGCAGGAATGCCATGTCAGCGTCTTGGAGGCGACGAGCGAGCTGATGACCGCGCTGCCGATCGCACTGCCGGTGCGGCGGGAGATGGAATTGATGCCGTTGGCGATGCCGGTCTGGTGGTGGGGAACGACGGCCACGATCAGGGCGGCCATCGCGGCGTAGCCGAAGCTGATGGCAACGCCGACGACCATGCCGGCCAGATCACCGACGCGGTGGTGTCGTGGGCGAGGGTCAGCCAGGCGAACCCGACGACGCCGAAGGAGGCACCGGCGGCGAGGGTGAAACGTGCGCCGATGCGGCGTACCAGCATGCCTCCGAGGCGGCCAGCCAGAAGACGAGGTGGTAGTCGGGGTGCGCACCCTGGGGCAGGAGTCCGGCGCTCACCAGGGCCAGGCCGCTGCCGAACCCGAGCGTTCCGCTGACCAGGGCCATGGCGCCGGGCAGCCGCGCGGACCAGCGGCGAGGCCTAGCACCAGGACGAGGCTGCCGGTGCAAACAATGGGAGCTGGTGGTGGAGGTCAAAGATCGGGAGGGTCAAGCTTCGCGCGGTACCCTCGACGCATGGCGCCCATCCCGTCCAAGGCGCAGCTCATGGAGCTGCTCGCTCATTCGGTCAGTACGCACTACGCCGACTTCACGGCAGCCGCCGCTGACATGAGCCTCACCGCCAGCCAGGCGAAGACCCTCACGGTGCTGCGCCGGGCGCCCGCCTCGATGCGCTCGCTCGCGGACACCCTCGCCTGCGACGCGTCGAACATGACCGGGATCATCGACCGACTCGAAAAGCGCGATTTGGTCCGCCGCGAAGTCAGCACCACCGACCGGCGCGTGAAGAACGTCGCCCTCACCGAGGTGGGCGAGAAGGCGATCGACGCGATCCGCGAGCGGATGGAGCAGACGCAGACCGGCCTGGACAACCTGTCCGACGAGGAGCGCGCCGAACTCTTCCGCCTGTTGACGGTCGTCTTCCCACGCTGATGTGCGCGGGTGTTGTGCTGGCGAACACCACGAGCGGTGGCTGACGCGCCGGCCAGGGCCCAAGAGCGTCTGCTGCTGCGCGCTGATGATGGGCACGGAAGACCGGCCCTGCCCTTGCCGGGCTGCCGGGCGAGGGCCGGCGGCTGCCACCGCGCATTTGCTGCGCAGACTCGCTGTCACCGCCACACGAGGCTGAGCGGGGAAGGCGACGGCACTGACCGGCAAGCAGCCGGGTCCACCGCCATCGCCAGTCCGGCTGGTCTGGCGTCACAGTGGGCCACACCCTCAGACCTGCGAAGATGGTTGAATTGCACCGCGTGCGGCGGTCAGGCTCAGTCGACGTGACCGTTGTCCCAGGCTTCGTCGCCAAGGGGAACTGCTCGCCGTATTCGGTGTGTTGGCCGTATGCCAACATCCCTGCCCGGGCTGCCAGTTCACGGCCCCGCGCACACGCCTCAGAGCCGCTGGGCAACGCGTGACGCCTCTATGCCCGCGGGCGTCGAGAGTTCCATGGTCATCCCCGAGGTGCTGGACCATCGAGCGCAGCATCGACCGGCCCTCGCGCCACCCGTGACCAGCGAAGTCCGGCCGTTCCGCTCCGATAACATGCTCGAACTCACGATGATCGCTCTGAAAATCTAACAAATCGGCTGAAAATTGATAGGCATAACATCACGGATGTTTTCGCGAATAAGATGCAGAATTGCATTCACCGCGTGGCGTCAACCACGGGCGCTGCTGTGGGCCTTGGTGGGTGTGGCGACCCTCGGATTCCTCATCGCGCTGGAGATCGCCGCGCGCCGCTACGGCCTGCCGGGGCCGATCACGAACCAGGCGCGAGAGCTGATATTCCCGCCCAAATCGGGCTTCCTGTTGTACGCCAGCATGGCGTTGATGATGGTGGTGCTCACCCCGCGGCAACGGTTCATCGCGGCTGGTGCCGCGATCGGCATCGACGTCGTCTTCTTGCTGGTGCGGTGGGCGGTCGGCGCCAAAATGACCGACGGCCACCCCTTCGGCAACGGCGCCTTGTGGGTGATATTGGGCTATGCGGTCATCGCTGTCACGCACCGCACCGGCCGGGAACGTGTCCTGCTGCTGAAGGCCGTCGGGCTGGGCCTGCTGCTGGTGACGGGCCGCAAGACTGGCGATACCTGGCTACTCATCACGTCGAAGAGCCGACCGGTTGTGCTCGACCAGTACGTCGCAACCGCCGATCACGCGCTGGGCGACCCGTCGTGGCTGGTAGGCCGGATGGTCACGGCCACCGGCCCGATCGGTGCCCGTACACTCGACTACATCTACGCTCAGCTTGCAGTGGCCGCGGTCGTCGTCGCGCTGTACCAACTGCGTAACGTGGCGGCCGAGCGCCGCTTTCCGAGCCATCATCTGGTGCGCACCTTTCTGGTGATCGGCCTCCTCGGGCCGGGCATCTACATGATCTTCCCGGTGGTCGGACCGATCTTCGCCTACGGCGCCGACGGCGGGCACTGGGCGGTGGCCAACCTGTGGCCGGACACGCCACCGCCATTCGATACCCCGCACGAGATGCCGTTCGACGAGATCACGCCGCGCAACTGCATGCCCAGCCTGCACACGGCGTGGGCTACCGCGATCTTCATCCATTCCCGCAAGGGACCACGGATCCTGCAATTCGCAGGCACGTTCTGGCTGATTGCTACGCTCGGCGCAACACTGGGATTCGGCTACCACTACGGCGCGGATCTCGTTGCAGGCGTGGTGTTCGCGTTCACGATCGAGGCAGCGCTGCGGTCGCTCGACCGCGGCTGGGACCGGCCAGGAATCCGGCTGGTCACTTACGGGGCAACGGTCTTCGCTGCGCTCTTGGTGTCATATCGCTATCTGCCGATGGAGATGGCCGAACATCCGTGGGTGTTCGGACCACTTCTCATTCTGGCGATGACCTCAGTGGTCCGCGGCTACGTGCGGACCACCGAACTGTGGGAACCGAAGGCCGCACCAGCGCAGCAACCGGAACCGCAACCCGAACCAGTTTGAGGCATGTTGCATCAGACTTGGGCTGAGCGCGTTCCGAGTGGGCCCGTGCCGCCGCATGAAGCTGACGATACGGCTGCGCGGCGGAAGCGCGCGGCGCGCCGCGGATCCCTGGCGAGCAGTGCGGTGATCAGCCGGTCGGTGGGCCCGTTCCCGCCTGGGCACACCCACACGAATCGCCTTCGAGTGCAGGCGCGGTCGACGGAGCGGTGCCCGCGCGCGCAGGACGGTGGCCCGGTCTTCCCGCCGCCCGGCCTGGCAGGTGGCTCCGTTGACGGACACCAGCACCGCGAGGGAGGCGGTGAGGATGGTGAGCGCGCGCGGTGCGGTGACGTCGTCCCAGCCGGGCACCGGCCGTGGGCGTCTGCGGTGGCTTGACGACCTCGTGCCCACCCGGCCCTGGTGCCAAGCACTCGTCGCCGTCGGACTGCCCGGACCGGCCGCCGACTGAGGAACTGCGCTTGCCTCCGAGAAGGCGCCTGCCCGAGGCGGATAGCCGGCCGCCTGGCCGTTCTGCACCCCGGGCAGGGCCTCTCAAGGAACGTGAGTTTGGTGAGGTCGCGCCGTACGTTGAGGCGTGGTGTGCTGGATGTATCCGTAGGAGGGCACGCCGATGCGCTTCGCCCGGACCTTCGTCTTCGCACGCACGCAGTCGCCCGCGCCGACCGGAGCCAGCGGAGGCCTGCTGCCGGCGCGGGATCTCGCGGCCGCCTGGTTCCTGGTCGTCCTGATCGCGGCGCCCGCCTGGGCGCTGACGATTGAGCAGGCCCGGGACATGGGAGTCCAGCCCGGCACGATGGGAATGGCTTTGCCGCTGTTTCTGCTGCTGTGGGTGACGATGATGGCGGCCATGATGCTCCCGTCCATGGCGCCGGTGGCCATCACGTGGGTGCGCGGGATCGGCCGGCAGTCCTCCGGCTGGACGCGGACCGTGCGCACCGTCGAGTTCGTCGGCGGGTATCTGCTGGTGTGGACCGGCTTCGGACTGCTCGCCTACGCGGCCCTGGCCCTCACCGGCGGCTTGGTAGGCGACCATCCGGCCGTCGGACGCTGGATCGGCGCGGTGGCCTTCCTGCTCGCGGGCCTATATCAGCTCGGCCCCCTCAAGTACGTCTGTCTGCGGCACTGTCGCGACCCCATGAGCCACCTGGTGCGCTACGCCGGGTTCCGGCAGCCCGCGCGTGACCTTCGGGTGGGAGTCCATCACGGCGCCTACTGTGTCGGCTGCTGCGCGGGACTGATGGTCGTCCTGATCCCGCTCGGCGTGATGAACGTGGCGGCGATGGCCGGACTGGCCGTGGTGATCTTCGTGGAGAAGCTGTGGTCCCGGGGCCCGCTGCTCGCCGGCGTCGTGGGCGTCGCGTTTCTGGTGCTGGCCGTGCTCGCGCCGTTCCAGGACTGGCTGCTGCCGGGGCTGCAGGATTCGATGCCGTCGATGGACGACATGTGATCACCTGGCCCGTTCCGCCCTTCCTGTGCGAGCGACGGGTGAACCAGGCACGGAGCAGGCCGATGGGACCGCCCGTTCTATGGAGGCCACGCGGTGATGGACATGCCAGTGCGGGCGGAGGCACCCTCGCCCAGGATGAGGGGGCGGAGACGAAGTGGCCGATGATCTTGAAGGGCAACGCGCCCCGTAACATCGCACACGTCGGGAGTGGTAACGGTCCCGTGTTCACGGATTCGGCCGGACGTCGAACCGCCGCGGCACGTGCCCGGTGTCGCGCGTCCGCCGGATACGGTTCCCGCCGGGCCACCCGGCTTTTCAGTCAGGCCCGCTCCAGTCGAACCGGAAGTGTTTGCTCGACTTCCCCGAGCGTTCCCAAGAGAAGCCGAATGCGTCGGCACGGTCGGCAGTGGCCCGTCCCCAGGTGGCGATCTGGCCCGGCCCGACCTCGGCGCCCGGGGCGTTATGGACCTGGACGCGTGCACCGTCCGGAGTCGTCGGGCCGGTGAGCGCCTCGGCGGTAGCCGTGACCCGGCCCGGAATCTCGGCTCGCCAGGTGGCGAGGTCCTCGTCGATCTCCACGTGGATGGGGGCGATGTCCATCCCCCGCATCTCGGGGTGGAACATCTCCCCGAACTGCGCCGGCCATCCGCCCGCCTCACCGCCGAAAATGGCCCCGAGCGCACCGCGCTGCTGTTCGTCGGCTCGTTCGTCGAGGAAGACCGCGGCGTACGCGTCGGTGTGCGCGCCGGCCCAGACATTACCGACGAAGGACCCCAGCATCAGGACGTTGAGATCGTCGAGCCGCACGTCGCCGAAGCTGCCCTCCCGGATATGCCACACCAACACGCCTTCGCAGTCGCCGTAGGTCGGAGCCTGGGCGAACGTGCAGGGGCACGGTATGGCGCACTTGCACACATCGAACCAATCACCGGCCAGGCGCCAACGCGTACCGGTGGTGACCTGCTCTGTCATCTCGCTTCCCTCCTGACGAGCCCGAGGGAGCCCACTCGGAGTGGCGAGACCGCCCGTGCCGAGCCCGTTTCCGGGGTGGCGAGACGGCCTCAGTTCCAGCTTGCACCTCACGTTCCGGTATGGGAAACCCGGCCATCGCGGCGCTCACGTGAGCGGTCCTTCCGGGGCCCGCCCCACTTGGCCGATTGAGGGGCGTCGTGGCCAGACCCTGTGCCTTGGCTGGAGTGAAGGAGAAGGGCTGGGCGGGATGTGCGGCTCGGGCGCAGTAGGGGATCGGGGCAAGCTCAGTCGTTTTGCGCGTCGGCCGGGGGCGACGCGCCCGCGCTGCCCGACGGACTGACCTTGAGTAGAAGTCATGAAAAGGGTTTGGCCGGGCCGCCGCCCTCAACCTCCGCCGACTGATCACCTTCATTGGCGCGCGCGAGCCTTTGACCTGCACCGATGTCGTCGCTGACGGACTCTGGAAGGCTGCAGAGTCACTGGCATTGAGACCGCCGACACCGACCGCGCCGCGGTCGTCCTGCACGGAATCCGGAAGTGATCAGCGTTGTGAACCTCACTGTTCCTCGGCCCAGGCTTGCACCATCCCGAACCATATGAACACCAGGAGACCGTTCGCACCGAACATTACGAGGGCCCAGACTATTGGTTCTCCTCCGAGGAAAGTCGGGCCGAGGTAGCCGATCAGTCCGGCTACGAGCGATCCGAGTGCGGCCAGCACGGCCGGCCGCACCAGCCTGACCCACAGCGGGCCGTGCAAGCGCCCCCCGATCAATTCAACCAACAGGGCCACACCGCAAGGGCCCCCCACTGCTTTAGCAATCTGCGCCACCGTCAACTGCGGCGGCTGTTTCATCGAGGCCAGCTTGTGCAGAAAGAACATCGGATACGAGAGCAGAGCGCCTACCACGAGCAAAACTATCAGCATCGCCATCAGCGCCATGATCCCCCCTACGATCTTCCCCAGGCATCCCTCATCACGTTCCACCACCCAATCTCGCGCGTCATGTATTCCTCCCGCATCGTGCCGAACCGCCATCAGGGCAGAAGTGAGCCCCACAACGAGAGACAATTCTTGGTGGCAGGCACCCGCCCGCCATCTGTAGAACTACTCAGCCCTGACCTGAGGTTGCACCTTGGGCGTGGACACCCCTGACAACCGGATTCGAGGATCCGGGAGGGGAGATCGAGGTGGGACGTTCGTCGAAGTACAGCGACGAGTTCAAGAGACGCGGTGACGCTGGTCCGGTCCACCGGCCGGACGATCGACTCGGTGGCGGTGGAGCTCGGGGTGAACCGGGAGACCTGCGGACCTGGGGGCGCCGCTCCCGAGCAGGAAGACACCACCGCGGGTGCGTTGAGCGCCGACGAGCGTGCCGAGTCGGCCCGGCCGCGCAAGGAAGAGCGCGAGTGGGAGCTGGAGCGGGAGATCTTGCGCCGGGCGGCCCAGTACTTCGCCAGGCATTGTGTCCTGAAGACGAAGGGGAGTTGGTTGTAGGACAGCTTCCAAGAGTGGTGCTGTGCGGAAGTTGAACGTTTTGTGGCCTTTCGGAGTCGCCCTGCGGGGGAAGACTCGACAGCGCTGCCGCACCAGACCGGTACGAGGAGCTGATCCTCACCGATCGACGTCTGCCTTCTTGCGAACGGCCGCCAGCCATGTGTCGACGAGCCCACACACGACAACGCCCGTCACCAGGAATCCGGCGAGGGCGGACAGCAGGGCCACCTCGTCGTACGACCTGGGGGTCAGTCGGACGGCCACGGCCGCGCCACCGGTTCCCGCTGTGATCGCGCATCCGATCGCGCCGGCCAGCAGCAGGGCAGACATCGGTCGCGCGGCTCCTCCGGGCGAGTCCCACGTCTTCGTCAGCGTGTCGCGGCCAGCCTGCATGCACGCGACCGTGGCCGTCAGTCCGCCCGTCGCCAGGGCCAGTGACGGCGTCCCGAACAGCAGCCCGTACCGCACCGCCAGGGCCGGCACGAAGAACAGCACCAACCAGCGCCGCAGGGCGTGGACCACAAACGTCCGCGCCGGCGCGGACGTGGACCGGGCCTGCAGGCGCGGCGCGGCCGCGCGCAGACAGAGCAGGACGCCCGCGGCAGCCAGGGCGAGCGGCAGACGGTCGTCGAGCCGGCCCAAGTTGTACAGCAGCGCGGTGTCGTACACGACCAGTACCAGGCCGCCCAGAGCTCCCAGAGAGCCGATGAACACCAGCAGTCCCGCGACGGAGGCCGTCACCCGGGTCGTCCCCGTGTCACGCGCGGCCGCACGGGCGATCAGCAGCGGGGTGATCACGGCCGAGACGGCGCGGATCGCCAGGTCGTCGACGGTGTACGGATTGCGCAGGTCCCACTCGACCAGACAGAACACGGCCGTGTACGACATGGAGGCCAGCGGCAGCAGGGCGGAGCACGCGATCCGGCGGTACAGATCAGCGTCCAGCCAGCGCACCGCTGTCGCGAACGCCAGCAGCACGAAGGGGAGTTCCAGGAAGGCCTGGATCCGCAGCACGCTCGGCGCGAGAAGCCACGGCGCCGGGAAGTGCTCCGCCAGGCTGCGTAGCACGGGATGCGCCGACGCCAGGTCGAACCATCCGGCGGGCAGATACCGCGCGACGAACGACGGGTCCCCGCCGTGCACGCGGAGCACATAGACGGTGAACAGTACCTGGTTGACGTAGACCAGGCAGGTCACCAGCGCCAGCCAGGCGGCCGGCGAGAAGACGCGGCGGTCCGCCGCCGCGACGGGGTCCGGGCGGTGGCCCGGAACACGCGGGCTGATCGCGAGGGCCGGGACGACCGAAGCGACCACCACCACGTCCACGAGTACCCGCACGTTCATCACGCGTGCTGGTACACCCCCCAACTGGTGCGAACAAGTGCCCCGAACTTTGAAGCTCTGGGCGGAGCCGTCGGTGTGCAACTGTGCCAGATCGTTCCGGAGGCCACGTTGATGCCGATCAGCCACAGCCGCCTCGGCTGCCACGCCTGCGACGATTGGTCTTACCGTCGCCTCCGCGTAAGATCGCGGCCCTGGTTGCTTCCTGCGCGGGGGGTGGCGGGGGTGGCGGGCTCGGCCAGGCGGCACAAGCACGCCGAGGTCCGGGCATGGGGCGCCGACAACGACGTCGAACTCCCGCAGACACAGCCTCAAAACCGTCAACGCGCCGATCATCAGACATATCCCGCAGCGCTCCACCGACACCGCCGATTGCGCTCGCCCATGCATGAGTCACCACCCCCCAGCGGCACCAGGTCCGCAGCCACCCTCGCCCGCGACCTACGCCGCCCCTGGGAAACAGCGTCTGACGCCGGATCGGTCACTCCGGGACGAGTCCGACGAGGCGATCCGCCTCCGGCGCACCCCTGGGCACTCCCGCCGGCGCACCGAAAGCCGCCCGCCGCGGCCCCGGCAGCCCCAAAGGCCGCACCTCCAACCCCACTTGCGGGCACCTCGTCGGCAAGGAACAGCACAAACCGGACGTACTCAAGCGCAGCAAAAACACCGCAAAAACCTATAAAATTCAAGCTAAGTGGTCGACGCTCGAAGTCCTTCGGGGGTTGACGTAGGAGTTCGTGCTGCGTCAGGAACTTCTGATTCCCACCCGGATGGCGCGCGCCTGACGGTCACGCTGACATGGCTTGCTCGCCGCCTTCGGCGTCTTCCGCGCAGGCGGCGGCGAGGTCGTCCAGGGACAGGTGCAGGGCGTGGGCCAGGGCTGCCACGGTAAAGAAGGCCGGGGTCGGGGCCCGGCCGGTCTCGACGTCGGCTGTCACCGACCGAATACTCGATCCATGCCTCTCGACGGTCGACGTCGACGTAATCCCGTAGATCGGTCAGGGCTTCGGGCCGACCGGCGATACGGCACAGTTGTCTGGCGATCGTGACGTACGCGCCCTGGCCACGGACACATGCGGTGTCGAAGTTCCACGCACGGTCGCAGAACCATCGCCCCCATGGCTCGGCCTCGACTTCGCTGCCCAGCGTGAACAGCAACAGGTCGAACGGCATTCGCTCATAGAATTCGCCTGGAGTACAGCATTCATCCGCGGTCCTACCCGCTGCGAGTGGCAGGCCGAGTCCCGCCAATGCGGAAATCTGATGTTCGAGCTTCTCCAGCTTGGTCAGTTCGTGGACGGGCCGACGTTGCGTCCGGTGACGAGTGACGGGTCCCAGTAGCGGATCGTGCCGTCGCATCCGCCGGACAGCAGGGCGGTGCCCTCCGTTGTGGACCACGGGAGGAGGGCGATCGGGATGCCGTGCCCCCAGACAGCCTCGGTATGACCGCGCAGCGATGCGAGGAGGGCGTGCGAAACGGGGTCCCATATCTGGATGTCCCCCCCCAAGGTGTTCCGGGCGATCAGGTCGCCGCGAGCATCGGGCACGACTGCGAGCTCGAACGTCGACTCCGAGGAACCGTCGCTGAGTTCCGCTGCACGGCTGCCACTGTTCGCATCCCACATCACCACCCCGCTGGTGCACTCGCCCCCGGCGGCTATCAGCGGCCGCAGCCCAGGACCGCGTACGGCGGTCAGCGCCTGGACCCGGTCGCCGAACCGCAGCGGCTCACCGACCTCGGTCGCGGTCGCGGTGTCCCACCGTCGAACGGTCTGGTCCATGCCTCCGGAGACGAGCATCGGCCGCTGCCCCGGCACCACGGTCAGCGTGTCGACACCGGCGGTGTGCCCTGCCAACACGCGGCTCACCGGTCGATCGCCACTCAGGTCCCACAGGCGCACCCAACCGTCGAAGCTCGCCGAGGCGAGCAGGGACTGCCCGTCGGCGCCGGTGAAGGTCAACAGGGCGGTCACACCTTCGATGTGTCCGTCCAGCGGCTCACCGACCGGCCGGCCAGTGGCCGGGTCGAACAACCAAATGAGCGGGTGGGAGCGGCCGGCCGTTGCCACCAGTGGCTTGCCACCCGGGCCGGTCACCACGGCGAGCGCGTCGACGTAGCGCTGTGGCGTGACGTCGATACGGTCGATCCGGCGCCCGGTCAGGCGATCCCACAGCCGCAGCTCGTCGGCGTTTTCGTGCGCGGACACCACCGTGTCGGTGCCCGGCAGCCGCTGCAGCGCCGTGATCCTGCCGACCGAGACGTCCAGCTCGGACGCCAGCGGCTCGGCGAGGTCAACGGTGGTTTCCTCCTCGACGATCGCCACCTCCGTGTCGTCCGGGACGCGTGCCCCGGTGGAGGGATCCCACAGCCACCTGACGTCTTCCTCCATGTCGCCCGTACAGGCGATGAGTTCACGCCCGGACCGATCGCGCACCACGGTCACTTCATAAGCGGCTGTGACGGCGGACACCGGTAGCGGCGGGCCGACTGGTGCATGGCTCGCCACATGCCACAGCCGCGCCGTCCCGTCGGAGAGCAGTGTGACCACGACAGGCGTACCGTCCGCCAGACGTATCCGCCGTGCATCGGCTCCCAGGTACCCGTGCGTTCCCGCCAGGACCTTCTGTCCTGGCGTGGGCAGCAGAAAATCGTCGATCACAGAACCGTCCGATGCGCTCGGAGCGGACCCCGGGCCGGACCTGTGGCCCACGCCCGACGGCACCCGTTTGCGTACTGCGTCTGCATGCTGCCGTTTCTTGTTCTCTTCATCGTTCTGTGGGGTTCCCGTGCATCCGTGCGAGGGCGTTGAGTGTGACGTCATCGATCTTCTCGACTGCGTCGCGCTCCCACATGAGGGTAACTACTCAACCGTCGCTCCACCGAGGTGCGGTCGGCGAATTACTCGGCGGCGTTGAGGCCTACAGGGTCAGTGTCGGCCAGATGACCGGGTACGGCCGTCCGGGTTCGAGCCAGTGCAGCCGGTCCCCAGCGTCGGACGCGGTGCCGCCGCACCGGCCCGGGTGCACGTTGCCCGCAAACGGGCGATCTGCCCGCGGAGCATGGTCATACCGCGCAGAGCCCAGGGGTCCGGTTTTGACAGCATTGCAGCCGGCAGGAAGGTAGGCCGTTGTATGACTTACTGGTCGACGCTCACCCGGATGGCGCGCGCCTGACGGTCACGCCGACATGGCTTGCTCGCCGCCTTCGGCGTCTTCCGCGCAGGCGGCGGCGAGGTCGTCCAGGGACAGGTGCAGGGCGTGGGCCAGGGCTGCCACGGTAAAGAAGGCCGGGGTCGGGGCCCGGCCGGTCTCGATCTTGCGGAGCGTTTCAGCGGACACCCCGGCGGCTGCTGCCACGTCGACCATGCTGCGGTCACCGCGGGCCCGGCGGAGCAGGATCCCGAAGCGCTCTCCGCGTTGCCGCTCTTGCGGACTCAAAGGAACTCTCACCATGCCGTGATACTAATACCGGTATAAGTATTGGGTAGCGTTGCATCGCAGGGAGTCACGACACATGGTGGAGATCAAAACCGACACGGCACTGGAGACGATGCGAGAAGCCGGACGCATCGTGGCCCAAGCACTCGCAGCCGTCCGCGCAGCGGCAGCCGTGGGAGTTCGCCTGCGCGAGCTCGACGAAGCCGCCCGCGCGGTTCTCAGCAAGGCCGGAGCACGCTCTCCGTTCCTGGGCTACCAGCCCTCCTTCGCCCCGATCCCCTTCCCCGCCGTGATCTGCGCCTCCGTGAACGACGCCGTCGTGCACGGCATCCCCGACGACTACCGCCTGCGCGACGGCGACCTGGTCAGCATCGACTGCGGAGCCGAACTCGACGGCTGGACCGGCGACGCCGCGATCAGCTTCACCGTCGGCACCCCTCGCCCCGCCGACCTCGAACTCATCGCCGCCACCCAGCAGGCCCTGGACGCCGGCATCGCCGCCGCCACCATCGGCCACCGCATCGGCGACATCTCCCATGCCATCAGCACGGTCGCCCGCAAGGCCGACTGCGGCATGCCGGCCGACTTCGGCGGCCACGGCATCGGCCGCCAGATGCACGAAGACCCCCACGTCCCCAACCACGGACGCCCCGGCCGCGGCTTCCCCTACGCCACGGCCTCGCCCTCGCCATCGAGCCCATGCTCATGGCCGGAGGACGCAACGACTACCGCACCGACCCCGACGGATGGACCCTGCGCACGATCGACGGCAGCCGAGCCGCCCACATCGAACACACCATCGCCATCACCCAGGACGGCCCCCGCATCCTCACCCTGCCCTGACCTCGAATCCGCTCACACCCGGCAGCCAGACACATCAACCATGCTCGGGAAGCACCGACCAGCGATCACGGCTCCTACCGGCGCCGAGCCCCTGGTTGGCAGTACAGGCAACCCTTGAACCACGGAGCGGACGGCGCGTCGCTCAGGGTGATTGACCGTCCCGAACCGTTCCCCCCGAGATTGGCCGTTGCCTTCCATGCCTGTGGCCCGAGCCGTGTCGCTCACCTTGACCGCCTCCGAGCGCCACCGGCTCAAGAAGATGGCCTACGGTCACAAGACCCCGCACCAGGCCCGACAGCGCGCAACTATCGTGCTGCTGGCTGCCCATGGGTGTTCCAACGCCCGGATATCCGAGCAGACGCGGCTGCATGTGGAGACGGTGCGCACCTGGCGGGGCAGGTTCGCCACCGGTGGCCTGCCCGCCCTCGCCGACCGCAAGCGGTCCGGTCGGCCGGCCTCGTTCACAGCGTTGCAGGTCGCGGAGGTCAAGGCGCTGGCCTGTCAGTTACCCGCCGAGACCGGGACACCGCTGTCGCGCTGGTCGTGTCCGGAGCTCGCCCGGGAAGTGGTGGACCGGTCCATCGTCGGGTCGATCTCCACTTCCACCGTGCGGCGCTGGCTCAAGCAGGACGCGCTCAAGCCCTGGCAGTACCAGTCCTGGATCTTCGTGCGCGACCCCGCCTTCCGGCCCAAGGCCGCGCGCGTGCTGGACCTGTACGCCCGCACCTTCGACGGCACCCCGCTGGGAGAGGACGAGTACGTGGTCTCCGCGGACGAGAAGACTTCCATCCAGGCGCGCTGCCGCTGCCACCCGACCCTGGCACCCGGGCAGGCCCGGGCCATGCGCGTCAACCACGAATACGACCGCGGCGGCGCGTTGTCCTACCTGGCCGCCTACGACGTCCATCGCGCCCGTGTCTTCGGCCGCTGCGAACCCAGGACTGGCATCGTGCCGTTCATGAACCTGGTCACCCAGGTCATGACGCAAGAGCCCTAGGCCAGTGCCAGACGCGTCTTCTGGATCGTCGACAACGGCTCCTCCCACCGGGGGAAGAAGGCCATAGATCGCCTTACCAAAGCGTTTCCGAACGCCGTCATGGTCCATACCCCCGTGCACGCCTCCTGGACAAACCAGATCGAAATTTTCTTCTCGATCGTCCAGCGCAAGGTCGTCTCGGCCCAACGACTTCACGGACCTCAGCGAGGTCCAGGATCGGCTCCGAGCATTCGAAGACCGCTACAACGCCACGGCACAGCCGTTCCAGTGGAAGTTCACCACCTCCGACCTGGACGAACTGCTGGCCCGGCTCGACCGACACACACTCGGCCGACAGGAAGAATCCTCCGCCCGCCCCGCCGCATGATCAACCCCCGAAGGACTTCGAGCGTCGACCACTAAGCTGACGCGACGTTGAGTGCACGACCAGAGCAAGGCGGAACGACCATGGGCGGTCTCACCAAGGCGAACCTGAAGAGTCTGTCCGGTGTCCGTTCCTTCGAGCGCGGGCTCGGATACCTTGACGCGGTGTCCGGGGTCGAGATCGGTGACGGCTGGGTCACCGCCACCGTCCACGGCACGCAACGGTACGAGGTCGAGCTGACCCTGGAGGGACCTGGCGGGCTGTCCGGTGAGTGCGACTGCCCCTACGGTCTGGAGGGCAACTTCTGTAAGCACCTGGTCGCCCTCGGCCTGACCGTGCTTGCCCAGCGGGAGAGTCTGCCGCGTCAGCGGAGGGCGGCCCGGGACCGCGCGCAGGGCCTCGATGCCTGGCTGTCCGCCCTGTCCAGGAACGAGTTGCTCGACCTGCTGCGGCAACAGATCGGTGAAGACCGGCAGTTGCGGCGCCGCCTGGAGCTGCGGGCCGCGAGCCACCACGGGGACCACGGCGCGGTCCGGGCCCGCATCCGCGAACTTTTCGACATCGGTCCGTTCGCGCAGTACGGGTACGTCGAATACGCCGATGCCCGCGCCTACGCCGACCAGGCCGGCCAGGCGGTGTCCGCGATCGGCGCGCTCACCGGCTCGGGACGGGCCGCCGACGCGATCACGCTGGCGCGGGAGGCGATGAAGCTGCTGGCTGTGGCTGTGGAGAGTGTCGACGACTCCGACGGATGGCTCGGGCAGGTTGGTTCCTCTCTCGCAGACGCCCATCTTGCCGCCTGCCGCGCGGGGCGCCCCGATCCGGAGGAGCTCGCCCGGTGGCTGGTCAGCCACGTACTCGGCGACCTCGACGACCCCACAGACATGGATCCACTGGACTACGAGGACGTCCTCGGTGAACGGGGGATGACCGTCCTGCGGGAGCTGGCGATCGAGGCCTGGCGGTGCAACCGCAGTGGCTGGACCGAGAAATACCTGATGGAACGTCTGGCCAAGGCCGACGGCGACGTTGACGCGATCATTGCCGTGCACGCGGCCGACCTCGCGCCCAACGGTCAGACGCACCTGGTCATCGCCCGCGAACTGGACACCGCCCGGCGGCCCGACGAGGCCCTGCGCTGGGCGGAGCGTGGAATCCGGGAGGCCGGCGACTTGGCCACCGTCGACACCGCCCTCGTCGACTACCTCTGCGAGCGCCACGCCCAGGCGAACCGGCTGCCCGACGCCGTCGCCGTGCGCCGCGCCCACTTCGGGGCCCGCCGCTCGCTGCTCGCGTACCAGCAGCTGCGCGCCGCCGCGCGTGCCGCCGACTGCTGGCCAACGGAGCGGGAGGGAGCGCTGGCCCTGCTGAGTGCCGAAGCGCAAGTGGGCGGCCAAGCCCTGCTCGACGCCCTGCTCGACGACAAGGACATCGACGCCGCCTGGCAGACGGCCACCGAAACCGGCGCACACGACAGGCAGTGGCTCACCCTCGCCGACCTGGCGCGTGCCACTCGCCCCGCCGACTCGCTCGGCGTCTACCTGCGCCTGGCCGAGTCGCTGACCAAGCACACCGGGAACACCGTCTACGAGCAGTTGGTCGGCCTGCTGCAGAACGTCCGCGACTGCCACCGACGCCTCGGCACGCCGGACGAGTTCACCGCGTACGTTGCTGCCCTGCGCACCACCCAGAAGCGCAAGCGGAACCTGATGCGCCTGATGGACGAACACGGCCTGTGAGCCTGGATAGGCATCACAGCGGTTTTCGCGACGCCCCACGGCCTGGTGCAGGACGCGGTCGGGTACTGGGCGCGGGCTTGAGGTCGTGGCATAGCGGGGCGCGCCGGGCGACGCACACGGGGCCATCAGCCGTAGCCCCCCGGGCAGTGACATCTGGACGAGGAGCGCTGGGCGTCGCTCAGGGCATCGCCCGGGTTCCCGCGTGCGTTGAGGTCGCCGCCCGGCCCGGCGACGGCTGTCAGGGCGCCTGGCTGCGCCGCTCCCGTGCCGCGGGTACCTGTGCCGCCGCCCCGCCGGTCACGACGGACGGCCGGGACCACAGGAACACCGACAGCCAGACGAGGGACGTCCCGGCGAGGACGTGTACGGCGCTGGTGAACACCGAGTCCGGCAGCGGTCCGACGAGAGCCAGCGTACCCAGCCCCAGGATGTACAGCGACGACGCCAGGCGCGGGAAGACTCCCGCACGCACCATCGACACGCCGAACATCACCGTGCCGACGGTGAAGACGGCCACGCTCCCCAGGAGGGCCGTGCGTGCCGGGCCCTGCAACAGATCCTTCACGACCGGCTTGTCGAGGTAGAAGACCACGTTGTCCAGGGCGAACACCGCACCGCCGAAGAGGCCGAGGCCGATGAGGTTCACCCCGTAGGCGACCGCGCCGAAGCGTCCGGCCTTGAAGTGCTGCCGCAGTTGGAGGGCGGTGAGCAGGGGGATGGCGAGCGGCGGCGACAGAGCCAGTACGAAGCTGGTCGCGGCGGTCTCTCCGGTGAACGCCTCGATGATGCCGGGCAGGCTGATGAAAAGGCCGCTGAGGGCGCCGCAGACGGCGCCGAAGCGGAAAAGCCAGGAAGGCAGTGGCATACGTCACGCTCTCGTGGTCGATGGCGGGTTCGCAGGATGCGCGGGTATGCGCTGTCAGGATGCGGCGAACCAGGGACACGACGACCGTAGAAGCCGCCCGGCGGGGGCGGTAAGTGACGGATGGCCGGACCTGGCGGGGAGGTCATGGGCCGCGCGCCGGATCGGTGGCCGAACGGCATGTGCCGTCGGTCAGGCCCCGCCGTGAAATGCTGGGCGGCCGTGTCGCCGGGCCCTAGCCTGGGAAGCCGTGCCCGGACCGGCCGCGCCGGGGGAGGCAGGACGGGGAAGGGCCGGAACACGGACGGACATCTGGGAGGTACCACCGATGGCGATGCCATGGGCGGCGGGCGCGGTGGCGCGCCTGCGAGGCCGCGACGGCCTGAGCCGCGCGCCCGGCACCGGTGAGGTCCCCCGTCCCGTGCCGTGGGTGGCGCCACTGCTCTACGGCACCGTTCTGGCCGCAGGGCTGTACCTCACTCTCGCGGGCCCCGGCGCCCAGGATGCGCGCACCGCACGGACCGCGGGCTTCGTCGCGGGTCTGGTGCTGCTGTTCGCCCTGGAGCAGGTGGAAAAGCACCGCCTCCTCCGCTGGCCGCCCCCATGGCCGACGGCGGTGCTGCTCGCCACCCGCCTGGGTCTGATCGCCCTCGTCGCCTCCCTCGACATATCGGGGCTGTCGCGGGCTCTGCTGGTGCTGGTGCCGTTCAGCGCGTACTTCGCCTTCGGCCGGGCTGCGGCGCTCGCGCTGGGCGCGTGCTGTGCGGCCGTGGTCCTGGGCCTGTATTCCCTGTCGGCGCCGGATTGGTACACGGACCCGGCGTATGTCTCCGACCTGCTGATGCTGGTCATCGGCCTGGTGCTGACCCTCTCGATGGCCGCCGTCGCGGTCGGTGAGCAGGACGGCCGGGCGCGGCTGGAGGGCGCCTTGCGCGAGCTGGAGGACTCCCACGCCCGGCTGACGGAGTACGCGGAGCGGGTCGCGGAGCTGTCCGCCGCGTCGGAACGCAACCGGCTCGCCCGCGACATCCATGACAGCCTCGGCCACCACCTGACGGCGGTCGCCGTCCAGTTGGAGAAGGCGTCGGTTTTCCGCGACCATGATCCGGCCGCCGCGGAGCAGGCCCTGTCCGACGCCCGGCGGTCGGCGGGGCTCGCCCTGGAGGACGTCCGCACGTCGGTGCGTGCGCTGCGCGACGACACCGCGCCGTTCTCCCTGCCGTCCGCGCTCGCCGAGCTCGTACGGCAGGGCGACGACGGGAGCGTACGCACCCGCCTCGACGTCGAAGGCGAAGCCGAGGAGCGCGCGTACGACCGGGCCACGCTGATGGCGCTCTACCGCTCGGCCCAGGAGGGGCTGACCAACGCGCGCCGGCACGCGGACGCCCGCCAGGTGTCCGTGTCGCTGCGTTACGGCGAGAACGGCGCGCGTCTCGTCGTCGCGGACGACGGGCACGGGTTCCGGCCCCCGTCCGGCGGGACGGGTGACCAGGGGCGGGGATTCGGCCTGCTCGGCATCCGGGAACGGGTGCTGCTGCTCGGCGGCAGCGTCGGCGTCGACAGCTCACCGGGGGCGGGAACACGGCTCATCGTGGAGGTCCCGCGCACGCCCCGGTCCCCGGCTCCGGGCGCCGACGCGGATTTCGCCGCACGGGAGGCGGCCGGATGACCGCGGGCCCGGCCTCGCCGCCCGAGGCCACCGTCTCCGTTCTGGTGGTCGACGATCAGCAGCTGGTCAGGGACGGTATCGCCTCCCTGCTCGACATCCAGCCGGGCATCAGCGTCGCGGGGACGGCCGTCGACGGCCGGGACGCGGTCGAGAAGGCGCTGGCGCTCAGCCCGGACGTGATCCTTATGGACGTACGGATGCCGGGCCTGGACGGCATCGAGACCCTGGCGGTCCTGCGCCGACGCGGGTGCGGGGCCCGAATCGTCATGCTGACCACGTTCGATGACGAGGAGTACGTGGTGCAGGCGCTGCGGGCGGGCGCCGGCGGCTACCTGCTCAAGAACCTTCCGGCCGCGCAACTGGCCCACGCGGTGCGGCTGGCGCACGCCGGGATCACCCAGCTCGACGCCTCGGTGACCGGCTACCTGGCCTCCGCACCGGAGCCGGCGAGGGGATCGGCACACCGGCCGCCCGTCGGCCTGCCCGTCTCGACCGGCCTGACCGCCCGCGAGACCGAGGTGCTGCGGCTCATCGCCGAGGGATCGACGAACCGCGAGATCGCCACCCGGCTCTTCCTCAGCGAAGGCACGGTCAAGAACCACATCTCCCGCATTCTGGGCCGCCTCGGCCTCCGCGACCGTACGCAGGCCGCCCTCTACGCACGCGATCACGGACTGCTCTGACATGACAGGGCGGCAGGCGCCGGTCGGGCGGGTGGAGCTGGTTCAGGGGCGGCTACGGCGGCAGTGGGGGCGGGGGCGCCGCCTGACCACGTAGGACACGGGGTCCTACTCGGCGATGGCGGTCCGGTACGACCACTCGTAACGGCGCACTCTGTGCCCGTGGCCGTCCGGCTCCTCATCGGTCACGTACCAGAAGTGCTCGTAGCCCGCGAGGTGCCGCACGCGGATGTGGTCGTCGATGCCTTCGACAGGCACCAGCCGCTCGCGCAGCTGCTCGTCGAGGCCGGCAGGACCGCCGACGAGACGAAGTCGGACAAGCGACACGGGACTCCTCCAGCCAGGGCAGCGCCCGGCGCAATCGGCAGGCGGCAGACATAGGGGAAGGCATGCGCGTTGCTGAACAGCGGAAAGACAGAAATCGCTTCCCATAACCATGCTGGTCACAGAACGGATCAGGGAGGCGTGAACAGCCACTTCTGACGTGTGCGCACGACCTACGAGGTGCGCCCCCACAGACGGCCGCGCCGCCTCGTGTGGCCCTATGAGGTGCGCACGCCTACCCGGCCCGCACCTCGCACGCCCCGCGTACACGACTTGGCGCTCTTGTCCCCCAACCGACCGCCGTGTATCTGCGCGCCTTCCGACGCGCGGCCCCCTGCCGGCACTTACCCCGCACCATGAGCCGTTGCCAAGCTGACTCTCCTGCCCGCGAGTTGGACGCGCCAGCGGAACGATGAACTGGTAAACGGTTTCACGACCAAGATCAACCGTGCTGCGGCAGCTCCGTGTGCTTGTCTACCGGTCGGCGATCGAGCTGTCCAGCCGCACCCTCCGATGCACGGACAGGCTCCCGGTCGGGGCAGCCGCGTTTCACCGCAGCGCACTTGCTCACGGGCTGATCGGCCAGGGTGTGCGCCGGAGCAGCCCCTGACGTACGGGGAGCTCATTTGCGTGGCGATTAACGGACGAGAACATTTCGCGATCGCACACGTCTCCTGCGCTTCAACACTCGTCTGTACTTTGCCTCTTTGCGGAATTTAACTGGGTATGGGTTCTCTGGAAACGCTCGCGGCGGAGCGTCCTCCACAAATTCCCAAAAGGTGCTTCGAATCGCAGGAGGATACTGCCATGCCTTCCGTCAGTCTCGTGTTGCTCAAAGGCGGTCCGAGCGGTGCTCCGCAGGTAGCGCAGGCGCCGTGCGGAGGAACCACCTCACCGGTGAAGATCGAATACTGCGGCCGCTGGGAGCACTACGAATTCACCGGCGAGTACACCGACATCGGTGAGGGCCCCATGCCGGTGTACCACTGGACGCGCCATCAACCCGGAGCACAGTAGCCGCGTTGGCTTTGCAGCCGCCTGGGACGAGCTGGCCCCGCAGGGCCGGTGCCGTGACCCGTTTTCCCTTTGTGGTACCGGCGAACCCTCAATTGCCTCTTGGAGGTCAAGATGAGCAACCCCCTTTGCCCGCGCCCGGAACACCAGATATCCGCAGGACCTGTCCAGTGAGCGCGCGGGACGTCATGGTCACCGGCATGGGGTTCTGCCTGCCGGGCACCAGTCGGCCGGTGTTCACCGTGGACGACCTCTGGGACGTCGCGTCGCGCGGCGCGTCATGCCTTGTCCATGGTGACGTCTACTACGGTTCGGTCGACCTGTCCCGGGCCATGTTCGACTCACGGCTGCCCGACATCCCGCCGGCGTTCTCCCGCCACTACACCAATGCCCACAGGTTCGGACTCGTGTCGCTTGTGGAGGCCTGCCGGGACGCCGGGCTGGACTTCCGTGCGGGCGACCTGACGTGTGCGGCGGTGCTGGCAGGACGTGGCGGGGTGGACACCAACGTCGAACCGTACATGGCGGTGCTCGAGGCCGATCCGCTGACGACCAGCCCGCAGGAGGCGATGGAGCTGTTCGTCCGAGGTCAGCAGGGCATCACACCGTCCGACGTCTCCCTTGTGCAGGGAGCGCTCATCCGGTCGACCGGTCCGTGCTTCACCGTGTCCTGTGGATGCGCCTCGTCCGCCGTGCAGGTCGCCAACGCCCAGCAGATGATCGCCAAGGGCGTGGTCGACCTGGCCGTCGTCTCGGGCGTGGACCTCTTCGGCCTGGAGGTCATCCTGAACGTCCAGCGACTGCTGCGCTCTGCCCAGGGCGCGTACGAGGCTGTCCGGGTTGACGGCATGCCGGAACTCCTGCCGTCCTTCGACCGTCTGATGCGCCCGTACGACCGCCGGGCGGACTGCGTGAACCACGGCGAAGGAGCGGCGACCCTCATCCTGGAGTCCCGGAAGCACGCCGACCAGCGAGGCGCCCGCTCCTATGGCCAGGTGCTGGCTCATGCCATGACCCGCGACGGGCTGTTGAACCCCCTGGCGAGTGACGACAGCGGAGCCGCCCTTGTGGAGGCCGTCCGCCGGTGTCTGGGAGACCGGTGGGACATCTCGCAGGTGCCCTACGTCCACGGCGGCAGCGACGGTGACGTGGTGGTCACGGCATTCGAGGCGAACGCGGTAAGGCAGCTCTACGGCCCGGACAGCGGCCTGGTGATGACCTCGCAGGAGGCATGCTTCGGCCACAACGGAGCTCCGGCGGGCTGCATCGGGGTGGCGTTGAGTCTGCTGATGATGCAGCGCGGCCAGGTGTGTCCCACGGCCAACTGCGAACAGCCCGTCGACGGCCTGCCGTTCGACCCCGTACCCGGCACGAGCAGCAGGCCTCTCGACTTCGACTATGCGCTGACCTGCAATTACCAGATCGGCGGGGTGAAGAGCGTGATTCTCGTCGGCAGCCCGGACGCCGTCTGACGGCGGTGTCCGTTCCGGCACACGCGTGCGATGCCGGCCCGTCGCCCCGGCTCGCCGCCTGCAGGGGTGAGCAGTACGCGCGACTCGGTGCGCTCGCCGGCCCGACGGCAGGCCCTGCGGCACCGGCCACCGGATCGGCGGCGGCCCTCTTCCCACCAGCACACCAATCCGACGGCGACAACAGAGGGAGCAGCTCATGGGACGCAATGCCAAGGATTCAGCAGCCGGTGCCGACGGACGCATCGCCGTCATCGGCATGGGGTGCCGGCTGCCCGGGGACGTCGACTCCCCGGCTGCCTTGTGGCGGCTGCTGGCCGCCGGTCGCGACGCGGTCGGAGATCCGCCGCCCACACGCACGGAGATCGGGCGTACGCCGGATGCCGCGCTGCCCCGGCAAGGCGGCTGGCTGAGGGACGTCGCCGGTTTCGACTCGGCGTTCTTCGGCGTCTCCGGACGGGAGGCGGACATACTCGACCCGCAGCACCGACTGTTACTGGAGGTGTCCTGGGAGGCGCTGGAGCATGCGGGAGTGCCGCCCGGCCGCCTCATGGGAACGTCGACCGGGATCTTCACCGGGCTTAGCTACACCGAGTACATGGACCGCCTGGCGGGGCATCCCAAAGAACTGGAGGGGGCGGTCCTGACGAACGGTCACTGCGTCGCGCCGGGACGCGTCTCCTACCTGCTCGGGCTGCAAGGGCCGTCGGTGGCCCTGGACACCGCGTGCTCGTCCTCGCTGGTCGCCCTGCACCTGGCGGGCCAGGCCCTGCAGAACGGGGAGTGCGATGTCGCGCTCGCCGGGGGTGTCACCCTGGTGCTCGCCTCCAGGACGACACGGTCGTTCGTCCGGATGGGCATGCTCTCAGAGTCGGGCCGCTGCCGCGCGTTCGATGCCGCGGCCGACGGCTTCGTGCGCGGTGAGGGCTGCGCGGTCGTCGTCCTGAAACGCCTGCGGGACGCCATGCGGGACGGTGACCGCGTGCTGGCCGTGATCCGGAGCTCTGCCGTGAACCAGGACGGCCGGTCGGACGGTCTGGCCGCGCCGTCGGCGGCGGCCCAGGAAGCGCTGTTCCGCCAGGCGCTGGCCCGTGCCGGCGTCGACCCCGGCGAAGTGGGCATGATCGAGGCGCACGGCACGGGCACCCCGGTGGGCGATCCGGTGGAGTTCACCAGCCTGGCCCGCGTGTACGGGCAGGGCCGGGACCGTTGTGCGCTGGGCTCGGTGAAGTCCAATCTGGGTCACCTGGAGCCCACTGCGGGCGTTGTCGGTCTGGTGAAAACGGTGTTGTGCCTTCAGCAGGGTGTGGTCCCGCCGAGCCTGCACTTCACGCGCTGGAACCCGGCCCTCGCACCGGAGGGCACGCGCTTCTTCGTGCCCGTCCGGCTGACGGACTGGCCCACGCGGACGCCGTCCCGGCTGGCGGCCGTCTCCTCGTTCGGGTTCTCCGGCACGAACGCGCACGTGGTGCTGGAGCAGGCGCCTGCCGCGGCCGTGCGCCGCCCGACGAACACGCGTCCGCGCCGGGGGCGTTCGGCGGTCGCGGAATCGCATGTGCTGCTGGTGCCCGCCGGCTCGGGGAACGCGTTGCCCGCGGCGGCGCGGCGGCTCGCCGACTGGCTGGAGGGCGATGGCGCGAGCGTGCCACTCGGCGACATCGCGCATACCCTCGCGCTGCGCCGCCCGGCCGGACACGGGCGGCTCGGCGTGGTGGCCTCCTCGCGCCCCTCCCTCGTGCGTGCCCTGAGGTCGTTCGCCGACGGGGAGGCCGTGCCCGGCGTGGTGTCGGGGACGGTGGCTGCCGGTGTGAGCAGGCGGCCGGTGTGGGTGTTCTCCGGGCAGGGCTCCCAGTGGCCAGGCATGGGCCGCGACCTTCTCACGCACGAACCCGCCTTCGCCGCCGCCCTGCGCGAGGTCGAACCGCTGATCGCGGACGAGGCCGGTTTCTCCGTACTGGACGTCGTACGGGAGGGCCGGGAGATCACAGGGTGCGGACATGTGCAGCCGGTGCTGTTCGCGGTGCAGATCGCTCTGGCCGCCGCATGGCGGGCCTACGGCGTGGAGCCCGCCGGGGTCCTGGGCCACTCGATGGGTGAGGTCGCCGCCGCCGTCGTGGCGGGGGCGCTGTCCTTGCAGGACGGCGTCCGGGTGATCTGCCGGCGCTCCGCCCTGCTGACCCGCATCGCGGGCGCCGGTGCCATGGCAAGCGTCGGACTGGGCCGCGGCGATGTGGAGGCGGACCTGGCATCCGCCGACGCCTCGGCATCGGTCTCCGTCGCGGTCCTGGCCGCTCCCGGCTCCACCGTCGTCGCCGGCGACACGGCCGTCGTGAAGCGCCTGGTCGAGCGCTGGGACACCCGGGGCGTTCCCGCCCGTCTGATCGCGGTGGACGTCGCCTCGCACTCGCCGCAGGTGGAGCCGCTGCTGGACGACCTGGCGGCGGCCCTCACCGACGTGACGCCCCGCCCGCCCGCCGTACCGTTCTACTCGACGGTGCTGGACGACCCGCGCGCGGTCCCGGCCTTCGACGCCGCGTACTGGTGCCACAACCTGCGCCGCCCGGTGCGGTTCACGGACGCGGTCCGTGCCGCCGCGCAGGACCGGCACACGGCGTATGCGGAGGTGTCCCCGCATCCGGTCGTCACCCAGGCCGTCACCGGCGGTCTGAGGGGGCTGGTCGACGAGCCCGTCGTCGTGCCCACACTTCGACGCGGGGAAGACGAGCAGGCCACCTTCCGCACCCAACTCGCCGCCCTGTATTGCGCGGGCGTATCCGTCGACTGGGCCGCCCTGTACGAGGGCGGCGCCCTGGCCGATGTGCCCACCATCGCCTTCGACCGGAAACGGCACTGGGTGGATCCGAGCGACCGGCCCGACGCCGCCGGGTACCGGGCGGCACCCGGCGTGGAGGACTCCGGGCCGGGCGGCGGGACGAGTTTCCTGCCCGGACTTCACGAGAGGATTCCGGGCCGTACCGTCCGGCACATCTGGCGGGCGGAAACAGGGACTCACGCCCACCCGTGGCTGGCGGACCACCAGGTGAACCACGGGGTGGTTCTGCCTGGAGCCGCGTACTGCGCCCTCGCCCTCACCGCCGCCTGCCAGGCGTTCGGCGCGCCGCCGCGCGAGGTGGAGGTCAGTGACATCGATTTCCATGAACTGCTCGCCCTGGCCGGCCGCTCCGAGCTCACCATGACGGCGGACCTGTCCGCCCAGGGCCGCGCCACCTGCGAGATCTACGCGCGTGCCGACAACGACGAGGACGGTCGGGGTGACACCCACGAGGGGCAGTGGGCGCTGCATGCCAGTGCCACCCTCGGTTCCGGCAGTCCGGCGAAGGATGCCGCATCCGTTTCCGTGCGCGACCTGGTCACGGAACACCCCGTGGCTCTGCCCGCCGCCACCATGTACCAGCGCCTGCGCTCCAGGGGCCTCCACCACGGAGCGGCATTCGCGGGGATCAGCGAACTGCGTCTGTCGGCCACCGGTGACAGTGTCTGGGCACGGGTCGCCGTCCCGGCCGCGGCCGGTCCCGCGCCGGGCTCCCTGTGCGTCCATCCCGTGCTCGTGGACCTGTGTGCCCAGCTGGCAGTGGCCTCGCTGGTACGCGAGGAGGCCGCAGGCGGCCTGGTCCTCCCGGTCGGCGCGGAGTCGCTGAGGATCCACGGTGATCCCGGCGCGGTCGTCCACGGGCACGCGAAGATCACGCGGAAACAGGCCGATGGGATCACCGCGGACATACGGCTGCTGACCGATGACGGACATACGGTGATCGCCCTGAAAGGCCTGCGCCTGCTGCACCGCGAAACCAACGCGGGCACCGACGTCGGCCGCTGGTTCTACGCCATCGACTGGCAGGCCGCGCCCGCCGAAGCGCCGCCCGCCACGACGGCGAAGGCCGCAGCGGCCGGTGACTGGCTGGTGGTCGGCGAGCCCGGCAGCCGAGCGGAGGCGCTCGCCGACGTGCTCCGCGCGTCCGGGTCTCACGCCCGGGTCGTCGCCCTTTCGGAGAACGAGCAGCGCCTGTCCGCCCTGCGGGACGGTTTCGCCGAGCGGGAGCTGACCGATCCGCCGGGCGCCGTGGTGTTCCTGTGCGCGCCCGCCGACGGGCCGGGGCTCGGCGTCGACGGGCCGGCTGCCGATCCCACGCCGGTCGCCCTGCAACGCACCCGGCGGCTGCTGGGCATCGTCCAGGCGGTCACGGACTGCTCTCCCCCTCCGCGGCTCTACGTCGTCACTCAGGGCGCCCGCGCCGTCGAACCGGGCGAGAGGGCCGACCCCGCCCAGAGCCCGGCCCGCGGCCTGGTGCGCGTCCTGGCGCACGAGCACCCGGAGCTGAGTCCGACACTCCTCGACGTGGGACCGTCCGACGACGACCTGCGGCACGCGGCCGGCCTCCTGCGGGGCGGGACGCCCGGGGACGAAATGGCCGTGCGGGGTGCGGGCCGCCGCGTGGCCCGGCTCGTGCCCGCTCCGCTGACGGACACCGAACGCCTGACCGCGACCGGCCGCCGTGTGCGCTACGGCGCCGACCGCTTCCGGCTCCACGTGGGCAGGGTCGGAGACCTCGGTTCCCTGCATCTCATGGTGGGCGGGCGGCGCCCGCCGGGCCCTGGACAAGTGGAGCTTCAAGTCCGCGCGGCGGGAGTGAACTTCCGCGACGTCCTCACCGTCATGGGGCTGCTGCCGGCCGCGGGCCGGTGCGCGGGCGGCGGTGACCGTATCGGTTTCGAGTGCGCGGGAACCGTGACCGCGGTCGGCCCGGGCGTCGAGCACGTCCGCGCCGGGGACACCGTCCTGGCCGTGGATCTCGCCGGCGGCGCCTTCGGCTCGTTCACCACGGTCCGGGCCGACGCCGTGCTCCCCCTTCCACCCGACGTCGGCACCGTAGCCGCGGCGGGCATCCCGACGGCGTATCTCACCGCCTGGTACGCCCTGCGGCACACAGCGCACCTCGCCGCGGGCGAACGCGTACTGATCCACTCCGCCACCGGGGGGACGGGCCTGGCCGCTGTCGCCGTTGCCCGTCACCTCGGCGCACAGGTGCTCGCCACGGCCGGCAACGACGAGAAACGCGGGTACCTGCGAGGCATGGGCATCCAGCACGTCATGGACTCCCGCTCGCTGGACTTCACCCGACAGGCCCGCGAAGCGACCGGAGGCAAGGGCGTCGACGTCGTGCTCAACTCGCTCTCGGGGCCGGCGATCAGGGCGGGTCTGGAGGCACTCCGTCCCTTCGGCCGGTTCGTCGAGCTGGGTGTCCGTGACATCCTCGCCGACACATCCCTCGGGCTGGCGCCGTTCCGGCACAACGTCACCTTCAGCAGCGTCGATCTCATCGAACTCCAGCAACTCCAGCCGAAGGTGTTCCACGCCGTCCTGGGCGAGGTCATGGACCTGATGGCCGCAGGCGCCCTCCAGCCACTGCCGCACCAGGAGTTCCCCCTGGCACAGGCCACAGAGGCGTTCCGTCTCATGGCGGGCGCCGGGCACATCGGCAAGCTCGTCCTGACCATGCCCGAGCAGGGGGAGACGACCGCCGTCCTGGCAGAGCCGCCCTCACCGGTCCGCTCCGACGGCGCCTACATCATCACCGGGGGACTGCGCGGGGTCGGCCTGGCCACGGCGGCCCGCCTGGCAGAACTGGGCGCCGGGCACATCGTCCTCAACGGCCGTACACCGCCCGGCGATGCCACCGAGACCGAGCTGGCCCGGCTGCGTGCCGCCGGCGCCCGAATCACCGTGGAACTCGGTGACGTCTCCCGGCAGGGGGTTGCCGAACGGCTCGTATCCGCCGCCACGGACGGAGGCCAGTCATTGCGAGGAGTGGTGCACTCGGCGATGGTCCTCGACGACGCCGCCATCACCAACATCACCGACGAACAACTCGAACGCATCTGGCGGCCCAAGGCCACCGCCGCATGGCGGCTCCACAAGGCGCTCGCGGAGCACGCGACCGACTGGTTCGTGCTCTACTCGTCCATGGCTTCGCTGCTGGGCAACCCAGGCCAGGGCGCATACGCCGCCGCCAACTCCTGGCTCGATGCCTTCGCCACCTGGCGCAACGCCGAGGGGTTGCCCACCCTGGCCATCAACTGGGGGCCGTGGGGACAGACCGGCGTCGCAACCGACTTCGCCGACCGGGGCTACGAGACCATGGCCACCGAGGACGGCCTACGGGCCCTGGAGGCACTGCTCACCCACCGCAGGGCGGCCACCGGTGTCCTGCCCGGACCACCGGAAACCTGGATCCTGCCCAAGGTCCGCAGCTCCCCCTTCTTCGCAGGCCTCATCGTGGGCCACGAGGACCAGGGCACCAAACCACCGGGCAGCAAGCCCCCCACCGAAGCAGACGTCCCCGCCCGTCTGGCCGGGCTTGACTCCCCTCTCGCCCGGCGAGCGGCCCTGGAGTCCTACCTCGCCGCGGAGATGGCCGTCGTCCTGCAGTCCGGCAGTGCCCGACTGGACCCGCAGACACCGCTGCGCAGTCTCGGCTTCGACTCCCTGCTCTCCATGGAACTGCGTACCCGGCTGCAGGCGGGACTCGGCATCAGACTCGCCAACGACTTCATCTGGAAACACCCCACCATCGCGGCGCTCGCCACCGGCCTGGCCACCAAGATGGGACTGGACCTGCCATGAGGAACCGCACCGCGGGAGATTTCGGGGTGGGAACCACGTCGAACGAGGATCCTCCCGAACCGGGCGACGTTGTCGACGGGCGGGCGGTGCCGCGCTCCCACACTCCATACGGTAGCGTACGGTCCAACCTCAAACCGTACGGCACCGTATGGAGTTACAGATGCAGAACATCCAACATCGAGTGATCGACGCGCCCGCGGACACGCTCGGCGCCCTCCTGGACCGGGTGGCCACCCCTGACGACCGCATATGGCCGGCCCCGGCCTGGCCGCCGCTGGTCCTCGACGCGGGCCTGACCGTCGGCTCGCGCGGCGGACACGGCCCGATCCGCTACCGCGTCGCCGCCTACGAGACCGGCCGTCGCATCCGCTTCACCTTCGAGCCGGGGCGGGGACTCGAGGGGTACCACGAACTGCTCATCACCGCGGAAGCCCCGAACCGCTGCCGCCTGACACACACGCTCACAGGCACCGTCGGCGGCCGCATGACGCTGCTCTGGCCGCTGGTGATCCGCTGGATGCACGAGGCTTTGCTGCAAGACCTCTTCGACAACGCCGAACGCGCCGCCACCGGGCGGCTCAGCGGCCGCCCCGCCCGCTGGTCCTGGTGGGTACGCCTACTGCGCCGGGTCCGCCGCTTTCCGGCAGCACGACCGTAGAGCCAACAGGCCCGGCTCGTCCGCGCTGACCCTCGTCCGGTGCCGGCCGCCAGGCTCGCATCTCCCCACCAGCGCCCGCTCAGGCGACCGCCTGACGGCGGTTCGGCTCGCCCCGAGGGCCAGGGCGTCGCGGCGTAGCCTCCCAGGACCGGACGGGGTGACGGGGGAGGGGAGTCGTCCGGGCGCAGCTGCAGCGTCCCCTTGTGGGTTCTGCCGATGAGGGGGAGCGGCGGGCGAGAATGTCGGCGCCTGTGCCGGCCAGGCCGTAGAGGAGCGCACGCCAGGGGGTGTCGCGCAGGCCCGGGTGGGATCGAGTCGCGCTCAGGGGAAGGGGAGGGTACGGGCGAACAAGGTGACGAGGATCAGCACGACGGGAAAGCAGACCACGAACATGGCGAACGTGTAGCCCATGATGTCGCGAGCCTTGAGCCCGAGGATCGTCAGCGTGGGCAGCATCCAGAACGGCTGCAGCAGATTGGCACTGGCCTCACCGAGGTCGTACACCACGACCACCCAACCCTGGTTCACGTGGAGTTGGTTGGCCGCATCCAGGACGTAGGGTGCTTCGATCACCCACTTGCTTCCGCCGCTCGGGACGAAGACGCCGAGTACGCAGCTGTAGGCGGCGACGAAGGCCGGGTAGAAGAACTCGTTCGACACCGATACCAGCCAGCCTGCGATGGTCTTGCTCAGGCCGGTGAAGGCGATCATCCCGAAGATCCCGCCGTACAACGGGAACTGGAGCAGTACGCCGGAGGCCGCGGGCGTCCCGTCCCTGACCGCCTTCGCCAGGCGTACCGGACGCCAGTGCAGGATGAGTGCCAGCAGGACGAGGACGAGGTTGATCGTGTTCAGGTCGAGCGCATTGAGGGCGTTGCCCTCTGCGCTCGCGAAGTGCCGTACCAGGTACCACACACCGAGTGCGAACAGCAGGATCGCGAACACGGGGCTGTACTCGATCCACTCGCCGGGCCTGTTGCGGCGCGGCAGCGAACGTTCTTCACCGACGCCGGGACCCAGATCGATGCCCAGTTGTCCGGCGGTCTTCGCGCGCTCCGGGGAGGGCGACAGCAGCCAGGCCGTGCCGACCGCGACGACGAAGACGATCGCTGTGGCCGTGATTCCCTGCCACAGGAAGATGGTGTCGGTGAGAGGGATGAGGCCGCTACCGCGCCCTTCCGCGATGACCTTCTGGACAGCAGGCGGGCTGGACGCGTCGCCGGCCACCTGGAGCGCAGCCGAACCGGACAGACCTTGGGCCCACACGGTGCCGAGGCCCAGGAAGGCCATCGCACCGAGCGCACGGTAGTCCACGCCGGGGACCCGGCGTGCGATCTCCTTGGCCAGAATCGCCGTGAAGATGAGGCTGAACGCCCAGTTCAGGTAGGAGCTCACCATGGCGACGGCCGCGGTGAACGCGATGGCACCACGTGGCGTACGAGGCACCCGTGCGACCCTGGCGATCAGTCGGCCGACCGGCGGTGAGGCCGCGACCGCGTACCCGGCGATAACGATCATCGCCATCTGGAGCGTGAAGGTGATGAGGGACCAGAAACCCTGCCCCCACGCGTCGACCAGGCCGTATCCGGTGGTTGCCGCAGGATCGGACGGGGCGCCGAACAGCTTCTCGCCGGACGCAAGGCCGAGCG
Organism: Streptomyces sp. NPDC040410; assembly: GCF_055595715.1. Classification (NCBI taxonomy): domain Bacteria; kingdom Bacillati; phylum Actinomycetota; class Actinomycetes; order Kitasatosporales; family Streptomycetaceae; genus Streptomyces; species Streptomyces sp. NPDC040410. The sequence continues at coordinate 100,130 of NZ_JBVIVK010000023.1, forward strand.
CGAAGACCGCGATGGTCCCCACCAGTACGAACCCCAGTGCATCGGGCAGCCACTTCTCGGTGAAGGCGGTGAAGCGCAGCGCCATGCCCGCAAGCCAGTTGTCCTTGCTCACCGCCTGGTTCTGTTCCTGCGAGGCGGGCGTGGTCATCGAGGGTCCTCCCGTCGGGGTGGGCCCCGAGATCCCGTGGCCCAGGCCGCGCCAAGGATCCTGTGACGTACACGGGCGAAAGACCATGGAGGCGATCCACATAGCGCCGGGAGCCGCTGTATGTGGCACCGCCATTCCGGCGGTGCCAGGCGCATCGAGAGCTGTCGGTCTCCGTGGCGGGTTGGCCTCAAGGCCGTTCTGGCCATGAGGGGGTGAGGTGCGGTCAGGCGTCCTGCTGGCTTGTGGTCCATTGGGTCAGCCACTGTTGTTCGTCGTGCTGTTTGGCGTGGTGCAGTTCC
>NZ_JBVIVK010000024.1:0-99792 GCF_055595715.1 Streptomyces sp. NPDC040410
AGAACACCCCGCTGCGCGAGGGCGGCGAGGAGTACCTCGACTCGGAGAAGTACCAGCTCAAACCCCGCGACTGGGAGACCGCCGAACGCGAGGGACGCACCCTCACCCCCCTCATCACCAAACTCAACGCCATCCGGCGGGCGAATCCGGCCCTCCGCCGGCTGCGTGGTCTCCACTTCCACCACGCGGACAAGGAAGCGGTGATCGCGTACTCGAAGCGGCAGGGTTCGAACACGGTTCTGGTGGTCGCCAACCTCGACCCGCACCACACCCAGGAGGCAACGGTCTCGTTGGACATGCCACAACTCGGCCTGGAATGGCACGAGTCGGTGCCGGTGCGCGACGAGCTCACCGGCGAGACCTATCACTGGGGCAGGGCCAACTATGTGCGCCTCGGGCCCGGCGGCGCGCATGTGCTTGCCGTCGGCCTGGGGTCCGGGGGTTATCCCCCGGATGAGCACAGCACGGTCCTGCGACCGTCCACCCCGCAGACCGGAGGGTCACCCACAACATGATCGTCAACGAGCCCGTCCCGGACACCTTCGAGGACACCCCCGCCAAGGACCGGGACCCGGATTGGTTCAAGCGCGCCGTCTTCTACGAGGTCCTCGTCCGCTCCTTCCAGGACAGCAACGGAGACGGTGTCGGCGACCTCAAGGGCCTGACCGCCAAGCTCGACTACCTGCAGTGGCTGGGCGTCGACTGTCTGTGGCTGCCGCCCTTCTTCAAGTCGCCCCTGCGCGACGGCGGCTACGACGTCTCCGACTACACGGCCGTCCTGCCGGAGTTCGGCGACCTGGCCGACTTCGTGGAGTTCGTCGACGCCGCACACCAGCGCGGCATGCGCGTGATCATCGACTTCGTCATGAACCACACCAGCGACCAGCACCCGTGGTTCCAGGAGTCGCGCAACGACCCCGACGGGCCCTACGGCGACTACTACGTGTGGGCGGACGACGACAAGCAGTTCCAGGACGCGCGGATCATCTTCGTCGACACGGAGGCCTCCAACTGGACCTTCGACCCGGTCCGCAAGCAGTACTTCTGGCACCGCTTCTTCTCCCACCAGCCGGATCTGAACTACGAGAACCCGGCCGTCCAGGAGGAGATGATCTCCGCGCTGCGGTTCTGGCTGGACCTCGGCATCGACGGCTTCCGGCTGGACGCGGTGCCGTACCTCTACCAGCAGGAAGGCACCAACTGCGAAAACCTTCCGGCAACCCATGAGTTCCTCAAGCGGGTGCGGAAGGAGATCGACGCCCACTATCCGGACACGGTGCTGCTGGCGGAGGCGAACCAGTGGCCGGAGGACGTGGTCGACTACTTCGGCGACTACCGGGGCGGCGGCGACGAGTGCCACATGGCGTTCCACTTCCCCGTCATGCCGCGGATCTTCATGGCCGTGCGCCGCGAGTCCCGCTACCCGGTATCGGAGATCCTCGCCAAGACCCCGGCGATCCCCTCCAACTGCCAGTGGGGCATCTTCCTGCGCAACCACGACGAGCTGACCCTGGAGATGGTCACCGACGAGGAACGCGACTACATGTGGGCCGAGTACGCCAAGGACCCCCGCATGCGCGCCAACATCGGCATCCGCCGCCGCCTCGCCCCCCTCCTCGACAACGACCGCAACCAGATCGAGCTGTTCACCGCGCTGCTGCTGTCCCTGCCCGGCTCGCCGATCCTCTACTACGGCGACGAGATCGGCATGGGCGACAACATCTGGCTCGGCGACCGCGACGCCGTCCGCACACCGATGCAGTGGACACCGGACCGCAACGCCGGCTTCTCGTCCAGTGACCCCGGCCGGCTCTACCTGCCGACCATCATGGACCCCGTCTACGGCTACCAGGTCACCAACGTCGAGGCGTCGATGGCGTCTCCGTCCTCACTGCTGCACTGGACCCGCCGCATGATCGAGATCCGCAAGCAGAACCACGCCTTCGGACTCGGCTCGTACACGGAACTCCAGTCCTCCAACCCGGCCGTGATCGCGTTCCTGCGCGAGCACGAGGACGATCTCGTCCTGTGTGTCAACAACTTCTCCCGGTTCGCCCAGCCGACGGAGCTGGATCTCAGTGCGTTCAACGGGCGGCACCCGGTCGAGCTCTTCGGCGGGGTGCGCTTCCCGGCCATCGGTGATCTGCCGTACCTGCTGACCCTCGCGGGCCACGGCTTCTACTGGTTCCGGCTCCGCAGGGAGGCCGCGTAGTACCCGCAGAACCCGTGGTGGGGCGGTTTCCCCCGCCCTCCCCGGGGCACGCATCAGTAGCACCCCGACGATCCGGGGAAAGGACGCGACGCCATGTCGGAAGCCGTCACCCGTACCGCCACGACAAGTCCCGGCCTCCTTGCGTCACTGGATCCACTGCTGCGGGAGTGGCTGCCACGGCAGCGCTGGTTCGCGGGCAAGGGACGCCCGGTCACCGGGTTCTCGCTGGTCGCGGCCACCGAGCTGATGCCGTCCGGCGGGAAGCTCGGCCTGCACCACCTGCTGGTGCAGGCCCATCAGCCGGTCACGCTGGGAGCCTCCGCCCACCCGGGCGACTGCTACCAGCTCCTGATAGGCCAGCGCGAGGCACTGCCGCCCCGGCTGGCGCCCGCGCTCATCGGCCACGTGGAAGAGGGCCCGCTCGCCGGACGCACGGTGTACGACGCCCTGCACGACGCCCGGCCCGCCGACCTGCTCCTGGAGGCACTGCGCACCGGGGCCCGGATCGGCGGGCTGCGCTTCGAACGGGACCCGCACCAGGAGATCCGCGAGGGACTGGTGCCACGCGTGATGACCGCCGAGCAGTCGAATTCGTCGGTCGTCTACGGGGATACGTTCATTCTGAAGCTCTTCCGCCGGATCGTGCCCGGCGTCCATCCCGACCTCGAACTGCCGCTGGCGCTCGCCCGCGAGAGCTGCCCCCGGGTGCCCGCGCCGACCGGATGGCTGCGGGCGGAGCTGGCCGGGCAGTCGTACGCGCTGGGCGTGCTGCAGCCCTTCGTACAGGGCGCGGCCGACGGCTGGGAGCTGGCGCTGCGCGAGCTGGCCAAGGGCGAGGACTTCGGCGCCGAGGCGCGGGAGCTCGGGCGCGCCACCGCCGAGGTGCACACGGCACTCGCCCGGGCGCTGCCCACGGTCACCCTCGGCCACAGCCAGTTGCACCTCCTGGCCGACGGCATGACCGAGCGCCTGGACGTCGCGGCGCAGGCGGTGCCCGCGCTGCGGCCGTACGCGCCAGGGCTGCACTCCGCCTTCACCGCGCTGGCCGACCTGGCCGCCGAGGGCCGTAAGTGGACCGCGCAGCGCGTCCACGGCGACCTGCATCTCGGCCAGTGCCTGTGTTCGCCCGCCGGGCAGTGGTCCCTGATCGACTTCGAGGGCGAGCCGTCCAAGCCGCTGGCCGAGCGCCGCATGCCGCAGCCGGCGGTGCGGGACATCGCGGGGATGCTGCGGTCCTTCGACTACGCGGCGCACTCGGCCGAGGTGCCGGTGCCGGGCTGGGCTGAGACCTGCCGGGCCGCGTACTGCTCCGGTTACGCGGAGGTCTCCGGCCGCGATCCGCGCATCGACCCCGTGCTGCTGCGCGCCTACGAGACGGACAAGGCGGTCTACGAGGTCCTCTACGAGGCCCGGCACCGCCCCGACTGGCTCCCGGTACCGCTGTCCGCGGTGCGTCGTCTCGCCTCACCCGACCCGTCCTGACCTCACCCTCGCCCAGGAGGCACCGCCCGTGACCCCCCGCCCAGCGTCCGAAGGTCCCGATCCGCAGAAGGCGGCCGAGGAGAAGAGCGTCGTACAGCCGGCGGCGGCCGCGAAGAAGCAGGCCGTCAGGCAGGCCGTGAACAAGGCCGTGAAGAAGACAGCGGAGAAGCAGACGGCGGAGAAACAGACCGCGGCGAAGAAGGCGGCAGCCAAGAAAACTGCGGCCAAGAAGACGGCGGAGAAGACGGCGCCGGCGAAGAACGCCACGGCCGAGAAGGCAACGGCGAAGAAGGCGGTGACCAAGAAAGCCGTGGCAAAGAAGGCCGTGGCAAAGAAGGCCGTGGCCAAGAAAGCCGTGGCCGAGAAGGTCACCGCGGCAACGGAAAAGGCCGCTCCCCGGAAGGCGGCCCCGCCGCCCGTCGCCGTCTCCCCCGCCATCGACGCCGCTGACCGCGAGCGGCTGCTCGGCGGCACCCACCACGACCCGCACGGGGTGCTCGGCGCCCATCCGGTCCCCGGCGGAGTGGCCTTCCGCGCCTTCCGGCCGTACGCACTGTCCGTCACCGTCGTCGCCGGGGACCTGCGGGCCGAGCTGCACGACGACGGGGAGGGCTTCTTCTCGGGTCTGCTGCCGTTGTCGGCCGTCCCCGTGTACCGGCTGCAGGTGGCGTACGAGGGGACGGTCCAGGACACCGAGGACGCGTACCGCTTCCTGCCGTCGCTCGGCGATCTCGATCTGCACCTGATCGGCGAGGGCCGGCACGAGCAGCTGTGGAAGGCGCTCGGCGCGGAGCCGATGACCCACCAGGGCGTGACCGGCACCCGCTTCACCGTGTGGGCACCGAACGCGCGCGGTGTGCGCGTGGCCGGCACCTTCAACTTCTGGGACGGATCGGCGTTCCCGATGCGCTCGCTCGGCTCCTCCGGCGTCTGGGAATTGTTCGTGCCCGGGATCGGCGAGGGCGAACTGTACAAGTTCGAGATCACCCGGACCGACGGTTCGAGGACCCTGCGCGCCGATCCGCTGGCCCGGCGCACGGAGGCCCCGCCCGCCACCTCGTCCGTCGTGACCGCCTCCCATCACGAGTGGGGCGACGAGGAGTGGCTGGCGCGCCGGGCCGACGCCCCTGCACACGAGGTTCCCTTCTCGGTCTACGAGGTGCACCTCCCGTCGTGGCGGCCCGGCCTGACGTACCGTCAGCTGGCCGACCAGCTGCCGGCGTACGTGAAGGACCTCGGCTTCACCCACGTGGAGCTGATGCCGGTCGCCGAGCATCCCTTCGGCGGCTCCTGGGGCTACCAGGTCACCGGCTTCTACGCCCCGACCGCCCGCCTCGGCACCCCCGACGACTTCAGGTACCTGGTCGACGCCCTGCACCAGGCCGGTATCGGCGTGCTGATGGACTGGGTGCCGGCGCACTTCCCGCGCGACGAATGGGCACTCGCGGAGTTCGACGGCCGTCCGCTGTACGAGCACGAGGACCCGCTGCGCGCCGCCCACCCCGACTGGGGCACCCTGGAGTTCGACTTCGGCCGCCGCGAGGTGCGCAACTTCCTTGTCGCCAATGCCGTTTACTGGTGCGAGGAGTTCCACATCGACGGCCTCCGGGTGGACGCCGTCGCCTCGATGCTCTACCTCGACTACTCGCGCGAGCCCGGCCAGTGGGTGCCGAACGAGCACGGTGGCCGGGAGAACCTGGACGCGGTGGCGTTCCTGCAGGAGATGAACGCAACCGTGTACCGCCGGGTGCCGGGCGTGGTGACGATCGCCGAGGAGTCCACCGCCTGGGACGGCGTCACGCGGGCGACCCACCACATGGGCCCGGGAGGTTTCGGCGGTCTCGGCTTCGGGCTGAAGTGGAACATGGGCTGGATGCACGACTCGCTCGGCTACGTGAGCCATGAGCCGGTCCACCGCAAGTACCACCACCACGAGATGACGTTCTCGATGGTGTACGCGTACAGCGAGAACTACGTGCTGCCGATCTCCCACGACGAGGTCGTCCACGGCAAACGCTCACTGGTGTCGAAGATGCCCGGCGACTGGTGGCAGCAACGCGCCGGCCTCCGCGCGTACCTGGGGTTCATGTGGGCCCACCCCGGGAAACAACTCCTCTTCATGGGACAGGAGTTCGCGCAGGGCGCCGAGTGGTCGGAGGCCCACGGCCCCGACTGGTGGCTGCTCGACCCCGCCTACGGGGCGGAGGCCGACCACCGCGGGGTCAGGGATCTGGTCCGCGACCTCAACACCGTCTACCGCCACACACCCGCCCTGTGGGAGCGCGACATCGACCCCTCGGGCTTCCAGTGGGTGGTCGGGGACGCCGCCGAGGACAACGTCTTCGCCTTCCTGCGCTTCGACGCCGAGGGCACTCCGCTGCTGGCGGTGTCGAACTTCTCCCCGGTGGTCCGCCACGATTACCGCCTGGGCGTCCCCGACTCCGTTCCCGCCTGGCACGAAGCCCTCAACACCGACACCGGGAGGTACGGCGGCAGCGACGTCGTCAATCCCGACCCGGTCAAGCCGGAGCCCCAGGGCTGGCACGGCCGCCCTGCGAGCATCCGCCTCACACTGCCGCCACTGGCGACGGTGTGGCTACGGCCGGCGTGATGTCGTGGTGCGCCTCTCGGCCGACCGAGTCGGGTGGTGTGCGGGCATAGGCCGGGGGTCTGGAGGCGGAGCCCCCGGGGACGGTCACGACATCACCGGCGCGCTTCCGCCAACGCGCCCGGCAGCGACCTCGTATACAGCACCCCCAACCGCTGAGTAGCCCGGGTCAGCGCCACGTACAGATCACTCGTGCCGTACCGCCCCGGCTCCACCACGAGGACGGAGTCGAACTCCAGGCCCTTCGACTGGCGGGGGTCGAGCAGGACGACCGCGCGGGTCAGGTCCGGCTCGGCGCCCGCCGTCACCCCGTCGAGCCGCGCGGCCAGTCTGCGGTGCAGGTCGCGCGGGGCGATCACGGCGAGGCGGCCCTCGTCCGGGGTCAGCTCCACGACCGCCTTGGCCACGGCGCCGGGCAGGTCGTCGGTGGCGCGTACCCAGGGCCGTACACCCGTCGACCGCACCGACCTCGGCGGTTCGAAGCCCGGGTGCTCCGCGCGGACCACCGCCGCCGCGAGGTCCATGATCTCGGCCGGGGTACGGTAGTTGACGCCTAGGCGGGTGTGTTCCCAGCGGTCCTCGACGTACGGCTGGAGGATCCGCTGCCAGGAGCCGACGCCTGCCGCCTCCGCGGTCTGCGCGGGGTCGCCGACCAGCGTCATCGAGCGGGTCGGGCTGCGCCGCATGAGCAGCCGCCAGGCCATCGGGGACAGCTCCTGCGCCTCGTCGACGATGATGTGCCCGAACGCCCAGGTGCGGTCGGCGGCCGCGCGTTCGGCGGCGCTGCGGTGGTCGTCCTCCTCGTGGCGTTCGGCGAACCGTTCGGCGTCGATGATGTCGTGCGCGGAGAGGACCTCCGAGTCCTCGTCCTCCTTGTCGTCGAACTCGTACGTCCGGGAGGCGTAGGACACCTCGAGGACGCCCTGCGCGTACGCCACCTGGTTCTCCCGCTCCCGTTGCGCGCGCGCCCGCGCCACCCGGTCGTCCTCGCCCAGCAGCTCCGCCGCCTCGTCCAGCAGCGGTACGTCCGCCACGGTCCACGCCCGGGTCACCGGGCGCCGGATCGCGCGCGCGTCCTCGTCGCCGACGTAGCCCTCGGGGTCGGCGAGGAAGTCCGCGACCAGGCGCTGCGGGGTCAGCCGCGGCCACAACCGGTCGATGGCGGACCAGACTTCGGGGTTCTCGGCGATCTCGTCGCGGATCTGGGTGATGTCGCTCGCGTCGAGGAGGTTCGTGCCGTCGTACGGGTCGGTGCCGATGCGTTCGGAGACCATGTCGGTGAGCGTGTTGAGGATGTGGCCCTCGAAGTGCTCGCGGGCCGCGTTGTGCGGCAGCTTCGCGGCACGGGTGCGCTCTCGGGCGACAGCCACCAGGCCGTCGTCGAGCATCAGGATCTCGCGGTCGTGCTCGATGGCGATGACGGGTTCGGGGAGCGCCTGCCGGTCCCGTACGACCGCTGCCAGGACGTCCGCCATGTCGGCGCGGCCCTTCACGGCGGCCGCCTCCGGTGTGTCCGTGGCCGTCGCCTTCACGCCGGGGAACAGCTCGCCGACCGTCGCGAGGAGCACGCCCGTCTCGCCCAGCGAGGGCAGTACCTCGCCGATGTAGCCGAGGAACGCGGGATTCGGGCCGACGATCAGGACCGCCCGCTTGGCGAGCAGCTCGCGGTACTCGTACAGCAGATACGCCGCCCTGTGCAGCGCCACGGCGGTCTTGCCGGTGCCCGGGCCGCCCTCGACCACCAGCACCCCGCGGTAGGGGGCCCGGATGATCTCGTCCTGCTCGGCCTGGATGGTCTGCACGATGTCACTCATGCGGCCGGTGCGCGCGGAGTTGAGCGCGGCGAGCAGCACGGCGTCGCCCGACGGGTCCTCGTGGCCGGTCCTGGTGGCGTCACCGAGGTCGAGGATCTCGTCGTGCAGGGCGGTGACCCGGCGGCCCTCGGTGGTGAGGTGGCGGCGCCGGCGCAGACCCATCGGGGTGTGGCCGGTGGCCAGGTAGAAGGGCCGGGCGACATCGGCCCGCCAGTCGATCAGGATCGGCGTGTGCTCGGCGTCGTCGGTGCGCAGGCCGATCCGGCCGATGTGGTGGCTGACGCCCGAGGTGAGGTCGATGCGGCCGAAACAGAGCGAGCCGTCCACCGCGTTCAGCGCGGCGAGCAGACCCGACCGCTCGGCGACCAGGATGTCCCGTTCCAGGCGGGCCTGCATGGGCGTGTTGCCCTGGGCGAGCGCGTGGGTGACGGAGGTCTCGGTGTCGCCGCGCAGGGCGTCCACGCGCGCGTACAGGCCGTCGATGAATTCCTGCTCGCGCCGCAATTCACTGTCTGGAAAGTCGGTGTTTGACAATTCCACTCCCGCCCGGATATACTGTGCTCACTGAACTTCTTTGCGACTCAATTCCCGTGAAGTCGCGAACCATTGAATATACGCAGAGAAATCCCCCGAGCGCAATTGCCCGGGGGATTTCTTCGTGTACCGGCCCGCACCGGCGAGGTCGTCAGAGCACGTCGGACAGTTCCTCCAGCAGCCGTCGCCTGGGGTGGGCCCCCACCATCGCCTTCACCGGCTCACCGCCCTGGAACACCATGAACGTCGGCATCGACAGCACGTTGTACGCGTTGGTCGTCGTCGGATTGGTGTCCACGTCCAGCTGGACCACCTTCAGGCGGCCGCTCGTCTCTTCGGCCAGTGCGCTGAGCACCGGCCCCATCTGCCGGCACGGCGGGCACCAGTCGGCGGTGAACTCCACCAGCACCGGCAGGTCCGCCCCGATCACCTCCGCCGCGAAGTCCGCGTCCCTCACCTCGGCCACGCCCGCCGCCTTGATCACTTGAGGATCCCTCCCAGTTCGCATCCCGGCTCCGGACCGCCCGGAACCTGCGCCTCGGCCGCCAGTTCGTCCCGCGCTCGCTCGGCCCTCGCCAGCTGCGCCCCGACCTGCGCCCGCACCGCCCGCAACTCGCCGATCAGCGCGTCGAGTTCGTCCAGCTTGCGCCGGTAGACCGCGAGCGAGGCGGGACACGCGTCGCCCTCCGGGTGCCCGGACCGCAGGCACTCCACGAACGGCCGCGTCTCCTCCAGGTCGAATCCGAAGTCCTGCAGCGTCCTGATCTGCCGCAGCAGTTTCAGGTCGCCCTCGTCGTACGTCCGGTACCCGTTCTCGCCCCGCCGCGCGGGCAGCAGCCCCCGCGACTCGTAGTACCGCAGCGTCCGTGTCGTGGTCCCGGCCCGCGCGGCCAGCTCACCGATTCGCATGCGTACGAACGTAGCCCTTGACGCCGACGTCAAGGCAACACCGCGGAGCCGCCAGGGCCCTGCGCGGTCGCCCTGACGCTCGCGAGGATCGGGCGAACGACGGTCTGGTGGCAAGCGAAGAGGCGGGCCGCTTCGCCGCGTCACGCTGGTGACCGCGGCGGGCGGGCCCGCCTCCTGTGCCGCTGGAGCGGCGGTGAAGCTGAGTTTCCGTGGTGACCGGGCGGCTGGGAGCGGGGGAGCGCTCAGCCGCCCGGTGTCTTGCGGGCGGGCCGGTGCGTCAGGCCCGGGCCAGCTCCTTCTCGCCGCCCTGCTCGGGAATCTCGGCGTGGGCGCCGTGGCCGTCGTCCATGAGCGTCGTCTCGTCGAAGGGGAGCCGGCCGGCCAGCACCTCGTCGACGCGCTCGCGGTCGATCTCCTTCGTCCAGGTGCCGATCAGGACCGTGGCGACGGCGTTGCCCGCGAAGTTCGTCAGGGCGCGGGCCTCGCTCATGAAGCGGTCGATGCCGACGATCAGGCCGACGCCGTCGACCAGGGCGGGCTTGTGGGACTGGAGGCCACCGGCCAGGGTCGCCATACCGGCGCCGGTGACACCGGCCGCGCCCTTGGAGGCGATCAGCAGGAAGAGCAGCAGCGGGATCTGCTCGCCGATCGACATCGGCGTACCCATGGCGTCGGCGATGAACAGCGAGGCCATGGTCATGTAGATCATGGTGCCGTCGAGGTTGAAGGAGTAGCCGGTCGGGACGGTGATGCCGACCACCGGCTTGCTGACACCCAGGTGCTCCATCTTGGCGATGAGCCGCGGCAGCGCCGACTCGGACGACGAGGTGGACAGGATCAGCAGGAACTCACGGCCCAGGTACTTGAAGAACGTGAGGATGTTGAGGCCCGCGACGATGCGCAGCAGCGCGGCGAGCACGATGAAGACGAAGAGGAAGCAGGTGGCGTAGAACCCGAGCATCAGCACTGCGAGGCTCTTGAGCGCGTCCAGGCCGGCCGAGCCGGTGACCGCGGCGATCGCAGCGAAGGCGCCGATGGGGGCGGCCCACATCACCATGGCGAGGATGCGGAAGACGAGCCGCTGGATGTGCTCGATACCGCGCAGGATCGGCTGGCCGGACTCGCCCATGCCCTGCAGCGCGAACCCGGCGAGGACGGCGACCAGCAGGGTCTGCAGGACCTCGCCCCCGGTGAAGGCGGAGACGATCGTGGTCGGAATGATCCCGAGCAGGAACTCGGTGGTGTCCTTGGCCTCCGTGTCGACCTGTGCGTGACCGGCGTCCTTGACCGCGTCGGTGAGCGCGAGGCCGTTGCCGGGGTCCAGGATGTTGCCGACGACCAGACCGATACCGAGCGCCACCAGCGACATCACGAGGAAGTAGCCGAGCGCGATACCGCCGACGGCGCCGACCTTGGCGGCCTTTCGTACGGAACCGATGCCGAGCACGATCGTGCAGAAGATGATCGGCGAGATCATCATCTTGATCAGGCTCACGAAGCCCGTTCCGATGGGCTTCAGCTCCACCGCGAAATCGGGCGCGGCCAGGCCTACGGCGATGCCGATGGCGACCGCGACGATCACCGCGATGTACAGGTAGTGGGTGCGGTCCCGCTTTGCTGCGGGTGCCTTCTCGGCTGCGCTGGTCACTGCGGCGCCCTCCTTGACGACGTCGTCAACATCACCGGCGTGCGGCTCACGTCCGGGGGTTATTGGGGATTGCCGTGACTATCTCCCGGCATGTGAAGCCGGTCACCCTTCCGTTCATTTAGTTCACGCCTACATCAGAGGCAGACTGACGGCATGCGCATCCCTGTCCCGAGACCCCGCAGCCTGGCCGGCCAGCTCTTCGCCATGCAGGCCGTACTGATAGCCGTCCTCGTCGCCGGGTACGCGCTGTTCACGTACGTCAGCGACCGCAGCCAGGCCGAGGACGCGGCAGGCCGCCAGGCCACGGCGGTGGCGCGCTCGGTCGCGAACGCCCCCTCCGTCCTGGCGGCGATCCGCACCCCGAACCCCACGGCCGCCCTCCAGCCGTACGCGCTGCGGGTCCAGCACGACACCGACGTCGACTTCGTCACGATCATGAACCCGCGGGGCATCCGCTGGACCCACCCCGACGAGAGCCAGATCGGCCGGCACTTCCGCGGCCACATCGACCGGGCGCTGAACGGGGAGTCCTTCACCGAGACGTACACGGGTACGCTCGGCCCGTCGGTCCGCGCGGTCACCCCCATCAAGGACGAGAACGAGCGCATCGTCGGCCTGGTCAGCGCGGGCATCAAGGTCGAGGCGATCAGCAAGCGGGCACAGGACCAGGTCACGGCGCTGGTCGGGGTCGCTGCCGGGTCCCTCGCCCTGGGCGCGATCGGCACGTACGTCATCAACGCCCGCCTGCGCCGGCACACCCACGGCATGAACGCGGCCGAGCTCAGCCACATGCACGACTACCACCAGGCCACGCTCCACGCCGTACGCGAGGGGCTGCTGATGCTGGACGCGCAGTACCGTGTGGCGCTGATCAACGACGGCGGACAGGAGCTGCTGGGGGTGACCGGAGACGTGGTGGGCAGGTCCGTGGCGGGCCTCGGACTGCCGGCTCCGCTGACGGGCGCGCTGCTGGCGTCCGAGCCGCGGGTCGACGAGGTGTACGTGACATTGGATCGGGTGCTGGTGGTGAACACGTCCCCGGTGTCCGGCGGCGAACGCCGGGGCACCGTGGTGACATTGCGGGATGTCACCGAACTCCAGTCCCTGATGGGCGAGTTGGACTCGGAGCGTGGCTTCACCCAGGCGCTCCGCTCGCAGGCGCACGAGGCGGCGAACCGTCTCCACACGGTCGTCTCGCTGATCGAGCTGGGGCGGGCGGACGAGGCGGTGGACTTCGCGACCGCCGAACTGGAACTGGCGCAGGAGCTGACGGACCAGGTGGTCGCGGCGGTCGGCGAGCCGGTCCTGGCGGCCCTGCTGCTGGGCAAGACGGCTCAGGCCAACGAACGCGGCGTGGAGCTGGTGGTGTCGCAGGAGAGCAGCCTGGACGACGGCCTGCTGCCCCCGTCGCTGCCCGCCCGGGACCTGGTGACGATCCTCGGCAACCTGATCGACAACGCGGTGGACGCGGCGCAGGGGAGCGCGCCGGGGCGGGTGACGGTGGCGGCATACTCGACCACCGCGGACGCCGCCGAACTGGTTCTGCGGGTCTCGGACACGGGCACGGGCGTGCACCCGGCGCACACCGAGGCGGTCTTCCGGCGCGGCTTCTCGACGAAGCCGTCGGGACCGGGCGGGCGGGGGCTGGGGCTGGCGCTGGTGCGGCAGGCGGTGAACCGGCACGGGGGCACCCTGTCGGTGTCGGAGGCGGAGGGGGGCGGGGCGGAGTTCGAGGTGCGGCTGCCCCTGGGAGACCGGGTCGGTCCGGCGGGTGTGTCCGCGGGTGCCGGTCCGGGCAACCCGGCCGACGGCTCCCGTTCGGGTCCGGGGGCCGGGGGCACGGGTCCGGCACAGGCGGCCGACACAACGATTTCGGCACGGACCGCCCGCACCACCGGCCCGTCCGAGGCGGCCGGCACCACGAGTTCGGCACAGGCGGCCGGCACCACGAGTTCGGCACAGACCGCCCGCACCACCGGCCCGTCCGAGGCGGCCGGCACCACGAGTTCGGCACAGACGACCGGCACCACCGGCCCGGCACAGACGACCGGCACCACGAGTTCGGCACAGACGGCCGGCACCACCGGTCCGGCCGAGGCGGCCCGCGTCACCGGCCCGGCACAGACCGCCGGGGGCGCCGCGACGGGCGGCACGGCTTCTGGAGGCGATGTATGACCGGGCGGTCGGCCACTGGCGCCGCGAGAGGCGGCACCACTGCGAGAGGCGACGTATGACGACCGAACAGCCCATCCGCGTCCTGGTCGTCGAGGACGACCCCGTCGCCGCCGACGCTCACGTCATGTACGTCGGCCGGGTGCCGGGGTTCGTGGCGGTCGGCAAGGCCCACACCGGCGCGGAAGCACGTCGCGCGCTGGAGCGGACACCGGTCGACCTGCTGCTCCTCGACCTCCACCTGCCGGACGTGCACGGGCTGCAACTGGCCCGCTCTCTGCGGGCGGCCGGCCATCATGCGGACGTCATCGCCGTGACGTCGGCGCGCGATCTGGCGGTCGTACGGGAGGGGGTGTCGCTGGGGGTCGTCCAGTACGTCCTGAAACCGTTCACTTTTGCGACCCTCCGGGACCGCCTGGTCCGCTACGCCGAGTTCCACGCGGCCGTGGGCGAGGCGAGCGGTCAGGACGAGGTCGACCGCGCTCTGGCGACGCTCCGGGCGCCGGGGCCGGCCGCGTTGCCGAAGGGGTTGAGCGCGCCGACGCTGGAGCGGGTGACGGTCGCGCTGCGGGACTGTGCCGAGGGGCTGACGGCCGCGGGGGTCGCGGAGACCGTCGGGATTTCCCGGATCACGGCCCGGCGCTATCTGGAGCATCTGGTGGAGGCGGGCAGAGCCGAGCGCAAGCCACTGTACGGGCAGGTGGGCAGGCCCGAGCTGGTGTATCGATGGGTCCGCGGGGCGGAGCGGAGCCGGTAGGCCGCACAAGCCCGGTCCGTTGCAGGTGGAACTTCGCCAGGCGCCTGGGCGGAGGCTTCGCGCTCGCTGGGGCCGCCACGGGGTGAATCCACCGAAGCCATATGCTCCTACCATCCGTAACGTTGGCCGAACAGACCGTAGTCACCGCGCCGTGGCGCCCCTACGTTGTGGCCCGTGCGCCGACGTCCAGCACCGCCGAACCAGCCCGCTCCCCCCTTCGACGCCCCCGCCGCCCGCCGACTCCGTACCGCCCTCGGCATGCAACCCGAGCATGTCGCCTACGGCATGCGTGCCTCGTACGGACTCCCGCACGTCACCCCGGACCTCGTCATAGCGTGGGAACGCGGGGGCACCGCTCCGACCAGCGCCGAAATCACCGGCCTCGCAGGCGTGTTGTGGTGCTCGGCCGGTGAACTCATCGGCAGTCCGCGCACCTTGCGCGAGCACCGTGTCTCCCGTGGTCTCGCCCCCGAGGACATGGCCCGCACCGTCGGCCTCGAACTCCTCGCCTATCTCCACATGGAGGACCACGACGAGTGGCGCGGCACCGAGCGCCAGTCGGCCGCGCTCGCCGGCCTGCTCGATCTCTCGCTCCCCGACTTCGTCAGTGTCACCGGGCGCGACGCGAAGCTCGCCGAACTCCTCCGCAGTGCCGTGACCAGGCGGTGGCAGGCGTACGTGCGCCCCCTCGGGAAACTGGTGCCCCTGGACCGGCGTCTCCTGGAGGACACCCTCCAGAAGCTGCACCGGGACTACCAGGGGCAGATGACGGCCACTCTCGGCTGGGGCGACGGCAGCGCGGCGAGCGAGTCCGGCGACCCGGGCCGCGACTTCCTCGACCGGATCGTGGAGGCCTTCTGGACGAACGTCGGGAGCAGCACCGGCTAGCAGAACACCGGCCGGCAGGGCCTAGGGCGTGTTTCGAAAGTCCCGTCTGGCCCGCGACGCCTGGCACGGCGCCTCGCCGCGTTGTCGGGGTCGCCCGCGTACGCCCAGTACGCGGGCGACCCTCCGCCTTGCGATGCACCGCACCAGACGCCGCGAGCCCCGCCCTTCGGGCGGACGACGCTACTTTCGAAACACGCCCTAGAACACCGACTCGGCCTCGTCCATCCGGTCCTTCGGCACCGTCTTCAGCTCGGTCACCGCCTCCGCGAGGGGCACCATCACGACGTCCGTCCCGCGCAGGGCCGTCATCCTGCCGAACTCACCGCGGTGCGCGGCCTCCACCGCGTGCCAGCCGAAGCGGGTGGCGAGGACCCTGTCGTACGCGGTCGGTACGCCGCCGCGCTGGACGTGGCCGAGGATGACCGGCTTGGCCTCCTTGCCGAGCCGCCGCTCGAGCTCGTACGCGAGTGCCGTACCGATGCCCTGGAAGCGCTCGTGGCCGAACTGGTCGATCGCGCCCTTGCCGTAGTCCATGGTGCCCTCGGCCGGGTGCGCGCCCTCGGCCACGCAGACCACCGCGAACTTCTTGCCGCGGGAGAAGCGCTCCTCGACCATCTTCACCAGGTCGTCCGGGTTGAAGGGACGCTCCGGCAGGCAGATGCCGTGGGCGCCGGCCGCCATGCCCGACTCCAGGGCGATCCAGCCCGCGTGGCGGCCCATGACCTCGACGACCATCACGCGCTGGTGGGACTCGGCGGTCGTCTTCAGGCGGTCCATCGCCTCCGTGGCGACCCCGACGGCCGTGTCGAAGCCGAAGGTCCGGTCCGTCGACGAGATGTCGTTGTCGATCGTCTTCGGGACACCGACCACCGGCAGGCCCGCGTCGGACAGCATGCGCGCCGCGGTGAGCGTGCCCTCGCCTCCGATCGGTATCAGCGCGTCTATGCCGAAGTCGCGGACGATGTCGGAGGCGTTCTCGCAGGCCTCACGCAGCCGGTCGCGCTCCAGGCGGGAGGAGCCGAGAATGGTCCCGCCGCGGGCGAGGATGCCGCTGACGGCGTTCAGGCCGAGGCTGCGGTAGCGGCCGTCCAGCAGACCCGCGTAGCCGTCCTCGAAGCCGATGACCTCGTCGCCGAAGTGGTCGACCGCTCGGTGCACGACCGACCGGATCACGGCGTTCAGGCCGGGGCAGTCGCCGCCTGCGGTGAGAACTCCGATGCGCATCGTGCTGTGTCTCCTGGTCGCTGTTGATGCCGGTGAGCCAGTCCGATTGTTTCATGCCGCCGAGGGGGGGGTGTCGCTCCCTTGCCGGCCGCCGGACGCACCCCTCCGGACCTCGGCCCTGGCGGGCGCCTTAGCTAGCCGCGGAGGTATTGTCAAGAGGGTTCTGCTCACCTAGGTGGGCGATTTTTGTGATCACCCGCGGCCCCTGTTGTCCGCCCGACAGACGAAACGGAGAGCACACGTGACGCGCAGCGTGTACGTGACCGGGATCGACCGCGGCGACGGCCGCCAGGTCGTCGAACTCGGGGTCATGGAGCTCCTGACCCGCCAGGTCGACCGGGTGGGCGTCTTCCGGCCGCTCGTCCACGAGGGGCCCGACCGCCTGTTCGAACTGCTGCGCGCCCGCTACCGCCTCTCGCAGGACCCGGCGACCGTCTACGGCATGGACTACCCGGAGGCGTCCGCGCTCCAGGCCGAGCAGGGGACCGACGAGCTGGTGTCGGCGCTCGTCGACCGCTTCCATCTCGTCGCCCGGGACTACGACGTCGTGCTCGTCCTCGGCACCGACTTCGCCGCCACCCAGCTCCCGGACGAACTGTCCCTGAACGCGCGGCTCGCCAACGAGTTCGGGGCGTCCGTCATCGCCGTGGTGGGCGGGCGGGGGCAGAGCACCGAGTCCGTGCTCGCCGAGACGCGCAACGCCTACCGCGCCTACGAAGGCCTCGGCTGCGACGTCCTCGCCATGGTCACCAACAGGGTCGCCCGGACCGACCGGGACGAGATCGCCCAGCGGCTCGCCTCCCGCCTCCCCGTGCCCTGCTACGTCCTGCCCGACGAACCGGCCCTCGCCGCCCCCACCGTCGCCCAGGTCGCGCACGCCCTCGGCGCCAAGGTGGTGCTCGGCGACGACTCCGGGCTCGCCCGGGACGCGCTGGACTTCGTCTTCGGCGGTGCGATGCTGCCGAACTTCCTGCACGCCCTGACGCCGGGCTCCCTGGTCGTCACCCCGGGCGACCGCGCCGACCTCGTCGTCGGCTCACTGGCCGCGCACAGCGCCGGCACCCCGCCGATAGCCGGGGTGCTGCTCACCCTGGGTGAGGTGCCGAGCGACGAGGTCCTCACGCTCGCGGCCCGCCTCGCCCCCGGCACCCCGGTGCTCTCCGTGGCCGGCACCAGCTTCCCCACCGCCGCCGAACTCTTCTCCCTGGAGGGGAAGTTGAACGCGGCCACCCCGCGCAAGGCGGAGACCGCCCTCGGTCTCTTCGAGCGGTACGTCGAGACCGCCGACCTGCTGGGCCGCGTCTCCACGCCGAGCAACGACCGCGTCACGCCGATGATGTTCGAGCACAAGCTCCTGGAACAGGCACGCTCCGAAAGGCGGCGGGTGGTCCTCCCCGAGGGCACCGAGCCGCGCGTCCTGCACGCGGCCGAGGTGCTGCTGCGCCGCAGCGTGTGCGACCTGACCCTGCTCGGCCCGGTCGACCAGATCCGCAAGAAGGCCGCCGACCTCGGCATCGACCTCGAGGGCGCCGAGCTGATCGACCCGGCCACCTCCGAGCTGCGCGACTCCTTCGCCGAGCAGTACGCCCTGCTGCGCGCCCACAAGGGCGTCACGGTGGAGCTGGCGTACGACGTGGTCTCCGACGTGAACTACTTCGGCACGCTGATGGTGCAGGAGGGCCTCGCCGACGGCATGGTGTCCGGGGCCGTGCACTCGACGGCCGCCACCATCCGGCCCGCCTTCGAGATCATAAAGACCAAGCCGGACGCTGACATCGTGTCCTCCGTGTTCTTCATGTGCCTCGCCGACAAGGTCCTCGTCTACGGCGACTGCGCGGTCAACCCCGACCCGAACGCCGAGCAGCTCGCGGACATCGCCGTCCAGTCGGCCGCCACCGCCGCGCAGTTCGGCGTGGAGCCGCGGATCGCGATGCTGTCGTACTCGACGGGCACGTCCGGCTCCGGCGCCGACGTCGACAAGGTGCGGGAGGCCACCGAACTCGTCCGCTCGCGGCGGCCCGACCTCAGGATCGAGGGGCCGATCCAGTACGACGCGGCCGTCGAGCCGACGGTGGCCGCGACCAAGCTTCCGGAGTCCGAAGTCGCCGGCCAGGCCAGCGTGTTGATCTTCCCCGACCTCAACACCGGCAACAACACCTACAAGGCCGTGCAGCGTTCGGCCGGCGCGATCGCCGTCGGACCGGTGCTGCAGGGTCTGCGCAAGCCGGTCAACGACCTGTCCCGGGGCGCGCTCGTCCAGGACATCGTCAACACCGTCGCCATCACGGCGATACAGGCCCAGTCCCCCAGCGAGAAGGCAACCGCCCAGTGAGCTCCCACCCGTCGCCCATCGCCGCCCCGTCCGACGAGCTGCGCCCGGCCCCCCTTGCTTCTCGCGTCCTCGTCCTCAACTCCGGCTCCTCGTCGGTGAAATACCAGCTGCTCGACATGCGCGACAGCAGCCGGCTGGCCGTGGGCCTCGTCGAGCGCATCGGCGAGCAGACCTCCCGGCTCAGGCACACCCCGCTGTTCCGAGGCGGCGAGAGCCGTGAGCGGACCGGCCCGATCGCCGACCACCACGCCGCCCTCAAGTCCGTGGCGGAGGAACTGGCCAGGGACGGGCTGGGGCTCGACTCGCCGGAACTGGTCGCGATCGGGCACCGGGTGGTGCACGGCGGGAAGTTCTTCACCGAGCCGACCGTGATCGACGACGCCGTGCTCGCCGAGATCGAGCGGTTGATCCCGGTGGCGCCGCTGCACAATCCGGCCAACCTCACCGGCATCCGCACGGCCCGTGCGCTCCGGCCGGACCTCCCCCAGGTCGCCGTCTTCGACACCGCCTTCCACACCACGATGCCGGAGTCGGCCGCCCGCTACGCGATCGACGTACGGACCGCCGACGAGCACCGGATCAGGCGGTACGGGTTCCACGGGACCTCGCACGCGTACGTGTCCCGGGCGGCCGCCGGGCTGCTCGGCAGGGCGCCGCAGGACGTCAACGTCATCGTGCTGCACCTCGGCAACGGGGCGTCCGCCTCCGCCGTACGCGGCGGGCGGTGCGTGGACACCTCCATGGGGCTGACGCCGCTGGAGGGGCTCGTGATGGGTACGCGCTCCGGAGACATGGACCCGGCCGTCATCTTCCATTTGATGCGCGTTGGCGGAATGTCCACGGACGAGATCGACACTCTTCTCAACAAGAAGAGCGGTCTGATCGGTCTGTGCGGGGACAACGACATGCGGGAGATCCGCCGCCGTGTCGACGAGGGTGACGAAGAGGCGCAACTCGCCTTCGACATCTACATTCACCGCCTGAAGAAGTACATCGGCGCCTATTACGCCGTACTCGGCCGGGTGGACGCGATCGTGTTCACGGCCGGGGTCGGCGAGAACGCGGCGCCGGTGCGGGCGGCCGCCGTCGCGGGCCTGGAGGAGCTGGGCCTGGTGGTGGACGGCGAGCTGAACGCCGTACGCAGCGACGAGCCGCGGCTGATCTCGCCCGAGCACGCGCGGGTCGCCGTGGCCGTGGTGCCCACCGACGAGGAACTGGAGATCGCCACACAGACGTATGCACTGGTCGGAAAGGACGACTGAGGGAATACACGGCAGTAACACGCCTGAGCGCGGACCCGCCCATTTGTATTTTCCACCAGACGGAATATTCCGCAGCGAAACAAACCGATAGGATCGCCTCATGCGCCGTTCGAAAATTGTCTGTACTCTCGGCCCCGCGGTCGACTCCCACGAGATGCTCGTGTCCCTGATCGAAGCCGGGATGAACGTGGCCCGCTTCAACTTCAGCCACGGCACCCACGCCGAACACCAGGGGCGGTACGACCGCGTCCGGGCCGCCGCCAAGGAGACCGGCCGGGCCATCGGTGTCCTCGCCGACCTGCAGGGCCCGAAGATCCGTCTCGAGACCTTCGCCGAGGGGCCGGTCGAGCTGGAGCGCGGCGACGAGTTCGTCATCACCACCGAAGACGTCCCGGGCGACAAGCAGATCTGCGGTACGACCTACAAGGGCCTGCCCGGTGACGTCGACCGCGGCGACCAGATCCTGATCAACGACGGCAACGTCGAGCTGAAGGTCCTCGACGTCGAGGGCCCGCGGGTGCGGACGATCGTCATCGAGGGCGGTGTCGTCTCCGACCACAAGGGCATCAACCTGCCCGGCGCGGCCGTGAACGTCCCCGCGCTGTCCGGGAAGGACATCGAGGATCTGCGCTTCGCGCTGCGTATGGGCTGCGACCTGGTCGCGCTGTCCTTCGTCCGGGACGCCAAGGACGTCGCCGACGTCCACCGGATCATGGACGAGGAGGGGCGCCGGGTCCCCGTCATCGCCAAGGTCGAGAAGCCGCAGGCGGTGGAGAACATGGAGGACGTCGTGATGGCGTTCGACGGCGTGATGGTCGCCCGTGGCGACCTGGCCGTCGAGTACCCGCTCGAAAAGGTCCCCATGGTGCAGAAGCGCCTGATCGAGCTGTGCCGGCGCAATGCCAAGCCGGTGATCGTGGCGACCCAGATGATGGAGTCGATGATCACCAACTCCCGGCCGACCCGCGCCGAGGCGTCCGACGTCGCCAACGCGATCCTGGACGGCGCGGACGCGGTCATGCTGTCGGCGGAGTCCAGCGTGGGCGCGTACCCGATCGAGACCGTGAAGACGATGTCGAAGATCGTCGCCGCGGCCGAGGAGGAGCTGCTGGCGAAGGGCCTGCAGCCCCTCGTCCCCGGCAAGAAGCCGCGGACACAGGGCGGTTCGGTGGCCCGTGCGGCCTGCGAGATCGCCGACTTCCTCGGCGGCAAGGGTCTGGTGGCCTTCACCAAGTCCGGTGACACCGCCCGCCGTCTGTGCCGCTACCGCGCCTCCCAGCCGATCCTCGCGTTCACCACGGACGAGGGCACCCGCAACCAGCTGGCGCTCAGCTGGGGCGTCGAGTCGCACATCGTGCCGTTCGTGAACAGCACCGACGAGATGGTCGACCTGGTCGACCAGGAGCTCATCAAGCTGAACCGCTTGAACGACGGTGACATCGTCGTGATGACCGCCGGCTCGCCCCCCGGCGTGCCCGGCACCACCAACATGGTCCGCGTCCACCACCTGGGCGAGGGCACCCGCCACTGACCCGAGTGCCGCACACAGACCTGTGGCCCGGCCCCCGCGCAGGCGGAGGAACCGGGCCACAGGTCTGTGTGCGGCTCCCGAACGGGCTTTGCGGGGTGCTCAGTCGGTGACGTACTGGTGCAGCCCGGGAACGGTCAGCGTGCCGCCGAACTGGCCGGCCTGCTGGACCTTCACATTGGTGAAGTAGATGAACGGGATGTTCAGCGGCGGCGGGCTGTCCGGGCTGAAGGTGACCGGGATCAGGCCGAACAGGTTGCCGGAGATGCTCTCCGTGTACATGAGCGTGTCGCCGTTGCGGATCGTGGACGTCGTGCCCTTGCCGGCCTGAACGTGGTAGGTCTTGCCGGCCTGCTTGTCCTGCACCGTCTGGTGCAGGTCGCCGATGTCGGTCCCGTCGGAGATGACGAACTTCAGGACCTTCTTGATCTTGCCGCTCGCGGTCCGCACCTTGACGATGCCCTGGTAGTCGGCACCTTTCAGCGTCAACGAACTGGCGTTCAGGTACCAGGGGTCGTCGGGCAGGTCGACCTTGTTGTCGACACCGCCCTCCTCGTCCGTGGCGACCGCGCAGTCCTCGATGTCCGTGGTGGAGCTCGCGGACGGGCTCGGGGAGGACGTGGCGTCCTCGGCCGCCTCCTCCGCTGCCCTGGTGGTGTCCTCGGCCGTCTCGGACGCCGTGTCGGTCGTGTCCTCCACGGTGTCCTTCACCGTGTCGGTGACCTTCTCGGTCGTCTCCTCTGCTGCGTCGGACGAGCCGGACGAGCCGGACGACGTGTCCTTGTCGTCGGCGCTCTCCGACGCGGAGGGTGACGGAGTGGGGCTCACGCTCGCCGTGGAGTCGTCGCCGCCGGTGAAGACGTCTTCGATCGCGTCCCCGATGGTCTCCAGCAGGTTGCCGTCGCTCTCGGACGCCGAGGGGGCCGGCGTCGCGGTGTCACCGCTCGACGACGACTCGTTCTCGGACGCCGAGGACGTGGGCTCGGCCTTGTCGTCGTCGGCCTTGTCGTCGTCGGCCTTGTCGTCGCCGGAACCCGAATCCGACGACGAGCTGTTGCCCGAGTCCGAGGAATCCGGCGTGGACGTCGCCGACGGGGTCGGCTCCGCCGACTCGTCCGTGTCGTCCGACGCGTCGTCACTTGCCGTGGCGGAGGGCGACGGTGTGGCCGAGGCGGACGCGTCGTCCTCCAAGGCCGCCACGCACTCCTTGTACTCGTCGGCCGCCTGGCTGTTGGACGTCGGCTGGTCCTCGGCATTGGCGAGAGTCGGTGTGAACCCCATTCCCATGAGGACCGCGGTCGGCATCGCCGCCAGGGCTATCGCCTTGCCGGCCGGCATGTGGAGCCTGGTGAACAGCGGCTTTTTCGGTGCCGCATGGCGCGGCCCGGTTCTCACACGGGACGCATCCACGTCAGTCCCGTGGGTCACCTCGTCAGCCGGCACTGTGCCTCCCGTTCGCCCCGTTCGCCGGGCTCGTTCCTGACAGATCGTTCGACTCGCCCACCGGGTCGATGTCCTTGCCGAGCAGCGGGCCCGCGCTCGAGGGGGCACCGTCGGCGAGGCTGCCGCCTCCGGTGACCGCGCCCTTGGGGGTACCGCCCGCCACCGCGCCGTCCTCCGACGCCGGCTCCACACCCGGCGCCCACGACACGGCCATCGCGCCGCCGATCATCGAGAACAGGAAGCCGATGATGAAGCCGCCGAAGTTGGAGACGGGGAGGGACACCAGCGCCAGCAGGATCGCCGCGATGCCCGCGAAGGTGCGGACGTGCTTCTGGAACCACAGGCTGATGCCCAGGACGACCAGCAGCACGCCGATGATGAGGGATCCGGCGCCGGCGGTGGTCGACATGGCCAGCGTCAGGTGACCGAGCTGGAGGTGCGCATACGGGAAGTACATGATCGGAAAGCCGCCGAGCAGGACGAACAGGCCGGCCCAGAACGGGCGAGTGCCCCGCCAGGCACGGAACTGCAGCCTCCGGCGGGTGAACTGGCCGGGTGTGGCGGAAGTCTCGGCGCTCATGGAAAACAGCTCCCTGGTGCGGCGTTGCTGTGGTGGAGAGTTGCACTGCGTGTGAAGGCGGGGCCTTCAGAGGGGACGGGCGGGGGCGCCACCGGCTCCCCCGCCCGTCAGTGAGTGCTTAGTAGCACTCCTTGACACCCGTCGACAGCGCCATGTGCAGACCGGGGAGCTTGAAGGTTCCCGCAGTGGTCGCCCACGCCGTCTGCTTCACGTCGGTGAGCTTCACGGACTCGGCCTGCTGGGCGAAACCGAAGGGGTTGGCCGTTTCATTGGCCTTCATCTTCGCGCCCTTGAGGTCCTTGCCGGCCACACCGATGTCGATGTTCGTGAACTCGGCGTCCGCGCCAAGGTCCTCGACGTCGATGTACAGGTTGGTGGCCTGGACCTGCTTCTTCTCGTCAGAGCTGTCACCGGCCGTCAGGTTCAGGCTGACGGAACCGATCAACGGGATGTTCGGGGTGACGACCGACTGGCACATCTTCTGGATGCGGGCCTTCTCGAAGGCCGACACCGCGACGGGGTGAGCCGCCTTCTTGCCGTCGAGGGTGTACCCGGAGTCAATGGCCCCGTACTGCGAGAAGCCGGTGCCGTTGAGCTCCTTCGCCGTCACCTTGAACGACTGGCCCGACACACTGAACGACGCGGCGAGCGCACCCTGTGCCAGGGCGACACCTATCGCTGCCGTGGCGGCCGCGGTGGGCACCATGACCACAGCGAACCGCTTCCATCTGGTCCCGCCACGCACCTGGGACTCCATATTTCCTCCTTCTCGGACGTACATCTCCTGACCCCGACTGCCACTGTCGGTTCCGACGGCTCAGCCGGGCAGGGATGGGAGAAGTGCTACGTCCTCGGGAAGGAGAGCGCCCGACTCGGTGGCGCTGAACGCGCCCCGATCACCGGCGATCACCCCCGAGCGACAACCACTGGTCGCGCCTGACACGCATCACGCACAACCTTGCTGGACAGGCTTCGCCGGACGGCGAAGACCCCCCTGTCCGAGAGCCGGCGCCACTGCCGCCGGCTCTGCTCGGTGGGGACCCAGGGAATCCCGTGGCCCCAACCGGCTGTCGGGGTACGGGAATGGACCGAGCGTCGCCGATCGTGGTGCATTCTCGCCGCCCGCACAAGGGGTTCGTTACTCGCTAGTAACGGGCGGATAACCGAACACCGACCCGAGGGTCTCGGTCGGCGACGCTGGGTGTCAGATGGGGGCGGAACAAAACTATTGATCGCTGGACAGAATCCGACAGATCAACGCCCATAACTTACTTGCAGTAACAGCGGCCGCGATTACCAAGATTTGGTAAAGCGCGGCCGCGGTGACCCTCTGCCGGCAGCTCTTTCACCCGGGCACCACAGGCCCTGGCGCTCAGTAACTGGTAAGAAAACGGGCTCCCGTCCCGCTCAGAACAGCGCCCGCGCGAGCGCCCGCCGAGCCGCCGTCACCCGCGGATCGTCGGCCCCGACCACGTCGAACAGCTCGATCAGCCGCAGCCGTACGGTATCCCGGTCGTCACCCACCGTGCGCCGCACGGTGTCGATGAGCCGCCCGAACGCGTCTTCCACGTGGCCGCCCACCAGATCCAGGTCGGCGGCGGCGATCTGCGCCTGTGCGTCGTCGGGCTTCTCGGCGGCGTCCTTGCGCACCTGCTGCGGGTCGAGACTCCCCACGCGCTGGAGCAACTCGGCCTGGGCAAGACCCAGTTTGGCCTCCGTGTTGCCCGGGTCGTCGCTCAGCACGTTCTTGAACGCCTGGACGGCACCTCCGAAGTCGCCTGCGTCCAGGGCCTGTACGGCGGCATCGAGGAGCGCGTCGTACGGCCCGGCCGGTACCTCGGGAGCGGGCTGGACGGCGTCCGGCTCGGCGTCCGCGTCGACCGTCAGGCCGGTCAGGCCGAAGCGCTGCTCGGCGACCTGCACCAGTTGGTCCAGGGTCTGCCGGATCTGGGCCTCGCCGGCGGCCCCCTGGAAGAGCGGCAGGGCCTGGCCGGCCACCACCGCGAAGACCGCCGGGATCCCCTGGACCCCGAACTGCTGCATCAGCATCTGGTTGGCGTCTACGTCGATCTTGGCAAGGACGAAGCGCCCGCTGTACTCGAGGGCCAGCCGCTCCAGGACGGGGCTCAGCTGTTTGCACGGCTCGCACCACTCGGCCCAGAAGTCGATGACGACGGGCACCTCGGTGGACCGCTGAAGTACGTCACGCTCGAACCCGGCCTCATCGACGTCGATGACGAGGTCGGCGGGGGAGACGGCCCCTCCCCCGCCCTGCCGTGCCGCTTCGGCGCGTGCCTGCTCCGCCTTCGCCTTGGCCTCCTGGGCCGCCTTCACCGCGGCGAGGTCGACGACTCCGCTCATGGACATGTTCCGTGGCTGCATGCGTCTATCCTCCCCCGTTCCCGCGCGTGAGTGAAAAGCGTTGTGAAAGACGGGTCTGCCGCTTACGTGTTCGGCGCCGGGTCCCCACCCCACGCCATTGCTCACTGTGGTCGTCGCTCGCTTTCGCTACGAGTCGTAGCGTAATGGCACCGAGTGCCTCACGTACACCGCTCCCCGGTGATCTCTCTCACGGGCGGCACCGGAACCGCCGGTTTATGGTCATGGGATGCAGAGCCGTACCCCCGCGAGCCGAACCGGACGTCCGCGCAGCGCCGCCGCGGACACCGCGATTCTGGCCGCGACGCGGGAGGCTCTGGTGGAACTGGGCTGGTCCAGACTCACCCTGGGAGACGTGGCGACCCGCGCCGGGGTCGCGAAGACGACCCTCTATCGCCGCTGGGCCGGCAAGAACGAACTGGTCGTCGACGCGGTCGCCGAACTGTTCGACGAACTCGAACTCCCCGACCGCGGCACGCTCGCCGCCGACATCGAGGGCGTGGTCCTCCAGTTCGCGGCGATCCTGGCCCGCCCGGAGGCGAAGAGCGGCCTGATGGCGGTGGTCGCCGAATCGACCCGGGACGACGCGCTGCGGGAACGCATCCGCGCGTCCATCGTCGACCGCCAGAAGCGTCTGGTGCATGCGGGCCGGGCCCGGGCGCAGGCACGCGGTGAACTGCCGCCGGAGACGGACCCCGAGGAGGCCGCCCGCACGGCCGACGTCATCTTCGACGTGGTGGCGGGAGCGGTGGTGCACCGGACCCTGGTGAGCGCGGAGCCGGCGGACGAGGCGTGGGCGCGCGGATTCACCCGGGTGCTGTTGCTGGGGCTGGCCGAGTCGGCCCGTCCGGCGCTTGAGGACGAGGCCGCTCAGGCCGAAGCGCGGGTCCGGGGGCGCGGCTCCCAGGGAGGATGGGGGTCCCCCCGCTCGAGCGAAGTCGAGAGTGGGGGAGGGTAGGCGCGGCGGGGGCGGACTCCCCCGGCGCCGGCACCTTCCAGAGGTCAGAATCCCGGCGGCTCCGTGTACACCCCCCACTCCTCCCGCAGCACCCCGCAGATCTCGCCCAACGTGGCCTCGGCCCGTACCGCCTGCAGCATCGGCTCGATCATGTTGCCCCCTGCCCGCGCGGTGGAGAGCATCGCGTCGAGCGCCGTCCGCACGGCAGCGTCGTCCCGTGCCCCCCGGCGGGACGCCAGCACCCGGACCTGCTCCCGCTCCACCTCATGGCTGACCCGCAGGATCTCCAGGTCTCCCGTCACCGACCCGGTGTGGACGTTCACACCCACCACCTTCTTGTCGCCCTTCTCGAGCGCCTGCTGGTACCGGAACGCGGACTCGGCGATCTCGCCCGTGAACCATCCGTCCTCGATCCCCCTCAGGATCCCGGAGGTGACCGGCCCGATCGGGTGCCGCGCGTCGGGATGCGCCCGCAGGCCCCGCTCCTTGATCTGCTCGAAGATGCGCTCCGCGTCCGCCTCGATCCGGTCCGTCAGCTGCTCGACGTACCACGAACCACCCAGCGGATCGGCGACGCCGGCGACCCCGGTCTCCTCCATGAGTACCTGCTGCGTCCTCAGGGCGATCTCGGCGGCCTGCTCGCTCGGCAGCGCCAGCGTCTCGTCCAGGGCGTTCGTGTGCAGCGAGTTCGTGCCGCCCAGCACGGCCGCCAGCGCCTCCACGGCCGTACGCACCACGTTGTTGTACGGCTGCTGGGCGGTCAGCGAGACACCGGCGGTCTGCGTGTGGAACCGCAGCCACTGCGCCTTCTCGCTCCTCGCCCCGTAGACGTCCCGCATCCACCGTGCCCAGATCCTGCGCGCCGCCCGGAACTTGGCGATCTCCTCGAAGAAGTCGACGTGCGCGTCGAAGAAGAAGGACAGCCCCGGTGCGAAGACGTCCACGTCGAGTCCGCGCGACAGCCCGAGCTCCACGTAGCCGAACCCGTCCGCGAGCGTGTACGCGAGCTCCTGCGCGGCCGTGGCCCCGGCCTCGCGGATGTGGTAGCCGGAGACGGACAGCGGCTTGTAGGCGGGGATGCGGGCCGCGCAGTACTCCATCAGGTCGCCGATCAGCCGCAGATGGGGTTCCGGCTCGAAGAGCCACTCCTTCTGCGCGATGTACTCCTTGAAGATGTCGGTCTGCAGCGTGCCGTTGAGCACGGACGGGTCGACGCCCTGGCGCTCGGCGGCGACGAGGTACATGCAGAAGACGGGGACGGCCGGCCCACTGATGGTCATGGACGTCGTCACGTCGCCGAGCGGGATGTCCTTGAACAGGGTCTCCATGTCGGCCGCGGAGTCGACGGCGACACCGCAGTGCCCGACCTCGCCGCGCGAGCGGGCGTCGTCGGAGTCGCGCCCCATCAGCGTGGGCATGTCGAAGGCCACGGACAGTCCGCCGCCGCCGTGGGCGAGGATCATCTTGTAGCGCTCGTTGGTCTGCTCGGCGTTCCCGAATCCGGCGAACTGGCGGATCGTCCAGGTACGGCCTCGGTAGCCGGTGGCGTAGAGGCCGCGGGTGAACGGGTACTCCCCGGGCCAGCCGATGCGCTCGAAACCGTCGTACGTGTCCCCCGGTCGCGGCCCGTACACGGGCTCCACGGGATCACCGGAGAGCGTACTGAAGTCCGCCTGGCGCTTGCGCGCGGCGTCGTACCGGGCCTGCCAGCGCCGGCGGCCCTCCTCGATGGCGTCAGCGTCCATACCATCGAATTTACTAGGACGTCCTAGTAAATGTCGATGGGAAACCGCCGTACGGGCATCCGTACGGCGGTAAGCGGCCCGATCCGCCGCACAGGCCCTAAGCCTTCACGACCGCGGGCGATCCCTCCGCGATCTTCGGCTCCAGCTCGTGGCTGACCTTCCGTTCGACGAAGAAGGCGGCCGTCGGGATCGTCCCGGCCAGCAGCACCCACAGCTGCTTGCCGACCGGCCACTTCGCCTTGGAGCCCAGGTCGAAGGCGAAGACCAGGTAGACGACGTAGAGCCAGCCGTGCGCGATACCGACGACGCGCGTGAAGTCGGCGGCACCGTCGATGTCCAGCAGGTACTTGGCGACCACGCCGAGGGTCAGCAGGACCAGCAGCACACCGGTGACATAGGCCATCACCCGGTAGCGGGTCAGCACGCTCTTTTTCATGGGTACGAGCGTAACGGCCGGTTTCGGGCGATCTTCCGGCGCCCCTGACGGCGCCGGAGGGTTCACTCGGCGTCGAAGTCGTGCGCGGCCACCCGCAACGGCCGGAGCATCGCGAAGATCTCCGCGCACTCCTCGGCGTCGTACACCCCCAGCCCGAAGTCCATCGCCATCAGGTCGCGGGTGGCCGCCTCGACCACCTCGCGGCCCTTGTCGGTGATGACGGCGAGCGTGCCCCTACCGTCGTTGGGGTTGGGCCGCTTGGCCACCAGACCCGACTTCACCAGCCGGTCCACGGTGTTCGTCACGGACGTGGGGTGCACCATGAGCCGCTCGCCGATCTTCGACATCGTGAGCTCGCCGGCCTTGGAGAAAGTGAGCAGCACCAGCGCCTCGTACCGCGCGAACGTCAGCCCGTACGGCTTGACGACGGCGTCGACCTCGGCGAGCAGGATCTGGTGGGCGCGCATGATCGAGGTGATGGCGCCCATCGACGGCACGTTTCCCCACCGCTGCTTCCAGAGCTCGTCGGCTCGGGCGATGGGATCGAAGGGAAGACTGAGCGGCTTCGGCACGGCACCGACCTTACCGGCCGGTCATATGGTGGTCAGCCCCGTCTCGCCTGTCGGTCGGGCGCGGAGGGCTCACTTTTCCGGCCGGGTCCGCGCCACCTCGCGCGCGAGCAGCGCGCAGCAGACCGTGCCGGGCACGCCGGCCCCGCCGACGACGGTGGCGACCGGCGCGAACCCCGCGGCGCCTCCGGCGAGCGCCATGCCCGCGCACACGCCCGCGCGATGCCCGCGCCATGGCCGCACCCGGATCGTCATCGGCCCGGTGGTGTGCACGGTCATGGCCCTGCCGCGGCAGCTCCTCGGGCACGGCGTCCACGAACCAGCGGTCCAGGGCCCAGGGTGTACGCCCCCGTGAGTCCGGTGACGCGAAGCGCGAGCGGGATCCACTCGAGGCCGGGGGCCGCCGGGCAGACCAGCCGCGGCGGCCGCCCGCAGGCCGCGAGCGGCAGGACGGGCCTGGGCCGGGCGGCTGGCGAGAGGACGGGGCCGGCGTACAGCTCGCCCGCGATCGTCCCGACGGGCGTCGCGCACATCAGCGGTCCGGCGACGGCCGCGACGGCCCCGATCTCGTCCGCGTACGCCGCCTCCGGGGCCTCGGACGCGACCACCAACTCCGGCGGCGCCCACAGCAGCGGGAGCAGCGCCCGGACCCCGCGGTCGCCGTGCACCTGCCGAGTGCCGGCGAGCGAGTGCCGCATCGGCGATGCCGACCCCGGCCCGGGCGGGCCTGCGCCGGGTGCCGAAGCACAGCAGGAACGCGGAGCTCGCGAACGTGCACACCGTGACTGCCGCGCCGCGCGGCGCGGTACGACGGTGAGCAGGACGCCGCCGACCCCGAACCCGGCGAGGACGGCGCTCTGCGAGACGAACCGCAGCAGCGACCGGCCGGCAGCCCCGGCGACGCCCGCACCGACGCCGGGGGGCCGCATCGACGCCGGGTGCCGGCATCGTCAACGGCGGCCTGCGGACCGCCGCAAACGCATCCGCACCGCCCGCTGAGCCACCGGCCCGAGCTCGTCCAACGCACTCACCAGGAAACCGAGTTGCTCCAGCGCGTCCAACGCCGCGGTCGCCCCCGCCCCGTCCACCCCCTCGTACAGCTCCATTCCCACGAACGACGACGCAACCGCCCGCGCCAGCCCCGCCGGATCCGCGAACTCCCCGAACGGCGTCCCCGCGAGGACCCGCTCGAGAACCTTCTCGATCTCCACGATCCACAGTTCGAGCCCCGCGGCCGTGGCGGGCCGAAGGCTCTCGTGGGTCTGCGCGCCGGCCAGGAGCTGCCCGAGCAGTGCGACATGCCCGTAGGCCCGCTCCTGTTCGTGGATCTCCCGCCCGACGACGAGAAGCTCGGAGAGGGACGTGACAGCGTCGAAGCGGGCGCGGTATCGCGCCACGGTGCGCTCCGCCCCGTACCGGCATGCCGCCGCGAGGAGTTCGTCCACGGAGCCGAAGTGGTAGAAGACCAGCCCTTGGTTGACCCCTGCGGCCGCCGCGATCGTACGGGCGGACGTCTTCGCGATCCCCTGCTCGGTGAGTGTCCGCAGCGCGCCCTCGAGGAGTTTGGCCTTCGTCTCCTGCGACTTCGCCGTCTCGGAGCTCATGCGCGCGACTCCTCCCGGGTCGGGCGCAGTCCGGGTCGTACGCCGCATCGGGCGATGCCCGTGTACGTCGCCGTGAAGGAGCCCTCGTAACCGAAGAGGGGCCCGAAGTACCGGTTCACGACGCGGACCCGGATACGGAAGCGGCCGGCCGCGTCGTCGTACGACTCCCGGACCTCCGCGGTCGCGCCGATCAGTTCGGGCACGCGCACGTCCACCACGCCCTCCCGGAACCGGTGTTCGCCGGAGCGGATGAGCAGCGAGCCGTCGGGCTCGGCGCGGAAGTACAGGTCGCTGGCGAGGTGCTGGTGGGTGCCGAGGTAGTCGAGGATGCGGTCGCCCTCGGGGCCGAGCACCATCTGGGCGTCGAAGCGCCGGGAGCGGCCGGGCAGGTCGAAGGTGCGCACGAAGGTCACCGTCTCACGGCCGAAGCTGTCGGTGTACGGGACGTTCTCGATGGTGAAGGGGATCCGGCTGCCCGCCTCGGGGACCAGGATGTTGCGCGTGGCGCCGAGGGCCAGGAACGGCTTGACCAAGGCGCCGGCGTGCCAGATGCGGTCCATCACGCCCCGGCCGGTGCACGCCTCCCCGCTCGCCAGACCGACGGAGAAGCGGCGCTGCAGCTGGGGGTGGAGGCGGTCGAAGCCGGCGCCCATCACGGTGCGGAAGATCGAGGTCATCGCGGGTTCTCCAGAGCGCTCAGGAGTCGGGGCGCACGCACGCGCGTGGGCGGCTGGCGCAGGCAGCGGCGGGCCGCCGGGGTGCCGGAGAGGGGTTCCTTGAAGAGGGCCACGCAGACGGCGACCGTCAGCAGCAGCGGCCACAGGTAGGCCGTGGACGCGGCGAAGGGACCGCAGAGCCGGAGGAAGGAGTCCAGGCCGAGCCCGGTGCAGGCGAGGATGACGACGAGGGCACGGACGGCCAGTTCGGCGAGCCAGTTCGCGAGGGCCCGCTCCGGGGTGATGCCCCGCTCCAGCCACAGGCGCAGGCGGTCGAAGGACCAGGCCGTCGCCCAGCCCATGAGAGGGCGGAACAGGAGCCGGTCGGCGAGCGCGCCGAAGGCGCCCCAGCGCGGGCGGTAGTCGTAGCCGGTGAGGAAGCGGACGCCGTCGCCGTCGGGGACGTAGCGCCAGTAGCCGCTGCCCTCGGCGAGCAGGGAGAGCGGGTGCGGGCAGGAGAAGCGGAGCGCGGAGGTGCGGGTGCCGTCCGCGCGCTCCCGCTCACCCGCGGAGACCCCGGTGCCGGCGACGGTGAGGAAGGGCAGCAGACGCGTGGCGTACCGGAAGCGCTGCGGCTCGCCCTCCGCGCGCGGAAGGTGGTCGATCTCGGTGAAGCGCAGGTCCCAGCGCTGGTGCCGGTCGGGTTCCTGTGTGCGGGTCCAGAGGTCGTCGAGGTCGGCACGGATGCGTGCCTCGATGTAGAGCCCCACGTGTATCCCCCCAGGTCAGCTCCTTATTTGAGCGACTGCTCAAACAGCCTTGCGTGAACGTACACCTTTTTGAGCAGTCGCTCAAATGTGCGGGTCGAGAAAACCCCGGCCAGGACGGCCGGGGTTCTGTGGTGCGCGGACTACCCGGCGAGATACCGCTCCACCGTCTCCACCTTGGAGGTGAGCCCGTCCGTCACACCTGGCCGGATGTCCGCCTTGAGGACCAGGGACACGCGCGGGGCGCGCTCCTCGACGGCGGCGACGGCACGCTTGACGACGTCCATGACCTCGTCCCACCCGCCCTCGACGGAGGTGAACATCGCGTCGGTGCGGTGGGGCAGGCCCGACTCACGGACGACGCGAACGGCATCGGCGACGTACTCCCCCACCTCGTCACCGACGCCCAGCGGCGTCACGGAGAAGGCGACGATCACGACGTCTCCACCACGCCCTCACGGCGGGCGCGGGAGGCGATGACCGCGTCCTCGGCCTCGCGCCGCAGCTTGCGTTCTGCGAAGAAGCCACCGGTGGGCAGGACGGAGAGGACGAAGTAGAGCGCCGCGGTCCTCGCGTCCCACTTCGCGCGGTTCCAGGCGTCCGCCCAGAAGATCACGTACAGGATGAACAGGACTCCGTGGACCGCGCCCATCACGGGCACCGCGTTGAAGTCCGTCGTCCGCTTCAGCACCGAGCAGACGAGCAGGACGAGGAAGGAGACGGCCTCGGGGGCCGAGACCAGGCGGAGGCGGCGGAGCGCGGTGGCGGTCTTGATGTCCACAGGTCACCTTCGGTGGGAGAGACGTCGGACGGTTTGTGAACGCAAGCACAAACGCTGAACCATTGTGGCAAACGACGGGACGGCCCCACGGCCGGGGTCCGGCACGCTCCCCTCGGGAACCTGATTCATATCGGCTCCAAGGGTGCTGTCAGGGTGCCTCTCCACCCACAGGCTCTGTTCCGCGGAGCCGCGCGGCGGCTACCTTCGCTGCGTGGCGATGTTCCGACTTCAAGGAAGCAAGGTGCTCGCCGTCGACGTGACCGGAGATGCCGTGAAGGCGAAGAACGGCTCGATGGTCGCGTACGACGGGCAGATGGCCTTCAAGAAACTGAGCGGCGGCGGTGAGGGCATCCGGGGGATGGTGACCCGGCGGCTCACCGGCGAGCAGATGACGGTGATGGAGGTGAAGGGGCAGGGGACGTGCTGGTTCGCGGACCGCGCCTCGGAGATCAACCTCGTCAGCCTCCAGGGGGAGAAGCTGTACGTGGAGTCGAGCAACCTGCTCGCGACCGACGCCGGGCTGCGGACCGGGACGAGCTTCACAGGACTGCGCGGCGCCTCGCAGGGCAACGGACTGTTCACGACGACCGTCGAGGGGCACGGGCAGGCGGCGATCACGTCGGACGGCCCGGCGGTGGTGCTGCGGGTCAGCCAGCAGTATCCGCTGATCGTCGACCCGGGCGCCTACGTCGCCCACCAGGGGAGTCTCCGCCAGTCCTTCCAGTCCGGTGTGACGTTCCGCACGCTGATGGGAGAGGGCGGCGGGGAGGCCTTCCAGATCCGCTTCGAGGGGGACGGACTGGTGTACGTACAGCCGAGCGAGCGGAACACGATCGCGGGGGATGTGTGACATGCCCTTCCGCGAGATCAACTCCAAGATGGTCGAGGCGACCGTCCTGCCCGGCCAGCGGCTGTTCAGCCAGCGAGGCGCGATGCTCGCCTACAAGGGCGAGGTCTCCTTCACACCCAACATGCAGGGCGGCCAGGGCGGCATCATGTCGATGCTCGGCCGCCGGGCCGCGGGTGAGGCCACTCCCCTGATGAGCGTCGAGGGCAGCGGCACGGTCCTGTTCGGGCACGGCGGCCACCACGTCCAGGTGATCGGCCTCACCGGCGACACCCTCTACGTGGAGGCGGACCGCCTGCTCGCCTTCGAGGGCACACTCCAGCAGGGCACGATGTTCATGGGCTCGCAGGGCGGCGTCATGGGCATGGTGCGGGGCCAGGTCACGGGGCAGGGGCTGTTCACCACCACGCTCAAGGGACACGGCTCGGTCGCCGTGATGGCCCACGGCGGAGTCCTCGAGATCCCGATCACCCCGCAGCGCCCGGTCCATGTCGACCCGCAGGCCTACGTCGCCCACCAGGGGGACGTCCGCAACAAGCTGTCGACCGCGCTGGGCTGGCGCGACATGGTGGGCCGCGGCTCCGGCGAGGCCTTCCAGCTGGAGCTCAGCGGCAACGGCACGGTGTACGTCCAGGCCTCGGAGGAGAAGCTGTGAGCATGTACGGGGCTCCGGGCGGCGGCCCGACGGTCTACGACCCGATGACCCTGCCGGCCGACGACAACGTCAACAACTACACCTTCTGCGTGGAGCTCAAGGGCAGCCAGTGGTTCCTGCAGAAGGGGAAGATGATCGCCTACTACGGCGCGATCGAGTTCAACGGCATCGGACACGGCCGGCTGGACCGCCTCGTCCGTACGTCCTTTCATTCGCCACTGCACGCGAGCGACTGGGTCGTGGCGGAGGGCTCGGGCAAGATGCTGCTCGCCGACCGGGCCTTCGACGTGAACTCGTACGACCTCGACAACGGCAACCTGACCATTCGCTCCGGCAATCTGCTCGCTTTTCAGCCAACTCTCGCTCTCAAGCAGTCGATCGTGCCGGGTTTTCTGACCCTCATCGGAACCGGAAAGTTCGTGGCCGCATCTAACGGCCCGGTGGTGTTCATGGAACCCCCGATCCGGGTGGACCCGCAGGCGCTCGTCGGCTGGGCCGACTGCCCGTCGCCGTGCCATCACTACGACCACGGCTACATGACGGGCGTAATGGGCGGTCTACGTGCACTGACGGGCCTCGGCGGAGCCTCCGGGGAGGAGCATCAGTTCGAGTTCGTGGGAGCCGGCACCGTCCTGCTCCAGTCGAGCGAGACCCTCATGGCCGAGCAGGCCACGGGGGCGGTTCCGCAGCAGGCGGGGGTACCCGGCGGCGGGGGCTTCACAGGCTCCCCACAGCAAGCCGGCACACCGCGCCTTCCCGGACAGCTGGGGGACCTCCAGCGTCGCTTCGGGCTGTGAGCGGTAGTCTGCGGAGTGTGACGTCGAACGTGTGCGCGCCGTCATGCCACCCTCACTAGTTCGCATTTCAACATTTTAGGTAG
This sequence comes from Streptomyces sp. NPDC040410, assembly GCF_055595715.1. Lineage (NCBI taxonomy): Bacteria > Bacillati > Actinomycetota > Actinomycetes > Kitasatosporales > Streptomycetaceae > Streptomyces > Streptomyces sp. NPDC040410. Next base: position 35,671 of record NZ_JBVIVK010000024.1, read on the forward strand.
ACTTCATTTATGGAGACCGAAACGGCCACACTCTGGCTGACCGATGCGGAGCAGTGCGCCTGGCGCACCCACCTGGAGGTCAACAGGCTGTTGACGTACCAGCTCGAAAAAGACCTGCAGCCGTTCGGCCTGACCATGAACGACTACGAGATCCTGGTGAATCTCTCCGAGTCGGAGGGCGTACGGATGCGGATGAGCGACCTCGCGTCCGCCACCCTCCAGTCCAAGAGCCGCCTCTCCCACCAGATCACCCGTATGGAGAACGCGGACCTGGTACGGCGGGAGAACTGCGAGTCCGACCGCCGCGGACTGTACGCGGTGCTCACCGAGCACGGCATGGAGACGATGAAGAAGGTCGCACCCCATCATGTGGCGTCTGTGCGGAGGCACTTCATCGACCTGCTGCCCCCCGAGTCCCTGGCGGAACTCGACAAGGCCCTCAAGCCCATCGCCGAGCACCTGCGCGGGCAGCGCGGTCGTCCGTGACACGGACCCGGCCATCCAGGCCGCCGGCAGGCGGAGTTCGAACCAGGCTCCGCCTGCCGGCGCGTCGCGGACCGCGAGCGTGACGCGGTGCCGTACGGCGACGTCGCGGGCGATGGCGAGCCCGAGCCCCACCCCGCCGCCGTCGCGGCTGCGGGCCTCGGCGCCTACGGACGCATCCTTCAGCGCGGTGAGCCCGTCGCGGTCGTCGTGGATGGCCGGCCTCCGCACGGGCAAGGTCAACCAGGACCGCCACGACGACGCGGACGACATCGACCACGACCACAATCCCGATCCCGATCCCGATCCCGACCAGGATCGCGACGACTGACGGGCGGACCGGCCGTGCTCCGGCTCGCACGCGATACGACTGAACGGCCGCGGCCCGAATGAACGGACGGCGGGCCGGGTTTCTCAAGTGATGCTTCCCTTCGCCGATGCACCAGGGGTGAGAAACCCGCACCGGGCGTGGGCACTGCTGTCGGCGACCGTCGCCCTTTCCCTGCTCGCCCTTCTTCCGGGCGCCTCAGCCCAATGGACCACAACGGTCACCACGCCCGCGGCTCTGGACGCCACCCCGCACTACGGCGTCGGCAGGCTGTGGGCCTGGGGGGACAACGCGTCCGGGCAACTGGGGCTCGGGGACAGGACGGACCGTCTGCGGCGTACGCAGGTGGGCTCGTACACGGACTGGCAGCGGGTGGCGGCGGGGCCCGGCCATTCCTGCGCCCTGCGCGGCGACTCGCTGTGGTGCACCGGGCTGAACGACTCCGGCCAACTGGGGCTGGGCGACACCGCACAGCGCACCGTGTTCACCCAGGTCGGCAACGGCGCCACCTGGTCGGCTGTCGCCGTCGGAGAGACGCACACGTGCGCGGTCCGGTACAGCGGGGCGCTGTACTGCTGGGGCGGGAACAGCTCCGGTCAGCTCGGCCTGGGCGACCTGACCGACCGCACCACCCCAGTGCAGGTGGCCCCCTCCTCCGCCTGGCTGAGTGTTTCGGCGGGGTACGAACACACCTGTGGCATCCGCACCGACCGGACCCTGTGGTGCTGGGGCCGGAACTCCTCCTGGCAGCTGGGCCTCGGGGACGCCGCCGGCCGCACCACTCCCACCGGGGTGGGCTCCGCGAGCTGGATCGACGTCGCCACGGCCTACACGCACACCTGCGGGCTGCAGACGGACCAGACGCTGTGGTGCTGGGGCGGCAACGCCGACGGCCAACTCGGCCTCGGCGATCGGACCGACCGCACGAGTCCCGCCCAGGTGGGCGGCGCCACCTCCTGGGCGTCCGTAGCCACGGGACGTCAGCACGGCTGCGCAACCCGGCTGGACGGCACCCTGTGGTGCTGGGGCGAGAACGCCGACGGCCGGCTCGGCCTCGGCGATCCGACCGACCGCACGAGTCCCACCCGGGTGGGCAACGCCACCTTCTGGGCGACGGTCACGGCGGGCCGGGCGCACAGCTGTGGAGTGCGGGCCGGCAAGACCGTCGCCTGCTGGGGGGCCAACGCCGACGGTCAGCTCGGCCACGGGGACACCGACAGCCGTACGACACCCGCCGTGGTTCCGGGCGTCAAGGCCCGCCCGCTCACGACGGGCTCCAACTCCTCCAGCACCCTGTCGGTGAACTGATCACCCCACTGGTCACCCGTACGGCATGCGTTCATCCGAGTGGTGGCAAGCCAGGGATTCACCGCGTCACACTGGTTATCCATCCTCCTATGAACAGGAGCAGACGACTCAGAATCCACCGGCCCCGGCTCAGACCGATGGCCTACGTACTGCCCGTGCCCATCGGTCTGGTGCTCAGCGGAGCACTGGTCTGGCATGCGTCCCAGGCCGCCTTCGTAGGACGCACCACGAGCTCCGGGACCAGCTGGACGGCGGGAACGGTCGGGCTGACCAACGACAGCGGCGGCCAGCCCATGTTCAATTTCACGAACATCGCGCCGGGCGACACCGGATCCCGGTGCATCGTCATCACCTCGCAGGCCACCCTCCCGTCGCAGGTCAAGCTGTACACATCGACGGCCACTCCGCCGGGCAACGACATCAGCTCCTACATCGACGTCACCGTCGAGCACGGCTCGGGCAGCTCCTTCGGCGCCAATCCTGCCTGCAACGGCTTCACGCCCGCCGGAGCCGCGGACTACTCGGGCACCCTGGAGAACCTGACCACCACGCGCACCAACTACGCCAACGGCCTCGGACCCTGGAACCTGGCCGGGAACCCACCGGAGTCCATCACCTACCGCATCACCTGGACGTTCAGCTCCACGGCCCCGGACTCCACCCAGGGCGGCTCCACGCCCAACGTGAACTTCACCTGGGAAGCCCAGACGGTCTGACGATGTCCGTCAGATCATGGCTCCGGCTCCTCACCGTGATCGCGGCGCGCATCGGACTCAGCATGGTGGCCGGCCTGCTGATCTGGGCCCATGTGCCCGCGCTCGTCCTCGACTGGAGGGCGACGGTCGTCGTGGGCGACTCCATGCGCCCTCGTCTGACGCCCGGGGACGTCGTCGTGTACCAGCCGACGCGGGGCCGCACGCCCGACGCGGGGCAGGTCGTCGTCGTGCGGGACCCCGCACATCCGTCGCGGCTGCTCATCCACCGCGCCGCCAAGATCCTTCGCGACGGCCGCCTCATCACCGCCGGGGACAACAACAGCGCCGTCGACTCCACCCCCGTCTCCCCCTCGTCGGTCCTCGGCCTCGCGCGGCTGCGCATCCCCGGACTCGCCCTGCCAGTGGTCTTCTGGCGGGAGCACGACCGCGATCTCGCCATCCTGTGGCTAGTCGCCCTGGCCGTCTTGACCCGGCTGGCGGCCATGGCCCCGGGACGGCCCGGCCACCACAGCCCCGCCACGACGCCACCTGCCACCCCCATCCCCGCCTCCGACCAATAACAGGGACGGGACGGGACGGCCACCACAGCCCGATCACGACGCCACCTGCCACCCCCATCCCCGCCTCCGACCAATAACAGGGACGGGACGGGACGGCCACCACAGCCCGGCCACGACGCCACCTGCCACCCCCATCCCCCGCGTCCGACCGGTAGCGGGGGCGGGACGCCGTCCGGGGCCGGGCGGGTCGGTCACCGGCCCTGCGTGCCGACGCCACGCCCGCGAGCAGCGCGGCCCTTCCGGCCGCCGCGAGCACAGGCCCAGCGGCAGCGAGCCCACCCCGTCGATGCCGTTCCGAGCGACTGCCCGCGTTCACTGCCGTGTTGGCCCAGGCGCCCGCCTGCGTCCGGAAACACCGGCGGACGCGGACTCGCCGGCGATGAGGTGCGCCGTGGTCAGGGCCGGGGCGACGAAGAGCCCGGCAGGGGCCACGGCAGCCGTGAGCGTGCCGAGGCCGGGCGCGAGCCCCGCCGCGGCCAGGGTGAGGCCCGGGGCGGACGCCGGCAGGGGCGTACCCGGGCAGGCGTACGCCAGGTGACCGCACCGTTCAGCAGGCCGCCAGACCTGCGTGATCAGCTCTGGGTGAGACCGGCCACCAGCTCGTCCGCCGCGCGGTACGGGTCCAGCTCCCCCGTCACGATCCGCTCCGCCAGGGTGCTCAGGCGTCTGTCCCCGTGCAGGTCGCCGATGCGTTCGCGCAGGGCGGTGACGGCGATCGTCTCGACCTCGCGGGCGGCGCGGGCCATACGGCGCTCGGCGAGGACGCCTCGCTCCTCCATCCACGCCCGGTGCTTCTCCAGGGCCTCGACGACCTCGTCGACGCCCTCGGCGCGCGCGGCGACCGTCTTCACGATCGGTGGGCGCCAGTCCCCGGGGCCGCGGGACTCGCCGAGGCCCAGCATGTGGTTCAGCTCGCGGGCGGTCGCGTCCGCGCCGTCCCGGTCCGCCTTGTTGACGACGTACACGTCGCCGATCTCCAGGATTCCGGCCTTGGCCGCCTGGATGCCGTCGCCCATGCCGGGGGCCAGGAGGACGACGGACGTGTCGGCCTGCGACGCGATCTCGACCTCCGACTGGCCGACGCCGACCGTCTCGACCAGGATCACGTCGCAGCCCGCCGCGTCCAGGACGCGGATCGCCTGCGGGGCCGCCCAGGCGAGGCCACCGAGGTGGCCGCGGGTCGCCATCGAGCGGATGTAGACGCCGGGGTCCGAGGCGTGCTCGGACATGCGCACGCGGTCGCCGAGCAGCGCGCCGCCGGAGAACGGCGAGGACGGGTCGACGGCCAGGACGCCGACCCGCTTGCCCTGCTTGCGGTACGCCGTCACCAGCGCCGAGGTCGACGTCGACTTGCCGACGCCGGGTGAACCCGTGAGGCCGACCACGTAGGCGTTGCCCGTGAGCGGGGCGAGCGCCTCCATGACCTCCCGCAGCTGTGGGGACGCCCCCTCCACCAGGGAGATCAGCCGGGCCACGGCCCGCGGCCGGCCCTCCCTGGCCTGGGTCACCAGCGTGGAGACGTCCTGCATCACAGCTCCGTTCTGCACCATTTCTTGTTCGCGGAGACCTACAACGAACTCAGGCCTTGGGTACCCGCACGATCAGCGCGTCACCCTGGCCGCCGCCACCGCACAGCGCGGCCGCGCCGACGCCGCCGCCCCTGCGCTTCAGCTCCAGCGCCAGGTGCAGGACGAGGCGGGCGCCGGACATGCCGATCGGGTGACCGAGGGCGATGGCGCCGCCGTTGACGTTCACGCTTTCGGTGGACACCCCGAGGTCCTTCATTGACTGGACCGCGACCGCCGCGAAGGCCTCGTTGATCTCGATCAGGTCCAGGTCCGAGACCTCCAGGCCCTCCTTCTTCAGCGCGTGGAGGATGGCGTTGGAGGGCTGGGACTGGAGGGAGTTGTCCGGTCCGGCCACGTTGCCGTGGGCGCCGATCTCGGCGATCCACTCCAGGCCGAGCTCCTGGGCCTTGGCCTTGCTCATCACGACGACCGCGGCGGCGCCGTCCGAGATCTGCGAGGAGGTACCGGCGGTGATGGTGCCGTCCCGGCTGAACGCCGGGCGCAGCTTGCCCAGCGACTCGGCCGTGGTGTCGCCGCGGATGCCCTCGTCCTTGCTGAAGACGACCGGCTCGCCCTTGCGCTGGGGGATCTCGATGGGGGTGATCTCGGCTTCGAAGATGCCGTTCTTCTGGGCGGCGGCCGCGCGCTGGTGGCTGAGCGCCGCGATCTCGTCCTGCTCCGGGCGCTTGATGCCGAGGCGCGTGTTGTGCTTCTCCGTCGACTCGCCCATGGCGATGCCCTCGAAGGAGTCGGTCAGGCCGTCGTACGCCATCGCGTCGAGCACCTCGACCGCGCCGTACTTGTAGCCCTCACGGGACTTCGGGAGCAGGTGGGGGGCGTTGGTCATGGACTCCTGGCCGCCCGCGACGACGATGTCGAACTCGCCGGCGCGGATCAGCTGGTCGGCCAGCGCGACGGCGTCGAGGCCGGACAGACAGACCTTGTTGATCGTGAGCGCCGGGACGTTCATCGGGATGCCGGCCTTGACCGCGGCCTGGCGTGCCGGGATCTGCCCCGCCCCGGCCTGCAGCACCTGGCCCATGATCACGTACTGCACCTGGTCGCCGCCGATCCCCGCACGGTCGAGGGCGGCCTTGATCGCGAAACCGCCGAGGTCGGCTCCCGAGAAGGACTTCAGCGAGCCCAGCAGTCGTCCCATGGGCGTCCGGGCGCCCGCGACGATCACCGAGGTACTGCTGTTCGTTCCAGACATGAGGTGCGATCCCCTTCCAGCTTGCACAGCCGAGGAGTGAACGAGGGTTTACTTCGAATGTACTGACAGGTACTCCACCGCGTCATCGGGCCGTGGGTGTGATCGCGCGCACGTTGCGTAACCACCTCCGGAGCGCTGCACTGAATCCATGCTGACGCGAATCGACCACATCGGGATCGCCTGTTTCGACCTCGACAAGACCGTCGAGTTCTACCGGGCCACCTACGGCTTCGAGGTGTTCCACTCCGAGGTCAACGAGGAGCAGGGCGTGCGCGAGGCCATGCTCAAGATCAACAATGCGTCCGACGGCGGGGCTTCCTATCTGCAACTTCTGGAACCCACCCGCGAGGACTCCACCGTCGCGAAGTGGCTCGCCAAGAACGGTGAGGGCGTGCACCACATCGCTTTCGGTACGGCGGATGTCGACGCGGACGCCGCGGACATCAAGGACAAGGGCGTACGCGTTCTGTACGAGGAGCCACGGCGCGGCTCCATGGGGTCGCGGATCACCTTCCTGCACCCGAAGGATTGCCATGGAGTACTGACCGAACTGGTCACTTCGGCGCCTGTTGAGTCGCCTGAGCACTGACCCTCGTACATGTGGGCCGGTAGGGTTGGGGTCGGTCGCCGCTCCAGCAGGGGCGACCGCAGGCCGGGGTCCGGGTTTCGGGGGACGAGCGTCGGGGCAGCAGCCCATGCTCCGCCGTTGATCTGACACCATTCCCCGGGAGCCCCGTTCGGCGGATGGACGGAGCTCGTTTGGCCAGACACCGACCAGGGGACGGATGGGACCGCGCAGTGCGGGGCTACGAACGCCAGGAGCGAGAGCCGGCGGCTGACGTCGACCACCTCTCTCGGTTCGAGGCCGAGATGGATCGGCTGAAGACCGAGCGGGAAAAGGCGATCCAGCACGCCGAGGACCTCGGCTACCAGGTCGAGGTGCTGCGCGCCAAGCTGCACGAGGCGCGGCGCACCCTCATGTCCCGACCGGCCTATGACGGCGGTGACATCGGCTACCAGGCCGAACAGTTGCTCCGCAACGCCCAGATCCAGGCCGATCAGCTGCGCCAGGACGCCGAGCGCGAACTGAGCCAGGCGCGTGCGCAGACCCAGCGCATCCTCCAGGAGCACGCCGAGAACGCGGCCCGGCTCCAGGCGGAGCTGCACCAGGAGGCGGTCTCCCGCCGCCAGCAGCTGGACCAGGAACTCGCCGAGCGCCGGCAGACGGTCGAGTCGCACGTCAACGAGAACGTGGCGTGGGCGGAGCAGCTGCGCGCCCGGACCGAGCAGCAGGCCCGCCGGCTGCTCGACGAGTCGCGTGCCGAGGCCGACCAGGCACTGGCGGCCGCCCGCGCGGAGGCCGAGCGGGTCGCCGCCGAGGCCCGCCAGCGGCTGCAGAGCGAGACCGAGGCGGCCCGCGCGGAGGCCGAGCAGCTGCTGCGCCGGGCCCGCACGGACGCCGAGCGGCTGCTGAACGCCGCGTCGACGCAGGCCCAGGAGGCCACCGACCGCGCCGAGCAGCTGCGTACGTCCACCGCGTCCGAGTCGGACGCCGCCCGCCGCGAGGCCCAGGAGCTGAGCCGCACCGCCGAGCAGCGCATCGCGGCGGCCGACACGGCGGTGCGCGAGGCGCGCGCCGAGGCGGAGAAGCTCGTCACCGAGGCCAAGGAGGCAGCCGCCAAGGCGCTCGCGAGCGCCGAGTCGGCCAACGAGCAGCGCACCCGTACGGCGAAGGAGCAGGTCGCCCGGCTGGTCAGCGAGGCCACCAAGGAGGCCGAGACCACCAAGGCGGACGCTGAGCAGGCCGTCGCGGACGCCCGCGCCGAGGCCGAGAAGATCCTCGCCGAGGCCTCCGAGAAGGCCCGCAGCCTCACCGCCGAGGAGAGCGCCTCCCAGCTCGCCAAGACGGCCAAGACCGCGGAGGACGTCCTCAACAAGGCTCAGGACGACGCCCGGCAGACCACCAAGGCGGCCGCCGAGGAGGCCGAGCGGATCCGCAGGGAGGCCGAGGCCGAGGCGGACCGGCTGCGCGCCGAGGCACACGACATCGCCGAGCAGCTCAAGGGCACCGCGAAGGACGACACCAAGGAGTACCGCGCCAAGACGGTCGAGCTCCAGGAGGAGGCCCGCAGGCTGCGCGGCGAGGCCGAGCAGCTGCGCGCCGAGGCGGTCGCCGAGGGCGAGAAGATCCGCTCCGAGGCGCGCAAGGAGGCCGTCCAGCAGATCGAGGAGGCGGCCAAGACCGCCGAGGAACTGCTCTCCAAGGCGAAGGCCGACGCGGACGAGCTGCGCCAGAAGGCCACGACGGACAGCGAGAAGGTCCGTACGGAGGCCATCGAGCGGGCCACCACGCTGCGCCGCCAGGCCGAGGAGACGCTGGACCGTACCCGCAAGGAGGCCGAGCGGCACCGCGACGAGGCCGTCGAGCAGGCCGAGGGCATCCGGAACGACGCCGAGCGGGCCGCGAGCGAACTGCGCGAGGAGACCGAGCGGGCCATGGAGGCCCGCCGGGCGGAGGCCGCCGAAGGGATCGAACGGCTGCACGCTGAGGCCGAGGAGCGCCTCGCCGCCGCCGAGCAGGCGCTGACCGACGCCCGCGAGGAGGCCACACGCATCCGCCGCGAGGCACACGAGGAGACCGAGCGGCTGCGCACCGAGTCCGCCGAGCGGATCCGCTCACTCCAGGCTCAGGCCGCCGAGGAGGCCGACCGGCTGCGCACCGAGGCCGCCGCGGACGCGTCCGCCTCCCGCGCGGAGGGCGAGGCCGTCGCCGTACGCCTGCGTTCGGAGGCCGCGGCCGAGGCCGAGCGGCTGAAGTCGGAGGCGCAGGACAGCGCCGACCGGGTCCGGGCGGAGGGGCAGGCAGCCGCCGAGCGGCTGGCCGCCGAGGCGACGGAAACGCTGGCCGCGGCGCAGGAGGAGGCCGCCCGGCGCCGCCGCGAGGCCGAGGAACTCCTCGGCTCCGCCCGCGAGGAAGCCGGCCAGGAGCGCGAGCGGGCCCGCGAGCAGAGCGAGGAGCTGCTGGCCTCGGCGCGCAGGCGCGTGGACGACGCGCAGGCCGAGGCGGTACGGCTGGTCGAGGAGGCCGACCGGCGCGCCGCCGAGATGGTGTCGGCCGCCGAGCAGCACGCCCAGCAGGTACGGGACTCGGTCGCCGGGCTGCACGAGCAGGCTCAGGACGAGGTCGCCGGGCTGCGCAGCGCCGCCGAGCACGCCGCGGACCGTACCCGGCGCGAGGCGGAGGAGGAGGCGGACCGGGTCCGCACCGACGCCTACGCCGAGCGGGAGCGGGCCTCCGAGGACGCGAGCCGCGTCAGGCGTGAGGCGAACGAGGAGGCCGAGGCCGCCAAGTCGCTTGCCGAGCGCACGGTTTCGGAGGCGATCGCGGAGGCGGGGCGGCTGCGGTCGGACGCGGCCGAGCACGCCCAGCGGATCCGTACCGAGGCATCGGACACGATCGCGGAGGCCGACCAGGCTGCGGCGCGCACCCGGGCGGACGCCCGCGACGACGCCAACCGGATCCGGTCGGACGCGGCGGCGCAGGCGGACACCCTCATCACCGAGGCGCGCGCCGAGGCGGAGCGGCTCCAGTCGGAGACCGTCGCCGAGGCCGACCGGGTTCGGGCCGAGGCGATCGCCGGCGCCGAGAACCTGATCGCGGACGCCACCGGGGACGCGGAGCGGCTGCGGGCCGAGGCCGCCGAGACGGTCGGGTCGGCGCAGCAGCACGCGGAGCGGATCCGCAGCGAGTCGGAGCGCGTCAAGGCTGCCGCGGAGGCGGAGGCGGAGCGTCTGGTGAGCTCCGCGCGTGAGGAGGCCGAGCGCACGCTCGACGAGGCCCGCAATGACGCCAACAAGCGGCGCACCGAGGCGGCCGAGCAGGTCGACAAGCTCATCACCGAGACCGCGGCCGAGGCCGACAAGCTGCTCAGCGAGGCACAGCAGCAGGCCCTCAAGGCCACGGCGGACGCGGAGGCCCAGGCCGACACCATGGTCGGCGCGGCCCGCACCGAGGCCGGCCGCCTGGTGTCCGAGGCGACGGTCGAGGGCAACGCGCGCGTGGAGAAGGCACGTACGGACGCGGACGGGCTGCTCGTCGGCGCCCGCCGGGACGCCACCGCGATCAGGGAGCGCGCGGAGGAGCTGCGCGATCGGATCACGACCGAGATCGAGGCACTGCACGAGCGGGCCCGCCGCGAGGCGGCCGAGACGATGAAGTCGACCGGCGACCGCTGCGACGCGCTCATCAAGGCCGCCGAGGAGCAGCTGGCGAAGGCGCACGCGAAGGCCAAGGAGCTGGTGTCGGAGGCCAACTCCGAGGCCGGCAAGGTGCGCATCGCCGCCGTGAAGAAGGCCGAGGGGCTCCTCAAGGAGGCCGAGCAGAAGAAGGCCACGCTCGTCAGGGAGGCCGAGGAGCTCAAGGCCGAGGCGATCCGCGAGGCCAAGCGCACGGTCGAGGAGGGCAAGCGCGAGCTGGAGATCCTGGTGCGGCGCCGCGAGGACATCAACGCCGAGATCTCCCGTGTCCAGGACGTCCTGGAGGCGCTGGAGTCCTTCGAGGCCCCGGGCGCGGGCAAGGACGGCGGAGTCAAGGCGGGCGCGACGGTGGGCGCGCCCCGTTCGGGTGGCAAGGCGTCGGACGGCTAGCGGCCCGGGCTGATTCCGGTGTGGTCTGGGGCCTTTGACCGAGTTTTTGGCAAGCCGTCCGACGGTCAGCCACTCAAAAGGGGTGTCATTCTCCAGATCAAACACGTATCCGCTCGATGACACACCGCTTCGGCCCCTAGGATTCCACCTATCACCTCACCGGTCTCATTCGACAGGAACCCCATGAGCGACACTTCCCCCTACGGCTTCGAGCTTGTGCGGCGTGGGTACGACCGCGCTCAGGTGGACGAACGCATCTCGAAGCTCGTCTCCGATCGTGACAGCGCTCTGGCCCGTATCACTGCTCTGGAAAAGCGCATCGAGGAGCTCCACCTCGAGACGCAGAACGCCCAGGCACAGGTAACCGACGCCGAGCCGTCGTACGCCGGACTCGGCGCGCGCGTCGAGAAGATCCTCCGCCTCGCCGAGGAAGAGGCCAAGGATCTGCGCGAGGAGGCCCGTCGCGCTGCCGAGCAGCACCGCGAGCTCGCCGAGTCGGCGGCCCAGCAGGTCCGCAACGACGCGGAGTCGTTCGCCGCGGAGCGCAAGGCCAAGGCCGAGGACGAGGGCGTCCGGATCGTCGAGAAGGCCAAGAGTGACGCCTCCCAGCTGCGTTCCGACGCGCAGAAGGACGCGCAGTCGAAGCGTGAGGAGGCCGACGCACTCTTCGAGGAGACCCGCGCCAAGGCCGCTCAGGCCGCCGCCGACTTCGAGACGAACCTCGCCAAGCGCCGCGAGCAGTCCGAGCGCGACCTGGCCTCGCGTCAGCAGAAGGCCGAGAAGCGCCTCGCGGAGATCGAGCACCGCGCGGAGCAGCTGCGCCTGGAGGCCGAGAAGCTGCGCACCGACGCCGAGCGCCGCGCCCGCCAGACCGTCGAGACGGCGCAGCGCCAGGCCGAGGACATCGTGGCCGACGCCAACGCCAAGGCCGACCGCATCCGTTCGGAATCCGAGCGCGAGCTCGCGGCGCTGACCAACCGCCGCGACTCGATCAACGCCCAGCTGACGAACGTGCGCGAGATGCTGGCGACGCTCACGGGTGCCGCGGTGGCCGCCGCCGGTACGCCGGCCGACGACGAGCCGATCTCCCGCGGCGTTCCGGCTCAGCAGTCCCGGTAACTTCGGGCGGTACGGCAGCTGAACAACGGCGAAGCCCTCTGTCACTCCGGTGGCAGGGGGCTTTGCCGCGTTTTAGCGTGGCCGCATGATCGAGCTCGAGGGCCTGACGAAGCGGTACGGCGACAAGGTGGCGGTCAACAACCTGACGTTCACCGTCAGACCCGGCATCGTCACGGGCTTCCTCGGGCCGAACGGCGCCGGGAAGTCGACGACCATGCGGATGGTGCTCGGGCTCGACCGCCCCACCGCCGGCGATGTCCGCATCGACGGCAGGCACTACGACCATCTGAAGGACCCTCTGACGTGCATCGGCGCCCTGCTGGACGCCAAGGCCGTGCACGGCGGCCGCAGCGCCTTCAACCATCTGCTCTGTCTCGCGCAGAGCAACGGCATCCCGAGGAGCCGGGTGCACGAGGTGCTCGACACGGTCGGTCTCACCGCGGTCGCCAGGAAGAAGGCCAAGGGCTTCTCTCTCGGCATGGGACAGCGGCTCGGGATCGCGGGCGCCCTGCTCGGCGACCCACGGATCCTGATGTTCGACGAGCCGGTCAACGGCCTCGACCCCGAGGGCATCCACTGGATCCGCAACCTGATGAAGTCGCTCGCCGCCCAGGGGCGGACGGTGTTCGTGTCGAGTCACCTCATGAGCGAGATGGCGCTGACCGCCGGCCACCTCGTCGTCATCGGCCAGGGCCGGCTGCTCGCCGACACCTCCATGGCGGACTTCATCGCGCGGAACTCACGGTCCTACGTCCGTGTCCGCACCCCCCAGCGGGAACGGCTGCTCGACGTGCTGCACGGGGCCGGGATCACGGTCGTCGAGAACGGCAACGGCACACTCGAGGTGGACGGCGGCAAGCCCGAGCACATCGGGGAGCTCGCGGCCCAGCACCAGATCGTGCTGCACGAGCTGAGCCCCCAGCAGGCCTCCCTGGAGGAGGCGTTCATGCAGCTCACCGCAGAGTCGGTGGAGTACCACGCGCACACCGAGACGCCCGCCGCCCAGCGGTGGGGCGACGACTGGACAAGGAGCTGAGCATGGCGGCGATCCAGGTCGTCCGGTCCGAGTGGACCAAGATCCGGTCGGTGGCTTCCACGGTGTGGACGCTCTCCCTCGCCGTGGTCGTCACCCTCGCCCTCGGCATGCTGATCTCAGCCCTGTCGAGGAACGAGTTCGACAGCATGAGCCGCAACGACCGGCTCTCCTTCGACCCCACCTTCATCAGCTTCGCCGGGATGGGCCTCGGGCAGCTCGCGATGATCGTGTTCGGGGTGCTCGTCGTCTCGAACGAGTACAGCACCGGCATGATCCGCACCTCGCTGGCCGCCGTACCGCAGCGCGCCACCTTCCTGTTCAGCAAGATCGCGGTCGCGACCGGTCTCGCTCTCGGCGTCGGCTTGGCCACCAGCTGCCTCGCCTTCTTCCTCGGGCAGGCGATGCTCGGCTCGCACCGGGCATCGATCGGCGACCAGGGCGTCCTGCGGGCGGTCATCGGCGGCGGCCTGTACATGACACTCATCGCGATGTTCTCGATGGGCGTCGCCGCGATGCTGCGTTCGCCGATGCTGTCGCTGGGGATCCTGATGCCGTTCTTCTTCCTGATCTCCAACATCCTGGGCAACGTCTCGGCGACCGAGAAGGTCGGCCGGTTCCTGCCCGACCAGGCCGGCAGCACGATCATGCAGGTGGTCACCCCGGTCGACGACGACACACCGTACGGGCCCTGGGGCGGCCTCGGAATCATGGTGCTCTGGGTGGTCGCGGCACTTGTGGGCGGTTATGCCGTGCTCAAGAAGAGGGACGCCTAGCCAGGCCGGCGTGAAGGGAGGCCTGCTTTCTCTTGAATGGAACCGTCAGCTCCCCGATAAGCTCCTAACCCTTACGGGGGCGTGTGCCCCGCTGTCCTGAACCTTTCGATGGGTGCGGAGCATGATCGAGGCAGTCGGCCTGACCAAGCGCTACGGCGACAAGACCGCTGTGTACAACCTTTCCTTCCAGGTGCGGCCCGGTGCCGTCACCGGCTTCCTCGGGCCCAACGGCTCGGGCAAGTCGACGACGATGCGGATGATCCTCGGCCTGGACAATCCCACGTCGGGGCGGGTGACGATCGGCGGCTATCCGTACCGCAAGCTGCCGAACGCGCCCCGCCAGGTCGGCGCCCTGCTGGACGCCAAGGCCCTGCACGGCGGGCGGCACGCCCGCAACCACCTGCTGAGCCTGGCCCGGCTGTCGGGCATCCCGGCCCGGCGCGTGGACGAGGTACTGGGCGTGGTCGGGCTCCAGGACGTGGCGAAGAAGCGCTCCAAGGGCTTCTCCCTCGGCATGGGACAGCGGCTCGGCATCGCCGCCGCGCTGCTCGGCGACCCCCAGGTCCTGCTGTTCGACGAGCCGGTCAACGGCCTCGACCCGGAGGGCATCCTCTGGGTGCGGAACCTGATGAAGTCCCTCGCGGCGGAGGGACGGACCGTGTTCGTCTCCAGTCACCTCATGAGCGAGATGGCGGTGACCGCCGACCATCTGATCGTCATCGGCCGCGGACAGCTGCTCTCCGACATGAGCGTGAGGGACTTCATCTCGGCGAACTCCGCCGACTTCGCGCGCGTGCGGACGCCCGACACCGAACCGCAGCTGCGCGAGAAGCTGTCGTCCGCGCTCACCGAGGCGGGCGGCCACGTCCTGCCGGAGCAGGACGGCGCGCTGCGCGTCACGGGACTGCCGCTGCCCCGTATCAGCGACATCGCCCACGACACCGACGTACGGCTGTGGGAGCTGTCGCCGCATCAGGCCTCGCTGGAGGAGGCGTACATGCGGATGACGCAGGGCGCCGTCGACTACCGTTCGACGATCGACCAGAAGGCGGGGCTTCAGCAGCCGCTGCCGCCCGGAGCGCAGCCTCCGATGCCGGTGGCCGGGCAGGGCCAGCCGGGCTGGTACGCGCCGCCACCGCCCCAGCAGGGCGGGCAGCCCTTCGCGATGCCCCAGGGACAGCCGGGCTCACCTCCCGCGGGGCCGTACGGCGCTCCCGGCGGGGCTCCGGAGGGGCAGCCGAACCCGTACGCGCAGCCGGCTCCCGCGGCCCAGCAGGCGCCGCAGGTACCGGCCCCGGCCCAGCCGCCCGCCGCCCCCGCGCAGCCCTCCGCCGCCGCCCCCGCCGCCGACCTGACCAAGCCCGAGGACGCCCGATGAGCACCCCCCAGCCCCCGATGCCGCAGGCCGGCCCCGCCTGGCAGGCGGCGCCCGGATCGTCGTACCCCACCTACACCTCGCCGATCCCCGTGGTGCGCACGCACCTGGGGCACGCGCTCGCCTCGGAGTGGACGAAGATCAAGTCGGTGCGCTCCACCATGTGGACGCTCGGCGTGTTCGTCCTGCTCGTCGTCGGTATCGGGCTGCTGACCGGCGCGCTGGTCGGCTCCTCGGACTCGGTGTCGGGCGAGAACCCGCTGTCGATGGGCTTCTTCGGGCTCCTGCTGGGCAGCATGTGCCTCATCACGCTCGGCGTGCTGACCACGGCCTCGGAGTACGGCACCGGCATGATCCGCACCACCATGACCGCCTGCCCCAGCCGCGGGCGGGTGCTCGCGGCCAAGGCGCTCGTGTTCTTCGCGGTCGCGTTCGTGGTCACGCTGACCGCCTCCGTCTTCGTCGCCCTCATGGAGATCCCGCTGCTGGACGGCACCGGTGCGAAGGACCCGTCGGGCGAGGAATGGCTGAAGGGCACGGTCGGTGTCTCGCTCTACCTCGCGCTGCTCGGACTGCTCTCGCTTGTCGTCGGCTCGATCATCCGGCACTCGGCGGGCGCCATCACCATCATGATCGGCACCGTGCTCGCCCCTCTGGTGATCGCCCTGTTCATGTTCTCCTCCTCGCTGGAGGACGTGCGCCAGGCCCTGTTCGAGTACTCGATCCCGAGCCAGCTCAGCGTCTTCTACTCGAACTCGCTCACCGAGTCGGGTCCGTCCGGCTGGGAACCCTTGTGGATCATCCTCGGCGTGACCGCCGTAGCGTTCGCGGGCGCGTACGCGCTGCTGGAGAAGCGGGACGTCTGAGCCCCGGTACCGGCCAGAACGCAGGACACTAGAACTTCGGCGCGTTACGGGACCGCTGCACCCGCGTGGTGCGGCGGTCCTTCGCGTTCCAGCACGCCTTGTGCCAGTGGCGGCGGTCGTCGACGCCCACGTGCCCTGGCCAGGCCACGACGTGCGGGACACCGGAGGGGATCATCTGGTCGCAGCCGGGGCAGCGGTACGTCTTGCCCTGCGCGCTCGCGCCCGCAACATGGCGCACGCTCCACTCCTCGCCCTGCCAGCTCTCCGTGGACTCGAAACCGCCGTAGCGGCCCGCGCTGTCGTCCTCGGCGCTCCGGCCGGACGAGCCGGCACCCTTGGGTCGGTTGCGACGCGGGGACACGGGACACCTCACGGGGCTGTACAGGATGCAGGGGCCGTGTCCAGCCTACGCGGCGCGGACCGGGGTACGCGTAGGGCACCAACCCCCACAAGTCCCCCTCACGGACCACCCATTCTGCAGACAATCCGCCAATCCCTCCAACAGGCCGTGTCCTCGGCACGTGTCAGACGGTTATGCCCGGTGGGGGAGCTCCGCGTCGGAGCCAAGGAAGCAGGAAAAGCAATGCGCGTTGGAAGTTTCGTGTTGGCTGCCCAGTTCCCGGGGCAGGGCCAGGGGGAGGCGCTGCACCGCGCGGTCCGCTCGGCCGAGGTGGCCGAACAGGCGGGTCTCGACACGGTCTGGCTGGCCGAGCACCACTTCGGGCCGTACGGCACGTGTCCGTCGGCGATCACACTGGCCGCCTTACTGCTGGGCCGCACCCGCCGCCTCCGGGTGGGCACCGCGGTCAGCGTACTGCCGACCGCCCACCCCGTGGCCCTCGGCGAGCAGGCCGCGCTGCTGCACGTGACGAGCGGCGGGCGCTTCTCGCTGGGCGTGGGGCGCGGCGGGCCGTGGGTCGACCTGGAGGTGTTCGGCATGGGCCTTCAGGCGTACGAGGAGGGGTTCCCGGAATCACTCGATCTGCTGGTGCGCTGGTTGCGCGAGCCGTCGGTGGCAGCCGCCGGGGAACGCTTCCGCTTCCGTGAAGTCCCCGTCGTACCAAGGCCGTCGGAGTCCCTGTCAGAGGCGGCGGGACCCGAGGTCGTCGTCGCCTGCACCTCCCCGGCGAGCGTGCGTCTCGCGGCCGAGCGCCGGCTGCCGATGCTGCTCGGGATGCATGTGGGGGACGAGGAGAAGGCGGAGATGGTCGCCCTGTGGCGCAGGCACGCGCGCGCGGCCGGGTGGCCCGCGCAGCAGGTTCTCGGCGCCGCCCATGTCTCGGCCGGTGTCTGCCAGATCGCGGACCGGCGCACGGACGCGGTCGAGACGCTGACGAAGGCGATGCCGGGCTGGCTGAAACAGGGCCTGGAGGCCCATGTGACGGTTGACGGACGCCGGCGCGCGATGCGCGACCCGCTGGCCTACACCGAACTGCTCTGCGGACTGCACCCGGTGGGCACCCCGAGGCTGTGCGCCGACCGGCTCGCGGCGACGAGCGAGCGGACCGGCATCTCACGCTTCGCCCTGCTCGTCGAGGGTTCGGGAGACCTGGCGGCGACCGAGGAGAACGTACGGCGGCTGGGAGCCGAGGTGCTCCCCCACCTCGGCTGAACGTACCCCGCGGGGAGCTTGCCGCCCCGGTACTGAATGCACCTCCCGCGTACGGAGCGGCAAGCAAGCGGCTGTCTGCGTCAGCAGTCCCGGAACTCCGGCGACTGGTTGAGCAGTTGACTGCGTACCGAGGTGAAGCGGGTCAGCGTCTCGTCGACCGAGGAGTCCAACGGGAACACCGCCACCCGGTGGCAGTTCTGGAAGGCCAGCCGCACACCGAAGTGCCGTTGCAGCGCGCCGCGTATCGCGTCACTGGCAAGCGCGCGCAGCAGCTGACCGCGTGCCTGCTCGTCCGGCGGGGGCGTCTGGTTGTCGGCGAACTTGCCGCCGTCCACCTTCAGCTGGGCCACCAGGGAGCTGATCATCTCCCATGCGTAGGGCAGGGAGGTCCGGACGCAGTCGACGAATTCTGCTTCGTCGACCTCGCCTCGCTCGGCCTTTTCGAGTAGGGCCGGTGAGACGTCGAGCGACATGGGTTCTCCTCTCGCACCCCCGAACAGCGGGGGTTGCCGGACAGATAAGGGAGTTCACGATGCTGAACACGCTGAGTACACAACTCGCGACCTCCCGTTTATACGGTAAGCAACCGCCGGGGGTGGCACCAGGAGAATGCGTACATAGGGAGTCCTCAATGGGCACACAATCGGCCACAAATGAACAGGGAGCGTCCTGGGTTTTCCAGGGCGAATCGCGTGGACCCGTGCCCGTCGAGTAGCGTTGCCGACCATGCGTCTCGTCATTGCCCGATGCTCCGTCGACTACGCGGGCCGGCTCACCGCCCACCTCCCCTCGGCACCCCGCCTGATCCTCGTGAAGGCGGACGGCAGCGTCTCGATCCACGCGGACGACCGGGCCTACAAGCCCCTGAACTGGATGTCCCCGCCCTGCACGCTGAGGGAGGGGGCCGGCGAGGAGGAGGGCGTCTGGACGGTCGTCAACAAGGCGGGCGAGAAGCTCATCATCACCATGGAGGAGGTCCTCCACGACTCCTCGCACGAACTGGGCGTGGACCCGGGCCTGATCAAGGACGGCGTGGAAGCACACCTCCAGGAACTGCTCGCCGACCGCATCGACACCCTCGGCGAGGGCTACACCCTCATCCGCCGCGAGTACATGACGGCCATCGGACCGGTCGACATCCTGTGCCGGGACGCCGAGGGGCAGACCGTCGCGGTCGAGATCAAACGGCGCGGCGAGATCGACGGCGTGGAACAGCTCACGCGCTACCTGGAGCTGCTGAACCGCGATCCCCATCTCGCCCCGGTCCGTGGCATCTTCGCCGCACAGGAGATCAAGCCGCAGGCCCGCGTCCTCGCCACGGACCGCGGCATCGGCTGCCAGGTCCTGGACTACGACGCGCTGCGGGGCATCGAGGACGACAAGCTGCGGCTGTTCTGACGGTTCCACGGCGTCGTACGGCACAAGAGGGCCGGGTCCGTTGCACGGACCCGGCCCTCTTGTGCCGAGCGGGGCGTCAGATCACGGCGTCCGAGCTGCTGGGCGAACCCGTGCCGCTGCTCGTGCTCGGCGAGGCGCCGGCCGAGCTGCTGGTGGTGGCAGGGGCGCTGGAGGAGGCGGGGCCGCTGGCCGAGTCGGAGGTGGACGGCGTTGTCGTCGTCGAGGGCGACGGTGACGTGGACGGCGAGGTGGACGGCGATGTCGACGGCGACGTGGACGGGTTGCCCGAACTCGACGACGGCTTCGGCGACGTCGACGTCGGCCTGGACGTCGGCGAGTGCGACGGCGGCCTGGACGGCGAGCTCGACGAGCCCCCCGATCCCTTGGTCCCGCTCGGATCGTCCGAAGGCTCACCCGTGTCCGCCGGCGTCGGATCGTCGGACGTGCCGAGGGTGCCGTCCGGGCCGGGGTCGGTCGGCCGGCTCGTCGCGGTGCCGGTGTCGCCGGAGCCGTCCTCGCCCGCCTTGTCGGCGCCCAGGCTGTCGTCACCGGCGTCCTGGCTGGCGGACGGGTTGACGCCGACCTTCTCGGACGGGTTGTTCGGGTCGTTGTCGGAGGTGGCACCGAGCGTCACCACCGTGCCGAGCACGGCCACGAGCAGGGCGCCCGCGCCGGCCGCCACGAGGTTGCGGCGGGCGTAGCTTCGCAGGCCGCCCCGGCCCTTGTGCGCGGGTGAGGGCGTGGGCGCGGCCGATGCCCGGTGGGTGACCAGGGTCGAGATGTCGTCGGCCGACGGCACTACGGTCGGGAAGGCCGTCGGTACCCCGCGGGAAGGCGACGCCGACTCCTCGCCCTGCGCCTCGGGCACCGCCTCGCTGACGATGGAGCCGATACCGAAAGCCGTACCGACGGCGGGAGCGGTGCCGGAGAGGTCGGCGACCAGGGTGAGGGCGCGGCGGCCGGCGACGGTGCCCCGCTTGTCGGCGCCGCGCAGGCCGGTGGCGGCCTCCAGTTCGGTGCGGGCCGTCTCGAGGTGTCCTTCGCAGAGCGAAAGTATGCCCAGCTCGTGGTGGAAGTAGGCCTGTTCGGTGACCTCCTCGGCGAGCCGGGCCGCCTCGGCGCCGTGGCGCAGCGCCTGCTCCCAGGCGCTCCAGTGCAGGCCCGCCGCGAACGCGGGCGCCGCCGTGCGGGCCAGCTGCACGATGGCGCTCTCCTCGCCCTCGGCGGGCGCGGTCGTGGAGGGCACGAGGACGCCGAGGGCGGCGAGCAGTGCGTCGGCCTCGGCGCACACGCGCTCCGGGGTGACCGAGGGGTGTCCGGCCCACCAGGCGTAGTGCTGGGCGGCGGTGAGGGCATTGGCAGCGGCCTCGGTGCCGTAGCCGGCGGCCTCCAGCTGTGCCTGTACGCCGGCGGCGAGCCGGTAGCGGGCGCCGACCGGGGAGACCAGCCCGCTGGCGGCGAGCTCGCCGAGCGCGGCGTCGGCGTGGGTGTCGCCGACGAGCGCGGGCAGGTGCGCCTGGTGCGGGACCTCTCCGCGAAGAGCGACGGCGAAGCCCAGGGTGGCGCGCGCCGAGGCACTGAGCCGAGAGGCGAGCAGAGGGGCGGGCGCGGCGGCCTCGCCGAGGGAGGGCAGCGGGACGTTCTCGGTGTCGTCGGCTTCGCCTACGTGGGGGGCGTCGGCCGGGGGCACGTCCGCGAAGACGCCGAACTCGTCGACGGCGTTCGCGCCGGCCCGCAGTTCGTCGCGCCGGCGCAGCAGGGCGCCGGCCTGGACGAAGCGCAGCGGCAGGCCCTCGGACTCGAACCAGAGGTCGCCGGCCCAGTTGGCCTCCTCCTCGGTGAGGGAGCGGCCGACGGCATGCTCCAGGAGGTCCAGGCCGTCGGCCCGGTCGAGGCCGCCGAGGAAGACCTCCTCGACGGCGGAGTCGGCGGACGGGGCGGGCACGTCGGGCGTCGCGCTGATCAGGAAGGCGCACTCGGGGGTCGCCTCGATCAGCGCGTCGAGGGCGGCGCCGCCGAACTCGATGTCGTCGAGGACGACGACGGCGCCGATCTCCCGGAGGTGTGCGCGCAGTTCGTCCCGGCCGGGGCGGTGCAAGGGCGCGTCGTAGACGGCGTAGAAGAGGTCGTGGAGCAGGTCGTCCGTGGTGCGGTGGAAGCCGGTGAGGCGGACGACGCCGTCGGGGGCGAGGTCCGCGCAGTCCTCGGCGACGACGTCGAGGAGGCGGGTGCGGCCGGCGCCTGCCGGGCCGGTGAGGCGTACGGAGCGGCCGCGGGCGAGCAGGCGCACCAGGCGCTCGCGCTCGTCCTGGCGGGCGAGGAGCGGCAGCTTGGGCGGTGTCGGCCCGGCCGGAGTGGGCGGCTTGGCGGCGCGGGCGACCTCGGCACGCTGGGCGGCCGTGGACTTGCCGGGGCGCTCGGGGCGCTCCCCGGGCGGGCAGGCCTCTATCTCGCTGCCGTCCACGGGGTTGACGGTGAGCAGGAAGTCGCCGGAGACGAGCTGCACCGTGCGGGCGAGCGTGGGCGCACTGTGGCCGAAGTCCGATGTGAGGGATTCCCTGGGCGGGCGCTGGCGGGGCGCGCCGCCGTCGCCCCCGTGGCCGTACTCCTCGGGCTCCCGGTTGTTCGGGTCCATAGGTCCAAGCCCCCCAAAAGCGTCGTGTGCCAAGCCCCTCCCGGCCTTGCCGCACACCGCGCTGTCGCTTCTGGTCCGGACCCGCTCAAGGGTTGTCAGGGAGCGGGCGACCGAACCTTAAACCGTCAGTCAGTATCTCCGACAGTCCGGGGTACCGCGCAGTCCGAGACGTCACAGTCTCATGAGGATTGCGCGCGACGTACGTTTCACAACGGGCCGCCCGGGTCCCTTTCCCTCTCCGCATGACACTCCCGGGGGACGTGTCACACCCTGGGCAGGGACTCCACCCCGATGCCGCCCTCGATCGCCAGGATCCGGTGCAGCCGGGTGGCCACCAGCAGGCGCTGCATCTGCGGCGGTACGCCCCGCAGGACGAGCCGTCGGCCGCAGCGGCCGGCCCGTCGGTGTGCTCCCATGATCACCCCGAGCCCGGTGGCGTCCCAGGAGTCCAGCTCGGACAGGTCGAGCACGAGGTCGCCGGCTCCGTCGTCGACGGCCGAGTGCAGGACCGTACGGGCGTCCGCCGCGCTACGGACGTCGAGGCGGCCCCCGACGACCAGCTCGGCGTGGTCGCCCCTGATGAACATATGCGCTCCCCGTGAGTGCTTCTGGTGCTCCACGATGTGATGTCAGGTGATGCAACCTCTGACGGCGTGAGGCCCTCAGAGGTTGCCGTCTGTAAGCGAACCGATACCCAATTCACCCCGGCGAGTGATACTGCCGAGGCCCGTGCGGTTTCAGTGCTTGTAGAAGCCCTGCCCGCTCTTGCGTCCGATGTCACCGGCGTCAACCATCCGGCGCATCAGCTCCGGCGGGGCGAACTTCTCGTCCTGGGACTCGGTGTAGATGTTGCTGGTGGCGTCCAGCAGGATGTCGACGCCGGTCAGGTCCGCCGTGGCCAGCGGGCCCATCGCGTGGCCGAAGCCCAGCTTGCAGGCGAGGTCGATGTCCTCGGCGGTGGCGACGCCCGACTCGTACAGCTTGGCGGCCTCGACGACGAGGGCCGAGATGAGCCGGGTGGTGACGAAACCGGCCACGTCGCGGTTGACGACGATGCAGGTCTTGCCGACGGACTCGGCGAACTCCCGCGCGGTGGCGAGGGTTTCGTCGCTCGTCTTGTAGCCGCGCACCAGCTCGCACAGCTGCATCATCGGGACGGGCGAGAAGAAGTGCGTGCCGACGACGCGCTCCGGACGCTCCGTCGCGGCCGCGATCTTGGTGATCGGGATGGCGGAGGTGTTGGAGGCGAGCACGGCGTCGTCGCGCACGATCTTGTCCAGGGCGCGGAAGATCTCGTGCTTGACTTCGAGCTTCTCGAAGACCGCCTCGACGACGATGTCCGCGTCGGCGGCGGCGTCCAGGTCGGTGGTCGCGGTGATCCGGGCGAGGGCGGCGTCGGCGTCGTGCGCCTCGAGCCTGCCCTTGCCGACGAACTTGTCGTACGAGGCCTTGATGCCGTCGGTGCCACGCCGCAGCGCCTCGTCGGTGACGTCGCGCAGGACGACGTCCCAGCCCGCCTGGGCGGAGACCTGGGCGATACCGGAACCCATGAGTCCGGCGCCGATGACGGCAAGCTTCCGTGCCACTGTACGACTCCCCTTTGAACGCTTGCACGCTGTTTACGTGGGGGTCCCCCGGGTCGAGCGCAGCCGAGAGCTGGGGGAGCCTCTTCGGCGGACACTAGCGGTCGTGAGGGGCTGTGTGACCGGTAAGTAACGCGCGTCACGTCTCAAATGACGGACATCACACCGGCAGGGGTCACGGCACGCCTCGTACGGCGTAGTTGAGCACCTTCTCGCTCAACAGCACCTCGATGCCGCCGAGGAGCACAAGTACCTCCCGTGACACTTCGTCCGGATTGCGCCCGGCGCCCCCCTCACGGCCAGCATGGCCGAAGAAGGCCGTCCGATCCACGCGATCTGACCGGCGATCAGACGGGCGACGGATCGCGCGCGCGTGCCGGCCTCCCTGCCGTGGGGTGTGCCGGTGGCCCTCGGCACGGCCGTGCTCCCCGTGACAGTGGGCACACGTGTCTTCCGTACCGCCGGAGCGTAACTACGCTGGCCTCATGGTCAATCTGACGCGCATCTACACCAGGACCGGCGACAAGGGCACCACCGCCCTCGGGGACATGAGCCGGGTCGCCAAGACCGACCTGCGGATCTCCGCGTACGCCGACGCCAACGAGGCGAACGCGGTGATCGGCACGGCGATCGCGCTGGGCAGCCTGGACGAGGAGATCGTCAAGGTTCTCACCCGCGTCCAGAACGACCTGTTCGACGTGGGTGCGGACCTGTCGACGCCGGTGGTGGAAAGCCCCCGATTCCCGCCCCTGAGGGTCGAGCAGTTCTACATCGACAAGCTGGAGGCGGACTGCGACCGCTTCAACGAGCGGCTGGAGAAACTGCGCTCCTTCATCCTGCCCGGCGGCACCCCGGGCGCGGCCCTGCTCCACCAGGCCTGCACGGTCGTACGCCGGGCCGAGCGGTCGACATGGGCCGCGCTGGACGTGCACGGCGAGGTGATGAACCCGTTGACCGCGACCTACCTGAACCGGCTGTCCGACCTGCTGTTCATCCTCGCCCGCACGGCCAACAAGGACGCCGGCGATGTCCTGTGGGTCCCCGGCGGGGAGCGTTAGCGCACCTTGGCCGGTTCCCGCTTCGGAAAGAGGGTGCAGCTGACGGCGATGCCACATTGATGCCGGTCAGCCACAGCATCCTCTGCTGCCACGCCTGCGGCGAGCCGCTCTCGCCGTCGCCGCCGGCATATCAGCTCGCGGCCCGCAGCAGGGCCTGGCGGCCACTGCGGCGGGGATCCGGCGGCCCGCGACCTTCCACTCGTGGACGGTGCGAGCCGCGCCGTACTCCGGCGGCTTCACAGGTGGCGGACCGCCCGCGAAACGATGGGCGGCCCGGGAGTCCGCCCACCTGATCGTGGAGTGGCCCAGGCCCACGGTGAGGCCGATACGGGCGGCGGGGCCGTGCTTCCAGTGCCTCCGCTCCCCGTTCTCGAGGTCATCGCCGTCACGGTGAACAGCACGACCTCCAGCAGCGGCTCGCACAGCATGGTCGTCGCCGAGATTCTCGCCGACGTGCTCGTGCTCACCACGTTCGACTGAAGGCCCGCTCGACGCCGTACGGACCGTGGCTCGCGGGGAGGGAGTGATCGCGCCCACCGTCACCCGCCGTCTGATCTCCGGGTTCGCGGCCAAGCCCGTACGGGGGACAGCAGCCGGCCCCGGGGTCCTCGGCTCCCTCACCCGCCGGGAGCGCGAGGTGCTGCCGCGCCTCGGCCAAGTGCCGGCCACCACCGGTATTGCCGCCCGTCTCGACATGGCGGAGGCGACGGTGAAGACGCACGTCACCCGGCTGCTCGGGAGGGTGGAGCTGCGCGGCCGGGTCCAAGCGGCCGTGCCGGCACCGGAGTTGGGCATCCATAACTGCCACCAGTAGTGGTCCAGACCTATTGACCTGTGGTCCAGACCTTTCTATTCTCGCGGCACTGTGGGCGTGAGGCTCAGTCATGCCCCCGACAAAATCGAGGAGGCGCATGATGCGCTTCAGACACAGAGCCGCGGCAGGGTTCGCGACCCTGTTCCTCCCGCTGGCCGGCCTGGTCGGCCTCGCGAGCCCCGCCGAGGCCGCGACGACCGCGACCGCCACCTACGCCAAGACCCAGGATTGGGGCAGCGGCTTCGAAGGCAAGTGGACGGTGAAGAACACCGGCACCACGGCCATCAGCTCCTGGACGATCGAGTGGGACTTCCCCTCCGGTACGTCGGTCACCTCGGCCTGGGAGGCGGACGTCACGTCCTCCGGCACCCGCTGGACGGCGAAGAACAAGTCCTACAACGGCTCCATCGCCCCCGGCGCCTCCGTCTCCTTCGGCTTCAACGGCGCGGGCTCCGGCTCCCCGTCCAACTGCAAGCTCAACGGAGACAGTTGCGACGGCACCACGGTCCCCGGTGACGCCGCCCCCTCCGCGCCCGGCACCCCCACCACCTCCTCCGTCACCGACACGTCGGTGAAGCTCGCATGGAGCGCGGCCACCGACGACAAGGGCATCAAGAACTACGACGTCCTGCGCGACGGCGCCAAGGTCGCCACCGTGACGACCACGTCGTACACCGGCACCGGACTGACCGCCGGCACCGACTACTCGTACACCGTCCAGGCCCGCGACACCGCCGACCAGACCGGACCGGTCAGCGGCGCGGTCAAGGTCCACACCACCGGCGGCACCACCGAGCCGCCGCCGACCACCGGAGGAAAGGTCAAGCTCGGCTACTTCACCGAGTGGGGCATCTACGGCCGCAACTACAACGTCAAGAACCTGGTGACCTCCGGCTCCGCCTCCAAGATCACGCACATCAACTACGCCTTCGGCAACGTCACCGGCGGCAAGTGCGCCATCGGCGACTCCTACGCCGACTACGACAAGGCCTTCACCGCGGACCAGTCCGTCAGCGGCGTCGCCGACACCTGGGACCAGCCGCTGCGCGGCAACTTCAACCAGCTGCGCCAGCTGAAGGCGAAGTACCCGAACATCAAGGTGCTGTGGTCCTTCGGCGGCTGGACCTGGTCCGGCGGCTTCGGCGAGGCCGCCAAGAACCCGGCCGCCTTCGCCCAGTCCTGCTACGACCTGGTCGAGGACCCGCGCTGGGCCGACGTGTTCGACGGCATCGACATCGACTGGGAGTACCCGAACGCCTGCGGACTGTCGTGTGACACCAGCGGGGCGGCGGCCTTCAAGAACCTGATGTCGGCGCTGCGCGCCAAATTCGGCGCGAACTACCTGGTCACCGCGGCCACCACGGCCGACGGCTCGTCCGGCGGCAAGATCGACGCCGCCGACTACGCGGGCGCGGCGCAGTACGTCGACTGGTACAACGTGATGACGTACGACTTCTTCGGCGCGTGGGCGGCGCAGGGCCCGACGGCCCCGCACTCCCCGCTCACCTCCTACAGCGGCATCCCGCAGCAGGGCTTCACCACCGCCGACGCGATGGCCAAGTTCAAGGCGAAGGGCGTACCCGCGAGCAAGCTGCTGATCGGCATCGGCTTCTACGGCCGCGGCTGGACCGGCGTCACCCAGGCCGCCCCGGGCGGCACGGCCACGGGACCCGCGGCCGGCACGTACGAGCAGGGCATCGAGGACTACAAGGTCCTCAGGACGTCCTGCCCGGCCACCGGCACGATCGCGGGGACGGCGTACGCCTACTGCGGCAACAACTGGTGGTCGTACGACACTCCCGCCACGATCGCCGGGAAGATGGCCTGGGCGAAGAACCAGGGTCTCGGCGGAGCGTTCTTCTGGGAGTTCAGCGGTGACACCAGCAGCGGAGAGCTGGTGAGCGCCATCAACAGCGGCCTGAGCTGATCCCGTGCCCGGCGGTAACTACCGGGTGTTCAGGCCACGTTGACGCGCTGACCGGGCGGGGCTGCCTCCAGCCACGCGAGGAAACCGGTCAGCGCGTCATCGCTCATCGCGAGCTCGAGACGCGTGCCCCGGTGCAGACAGGTCAGGATCACCGCGTCGGACAGGAGCGCCAGCTCCTCCTCGCCCTCGGGGACGCGACGGCCGGCCACCTCGATCGCGGAGCGCTCCAGGACGCGGCGCGGACGGTAGGCGTAGGAGAAGACTCGGTACCACTCGATACGGTCGCCGTTGTAGCGGGCGACGCCGTAGCTCCAGCCCTTGCCGCTGGTGTCGGGTTTCTCCGGGACACCCCAGCGCAGACTGCAGTCGAAGGTGCCGCCGGAGCGCTGGATCAGCCGACGCCGCAGACCGAAGACGAACAGCCCCACCACCACTAGGGCCACGACCACACCGCACACAGTCAGAGCGAGGACCATCGACACCGACCTCCTCGTCTCCTAGGTAACGGAATGGAAAAAACACCCGTATTCGCCTCAGCCGCGGCTGGAGCCGGATTCCTCCGGTCCCAGCCGCGGCTGAGTGACGTCATCGCGTGGCGCGCGGGTCAGCGCGCCGCCGCCGCACGCAGTCGTACGTCCGCGCGGCGCTCGGCGGAGGCATCGCCCTCCGCCTTGGCGCGCTCGAGCTCCCGCTCCGCGCGCTGGACGTCGATCTCGTCCGAAAGCTCGGCGATCTCGGCCAGCAGCGACAGCTTGTTGTCCGCGAACGAGATGAAACCGCCGTGCACGGCGGCGACGACCGTTGCGCCATCGCTCGTACGGATGGTCACCGGGCCCGACTCCAGCACACCGAGCAGCGGCTGGTGACCGGGCATGACGCCGATGTCGCCGGACGTGGTGCGCGCGACGACCAGGGTGGCCTCGCCGGACCAGACCTCTCGGTCGGCCGCGACCAGCGCGACGTGCAGCTCAGCAGCCAAGGTGGCTCCTCGGGTCACCACCCGGCGGGTCTGCCGGGTGTTGGTTACAAGTCTAGTAGGCGTGGAAGAGGGGGCGGGACGACCCCGCCCCCTCAGATGAGCGCGAGGCTCAGGAGACGCCCAGCTCCTTGGCGTTGGCCTTGAGGTCCTCAATGCCACCGCACAGGAAGAACGCCTGCTCCGGGAAGTGGTCGTAGTCGCCGTCGATGATCGCGTTGAAGGCCGCGATCGACTCGTCCAGCGGGACGTCCGACCCGTCGACGCCGGTGAACTGCTTGGCGACGTGGGTGTTCTGGGACAGGAAGCGCTCCACGCGACGGGCACGGTGGACGACGAGCTTGTCCTCCTCGCCGAGCTCGTCGATACCGAGGATCGCGATGATGTCCTGGAGGTCCTTGTACTTCTGGAGGACCGTCTTGACGCGCATGGCGGTGGCGTAGTGGTCCGCCGCGATGTAGCGCGGGTCCAGGATGCGGGACGTGGAGTCCAGCGGGTCCACGGCCGGGTAGATGCCCTTCTCGGAGATCGGACGGGAGAGAACCGTCGTCGCGTCGAGGTGGGCGAAGGTGGTGGCCGGGGCCGGGTCGGTCAGGTCGTCCGCGGGGACGTAGATCGCCTGCATCGAGGTGATCGAGTGACCACGGGTCGAGGTGATGCGCTCCTGGAGGAGACCCATCTCGTCGGCCAGGTTCGGCTGGTAGCCCACCGCGGAGGGCATACGGCCGAGCAGGGTCGAGACCTCGGAACCGGCCTGCGTGAAGCGGAAGATGTTGTCGATGAAGAACAGCACGTCCTGCTTCTGAACATCGCGGAAGTACTCCGCCATGGTCAGACCCGCGAGGGCCACGCGCAGACGGGTACCCGGGGGCTCGTCCATCTGGCCGAAGACGAGGGCGGTCTTGTCGATGACGCCCGAGTCCGCCATCTCCTCAATGAGGTCGTTGCCCTCACGGGTGCGCTCGCCGACACCGGCGAACACGGAGACACCGTCGTGGTTGTTGGCGACGCGGTAGATCATCTCCTGGATGAGCACCGTCTTGCCGACGCCGGCACCACCGAACAGACCGATCTTTCCACCCTTGACGTACGGGGTGAGAAGGTCGATGACCTTGACGCCGGTCTCGAACATCTCGGTCTTCGACTCGAGCTCGTCGAAGTTCGGGGCCTTGCGGTGGATGGACCAGCGCTCGCCGTCGTACTTGTCGTCGCTGTTCAGCACCTCACCGAGGGTGTTGAACACCTTGCCCTTGGTGAAGTCGCCGACCGGAACGGTGATGCCCGTGCCGGTGTCGGTGACCGCGGCCTGGCGGACCAGACCGTCGGTGGGCTGCATCGAGATGGTGCGGACCAGGCCGTCACCCAGGTGCTGGGCGACCTCCAGGGTCAGGACCTTCTTCGCGCCGTCCTGGGCCGGGTCGGCCACCTCGACGTGAAGGGCGTTGTAGATCTCCGGCATGGCGTCGACGGGGAATTCCACGTCGACGACCGGGCCGATGACCCGGGCGACGCGGCCCGTGGCAACGGCCGTCTCAACTGTCGTCGTCATTACCTGTCACTCCCCGCGGTCGCGTCGGCCAGGGCTGCGGAGCCACCGACGATCTCGCTGATTTCCTGGGTGATTTCGGCCTGGCGGGCCGCGTTCGCAAGACGGGAGAGCGTCGTGATGAGCTCTCCCGCGTTGTCGGTGGCCGACTTCATCGCGCGGCGGGTGGCGGCGTGCTTGGAGGCGGCCGACTGAAGCAGCGCGTTGTAGACACGGCTCTCGACGTAGCGCGGCAGGAGGGCGTCGAGGACGTCCTCCGCCGACGGCTCGAAGTCGTACAGCGGAAGGATCTCGCCCTGGGGCGCCTCTTCAGCGACCTCTTCGAGGCGCAGCGGAAGCAGGCGGCCGTCGACCGCGTTCTGCGTCATCATCGAGACGAACTCCGTGTAGACGATGTGGAGTTCGTCCACGCCGCCGTCGGCCGTGTCCTTCTCGATCGCCTCGATCAGCGGACCCGCGACCTTCTTCGCGTCCGCGTAGGTGGGCTCGTCGGTGAAGCCCGACCACGACTCCGCGACCTTGCGCTCACGGAAGTTGTAGTGGGCCAGACCGCGGCGGCCGACGATGTACGTGTCGACCTCCTTGCCCTCCGCCTCAAGGCGCGCCGTCAGCTGCTCGGCGGCCTTGATCGCGTTGGAGTTGAAGGCGCCGGCCAGTCCGCGGTCGCTCGTGAGGAGCAGCACCGCGGAACGGGTCGCCGTCTCCGCCTCCGTGGTCAGCGGGTGCTTGGTGTTCGAACCAGTGCCGACCGCCGTGACCGCGCGGGTGAGCTCGGTCGCGTACGGCGCGGAGGCCGCCACCTTGCGCTGCGCCTTGACGACGCGCGAGGCGGCGATCATCTCCATCGCCTTGGTGATCTTCTTGGTCGCGGTGACGGACTTGATACGACGCTTGTAGACCCGGAGCTGGGCTCCCATGAGTCAGGTCCCTTCCGTCGTCACTTGGCCGCGGCGGCCGGCGCGTCTTCGCCAAGAAGCTTGCCGTCCGAGGTCTCGAACTGCTTCTTGAAGTCCGCGATGCCGTCGGCGATGGCCGTGAGGGTGTCGTCCGACATCTTGCCGCCCTCCTTGATGGAGGTCATGAGGCCCTGCTCCTTGCGGTGCAGGTACTCAAGGAGCTCCTTCTCGAAGCGGCGGATGTCGGCCACCGGAACATCGTCCATCTTGCCGGTGGTACCGGCCCACACGGAGACGACCTGGTCCTCGGTCGGCATCGGCTGGTACTGAGGCTGCTTGAGCAGCTCGACCAGTCGCTGACCGCGCTCCAGCTGGGACTTCGACGCGGCGTCCAGGTCGGAACCGAAGGCGGCGAACGCCTCCAGCTCACGGTACTGGGCGAGGTCCAGGCGAAGGCGGCCGGAGACCTGCTTCATCGCCTTGTGCTGCGCGGAACCACCGACTCGGGAGACGGAGATACCGACGTTCAGCGCGGGGCGCTGACCGGCGTTGAAGAGGTCCGACTCCAGGAAGCACTGGCCGTCGGTGATGGAGATGACGTTGGTCGGGATGAACGCCGAGACGTCGTTGGCCTTCGTCTCGACGATCGGCAGACCCGTCATCGAACCGGCGCCCAGTTCGTCGGAGAGCTTCGCGCAGCGCTCCAGCAGACGGGAGTGCAGGTAGAAGACGTCACCCGGGTAGGCCTCACGGCCCGGCGGGCGGCGCAGCAGCAGGGACACGGCGCGGTAGGCGTCGGCCTGCTTCGAGAGGTCGTCGAAGATGATGAGGACGTGCTTGCCCTCGTACATCCACTGCTGGCCGATGGCCGAGCCGGTGTACGGCGCCAGGTACTTGAAGCCGGCCGGGTCGGACGCCGGGGCGGCGACGATGGTCGTGTACTCCAGCGCGCCGGCCTCGTCGAGGGCGCCACGCACGGAGGCGATGGTCGAGCCCTTCTGGCCGATGGCGACGTAGACGCAGCGGACCTGCTTCTTCGGGTCGCCGGAGCGCCAGTTGTCACGCTGGTTGATGATCGTGTCGACGGCCAGGGCGGTCTTGCCGGTCTGGCGGTCACCGATGATCAGCTGACGCTGACCACGGCCGATCGGGGTCATCGCGTCGACGGCCTTGTAGCCGGTCTCCATCGGCTCGTGCACCGACTTGCGGACCATGACGCCCGGAGCCTGCAGCTCCAGGGCGCGGCGGCCGGACGTCTCGATCTCGCCGAGGCCGTCGATCGGGTTGCCGAGCGGGTCGACGACGCGGCCGAGGTAGCCCTCGCCGACGGCCACGGAGAGCACCTCACCGGTACGCGTGACCGGCTGACCCTCCTCGATGCCGCTGAACTCACCGAGGACGATGGCACCGATCTCGCGCTCCTCGAGGTTGAGGGCGAGGCCGAGGGTGCCGT
Organism: Streptomyces sp. NPDC040410; assembly: GCF_055595715.1. Taxonomy (NCBI): domain Bacteria; kingdom Bacillati; phylum Actinomycetota; class Actinomycetes; order Kitasatosporales; family Streptomycetaceae; genus Streptomyces; species Streptomyces sp. NPDC040410. Next base: position 67,561 of record NZ_JBVIVK010000024.1, read on the forward strand.
CCTCGAACTTCAGCAGTTCGTTGGCCATGGCCGAGGGCAGACCCTCGACCTTCGCGATGCCGTCGCCGGCAAGGGTGACCGTGCCGACCTCCTCGCGCGAGGCCGCGTCCGGCTTGTACGACTGGACGAAGTTCTCCAGCGCGTCCCGGATCTCCTCCGGCCGGATCGTGAGCTCCGCCATCTGGGTTCCCTGCTCTCCTTGTTGGGCCCGAAGTTTCACTTTGGGGGGATGTCTAGACTCCGGACTCCCCCCTGAACGAGGTGAATCCTCTGCACGACCCAACCGGGCCGTAGGTACGTACTACTTATGAAGTTGCTGCTAGCTCGCCAGGCGGCGGCCGGCGTCCTCGATCCGGTCCGCGAGGGAGCCGTTGATGACCTCGTCGCCGACCTGCACCCGGATCCCGCCGAGGACCTCGGGGTCCACGTCGATGTTGAGGTGCATCTTGTGGCCGTAGAGCTTCCCGAGAGCGGCGCCCAGGCGCTGCTTCTGCGTGTCGCTCAGCGGTACCGCCGAGGTGACCACGGCCACCAAGCGGGCCCGGCGCTCGGCGGCGAGCTTGGACAGGGACTCCAGTCCCGCTTCCAGGCTACGTCCCCGCGGAGCGGTCACAAGGCGCGTCACCAGACGCTCGGTGGCCGGCTTGGCACGGCCGCCGAGCAGCCGGCGCAGCAGCTCGACCTTGGCGGCGGCGGTGGCCTTGCGGTCGGTCAGCGCGGCGCGCAGCTCGGTGTTCGAGGAGACGATCCGGCCGAAGCGGAACAGTTCGTCCTCGACGTCGTCGAGCTCGCCCGACGTCTGCGCCGCGGTGAGGTCGGCGATGTTCGCCAGCTCCTCCAGCGCGTCCACCAGGTCACGCGACTGCGACCAGCGGGAGCGCACCATGCCGGCCAGCAGGTCGGCGGTCTCGCCGCCGACCTGGCCGCCGAAGAGGCGCTGGGCCAGTTCGGCCTTGGCCTCACCGGCCTGCGCCGGGTCGGTCAGGACCCGACGCAGCGACACCTCGCGGTCGAGCAGCGCGGTGACGGCGGCCAGCTCGTCGGCGAGCCGCGCCGCGTCCACGGACGTGTTGTCCGTCAGCGCGTCAAGACGCTCGCGTGCGGCTGCCAGGGCCTCGCGGCTCGCTCCGTTCATCGCCCGGCCTCGGCCTTCTCCTCGAGCTCGTCGAGGAAGCGGTCGATGACGCGGCTCTGCCGGGCGTGATCCTCGAGGGACTCACCGACGAGCTTGCCGGCCAGCTCGGTGGCGAGCTTGCCGACGTCCTGACGCAGCGCGGACGCGGCGGCCTTGCGGTCGGCCTCGATCTGCGTGTGACCGGCGGCGACGATCTCCTCGCGCTGCCGCTGGCCTTCCGCACGCATCTCGGCGATGAGCGTGGCGCCCTGCTCCTGCGCCTCCTGGCGCAGACGCGCGGCCTCGTGGCGGGCCTCGGCGAGCTGGGCCTTGTACTGCTCAAGGACGCTCTTGGCCTCGGTCTGTGCGGCCTCGGCCTTCTCGATACCGCCCTCGATGGCCTCGCGACGCTCTTCCAGGACCTTGTTGATGGTCGGAAGGAGCTTCTTGGCGAGGAAGCCGAAGACGATGACGAAGGCGATGAGGCCGATGACGAGCTCGGGGATCGGCGGGATGAGGGGGTTTTCCGTCTCCTCGGCCGCCAGAATGAGCAGTTGGCTCATGTCAGTGCCTTTCGTCTAGTCGGCTGGTCGTGGATCGTCAGATCACTTGCCGTAGACGAACGGCATGACCAGGCCGATGAGGGCGAGCGCCTCACAGAACGCGAAGCCGAGGATCTGGTTGGCGCGGATCAGACCGGCGGCCTCAGGCTGGCGGGCGAGCGCCTGGGTGCCGTTACCGAAGATGATGCCGACGCCGACGCCGGGGCCGATGGCCGCGAGGCCGTAACCGATCGAGCCGAGCGAACCGGAGACAGCGGCAAGGGTCTGGGACATGCCAGTTCTTCCTTTTCTTTACGGACCGGTGGGGGTTGGCCACCGGACGACTGGGGGGTCGTGGTGCGGGGCACTCAGTGGTGCTCGGCGAGCGCACCCTGGATGAAGGTGCAGGTCAGCAGCACGAACACATACGCCTGAAGGGCCTGGATGAAGAGCTCGAACGCCGTCATCACGATGACCATGATGAACGAGACGCCCGCGTAGGCGATCCCGATGCCGTTGAGCAGGTACCAGCTGGCGATCGTGAAGAGCAGCAGCAGCGTGTGACCGGCGAACATGTTCGCGAAGAGTCGCACCGCGTGAGTGAACGGCCGGACGAGCAGGTTCGAGAAGAACTCGATCAGCATGGCCAGCGGGAGCACCGGGCCGAGCGACTTGTCATAGCCGGTGAAGTTCTTGAAGGCGCCGACGAACCCGTGGCGCTTGAAGGTCAGCGAGACCCAGAGGACGTAGACGATCAGCGCCAGGACGACCGGGTACGAGATGATCGACGTCACCGGGAACTGGGCGACCGGAACGATCGACCAGAGGTTCATCATCCATACGAAGAAGAAGAGCGTGACGACCAGCGGGACGTACTTCTCGCCTTCCTTCTTGCCGATGGTCTCGTAGACGATGCCGCGTCGGACGAAGTCGTAACCCGCCTCGGCGACCATCTGCAGCTTGCCCGGGACGACCGTCGGCTTGCGGAAGGCCGCCCAGAAGAAGCCGACGATGATGATCGAGCCGAGCAGCGCCAGCAGCATCGTCTTGTTGAAGTACACGTTGCTGTCGCCGTCGCCCCAGAGGGGCTCGAAGAGGAACGAGTGCAGGCCGGGAGCCGGGAAGCCACAGCCGTCAAAGATGTGGCAGTCGGTCTCGAAGGCGAGCACCTGCGTCGGGTCAGCACTCACCGCGGGCTCCTTCATCGTGGCGCATAGGTACGGCAACCTCGTTGTGTCGGCGCGGCGCGCAGCCGCGGTTCGGCACGGGACTGGTGTTTCGGATGTGAGGGCGGCTGTGGGGCATCTCGCCTCGCGATTGAGCAGGCGTCAGCTCAGATGCCCGCGCCCGCGATGCCGCAGTTGGCACCGGACGATAGCAGGAGATCTCAGACGCCTTTATCCCGGCCCTACCCCTCACGACGAGTGCCCCGACTTCTCGGGCTTGTCACCCGTCGAAGAGGCGCTCGAGGAGGTGGTCGAATCGGGTTCGACGTAGAGGATCTTGGACTTCATGTGCGCACGCGTCTGCGCGGCGATCCACACGAGGGTGGCGGCGACGAGCGTGAGCGCGAAGGACCTGGGGTTGAACAGTGTCGTGTTCTTGAACATCGCGACGAAGACGAACAGCAGCAGGATCTGCGCCGCGTAGAGCATCAGGCCCATCGCCTGGAAGAGGTGCGGAAGCGATTTGGCGGTGCGCTGCAGAACGTAGAGACCGAGCCCCATGAAGACGATGACGACCAGCGTCGCGACGACCGCCCCGATCGCGCCCTTGCCGCCGGCGACCACAGCGCTGACGACGGCGGCAACAGCGCCGACGGCAGCCGTGGGTACGGCAGCCTGGAGCAGGATCCGGACGTCATTGGACGGCATGGCGGCAACTCCGCTTTCACAGGGGGCAGGGTGTCGTCATGGACGAGCGTAGCCCCGGGGCCGAGTGTCGATTACTCGCGCCAATGGGCCGTCGCACTACGGCCCTTCAGCTCTGTCCCGGGTTCTCGTGAACCGTATCACAAACTATTTGATGCGGTCTTTACCAAGTAGGTGTGCCTGCTGTCACACATGAGAGTGAAGCTGCCCGTCTGTGCAGAAATGCGGCCGGTTTGTCTGGTATAGGGCCGCTTTGCTACCCCACGGTTTGGCAATGCTCTAGTCAGATTCTTACCTTGGCCGTCAGCGCGACGTTCCCGCCTTGCCCCGATCCAGGAAGCGCGAACGGGGGCCGATCGCTGTCGCTCCGTTGACTCCTGCCACACCAGCCGCAACCGGAGCGCGGGGCTCGTCCTCGTCCTCCGCCGGAGCGGGCTGCGCGGGCCCGGCCGGCTCCTGGGCGACGGCACGGCCGCGCCCACGGCGGTAGCGCGGCGGCACGAAGGCCTCGGCCCAGCGCGGAGCGCGCGGGGTGAACCGCGGCAGCAGGAGCAGGACGAGCCCGATGGCGCTCAGGATCACGACGCCGAGCACGATCCACATGGACGCCGAGTTCACGGAGTACGCGAGCGAGCCGAACGCGATCAGCGCCGACCAGAAGTACATGATCAGCACCGCGCGGCTGTGCGAGTGGCCGATCTCCAGCAGTCGGTGGTGCAGATGCCCGCGGTCGGCGGCGAACGGCGACTGGCCGCGCCAGGTACGGCGCACGATGGCGAGCACCAGGTCGGCGGCCGGCACCGCGATGATCGTGAGCGGCAGCAGCAGCGGGATGTAGACGGGGACCGTCTGGTGCACCGCCGCCGTCTCCGATCCCGCGTACAGGTTGAGCGCGTCGGGGTCGATCTGGCCGGTGATGGAGATGGCGCCCGCGGCCAGGACGAGGCCGATGAGCATGGAGCCCGAGTCGCCCATGAAGATCCGCGCCGGGTGCATGTTGTGCGGCAGGAAACCCAGGCACATGCCGATCAGGATCGCCGAGAAGAGCGTGGCGGGGGCGGCGGCCTCGATGCCGTACGAGTACCAGATCCGGTAGGCGTACAGGAAGAACGCGGTGGCCGCGATGCACACCATGCCGGAGGCGAGGCCGTCGAGGCCGTCGACGAAGTTGACCGCGTTGATGGTGATGACGACGAGCGCCACCGTCAGCAGGGTGCCCTGCCACTGGGTCAGCGCGACGTTGCCGACACTCGGGATCGGCAGCCACAGGATCGTCAGACCCTGCATGACCATGACGCCGGCGGCGATCATCTGGCCGCCCAGCTTGATCAGGGCGTCGATCTCGAACTTGTCGTCCAGGACGCCGATCAGCCAGATCAGCGCCGCCCCGGAGAGCAGCGCGCGGGGCTCGTTCGACTTCTCGAAGAGCTCGTTGAGGTTGGTGAGGTGGTCCGCCACCAGCAGGCCCGCGCACAGGCCGAAGAACATCGCGATCCCGCCGAGCCGCGGAGTGGGTTCCCGGTGCACGTCACGTGCCCGGATCTCCGGCATCGCTCCGGCCACGATCGCGAACTTCCGTACCGGCCCTGTCAGCAGATACGTCACCGCGGCCGTGATGCAGAGCGTCAGCAGGTATTCACGCACAGGCTTCCCCACAGGTCTCGCTGGCCATCTCAGCACCACACCCTAGCGACGCGCTCATACGCGGCGCATATGTGTGGTGACTTCCGGGTAGCGACGATGGTTGCACGAGTGGCTGTGCGGGTGGGTGCACGCAGGTGCGTCTACCCCGGCTCAGCCGGGATACGGCGGAAATCCGCCGACCAGCTCCCGGACTTCCTCACGCGCCCTCTGGCTCTCCGTCTCGCCCCGCAGCACCGCCGCGAACAGCGCGGCGATCCGCGGCATCTCCTCCTCCCCCATGCCCTGCGTGGTCACCGCGGCCGTGCCCAGGCGCAGGCCGCGGGAGTCCGCGTGCGGCAGCGCGCAGCAGTCCAGGACCATCCCGGCGGCCGCGAGCCGGCCGCGGGCGGTGCGGCCGTCGACGCCGAGCGGCGCAGGATCGGCAGTCACCAGATGCGTGTCGGTCCCACCGGTGGTGACGACCAGCCCCTCCGCGGCCAGCGCGGCCGCGAGCACCCTGGCGTTGGCGACCACCTGGTGGGCGTACACGGAGAACGCCGGCGCCGCCGCCTCGCCGAACGCGACGGCCTTGGCGGCGATGGTGTGCATCTGCGCGCCGCCCTGCGTGAACGGGAACACGGCCCGGTCCACCCGCTCGGCGAGCTCCGCCCCGCACAACAGCATGCCGCCGCGCGGCCCGCGCAGCACCTTGTGGGTGGTGGCGCACACGACATCGGCGTACGGCACCGGATTCGGCGCCGCCTTGCCGGCGACCAGCCCGATGGGGTGCGCGGCGTCGGCGATGAGGTACGCCCCGACCTCGTCGGCCACCTCCCGGAAGGCGGCGTAGTCGATGTGCCGCGGGTAGGCGATGGACCCGCACACGATCGCCTTGGGCCGATGGGTGCGGGCGAGGGTGCGCAGCTGCTCGTAGTCGATCAGGCCGGTCTCCGCGTCGGCCCCGTACCCGACGAAGTCGAACCAGCGGCCGGAGAAGTTGGCGGGCGAGCCGTGCGTGAGGTGTCCGCCGTAGGACAGGCCGAGGGCAAGGACGGTGTCGCCGGGCCGCAGCAGCGCCGCGTACGCGGCCAGTACCGCCGATGACCCCGAGTGCGCCTGCACATTGGCGTGTTCGGCCCCGAACAGCGCCTTCGCCCGCTCCACCGCGATGCGCTCGGCGAGGTCGACGATCTCGCAGCCGCCGTGGTAGCGGGCGCCCGGATACCCCTCCGCGTACTTGTTGGCGAGGGGTGAGCCGAGTGCGGCCAGTACCGCGGGCGACGTGAAGTTCTCGGCGGCGTTCAACTGGAGCGTCGTCGACTGCCGGTCGAGTTCCCCGAGCAGGATCTCGGCCAGCTCGGGGTCCTGCCGTCGCAGGACATCGGCCTCGAGGGTGCGGGTGACCGACATGGTGCGCTCCGGGGCGTCGACGGTGACGTACGACCAATGTAGGCCGGAGACGGCAGGGACGCCCGGTGCCGGCGTACACCGCGCCCCCGACGGCGTTCGCCTACGCTCGCGCAGGGACTCCGGTCAACGCCGTCACCACCGGATCCAGCGCCTGGTGTATCTCGTCCCCGATCGACCGGAAGAACGTCAGCGGCGCCCCGTACGGGTCGTACACCTCGTCCGCCTCCGCGGTCGGCGCGAGCAGCCACCCGCGTAGAGCCGCGGCCGCACGTACCAGGGCGCGCGCACGCGCGACCACGCCGTCCTCCAGCGGAGGCAGCGTGGCCGGGTCTATCGCCCGCACCAGCCGCGTGAACTCCTTCAGAGTGAAGGTGCGCAGCCCGGCGGAGTGTCCCATCGAGATCACCTGGGCGCGGTGGTCGCGGGTGGCGGTCAGCACCAGGTCCGCCATGATCACGTGCTCGTCCAGCAGTTCCCGGCCGGTGAACCCGGAGGCGTCCGCGCCGAAGTCGGCCAGCACGGTCTCCGCGTTGGCCTCCATGGGCGCGCCTTCGTGCCCCCAGGTGCCCGCGCTCTCCACGATCAGCCCGCCCCACAGGGGGTCGCCGAGCCGGGCCGCCAGGGCATGCCGGGTCAGCCGCTCGGTGATCGGCGAGCGGCACACGTTGCCGGTGCTGACGTGGAGGATGCGGAAGCTGTCGCGAGGCAACCTGAAGGTCCCCGTCTCTTCCCCGTTGCCTATGCCACGCCCCGCGTCAGGGGCTGTCAATTCGCCACCTCGAGGTCGGGTACGACCTTGCGCAGGTCCTCCGCCGAGAGCGCTCCCTCGCGCAGCAGCAGCGGCACCTCACGGGTGACGTCGACGATCGAGGACGGGACGTTGCCGGGCGTCGGGCCGCCGTCCAGGTAGACGGAGACGGAGTCGCCGAGCATCTGCTGCGCGGCGTCACAGTCCTCCGGTGCCGGGTGACCGGTGAGGTTCGCCGACGACACGGCCATGGGGCCGACCTCGGTCAGCAGCTCGATGGCGACCGGGTGCAGCGGCATGCGCACGGCGACGGTGCCCCGGGTGTCCCCCAGGTCCCACTGCAGGGACGGCTGGTGCTTGGCGACGAGCGTGAGCGCACCCGGCCAGAACGCGTCGACCAGCTCCCAGGCGAGCTCGGAGAAGTCGGTGACGAGACCGTGCAGGGTGTTCGGGGAGCCGATCAGGACGGGGGTCGGCATGTTGCGGCCCCGCCCCTTGGCCTCCAGGAGGTCGGAGACCGCTTCCGAGGAGAACGCGTCGGCGCCGATGCCGTACACCGTGTCGGTCGGCAGCACCACGAGCTCGCCACGGCGGACGGCGGACGCGGCCTCGCGCAGACCGGTCGTGCGGTCGGTCGCGTCGTTGGTGTCGTATCGCCGTGCCATCTGGCGGGCCTCCTCGTACACGTACTGCGGGACGGAAGTCTGGGGCGTGCTCACGGCAGCGCCTTGCGGGCGGTCGCGAAGCGCGGCCGGTTGTTGAGGTCGGGGTGGTCGGCCGCGTCGGCCCAGCCCCGCTCCTCGGTGAAGATCCACGGCACCTGGCCGCCCTGGGTGTCGGCGTGTTCGACGACGACGACGCCGCCGGGGCGCAGCAGCCGGTGCGCGGTGCGCTCCAGGCCACGGATGAGGTCGAGGCCGTCCTCCCCCGAGAACAGGGCGAGTTCGGGGTCGTAGTCCCGCGCCTCGGGAGCGACGTACTCCCATTCGGTGAGCGGGATGTAGGGCGGATTGGAGATGACCAGGTCGACCTGGCCGTCGAGGTCGGGGAAGGCGTCCAGGGCGTTGCCCTGGCGCAGGTCGACCCTGGACCCCTCCACGTTCTTGCGGGTCCACTGCAGGGCGTCCTCGGACAGCTCCACGGCGTGCACGCGGGAGCGCGGGACCTCCTGGGCGAGGGCGAGAGCGATGGCGCCCGAGCCCGTGCACAGGTCGACGATGAGCGGCTCGACGACGTCCATCGCGCGGACGGCGTCTATGGCCCAGCCGACCACCGACTCGGTCTCGGGACGCGGGACGAACACACCGGGGCCGACCTGGAGTTCCAGGTACCGGAAGAAGGCGCGCCCGGTGATGTGCTGGAGGGGCTCGCGCTGCTCACGGCGCGCGATGACCTCCCAGTACCGGGCGTCGAAGTCCGCGTCCTTCACGGAGTGCAGCTCGCCCCGCTTCACACCGTGCACGAACGCGGCGAGCTCCTCCGCGTCGTTGCGCGGCGAGGGCACGCCGGCGTCGGCCAGCCGCTGGGTGGCCTGGGCCACCTCCGCGAGCAGCAGGTTCACGCAAGTCCTCCGTGTCGTACTCGTCCGTGCGTACGTCCTTACGCGGCCGCGAGCTTCGCCGCCGAGTCCGCGTCGACACATGCCTGGATCACCGCGTCGAGGTCGCCGTCCAGGACCTGGTCCAGGTTGTACGCCTTGAAGCCGACGCGGTGGTCCGAGAGGCGGTTCTCCGGGAAGTTGTACGTACGGATCTTCTCGGAGCGGTCGACGGTGCGGACCTGGCTGCGGCGCGCGTCGGCGGCTTCCTTCTCCGCCTCCTCCTGCGCCGCGGCGAGCAGCCTGGAGCGCAGGATACGCAGTGCCTGCTCCTTGTTCTGCAGCTGGCTCTTCTCGTTCTGGCAGGAAGCGACGACTCCGGTCGGAATGTGCGTGATGCGCACCGCGGAGTCGGTCGTGTTGACGGACTGGCCGCCGGGGCCGGAGGAGCGGTAGACGTCGATGCGGAGGTCGTTGGGGTTGACCTCCACGTCGACCTCCTCCGCCTCCGGGGTGACCAGGACACCCGCCGCGGAGGTGTGGATACGCCCCTGCGACTCGGTGGCCGGCACGCGCTGCACCCGGTGCACGCCGCCCTCGTACTTCAGCCGCGCCCACACGCCCTGGCCGGGCTCGGTGGCACCCTGGCCGCCCTTGGTCTTCACGGCGACCTGGACGTCCTTGTAGCCGCCCAGCTCGGACTCGGTGGCGTCGATGATCTCGGTCTTCCAGCCGACACGCTCGGCGTAGCGCAGGTACATCCGCAGCAGGTCGCCCGCGAACAGGGCGGACTCGTCGCCGCCCGCGCCCGCCTTGATCTCGAGGATGACGTCCTTGTCGTCGCTGGGGTCGCGCGGCACGAGCAGCAGGCGCAGCTTCTCCGTCAGCTCCTCGCGCTGCTTCTCCAGCTCCTTGACCTCGGCGGCGAACTCCGGGTCGTCCGCGCCGAGTTCACGCGCGGTCTCGATGTCCTCGCCGGTCTGCTTCCAGGAGCGGTACGCGGCGACGATCGGGGTGAGCTCGGCGTAGCGCTTGTTGAGCTTGCGCGCGTTGGCCTGGTCGGCGAAGACCGACGGGTCGGCGAGCTTCTTCTCCAGGTCGGCGTGCTCCACGACCAGTTCCTCGACGGCCTCGAACATCTTGGGCTCCTGAAATACGTGAGAAAGGGAAGGCGGGCGACCAAAAACGCCGGTCCCGGCGCGCCCTGGAACGGGGCGCGGCCGTGGACCGGCGAAATGGGGCTCGCTACTTCTTGGAGCCGGCAGCAGCCTTGCCGAAGCGGGCCTCGAAGCGGGCCACGCGGCCACCGGTGTCGAGGATCTTCTGCTTGCCCGTGTAGAACGGGTGGCACTCGGAGCAGACCTCGGCGCGGACGGTGCCGCTGGAGATCGTGCTGCGGGTGGTGAACGACGCGCCACAGGTGCAGCTGACCTGCGTCTCGACGTACTCGGGGTGGATGTCGCGCTTCAAGGTGTCTCCTAGTTTCGGGAGGGCGCCGGGTCGCAGCCGCGGGATGCGGAGGCGTGAACCGGAGCCGACGTACCAGTCTGCCAGGACTGGCGCCATCCCCCAAAACCGGGGGGCACCGTGATCTATTCCCCGCGGGCGGTCGTGGTCGCTCGCGCCCCGCGGCGGAGCCGCATACCGATACAGCCCCGCGCCCCTAAGAAGCGCTCACCACACCCTTGGCCTCGCCTGAGGCCGTTCCCTCTGTGGCGCTCTTCGGGATCGCCTTGTCGTTCTTGAGGGCGGTCCACACCTGCTTGGCCTGGGCCTCGGCGACGATGACACGGTTCGGGTTGGCCGGGTCGTACCGCACCGGCATGGTGACCATGTCCATGTGCTTCGAGCTGATGCCCTTGAGGCCGTTCGCGAAGGACATGAGCTTGTCGACCGAGCCGAGGTCGGAGTCGGTGGTGACGGCCTTGGTGGCGGTGTCGGCCAGGTCGTACAGCTTCTTCGGGCTGGTGAAGAGGCCGATGTCCTTGACCTGGTCGACCAGGGCCTTGATGAAGGCCTGCTGGAGCTGGATACGCCCGAGGTCGGAGCCGTCGCCGACGCCGTGCCGGGTGCGGACCAGGCCGAGGGCCTGCTCACCGTTCAGCGTGTGCTCGCCGGCCTTGAGGTTGAGGTGGCTGTCGGAGTCGACGATGTCCTCGGTGGTGGTCACGTCGACGCCGCCGAGCTCGTCGATCAGCTTCTCGAAGCCGGAGAAGTCGACCTCCAGGTAGTGGTCCATGCGGATGCCGGTGAGGGACTCGACGGTCTTCACCGCACAGGCCGCGCCGCCCGTGGAGTACGCGGAGTTGAACATCACCCCGGAAGCGGCGTCGTGCGTGTTGCCGTCGGTGTCGGTGCACTCGGGGCGGTCGATGAGCGTGTCGCGCGGGACGGAGACCACGCTGGCCTTCTTGTGGCCCTCGTAGACGTGCACGATCATCGCGGTGTCGGAGCGGGCGCTGCCGTCGTCGGTGCCGCCGCCGAGCTTCCTGTTGCTGCCGGAGCGGGTGTCCGAGCCGAGGACGAGGATGTTCTCGGAGCCGTTGTCGATCTTCTCGGGCCGGTCGGTGCCGAGGACCTGGTCGATGTTCACGCTCTTGATGTTGCCGTTGAGCTTGAAGTACAGGTATCCGGCTCCGGTACCGCCCAGCACGACGATGCCGGCGGCGGTCCAGGCCATGATCACCATGCCCTTGCGCTTGGGCTTCCGGCGGCGGCCCTTTCCGCGGTGGCGGGGGCCGCTGGTGCCGGTGTCACCCGGTATGCCGGGCTCCGGCGTGCTCTCGGCGGACATGTGCTCCTCGAATCTCGTCCGGTCGGTTACCCCCTGCTGTCAGGGTCAGGCATGGCCGAAACGACCCTCCCCCGGCTCTCGGCTCGCTCGAACCGGGAAGGAACCCCATCGCACCATCGTCGCTCCGCCAGGTCAGACGGCGAAACCGGGGAAAGGGTTGCACAGCACACTGTGCCCACCCTGTGGATCAGGTGGGCACAGTGCGTAGTCGAAGTGTCGTGGGCGAGCGGCGCTCACCTGCGGCTTCAGCCGAAGATGTCGTACTGGTCGAAGTTGCCGCCGACGGAGATCTTTGTGTCAAAGATCTCGCTCGTCGCCTTGCGGGTGCCCTCGTACAGGTAGAGCGTGCCGCCGGGCGTGCGGGCCAGGAAGTCGGCCTTGCCGTCGCCGTTCACGTCACCGATCGCGTCGAAGGCGTTGTACAGCGTGCTGCTCCAGGTGCGCACCTTGATCCGCGTGGCGAAGGCGTCGCTCCCGGACTTGCCGGTGCCCTTGTACAGGTACACGTAGCCGGTGCTCGTGCTGCGGGCGAGCAGGTCGGCCTTGCCGTCGCCGGTGAAGTCGCCGTGGCCGCGCACGAAGTTGTACTGGTTCCAGCCCGAGCCGGCCTTCACCCGTGTGGCGAAGGTGCCGTCGCCCTTGCCGGGGTAGATCCACAGGTAGCCGCCGGAGTCGACCGACAGCAGGTCGGGCTTGTAGTCACCGGTGACGTCACCGGGGGTGACGATGCGGGTGCGGGTGGTCCAGCCGCTGAAGATCTTCTTGGGAGCGGCCTGACTCTGGTCCGCCGGCACGCCGGGCAACCAGTAGACGTCGCCTGTGGAGGCCACGCGGTACACGAAGTCCTGGTAGCCGTCCCGGTTCAGGTCGGTCTGCAGGACGACGTTGACGCCGGTCCAGTCGCCCCAGGACTGGCGGGTGCCGAACGAGGTGCCCTCGGAGTCCTTCTCGTAGCCGGTCTTGGTGGAGGCGTTGCGCACCCACAGGTCGGCCTTGTGGTCGCCGCTGAGGTTGGTGTCCTCGACGCGCGGGTAGGCGACGCCGACGTACGCCTTGACCTTGGCGAACACGCTGTAGGAGCCCTTGGCGACGCAGTTCTTCACGCCCCAGGAGACGACGCCGACGATCCGGTTGTCCACGACCAGCGGGCCGCCGGAGTCACCGTTGCAGGAGGCCTTGGTGCCGGTGTCGCTGCCGGAGGCCGTGCCCGCGCAGACCATGTGGTTCTTGACGAAGTAGGCGCCGTAGTAGTTGGCGCAGGCGGTGTCCGAGTGGATGGACAGTGTGGCCGTCTTCAGCGTCTCGGAGATGTTCTGGTTGGTCGAGCTGGTGCGGCCCCAGCCGTAGACCTGGGCCTTGGTCCCGGTGGCGTACGAGGCGGTGTCGCCGGACGTCGTCATGCGGATCGGCGTGGCCTTGACCGGGGAGGCCAGGGTGAGGACCGCGATGTCGTTGTCGAAGGACGTCGTGCTGTACGTCGGGTTGCTCCACTGCCGAAGGACAGGGCTGAGCGTGCCGCCGTGCAGGTCGGTGCCGTCGTCCGAGGGGAGTTGGGAGGTTCCGGTGACGATCGCGCCGTGGGCCTTCCACGTGTAGCCCTCGACGCAGTGCGCGGCGGTGAGGATCTTCGTCGGCGCGACGACGGCACCGCCGCAGAAGAAGCCGGTGTCGTCGCTCGTGTCGTCGGTGCCCTGGTCGTCGGTGTACCAGAGCTGCGCCATCCACGGGGCCGTGCCGATGGTGGTGTCGGTGCCGCCGATGACCATCGGTTCGATCGTGGTGTCGCCGCTGTCCGCGCTCTGCGAGGACGGGCTCGTCCTCTCGCCGGGCACGTCGTCGTCGGCCATCGCGCCCGCGATGCGCTGCTGGAGCTCGGTGAGCGTGGGCGTGCTGACGGCGGTCCTGACCGGTGGCTTCGGGTCGGCGGTGGCCGCGTCCGCGGAGGAGGTCAGCAGCGCTGCGGCGACGGCCGCGGCGACACCGGCGGCGGCGACGGGAAGAGCGAGGCGTATCCGGCGTCTGTGCCGGCCGGTCGCGGGCAGGGGCGTGCGCAAGGAAGTCCCCCCAGGGAGGCAAGAGATGAGAAGGGCGCCTGATGCACCCGTCCCTCTCTGCGCCAAAAGGCCGCCCCCTGTCACTCGTGTGACAGGGGGCGGCCTCAGCGCCCCGAAGGGGCGCGGGACTGCATCCGATTTACGGCTCCGCCGCGCGGGCGCGATCAACCGCGGCGAACCGCGGCGGACGAACGACCGTCAGCTCAACGGCGACTAGTCACCGTTGCCCGGCGTCGGCGTCGTCTTCTGGATCTGCATCAGGAACTCGACGTTCGACTTCGTCTGCTTCATCTTGTCGAGCAGCAGCTCGATCGCCTGCTGCTGGTCGAGCGCGTGCAGCACCCTCCGCAGCTTCCAGACGACCGCGAGCTCCTCGTTGCCGAGCAGGATCTCTTCCTTACGGGTGCCGGACGCGTCCACGTCCACCGCCGGGAAGATGCGCTTGTCGGCGAGCTTCCGGTCGAGCTTGAGCTCCGCGTTGCCGGTGCCCTTGAACTCCTCGAAGATCACCTCGTCCATGCGGGACCCGGTGTCCACCAGGGCGGTGGCGAGGATGGTCAGCGAGCCGCCGTCCTCGATGTTGCGGGCCGCACCGAAGAAGCGCTTCGGCGGGTAGAGGGCCGTCGAGTCGACACCACCGGACAGAATGCGGCCGGAGGCCGGGGCGGCGAGGTTGTACGCACGGCCCAGACGCGTGATCGAGTCGAGCAGGACGACGACGTCGTGGCCCAGCTCCACCAGGCGCTTGGCACGCTCGATGGCGAGCTCGGCGACCGTGGTGTGGTCCTCGGCCGGGCGGTCGAAGGTCGAGGAGATGACCTCGCCCTTGACCGACCGCTGCATGTCGGTGACCTCTTCCGGACGCTCGTCGACCAGGACGACCATCAGGTGGCACTCGGGGTTGTTGTGGGTGATCGCGTTGGCGATCGCCTGCATGATCATGGTCTTGCCGGTCTTCGGCGGGGCCACGATCAGACCGCGCTGGCCCTTACCGATCGGCGCGACGAGGTCGATGATGCGGGTGGTGAGGATGCCCGGGTCCGTCTCCAGACGCAGGCGGTCCTGCGGGTAGAGCGGGGTCAGCTTGTTGAACTCCGGCCGCCCGCGCCCGGATTCGGGCGCCATGCCGTTGACGGAGTCCAGGCGGACCAGCGCGTTGAACTTCTCGCGGCGCTCGCCCTCCTTCGGCTGACGGACCGCGCCGGTGACGTGGTCGCCCTTGCGCAGGCCGTTCTTGCGGACCTGGGCGAGGGAGACGTACACGTCGTTCGGACCCGGCAGGTAGCCCGACGTACGGATGAAGGCGTAGTTGTCGAGGATGTCCAGGATGCCCGCGACGGGGATCAGGACGTCGTCCTCGGCGAGCTGCGGCTCGGCGATCTCGTCGCGGCCACGACGGCCACGGCGGTCACGGTAACGACCGCGCCGGCCGCGCCGGCCGCCCTCGAAGTCGTCGTCGTCCTGCGGGCCGTTGTCGCGCTGCTGGCGGTCCTGACGGGTGCCGCCGCCCTGCTGCTGACGGTCCTGACGGTCCTGGCGCTGCTGGCCGCCGCCCTGCTGCTCGTCGCCCTTGCCACGGCGGTCGCGGTCACGGCCTCCGCGGTCACGGTCACGGCCCTGGCGGCCCTGGCGGCCCTGGCGGCCGTCGCCGTCGGCGGCATCGCCCTTGGCCTCGCCCTGGGACTGCGCCTGGGCGGGCGTCTCGGCCTTCGGCTCGCTCTTCGCCTCGGCGGTGACCGTCTCGGGGCTGCCGGCCTCGGCGGTGGCACGGCGGCGGCGGCGCTCCGCGGGGGCGTCGTCGGCGGCCGGCTGACCGGGGATCTCGATCTGCTGCTGGGCCACGGCCTTCTCGGCGGCGGCCTCGGCCTTCGGCGCCTTCTTCTCGGCGGCGGGAGCGGCCTCGTCACCCGTACGGG
Organism: Streptomyces sp. NPDC040410; assembly: GCF_055595715.1. Lineage (NCBI taxonomy): Bacteria > Bacillati > Actinomycetota > Actinomycetes > Kitasatosporales > Streptomycetaceae > Streptomyces > Streptomyces sp. NPDC040410. The sequence continues at coordinate 83,170 of NZ_JBVIVK010000024.1, forward strand.
CCTTGGAGGTGGCCCGGCGCTTGGGCTTGGTCTCGGCGGCGTCGGCCTTGGCCGGGGCGGCGGCGCCCCCGCCCGCCTGCGCCTCCTTGATGACCTCGATCAGCTGGCTCTTGCGCATGCGCGCGGTGCCCCTGATGCCGAGGCCGGATGCGACCTGCTGCAGCTCGGCCAGCACCATGCCCTCGAGGCCGGTACCGCGGCGCCGCCGGGAGCCGGCACCGGTGGCAGGCGCGGAGGCGTCCGTGGCGGGCGCGGCAGCGGTCTCCTCGACACGTGCGCCCATCAGATCGGTGGTGTCGCTCACGAAGGGTCCTTCCCTGGAGCGGACGTCGGCCTGTCTGGCTCGGCGACCGTTTGTGCTGTCCGGCTTTGGTCCTGCTGTGTGGACCGTGCCGTGGCGGTGGTCCGCCTGAATGGCGGAGGAATGTGATGACGGCGCTTCCCGGAGCCGTGGCACCGAGTGTCTGTGTCACGTGGCTTGGTCGCACCGGTTCCGGAGCGTGCCCGGCGAGTCGCTCAGTGCCCGCGTACGGAGTACTGCCCATGTACGACGTACGGAACACAGTGCGGCTTGGGAGGCTCCCGGAAGGATGTCTGTCCCGGACGGGGACACGAAGCACCTCGCCATGGTGGGGTCGGGTGCAGACTTGAGGTTAACACTACCGGATCCAACAAACATTCCCCCTCTCGAAATCCGGCAACCGTGTGTCAGGGTGCAAGCGGCAGCACGCTCGCTCCCCGGGCGTCGAGCCCGAGCCGGTTCGCGGCCCAGCCCTCGCCTGCCAGATGAGCCACCTTGTCGGCGCTTTCCTCGTCGGCCAGCGCCATGACGGTGGGTCCCGCACCGGAGATGACCGCCGGGACTCCGTCGGCCCGCAGCCGCTCCACCAGCGCGGCGCTCTCCGGCATGGCCGGGGCGCGGTATTCCTGGTGAAGGCGGTCCTCGGTGGCCGGCAGCAGCAGCTCGGGGCGCCTGGTCAGGGCCTCGACGAGCAGAGCGGCACGGCCCGCGTTGGCCGCGGCGTCGACGTGCGGCACGGAGCGCGGCAGCAGGCCGCGCGCGGTCGCGGTCAGGACCGGTTTTCCGGGCACGAAAACCACCGGAACGATGGAATCGGCGGGCTCCATCCTGATCGCCCGCGCGGCGCCGCCCTCCATCCAGGAGAGCGCGAACCCGCCCAGCAGACAGGCCGCGACGTTGTCGGGGTGGCCCTCGATCTCGGTGGCCAGCTCCAGCAGCGCGGCGTCGTCGAGCTTGGACTCGCCGCCTATGGTCACGGCACGCGCGGCGACGATGCCGGCGCAGATGGCGGCCGACGAGGAGCCGAGGCCGCGGCCGTGCGGAATGCGGTTGGCGCACACGATCTCGAGGCCACGCGGCTGCCCGCCGAGCAGGTCGAAGGCGGTGCGCAGGGACCGTACGAGGAGGTGCTTCTCATCGCGCGGGAGCGTCTCGCTGCCCTCACCGGCGATGTCGATGTGCAGCCCGGAGTCGGCCACCCGGACGACCACGTCGTCGTAGAGCCCCAGCGACAGGGCGAAGGCGTCGAAGCCCGGGCCGAGGTTGGCGCTGGTGGCGGGGACGCGCACCCGGACGGCGGCGGCACGGAAGGCGGGACCGGCCATCTCTCGATGACTCTCCTTGAGCTGCGGGATTGTCGAATGACTTTCGATGGGCATTCGATACGTACAGAGGCCCTCGGGCCGCGGAGGCGGCGCTGCGCCGAGCCATACGCGCAGGCATATGCGGCGGGCGGGTTCAGTACAGCCTATCGAAGGAAGGTTCTGTGGCGACATAGGGCGCACAGGAGGCGCACGATGCGTGTCGTGGGCCCCCTGTGCACCCCCGTGGGGGTTGACCCTCTGGAACTGTCGTCACGCGAGGCCGAGGCGCTCGGCCGCCGTCGGAGCGTCGACCGGAACGGTGACGGGCTGCGGGGCGCCCGCGACGGCCCAGTCGGGGTCCTTGAGCCCGTTGCCGGTGACCGTGCACACGATCGTCTGGCCCGGGTCGACCTTGCCCTGCTCGGCCGCCTTCAGCAGACCGGCCACGGACGCGGCCGACGCCGGCTCGACGAAGACACCCTCCTGAGCGGCCAACAGCCGGTAGGCCCGCAGGATCTCACGGTCCGTCACCTCGTCGATGAGGCCGCCGGACTCGTCCCGCGCCGCCAGGGCGTACTGCCACGACGCGGGGTTGCCGATGCGGATTGCGGTGGCGATGGTCGAGGGGTCCTTGACGACCTCACCGCGCACGATGGGTGCACTGCCGGACGCCTGGAAGCCCCACATGCGCGGGGTCTTCGCGGCGACACCGTCGGCGGCGTACTCCTTGTAGCCCTTCCAGTACGCGGTGATGTTGCCCGCGTTGCCCACCGGCAGGACGTGGATGTCGGGCGCGTCACCGAGCATGTCCACGATCTCGAAGGAGGCCGTCTTCTGGCCCTCGATACGTACCGGATTGACCGAATTGACCAGCGCCACCGGGTAGTTGTCGCTCAGCGCCCGGGCGAGGGTGAGGCAGTCGTCGAAGTTGCCGTCGACCTGGAGGATCTTGGCGCCGTGGACGAGCGCCTGCCCCATCTTGCCGAGCGCGATCTTCCCCTGCGGAACGAGAACGGCCGAAACCATCCCCGCACGTACCGCGTACGCGGCGGCGGAGGCCGACGTGTTGCCGGTGGAGGCGCAGATCACAGCCTTCGCGCCCTCCTCCTTGGCCCGCGTGATGGCCATGGTCATGCCGCGGTCCTTGAAGGACCCGGTGGGATTTGCGCCCTCCACCTTCAGGTGGACCTCGCAGCCGGTGCGCTCGGAGAGCACCTGCGCGGGCACGAGGGGCGTGCCACCCTCACGGAGTGTCACGACCGGCGTGCTGTCGGTGACCGGCAGCCTGTCCCGGTACTCCTCGATGATTCCGCGCCACTGGTGGGTCATTGCTGGTTACTCTCCTTCAACCCGCATGATGCTGGCGACACCCCGCACGGTGTCGAGGCTGCGCAGCGCCTCGACGGTCCCGGTGAGGGAGGCGTCGGACGCACGGTGGGTGACGACGACGAGGGAGGCCTCGCCGTCCTTGCCCTGCTGCCGAACCGTATCGATCGAGACACCGTGCTCGGCGAACACGGTGGCGACCTGGGCGAGAACACCCGGTTTGTCGGCGACGTCAAGGCTGATGTGGTAGCGGGTGACGACGTCACCCATCCCCGACACCGGCAGGGCGGCGTACGAGGACTCGCCCGGCCCGGTCGTGTTGCTGAGCCGGTTGCGGCACACGGCGACGATGTCCCCGAGCACGGCGGACGCGGTGGGCGCACCCCCGGCACCGGGCCCGTAGAACATGAGCTGCCCGGAGGCGTCGGACTCGACGAACACGGCGTTGTACGCGCCCCGCACGGAGGCGAGGGGGTGCGTGAGCGGGATCATGGCCGGATGCACGCGCGCGGTGACGGACCCACCGTCCTCCGCCCGCTCGCAGATGGCGAGGAGCTTGATGGTGCAGCCCATCTCCTTGGCCGAGGCGAAGTCGGCGGCGGTGACCTCGGTCATGCCCTCGCGGTAGACGTCGTCGAGGCGCACGCGCGTGTGGAAGGCGATACCGGCGAGGATGGCGGCCTTGGCGGCGGCGTCGAATCCTTCGACGTCGGCGGTGGGGTCGGCCTCGGCGTACCCGAGGGCGGTGGCCTCGTCGAGGGCCTCCTGATACCCGGCGCCCGTGGAGTCCATCTTGTCGAGGATGAAGTTGGTGGTGCCGTTGACGATGCCGAGCACCCGGTTGACCTTGTCACCGGCGAGGGACTCGCGCAGCGGCCGGATCAGCGGGATGGCTCCGGCGACGGCGGCCTCGTAGTAGAGGTCCTTGTCGTGCTCCTCGGCGGCGGCGTGCAGAGCGGCCCCGTCCTGGGCGAGGAGGGCCTTGTTCGCGGAGACGACCGAGGCGCCGTGCTCGAACGCCGTGGTGATGAGGGTGCGGGCGGGCTCGATTCCGCCGATGACCTCGACGACGACGTCGAGGTCGCCGCGTTTGACGAGGGCGGTGGCGTCGGTGGTGACCAGGCTCGGGTCGATACCGTCCCTGACCTTGGAGGGCCGGCGGACGGCCACGCCCGCCAGCTCCACGGGGGCCCCGATCCTGGCGGCGAGGTCGTCGGCGTGCGTCGTCATGATGCGCGCCACCTCTGAGCCGACCACTCCACAGCCCAGCAGCGCCACCTTCAGCGGACGCGTACGCATCATCCGACCTCGTTTCCTCATACCGTCATCGGTTGGACCAGTTTCACTCACCGGACGGGAGTTTCTATGCCTCGTCCGGATTGTGAGATATCTATTTCATTTGTACGGGGGCGGAAGACAGGAGATCTTTCCGCCCTTTCCTTTCCGTGTGCTTCTCTGGGTGGCTCACCCGACATCGAGCCGCAGAAGGTCCTCTTCGGTCTCCCGCCGGACGATCACCCTCGCCTCACCGTCCTTGACCGCCACGACGGGCGGGCGGAGGACGTGGTTGTAATTGCTGGCCATGGACCGGCAGTACGCACCCGTGGCGGGTACGGCGATGAGGTCACCGGGTGCCAGATCCGCGGGCAGGAATGCGTCCTTCACGACGATGTCGCCACTCTCACAGTGCTTGCCCACGACGCGAGCCAGCATGGGCTCGGCGTCGGAGGTACGGGAGACGAGGGCGACGCTGTACTCGGCGTCGTACAGCGCGGTCCGGATGTTGTCGGACATGCCGCCGTCGACGGAGACGTAGGTACGCAGCCCGTCGAGGGGCTTGACGGTGCCGACCTCGTAGAGCGTGAAGGCGGTCGGACCGACGATGGCACGCCCCGGCTCGACGGAGATACGGGGCGTACGGAGCCGGGCCACCTCACACTCGCGGTTGACGATGTCGGTGAGCGCCTTGGCGATCTCGTGAGGCTCGCGCGGGTCGTCGCCGCTGGTGTACGCGATACCGAGCCCACCCCCGAGGTCGATCTCGGGCAGCTCGACACCGTGCTCGTCGCGGATCTCCCTGAGGAGTCCGACGACGCGGTGGGCGGCGACCTCGAAGCCGGACATGTCGAAGATCTGCGACCCGATGTGGGAGTGAATCCCGATCAGCTCGAGCCCGTCGAGCTGAAGCGCGCGCCGCACGGCCTCCGCGGCCTGCCCGCCGGCGAGCGGGATGCCGAACTTCTGGTCCTCGTGGGCGGTCGCGATGAACTCGTGGGTGTGGGCCTCGACGCCGACCGTGATACGGATCTGGACCCGCTGCCGCTTCCCCAGGGACGACGCGATGTGCGCCACGCGGACGATCTCCTGGAAGGAGTCGAGGACGATCCGCCCGACACCGGCGCGGATGGCCCGTTCGATCTCCTCCGGGGACTTGTTGTTGCCGTGGAAGGCGATGCGGTCGGAAGGCATCCCCGCGGAGAGGGCCGTGGCGAGCTCGCCGCCGGAGCAGACGTCGAGATTGAGCCCTTCTTCGTGCAGCCAGCGCACGACGGCACGGGAGAGGAACGCCTTGCCCGCGTAGAAGACGTCGGCGTCCTGCCCGAAGGCGGTACGCCACGCCCGTGCCCGGGCACGGAAATCGGCCTCGTCGACGACGTAGGCGGGGGTGCCGTGCTGCTCGGCGAGGTTCTTGACGTCGATTCCGCCGACGGTGACGACGCCGTCGGCGTTACGGCCGACGGTCTGGGCCCACACCTTGGGGTCGAGGGCGTTGAGGTCGGCGGGCGGGGCGGAGTAGTGGCCCTCGGGGAGGACGTCGGCGTGACGGGGCCCGGCGGGGTGTGCGGAACGGCTCATTTCTTCTTCCGGTGGCTCTCTGTGTCTCGCGTCAGAGTCTCTGGCGACGGGGGTGTCTTGTCGGAGTCTCTGATCAGAGGTGGTCGGGTGCGTCTATACCGAGCAGGGTCAGGCCGCCGGCCAGCACCGTCCCGGCGGCTTCGGCAAGGGCGAGCCGGGCACGGTGGGCGGCCGAGGGTTTCTCCCCGCCGCGCGGCAGGACGGAGGGGAGGAGAGGGAACACGGCATCGGCGACGGTGACGAGGTGCCGGGCCAGGCGGTCGGGGGTGCGGTGCGTCGCCGCGGTACCGAGGATGCGGGGGTGGTCGGCAAGGACGGTGAGGAGAGGACCCGTACTGTCCACGCCTACGGGCCCGGGCTCCGCGCCGAAGCCGAGGTCGGCGGCGTTACCGCTCAGGGCCCGGGTGCGTGCATGGGCGTAACGAACGCGGAAGAGGGGGTTGCCCTCGCGCTGGACGAGGTGATCGTCCGTGATCCGTGCCCGGTCGTGGGCGGCGGGGAGAAGCAGGGCCCAGCGGCCGGCGTCCCGGCCGAGGCGCAGGGGGTCGGCGGAAGCCGGGACGGGAACGGGACGGATGTCGACGTCGAGGGGTGCGGGCGCTTGGGGAGCACCGTACGCGTCGAGGGGCGCGGGCGCTTCCGGAGCACCGTACGCGTCGGGGGGCACGGGCGCTTGGGGAGCACCGTACGCGTTGAGGGGTGCGGGCGCTTCGGGAGCACCGTACGCGTCGAGGGGTGCGGGCGCTTCGGGAGCACCGTACGCGTCGACGGCGACGCCGAGGACGTCGGTCCACTCCGGCTCGGGCCGCGCTTCGCACGTGATCCGGACGAGGGCACCCTGCGAACGGAGGATCCGGGCGGTGGCGTCGGCGACGACGACGGCACGCACGTCGTGAGCGGCGTGGAGCTGCCAGAGCTGCCCGGTCGGCGCGTCGACGAACCCGTACCGAGGACCGCGCCGAAGGATCTCCTCGACGAGGGCGGCGTCGGCGGTCCGCTGGAGGCTGATGTTGATGAACCCCGGCCCGGTGACGACGACGTCGGTGATTCCGTGGGCGCCGAGCAGATGCGGCCGCAGAACCTCGGCCACGCGCAGGGGCGGCTGCCCGGCCGGCCGGGCGAGCTGAAGGGCGATGTTGGTGGCGTAGTCACCACAGCCACCGGGCCCGGGTGGCGTGACAACGGCCCGTGCGGGCACGCTCACGCTCAGCTCTCCGTCGTCCACAGCGCGACGTACCGCGCGCAGCACGGTGCGGGAGAGCTCGACGGGGGTCACGGGACAAGCGTAGGGGAGGAGGGGGGTGGGTGTGCGAGCCGGTTTACCGGGGTTCCGGGATGTGGACGAAGTAGGGGTGATCGGCGACACCGGGCGATTGGCCAGCCGCCGACGGTAAGGGATTGATCAGCGGCGCGATCAGCAGGGCGCCACGACGCGTCGGTCAGATGCCGGCGTGACCGGCCCGCTGAGCCTGTTCGGTCCCCCGGACTTCGAAGGCGCCTCCAAAGGGGGTGTCACCCCCACCACTCCCCCTCCCCTGCTTCCCCGCGATCAACTGCCGTACGAGCTGTACGAGTTCGGCGGGCTCGAAGGGCTTGGCGAGGAAGGCGTCGACGCCGACATCGAGTCCGCTCTCGACCTCGAACTGCGTACAGGCGCTGACAATGGCAAGAGGCAGATGACGGGTCCGCGGATCGGCGCGCAGCCGCGCCGCGGTCCTGAGCCCGTCCAACCGGGGCATAACAACATCCAGGGTGACCACATCGGGTCGCACCTGATGAACAACATCCAGACACTCGGCACCATCAGCCGCGGTCACGACCTCGAGACCCTCAAGCTCGAGATTGACCCTGATCAACTGCCGGATGACCTTGTTGTCGTCCACAACAAGCACCCGACCCGACGCGCCCGGCACAACTCGAGAGTAGGTCCAGACCGGCCACCGCGTCCGGGTTTTCCCCACTTCCACGCCGTCAGGGCGACCCCGCCCCGCACGGACGCGAGCCACCATCCCGCGAGCCCCGCCACCTCGCCACGCCCCCTCGCCAAAGGCGTCCGGGACACGTAAAACCCGTTCATGGACACCCCGAAGGAGCTGGTAGGGTTCTACCCGTCGCCGCGAACAGCGACCGACACGCCCCCGTAGCTCAGGGGATAGAGCAACGGCCTCCGGAGCCGTGTGCGCAGGTTCGAATCCTGCCGGGGGCACCCTGCATGAGGTGCCCAAAGACCCCGCCGTCAGCGCTTTTGCTGAGGACGGGGTCTTCGCGTATGTGCAGGCGTATGCCACTCTGGGCCGCCGTATGTCGGCGTCCGTGGACTATTCGTGGACAGGAAAGCCGGTCATCGGCGCAGGTCGCCGCGGCATGGCGAAGCCCAGGGACAGGTCCACGGGCTGCGGAGCGTCCCGCCCCTGGGCGGGTCACTCGTATTCGCGAAACGGGTCCTCGATCCGAAAGGACTCAGCCAGTGGCTTTGGCGATGATGCGGTCCATCTCCTCCCGGCCGAAGGCCCGCAGGGTGGTGGAACGGACGTTGCCCAGCCCGGCGACCTGCAAGAGCACCGCAGTGGCGGTCTCGTCGTCCGGCGCCTCCACGACGGCCACGATGTCGTACGGACCGACGGTCCAGTAGAGGTTCAGGACCTTCACCCCCAGCTTCTGTGCCGCCGCGGCGAAGGCCTCGGCGCGCTGCGGGGTGTCCTTGTAGCCCCGGATCCCCTGATCGGTCCAGTTCAGCAACGAGACATACATCGGCATGGTCTTTCACCCCTATGAAGGAGACAGAAAACATCGTCGATCAAATTCTGAGCACCATGCGCGTGATGCGCATTCAGAAGCAGTCGGACGAGTGATGCGACGATGAGCGATCGAACTCCTCAAGCGGTGGCCAGCTCGCCACCACGAGCCACGGTGATGACGGCAGCGAGGGCGGGCGGCGACCGCAATCCGCAGCCGCCCGACACCCTCGAAACACCGAGTTCCAAAGATCACCCTTGCCGGACTGTCTGTGGACAGCGGCGAAGCGCCACTGCCCTCGCCGTCCCAGGGACCGGTCTCCGTGCTCACGTCAGACCCGGAGGTCCTCACCGCCCACTGCGGGACACGCGTCTCTGTCAAGAAATCTGACGTCAGATGCCCGCCCGGCTCGTGCCCACGTTCGTCGCCTGCCGCCGTGCTTCGGAGATCAGGATCGAGCCAGGAAGACACGCACGGCCCGCGCACGGGACAGCGGCCTGCCGGCTCTGGAACTTCGGAGGGCTGGGAGGAGTTGGCAGGAGGACACGCGGAACGCACGCGGACGACCGAACAACATGGGCTGTAGCTGAGGTGGCACGGATGGCGATGTGGGATCGGATCAAGGACCAGGCCAGGGGTCTGCAACAGCAGGCACAGGGAACGCGGGGCTCCGGCGGACACGGGCGGCCGGGTGCAGGGTCCGCCGGGGGATCGCGGGCCCAGCTGGTGAACACGGTCAAGTCCCAGCTCACCTCCCTCAAGGCGGAGCTGAAAAGCGGCGCCTACCGCGACGCCAGCATGGCCATGTGCGCTCTGGTCGCCGCCGCTGACGGGCACGTCGACCCGGCCGAGCGGCAGCATGTGGAGTCGCTGATCCTGCACAACGACGTCCTGCAGAACTTCCCCCCCGACCAGCTGCGGCAGCGTTTCAACAAGCACGTCGACCAGCTGGCGCTCAACTTCCAGCAGGCCAAGGCCGAGGCTCTGCAGGAGATCGCCAAGGCTGCGAAGAAGCCGACGGAGGCCAGGGCGGTCGTGCAGACCGGCTTCGTCGTCGCGGGCGCAGACGGATTCGTCGCGCCGGCCGAGGAGCAGATCCTGCGCGAGGCGTGCTCGGTGCTCGGCCTGTCCACCCATGAGTTCGGCATCTGACGAGGGCGCGAGGGATCGGGCTCGTGATGTTCCATCGGCGTCCGAGGGTGCGTCGTGTGGGGAGACCATCGGGGCTTTGGAGGAGGGCGTCTGACGTCGTGTGACAAGATGCTGCGGCCAAGCCCCGTCAGAAAGGGACGAATTTCATGTCCAGGGTCGAGCTGACCACCAATCACGGCCGTATCGTTCTTGAGCTCAATGACGCCGAGGCGCCCAAGACCGTCGAGAACTTCCTGACGTATGTCGGCAATGGGCATTACGACGGGACGATCTTTCACCGGGTGATCAACGGGTTCATGGTCCAGGGCGGTGGGTTCACCGCGGAGATGGCGCAGAAGCCGACTCTGGCGCCCGTCACCAACGAGGCCGACAACGGGCTGAAGAACAACGCCTACACCGTGGCGATGGCGCGGACCAACGATCCGCACTCGGCCACCGCGCAGTTCTTCATCAACGTCTCGGACAACGAGTTCCTCAACTACACGGCGAAGAACCCGAGCGGCTGGGGTTACGCCGTCTTCGGGCGGGTCGTCGAGGGGCAGGACGTCGTCGACCAGATCAAGCAGGTGCGGACCGGCAGCAGTCGTGGTTTCCAGGACGTGCCCACCCAGCCCGTGATCATCGAGGCCGCCAAGGTCATTGACTGACCCACCCCGGTACCGCTGACGGGACCTGCGGCTGCGAAGCAGGCGCCACGCGGTGCGCAGGTCACGCGGTGCGCAGGTCACGCGGTGCGCGGGTCGCGCGGTCACGCACCGGCGCAGTCACGCAGTGGCACAGTCACGCCGTCCGTTTGCGGGACGCCGTCTTTTTTGCGGTGGTCTTCTTAGCGGTGGTCTTCTTTGCGGTGGTCTTCTTCGGCGTCGTTTCCTTGGCGGGCGTTTTCTTTGCCGTGCTCTTCGTCGCCGCCGTCTTCTTCGTGCCTGATGCCGCCGTCTTGGACGTCGACTTCTTGGCCGACGCCGCCGTCTTCTTCGCCGTCGTCGTCGACTTCTTGCCCGTCGTCTGCTTCGGTGCCGCCCGCGCCGCCTTGCGCTGCCGGAGGTGTCTGACCTCCGCCTCCTCGGACGGCGGCTCCTCGCCCCGGGACACCTTCGCCTCGCGCACGCTCTTCTCCAGTGCGGCCATCAGGTCCAGCACCTTGCCGGACCTTGCCGGTTGCGGTGTCTCCGGCAGCGCCTCGCCTGTGGCCTTCGCGGCGATGACCTCTTCGAGGGCCTCGCGGTACTCGTCGTGCAGGTCCTCCAGGTCCACCTCGCCGAGGGTGTCCATCAGTGCGTCCGCGAGGTCGAGTTCCTTCTCGTTGACGGTGACCTTGGTGTCGGGGGCGACGCCCTCGGGGGTGCGGACCTCGTCCGGCCACAGGAGGCCGTGCATGGTGATGGCGTCCTCCACCACCCGGAGCATGCCGAGGCGTTCCCGGCCCCGTAGGGCGAACTTCGCGATCGCCACCTTGTTGCTGCGCTTGAGTGCCTCCCGCAGCAGCGTGTACGGCTTTGCGGCCGGGGCGCCGCCCGCCGCCAGGTAGTACGCGGCGTCCATCTGGAGCGGGTCGATCCGGTCGGACGGCACGAAGGCCACGATCTCGATCGTCTTCGCCGTCGGGAGCGGCAGGTGGGCGAGGTCCTCGTCCGTGACCGGGATGATCGAGCCGTCCGCGTCCTCGTAGCCCTTGCCGATCTCCGCCCCGCTGACCTCTCGGTCCTCCAGTTCGCAGAACTTGCGGTAGCGGACGCGGCCGCCGTCCTCCATGTGGATCTGGCGGAAGGAGATCGAGTGGCTCTCGGTGGCGTTCACCAGCTTGATCGGGATGCTGACCAGGCCGAACGAGATGGCGCCGTTCCAGATGGATCGCACGTGCAGCACCCTTTCGAACGGTTTGAGGCTATTTCGATCACTTCGGGCGGAATATTTGGGATTCTTATCGTATGACGCCGATCACAGAGGTGGAGGGGCGGCGGGTCGCACTCAGCAATCTGGGGAAGGTGCTGTATCCCGCCACGGGCTTCACCAAGGGCGAGGTGCTGCACTACTACGCGACCACGGCCGACGCCCTGCTGCCCCATCTGCGTGACCGGCCCCTGTCCTTCCTGCGCTATCCGGACGGGCCCGAGGGCCAGCTCTTCTTCGCCAAGAACGTGCCTCCGGGTACGCCCGACTGGGTCACCACCGCAGACGTGCCCCGGTCCGAGGGCCCGGCCCGGATGGTGCTGGTGCAGGACCTGGCCAGCCTCGTCTGGGCCGCGAACCTCGTCACCGAGTTCCACACGCCCCAGTGGGTCATCGGCGCGCCCGGCCAGGCCGACCGGCTCGTCTTCGACCTCGACCCCGGCCCGCCCGCCACGGTCGTCGAGTGCTGCGAGGTCGCCCTGTGGCTCAGGGATCGGCTGGCGGCGGACGGGATCGAGGCGTACGCCAAGACATCCGGGTCGAAAGGGCTGCATCTGCTGGCAGCTCTGCGGCCGAGGCCGTCCGAGCAGGCCACCGAGTACGCCAAGGAGCTCGCCGTCGAGGCCGAGAAGGCCATGCCGCGGCTCGTCGTGCACCGGATGACGCGGAGCCTGCGGCCCGGGAAGGTCTTCGTCGACTGGAGCCAGAACGCCGCCCGGAAGACCACGGCCACGCCCTACACGCTGCGGGCGCGAGCGGAGCCGCTGGTGTCGGCGCCGGTGACGTGGAGCGAGGTCGAGGAGTGCGGGGCGCCCGGGCAGCTGGTGTTCCGGGCGCAGGACCTCGCGCCTCGCCTGCAGGACTACGGCGATCTGCTGGCGCCGCTGCTCGACGCGGACCGCGCGGGCCCGCTGCCGTGACCGGGCTCAGGCGCTGCCCCCGGGCGCTGATCCCGGCAGCACACGCTGGACGTGGGCGCCGGTGGTGAGCAGGCGGGCAACGCCGCCCCGTTCAGCAGGCTGACCGGTTCACACCCGTGTCCATGTGTGCCGGTCCCGTGCCATCGCGTGCAGCGACTCCACATCCGCCGGCTTGAGCATTCCGCCCAGCCGGGCCAGACTCGCGATCTCCTGGTCCGTCAGGACGCGGACCTCGCGGAGCGGGGCGGTGATCGCGACGTCCGCGGGGCCGGCAAGGGCGAGGACCGGGTGGACCTCGGCCGTCAGGGCGTAGGACGCGCGGTCGGCGTCGGCGCGGACGCGGCGCAGCAGCGCGCGCGGTTCGTGTCGGCCCAGCGTGACCATGGGGTCGACGATCGTGACCCTGGTCTTGCGGGCGTACAGCGTGTGGACGGCGAACAGGCCGCCGGGCCCGATCACCAGGTGGTGGACGCGGTCCCCGCCGGGCAGCGGGATGGAGTGGAGGGTGTGCCAGCCCGCCCCGTCCAGCCGGTCCAGGGCCTCCCCCACCGCCTGTTCGGCGGCCAGCGCCCTGCGGCGCGGGTCGGGGCGCAGGCGGTGCGGCGGGCCCGGGTCCCGGTCCAGGGCCACCTGGAGCGCCTCGCCCGGGCGGTTGGGCGCAAGGTCGTCGTCCGGGTGGAGGGAGAGGCGGGCCAGCTCCGCCGGGGTCGGGACCGGCGGCGGGCCCACTGCCACCGGGCCCGTGATGAAGGGGCCCAGGGCTTCGAGGACGTCGTCTCTGCGGTCCTCGCTGAGCAGGTTGACCCGAGCCGCCTCACGGTCGTACCAGGCGATGTTCCTGCCGTCCGTGAGGCAGACGTAAAGCCGCTCCTGACCGTCTCGCCAGGTCGGAATGACGCGCAGTCCGCTCATGCACCATCACCCCTTGACCATGGGAACAGACGGGGTGCCGCAGGGCAAGAAGCCGGTTACCTTTGGGGATAGTTGGCTGGGGCAGGGGCTTGGGGAGGCGCCGTTGCGGACACGCAGGAAGCAACCCGACGTACCGGCTCCGGACAGCCCGTGGAATGAAGTCGTGCCCGGTCTGTGGATGGGCGGGCACGAGTTCAAAGGGCTCTCGGGACAGCTCGAGTTCGCCGTCGTGCGGGACCAGTTCGATCTTGTGCAGACCCTGCTGAGGCTGCCGGGACACGGGCCCGAGCCGGGTGTCGAGCACCATGTGTGGCCCATTCCCGACGGGCCGCTGGACGGGACGCAGCTCGCGGGCGTGATCCGCCTGGCACAGGCCGCGTGCGAGGCGCTGGGCGGGGGCCGGAAGGTCCTCGTCCGCTGTTACCACGGCTACAACCGCTCGGGCCTGGTCGTCGCGCACGCGCTGGTCCGTCTGGGGCATTCCGCCGACGAGGCGATACGGCTCATACGGTCCCGTCGCTCGCCGTGGGCGCTGCACAACGAGCTCTTCGTCGAGTACCTGCAGGCGGGGCTGCCGACGGCCCGGCTGCTGGAGGAGCTCGCGGAATAACGGAGTAGCGGGGTGTCGGAGTAGCGGGGAGCGGGGTGGCGGGGTTGCGGAGTGGCGACGTAGCGGATGGTCGTCACTGCCGACGCAAGAGGACTTGCGTGCGAATAGGGTGTACGGGGCCGTCGGCCATGCCCCGACACCCTGCCCTGCCTTGAGCCCTGGAGCACAGTGCCCGCCCGTCGTTCCGCCCGCACCGCCGCCCTCGTCGCCCTCCTGGTGGCGACCGCCGTCGGCTGCGGAGACGCCGGCGGGCTGCGGGCGGCGGGGGCTACCCCGACCGCGATCAGCCCGGACAAGCTGTGGCCGGATCTGGCGCCCGCCTCCAGTCCCGCCTGGGACTACGACGACGGCGAGGCCGAGCTCATGCGGGGCATCACGGTTCCCGGCGACAACATCCACAAGGTGGATCCGGCGGCCGTCGTGCGCACGGAGATCTTCCAGCACCCGGACTCGTACACGGGCACGAAGGCGCCGTACCACGAGACGGCCCGCAGGATGGCCGCCTGCCGCAGGACGGGCACGCATACGGGTACGGGTACGGGTGCGGGCGGGAGGTGCCCGGTCCTCAAGGCGTACTACCGCGACCTCACCGGCGACGGGCACGACGACCTGACGCTGGGGTTCCGGCTGCTGCCCGGCAACCAGACGGCCGTGCGCGTCTACACGGTCCAGGCGGGCAGGCTGGTCCAGGTCATGTCCAACGACGACGCCGTGACCGGGGTCGAGCTGGCTGGGCGGTCCGTGATCATCCGTTCCCCGTCCGACATCGCGGACTACGAGTACCGCTTCCAGTGGACCTGGGACCCGGACCAGCACGTCATGCTGCTCACGCACGACGAGATGCTGCGCACGGGGCACGGAAAGCATGCGAAGCGCTCGAAGCGCCCGTCCGCGTCCCGGCCGGCATCCCCTGCCGCGAGCGCGCAATGAGACTCCCCCGCTGGGCCGGAACGCTCGGCACCAAGTCCGCGGCCTTCATCACCGTGATGTGCTGCGCGCTCGCCGCCCTGCTCGGAGTCCTCGTGCACGTCTCGGTGGCGGACCAGACGGTCGGCCAGGCCCGCGAGCTCGCCCTGTCCCGCCTCACGGAGGCGACGGCGGCATACGAGGCCGGGGACACGCTCCTGCCGGGCACCGGTGTCGACCCGCCGGGCCTGCCGGCGGCGCTGCGGAGGCTGGCCGCGGGCGGGGAGCGCGGCACGATGGTCGGCGAGTACCGCGGGCGCCCGACGATGTGGGCGGCTGGTCCGGTGGACGGCGGGCGCACCCTTGCCGTCGAGGTCGACTACTCGCAGGGCAAGCGCACGATCGACGGGCTCGACCGGGCGATCGTGTGGTCGTCGGCGCTGGCGATCGGGGCGACGCTGCTGGTCGGCGCGCTCGCGGTGACCCGGGTGACGCGGCGGCTGCACGCGACGGCGCAGGTGGCCCGGCGGATCAGCGCGGGTGACCTGGACGCGCGCGTCGACGACCCCCGTACGAAGCAGCCGGCGCGCCCGCAGGACGAGGTCGCCGCGGTTGCCGCCGCGCTGGACACCATGGCGGCGTCGCTGCAGAGCAAGCTGCTGAGCGAGCAGCGGTTCACGGCGGATGTGGCGCACGAGCTGCGTACCCCGCTGACCGGGCTGCACGCTGCGGCCGAACTTCTGCCGGCGGGCCGCCCGACCGAGCTGGTGCGCGACCGGGTGGCCGCGCTGCGCACGCTCACCGAGGACCTGCTGGAGATCTCCCGCCTCGACACCGGTCGGGAGCGGCTGGAGCTGGACACGGAGGCGCTGGCGGCGCTGGCCGAACGGGTGGTGCGGGCGTCGGGGACCGCCACCGAGGTCAGGGTCGTACGGGACGCCCGGGTGGAGACGGACCGGCGGCGCCTGGAGCGGGTGCTCGGCAATCTGGTCGCGAACGCGCACCGGCACGGGCGGGCGCCGGTGGAACTGACCGTGGACGGGCCGGTCGTCACCGTGCGGGACCACGGGGACGGCTATCCGGGTTACCTCGTCGAGCACGGGCCGCAGCGGTTCCGCACGGAGGGCGGGACGAAGGGGCACGGGCTCGGGCTGACGATCGCGCTCGGCCAGGCGGAGGTGCTGGGCGCGCGGCTGGAGTTCGGGAACGCGACGGACGGCGGGGCGTGCGCCACGCTGACGCTGCCTCAGGGGAGGCCCGGCGGGCCCGTCTTCCCCGATGGCGCAGTGTGACGGGCGGCACCCGGCGATCACTCCTAGTGTGGCGATTGGTCAACTTGGACCCTTTCGCCCCTTTATGGAGGTACCCCCCATGCCCCTGCGCTCCTCCCTCGCCCGCCGCCTCGCCATAGCGACCGCCGCCGGCGCCCTCGTCACCGCGGCAGCGGTCACCCCCGCCGCCGCGGACGGCGACTGGGGCAGCGGCAACCAGGGCAACGGCCGCCCCAGCAACGGCAACGGCATGAGCACCGGCCGGCCCACCGACAACGGGGACGGCAGCACCACCACCGGCCGGCCCAACGGAAACACCAGCACCACCACCGGCCGCCCCAACGGCACCGGAAACACCAGCACCACCACCGGCCGCCCCAACAGCACCGGAAACACCAGCACCACCACCGGCCGCCCCAACAGCACCGGAAACACCAGC
>NZ_JBVIVK010000025.1:0-63204 GCF_055595715.1 Streptomyces sp. NPDC040410
GCCCGGTTACATTCCGAACCCGGAAGCTAAGCCTTACAGCGCCGATGGTACTGCAGGGGGGACCCTGTGGGAGAGTAGGACACCGCCGAACAATTTTCAAAGGGTTGGATCCTGAACTTCGGTTCGGGGTCCAACCCTTTTTTGTCATGCGTCACCTGACGTTCACGTTCCGCATCCAGCATCCACAGCATGGGTACTGCTGCAATGCTCAGAGCCGCCGGAGTGGGTGTCGGTGACGAGGTCGTCGTACCGGCCTTCGGGAACGTGGAAGTCGCCGAGGCCGTGGTCCTGGCCGGTGGGCTTCCGGTGTTCGCCGAGATAGATCCGGCGACGTACTGCCTCGACGCGTCCGCGGTCGAGGCCTCCATAACTACCCGGACGGTGGCCGTCGTTGCCGTACACCGCTTCGGCCGGCCGGCCGATCTCGGGCGGCTGCACGGGGTCGGGCAGCGGCACGGGCTTCTGGTGCTGCAGCACGGGGAGTCCGAGGCGCCGTACGACGAGATAGCCCAGCGCCGGCAGCGCGCCGCCTATCTCGATGCGAGGCTGCGCGGTGTGCTCACTCCCGACGGCGGTGACGGGCACACGTATCAGCAGTACGTCGTGCGCGTGCCGGGGAACGGACGGCCGGACCGGGATGCGTTCGCCCGGGCCTTGCGGGCGAGGGGAGTTGACTGCCGGGTGCCGGCGAAGACTCCCGTGCACCGGCTGCCGGAGTTCCGGCGGTGCCTGTCCCTGCCGGAGACCGAAAGGGCGGCCGACGAAACTCTTGCGCTCCCCGTGAACGCCTCTTTGACCAAGCGGGACATGCAGCGGATCGTGGGCGCGTGCAATGCGCTCGGCGGACTGCTGCAGCCTGCCTTCTGATGTTCGTGGTTGGGGGCACGAGTCTGTTCGGGGTATGATCTATTCCGTTGCCGCGAGGGAACCTCGAAAAGGTGACAGGCCCCTATAGCTCAGTCGGCAGAGCGTCTCCATGGTAAGGAGAAGGTCAACGGTTCGATTCCGTTTGGGGGCTCCAGCAGAAAGGCCTCGCCCGAACGGGCGGGGCCTTTCGCATGTCCTTCCTCAGTCCTTGTGGAGGCCCGGCACTCGCATCGCCAGGATCGCCATGTCGTCGGACGGGGCGTCCGACGCGAAGCGTTCCACCGCGCGCATGATGCGCGCCGCGACCGCGCCCGCCGTCAGACCGGTGCAGGTCTTGAGGACGTCGGTGAGGCCGTCGTCGCCCAACATGCGGGTGCCTTCACGGCGTTCCGTGACGCCGTCCGTGACGCAGAGGAGGACGTCGCCCGGGTCGAGGGTGACCGTCTCCTCGAACAGCTCCAGGTCCTCCATGACGCCCAGGAGCGGCTGGGGCTCGGCCGCCGGTTCGACCGTGCCGTCCTGGCGGAGGCGGAGCGGGAGCGGGTGGCCGGCGCAGACGACCTTCAGCTCCGCGCTGCCGTCCTCCTGGGGCCACAACTCGCCGTAAAGGAGCGTGAGGAAGCGGCTGCGTGCGCCTTCGTCGAGGATCGCGGAGTTGAGGCGCTCCAGGACCGCCGGACCGCTGAGGCCCTCTCTGGCCAGGAGCCTGAGGGCGTGGCGGGCGAGGCCTGTGACGGCCGCCGCGTTCGGACCCGTGCCGCAGACGTCGCCGATGGCGAAGCCGTACGCGCCGTCGCGGATGGGGAAGACGTCGTAGAAGTCGCCGCCGACCTCGTTGCCTTCGCCGGCCGCGCGGTAGATGACCTCGACCTCGACGCCCGTGATCACCGGGAGCTCGGGCGGCAGGAGGCTGCGCTGGAGGGACTGGCTGATGGCCGTGCGCTCGGAGTAGAGCCGGGCGTTGTCCAGGGCGAGGGCCGCTCGGCGGGACAAGTCCTCGGCCAGTTCCAGGATTTCCTGGCGGAAGTGTTCGTCGGTCGGCTTGCCGAGGGTCAGCATGCCGATGACCCGGTTGCGGGCGACCAAGGGCAGGACGACCGTCTCGCCGCCCACCGCCGATGCCGTCGCGAGAGTGGGGCCGATGGCCGACGAGACCTGGTGGGCGGGGCCGCCGCTCAGGCCGAGGCTGCGCATGGAGCTGCGCAGGGCCGCCTGGTGGGCCGCCTCGCCGGGGGCCGGCCAGACACGGGCACCGGGGGTCGGTACCGGGTCCGGCGGCGGGACCTTCGACAACAAGGACTTGATGCCGTCGATGAGTTCCTCGTCCTCGTGCAGGACGTAGGACAGGTACGGCTCCGAGGCCTGGTCGGCGATGGTGTAGACGGCGCACCAGGTGGCCAGGGTCGGGACCGTCATCTGGGCCATCAGGGCCAGGGTCTGGTCGCGGTCCAGGGTGCCCGCGAGGAGGTCGGACGCCTCGACCAGGAAGCTCAGCGAGCCTCGGCGCAGGCGTTCCAGTTCGCCGAGGCGTGCGGACTCGACGGCCAACGCGATGCGGTCGGCGGCGAACTGGAGGCGCAGGGCCTCCTCGTTCGAGTATCTGCCGGGGGACTCGGCGGCCACGCCGAGCGAGCCGGTGAGGCGGCCCTCCACCTTCAGCGGGACGGTGACCACGGAGCGCATGCCGGTGCCGCTCAGCAGCGGGACGGCACCCGGTACGGCCGTAAGGTCGTCGTGGACGGCCGGCATGCGCGCGGAGCCGTAGCGGCCGGGGCCCGCTTCGACGGGGACGCGGGCGAAGCGCTGGCGGGCCGACGGCAGGCCTGTGGAGGCGCGGACCTCCAACTCCGTTTCGTCGTCCGTCGCCAGGAGCAGGAAGGCGGAGTCGGCGTCGAGCATGTCTCGGGCGCGTTCCACCGTGCGCTGGAGGAGCCCGTCCAGGTCGTCCGGGGCGGGAGAGCCGATGAACACCTCGAAGGCGTCGGTGTTCTGGCCGTCGGCGGCGCTCGCGTCGGAGGCGGGGACGCGCAACGGAGTCTGCAGAACGGCCCGTTCGTGGTCCCGTACCAGCAGGCACACGGTGGAGGGCTCGCCGGCCGTGTCGCGGACGCGGAGATGGGAGGCGTAGACGGAGGTGACACGGCCGTTGGCGCCTCTGATGCCGTAGCTGCCTTCCCAGCGCGAGAGTTGGAGTGCTTCCGCGATGCCGGTGCCGGTGCCCGGGGTGTGCGGCCAGGCGGCGAGGTCGGTCAGCGGTTTGCCGGTGACCTGTTCGGCGGCGTAGCCGAAGAGTTCCTCGGCGTCCTCGCTCCAGGCGGTGATGGCGCCGGTGCGGTCGATCTGGACGACCGCGACGCGGACGCGGCCGTCGGCGAGCGGGAGGAGGTCGGCGGGCAGTGACGGGCCGGCGGCGCGGGTGCCCACCGGGCGCCCGGGAAGGTCGAGTTGGAACCAGACCTGCTTGCGCGTGGGCGTGTACTCGACGCCCCAGCGTCCGGCCAGTGCCGCGCAGAGCTGGAGGCCGCGGCCTCCCTCGCGGTCGGGGCTGCCCATGTTGACCGGCGAGCCCTGGAGCGGGATCTCGCGTTCGGGGTAGCGGTCGGCGACCTCGATCCGTACGCCTTCTTCACTGCGCAGACACAGGACGTCCGCAGAAGTCCCCGCGTGCACCACGGCGTTGGTGACCAGTTCGCTGGTGAGGACCACCGCGTCGTCGACGATGTCGGCGAAGCCCCAGCCCTGAAGGGTGTCGCGGACGAATGAGCGGGCGCTCGCGACCGATCGTCCGACGGGATCGAAGCTGGCGGCCGCGCGCGCGGTGATCACTAAACTCCTCAACCGGTTGTCGGTGTGCAGGGCTCCGTGGCCGACCGGCTCGTACCGCTGCTGCGGCATACCGCCCGTCGGCCGGGGGTCCGGGGGCTGCTCCCCAGGGATCAGTCCGGTGGTCATGTGTGCGGCCGCCCCTCCGATGCCCGCTCGTTCTCGTGCCACCGCCCAGGCCGGACGGACCGGCGCGGCTGGACAGCCGCATGCAAGGTTACTTACCTTCCCCGTCCATGCGGATGCCGGTCGGCTGTGTTTCCGCCCGAAGGGTGTGCGGACGATGTGCGAAGCTGCCGAACTGTTATGGCCTGGTTCAGCCGGGGTGAAACACTGGGCAAGCTTCTGGAGAAGGTCCGGGCAGGCGGAGTGTCTTCCGTGTAAATCGGGCAGCAGCCCGTGGTGTGGCTCGTCATGCCTGGCTGAATATACGCAGTAGTAGGCAGAACTACGCAGCAGTATCCGGTGCGCCGATCAGGGGGCACCGGACCACAGCAGTAACGGTCGACCCCTGCGGGAGGGACACAGTGGAGTCTGGCGCAGCGACGCGGAGCAGTAAGACGCGCGCGAAAGGCGGACAGTCCCTGAGCAACAAGCGCAAACCGGCCAACGGGACCACCGCGGTGGACACGGCTGCCCTGAACCGACTGCTGGCGGCTCTCGTGTCGATGCGGGACGGGAACTTCCGGAAGCGGCTCACGGTGTCCGGTGACGGCGTGATGTCGGAGATCGCGGCGGTCTTCAACGAGGTGGCCGACCGTAATCTGCATCTGACGGGCGAGTTGTCGCGTGTACGGCGCGTGGTGGGCCGTGACGGAAAGCTCACGGAACGGCTGGAAACAGGTGCCTCCGAGGGTTCCTGGGCCGCCGCCGTCGACGCCTCGAACGCGCTGGTGGACGATCTCGTACGGCCCGTCTCCGAGGTCAGCCGGGTGCTGTCGGCCGTGGCGGAGGGCGATCTGTCGCCCCGTATGGAGCTGCGGACGCAGGCGCCGGACGGCACCGGGCATCCGTTGCGGGGTGAGTTCCTGAAGGTCGGACGGACCGTCAACAATCTGGTCGACCAGCTGTCGACGTTCACCGACGAGGTCACGCGTGTGGCCAGTGAGGTGGGCACCGAGGGCAAGCTGGGCGGGCAGGCCCGGGTGCGGGGCATGTCCGGTTCGTGGAAGGACCTCACGGAGTCCGTCAACACGATGGCGTACCGGCTGACGGCCCAGGTCCGGGACATCGCGCTCGTGACGACGGCGGTCGCCAAGGGCGATCTGTCACGCAAGGTGACGGTTCATGTGGCCGGCGAGATGCTGGAGCTGAAGAACACCGTCAACACGATGGTGGACCAGCTGTCGTCCTTCTCCTCCGAGGTGACGCGTGTCGCGCGCGAGGTGGGTGTCGAGGGCGAGCTGGGCGGTCAGGCGCAGGTCCCCGGTGTGGCGGGTGTGTGGAAGGACCTCACCGATTCGGTGAACCTCATGGCCGGCAATCTGACGGCCCAGGTGCGCGGGATCGCGCAGGTGACGACGGCGGTCGCCAATGGCGACCTGTCGCAGAAGGTGACGGTTTCGGCACGTGGTGAGGTCGCCCAGCTCGCCGACACGATCAACCAGATGACCGAGACACTGCGGACCTTCGCGGACGAGGTCACCCGCGTGGCCAACGAGGTCGGTGCCGAGGGGCGGCTCGGCGGGCAGGCCAACGTGCCGGGTGCGGCGGGTACGTGGAAGGACCTGACGGACTCCGTCAACACGGTCTTCCGGAACCTCACCACCCAGGTGCGGGACATCGCCGCGGTGACGACGGCCGTGGCCAACGGTGACCTGTCGCAGAAGGTCACCGTGGACGTGGCCGGCGAGATGCTGGAGCTCAAGAACACCGTCAACGGGATGGTCGACCAGCTGTCGTCCTTCGGCGCGGAGGTCACGCGCGTGGCACGCGAGGTCGGTGTCGAGGGTGAGCTGGGCGGGCAGGCGCAGGTGCCGGGCGCGGCCGGTACGTGGAAGGACCTGACGGACTCCGTCAACACGGCGTTCCGGAACCTCACCGGACAGGTGCGCAACATCGCCCAGGTGACGACGGCCGTGGCCAACGGTGACCTGTCGCAGAAGGTCACCGTGGATGTGTCCGGCGAGATGCTCCAGCTGAAGAACACCGTCAACACGATGGTGGACCAGCTCTCGGCCTTCGCCGACCAGGTGACGCGGATGGCCCGGGACGTGGGCACCGAGGGCCGCCTCGGCGGTCAGGCCGTGGTGCCGGGTGTGAGCGGCACCTGGAAGGAACTCACCGACTCCGTCAATTTCATGGCGGGCAACCTCACCTCGCAGGTGCGGCAGATCGCCCAGGTCACGACGGCTGTCGCCCGGGGTGACCTGTCCCAGAAGATCGACGTCGACGCCCGCGGGGAGATCCTGGAGCTGAAGAACACCATCAACACGATGGTGGACCAGCTGTCCGCCTTCGCCGACCAGGTGACCCGGGTGGCCCGCGATGTGGGCACGGAGGGCCGGCTCGGCGGTCAGGCGCAGGTGCCCGGCGTCGCCGGGGTGTGGCGCGACCTGACGGACTCCGTGAACGGCATGGCGGGCAACCTCACCGCGCAGGTGCGCAACATCGCGCAGGTGGCCACCGCGGTGGCCCGGGGTGACCTGTCCCAGAAGATCGACGTGGACGCCCGCGGGGAGATCCTGGAGCTGAAGAACACCCTCAACACGATGGTGGACCAGCTGTCGAGCTTCGCCGACCAGGTGACGCGGGTGGCCCGCGAGGTGGGCACGGAGGGCATCCTCGGCGGTCAGGCCGAGGTGCAGGGGGTCTCCGGTACCTGGAAGGACCTCACGCAGTCCGTGAACTTCATGGCGAACAACCTGACGATCCAGGTGCGCAACATCGCCGAGGTCACGACCGCGGTGGCCAAGGGTGACCTGTCGAAGAAGATCACGGTCGACGCGAAGGGCGAGATCCTCGAACTCGTCACCACCGTCAACACGATGGTGGACCAGCTGTCGTCCTTCGCCGAGCAGGTGACCCGGGTGGCCCGCGAGGTGGGTACCGAGGGCCAGCTGGGCGGTCAGGCGCGGGTGCCCGGTGTCACGGGCATCTGGAAGGACCTCAGCGACAACGTGAACCTGATGGCCAACAACCTGACCGTGCAGGTGCGGAACATCTCCCAGGTCGCGGCCGCCGTCGCCAACGGCGACCTGACGCGGACCGTGACGATCGAGGCGCGCGGTGAGGTCGCGCAGCTCGCCGACACCTTCAACACCATGGTGAAGACGCTGAGCTCGTTCGCCGACCAGGTCACCAAGGTGGCCCGTGAGGTGGGCACGGACGGCATCCTGGGCGGGCAGGCGCGCGTGCCGGGCGTGGCCGGTACGTGGAAGGACCTCACCGAGTCCGTGAACCAGATGGCGTCCAACCTGACCGGACAGGTGCGCAACATCGCCATGGTCACGACCGCCATCGCCAAGGGCGACCTGACCAAGAAGATCGACATCGACGCGCGCGGCGAGATCCTGGAGCTGAAGACCACCATCAACACGATGGTGGACCAGCTGTCGTCCTTCGCGGAGGAGGTCACCCGGGTCGCCCGTGAGGTGGGTACGGAAGGCCAGCTGGGCGGCCAGGCACGCGTGCGTGACGTCGACGGCACCTGGCGGGACCTGACCGAGTCGGTGAACGAGATGGCCGGGAACCTCACCCGGCAGGTACGTGCCATCGCGCGCGCGGCCACCGCGGTGACCCGGGGTGACCTCAACCTGAAGCTGGACGTGGACGCCGCCGGCGAGATCCAGGAGCTCCAGGACTACATCAACAAGATGATCGCCAACCTGCGCGACACCACGATCGCCAACAAGGAGCAGGACTGGCTCAAGGGCAACCTCGCCCGTATCTCGGCGCTGATGCAGGGCCGCCGGGACCTGGAGGACGTCGCCTCGCTCATCATGAGCGAGCTGACGCCGGTGGTGTCAGCGCAGCACGGCGCGTTCTTCCTGGCGATGCCGCTCGTCGACGGCAAGGATCTGAGCGCCGAGGGCGAGGACCATTACGAGCTGCGGATGCTCGGGTCGTACGGTTACTCGATGGGCTCCATGCCGACGTCGTTCCGGCCGGGCGAGGCACTGATCGGTACGGCCGCCATGGAGAAGCGCACGATCCTGGTGGAGAACGCGCCCAGCGGTTACCTGAAGATCTCCTCGGGGCTGGGCGAGGCTCCGCCCGCTCAGGTGATCGTGCTTCCGGTGCTGTTCGAGGGCAAGGTGCTCGGCGTCATCGAGCTCGCGTCCTTCACGCCGTTCACGCAGATCCAGAAGGACTTCCTGAACCAGATCGCCGAGATGATCGCGACCAGCGTCAACACCATCTCCGTCAACACCAAGACCGAGGTCCTGCTGAAGCAGTCGCAGGAGCTGACCGAACAACTCCGTGAGCGGTCGGCCGAGTTGGAGAACCGGCAGAAGGCCCTGCAGGCGTCCAACGCCGAACTGGAGGAGAAGGCCGAACTGCTGGCCCAGCAGAACCGCGACATCGAGGTCAAGAACACCGAGATCGAGGAGGCGCGGCAGGTCCTGGAGGAGCGTGCCGAGCAACTCGCCGTCTCCATGCGCTACAAGAGCGAGTTCCTGGCCAACATGTCCCACGAGCTGCGGACGCCGCTCAACTCGCTGCTGATCCTGGCGAAGCTGCTCGCCGACAACGCCGAGGGGAACCTCTCCCCGAAGCAGGTCGAGTTCGCGGAGACGATCCACGGGGCCGGCTCCGACCTGCTCCAGCTGATCAACGACATCCTCGACCTGTCGAAGGTCGAGGCGGGCAAGATGGACGTCTCCCCGACGCGGATCGCCCTCGTCCAGCTCGTGGACTACGTGGAGGCCACGTTCCGGCCGCTGACCGCGGAGAAGGGCCTCGACCTGTCGGTTCGGGTGTCTCCCGAACTGCCCGCAACGCTGCACACGGACGAGCAGCGGCTCCTTCAGGTGCTGCGCAACCTGCTGTCCAACGCGGTGAAGTTCACCGACTCCGGGGCGGTCGAGCTGGTCATCCGGCCCGCCGGCAGGGACGTGCCGATGGCGATCCGCGAGCAGCTTCTGGAGACCGGTTCGCTGCGCGACGCGGACGCGGACCTGATCGCGTTCTCCGTGACGGACACCGGCATCGGGATCGCGGCCAGCAAGATGCGGGTGATCTTCGAGGCGTTCAAGCAGGCGGACGGCACGACCAGCCGCAAGTACGGTGGTACGGGCCTCGGGCTGTCCATCTCTCGGGAGATCGCCCAGCTGCTCGGCGGTGAGATCCACGCGCAGAGCGAGCCGGGACGCGGCTCGACGTTCACGCTGTATCTGCCGCTGCACCCGAGCGAACTGCCGCCGCAGGGCTACCAGCAGCTCGCCCCCACGCTGGAGGCCGGGGAACTGGTGACCTCCGCGCATGACCGCGCCGAGCTGTCCGAGCTGTCCGACGTGGAGATCGAGACGCCGGCGGAGGTGAAGTCGTACCACGAGACGCAGAACGGCGCCGCGGCGCTCTTCAGGCGCCGGCGCAGGGGCGCGCCCTCGTTGGAGCAGCGGCCGTCGCAGGAGCAGTGGCCGGCCGCGGAGCAGGGCGCCGCGGTGCAGCCGCGCCGCGGCATCCGGTTCGGCGGGGAGAAGGTGCTGATCGTCGACGACGACATCCGCAACGTGTTCGCGCTCACCAGCGTCCTGGAGCAGCACGGGCTTTCGGTGCTGTACGCCGAGAACGGCCGTGAGGGCATCGAGGTCCTGGAGCAGCACGACGATGTCGCGGTCGTCCTGATGGACATCATGATGCCCGAGATGGACGGGTACGCGACGACCACGGCGATCCGCAGGATGCCGCAGTTCGCCGGGCTGCCGATCATCGCGCTGACCGCGAAGGCGATGAAGGGCGACCGGGAGAAGGCGATCGAGTCGGGGGCCTCCGACTACGTGACGAAGCCGGTCGACCCCGATCACCTGCTGGCGGTGATGGAGCAGTGGATGCGGGAGGCGTGACGAAAACCGTCGGGCTTCGTCCTCGTTTCATGCGTTGAGGCTTTCATGCGCATGCGGCGGGAACGGTCGGGTTCACATGGAGTGCTGACTCAGGGTGGCGGAGCCGTGTGGAAGCACGGGATTCGGGGAACCTTCTGGTCTCCGGCTACGTTTCTGCTACGTGCGCTGTGATATCCACAGTGACATCGCGGTGACAGGGTGTGGCGACGAGCGGGGTGCGGCTACCATGACCGGCACAAGGACGGGCGACGTAAGGGAGTCGTCCCCTGGGGCGGCGCCCGGTGCACTTCCGGGGCGAGGAGGGCGGGCCATGGTGCAGAAGGCCAAGATCCTCCTGGTCGATGACCGGCCGGAGAATCTGCTGGCGCTGGAGGCCATCCTCTCTGCGCTCGATCAGACCCTGGTGCGGGCATCGTCCGGGGAGGAAGCGCTCAAAGCACTGCTCACGGACGACTTCGCGGTCATTCTGCTGGATGTCCAGATGCCAGGGATGGACGGTTTTGAAACCGCCGCACACATCAAGCGGCGGGAACGGACCCGGGACATCCCGATCATCTTCCTCACCGCGATCAACCACGGGCCGCACCACACCTTCCGCGGATATGCGGCCGGTGCGGTCGACTACATCTCCAAGCCGTTCGACCCGTGGGTGCTGCGCGCGAAGGTCTCGGTCTTCGTCGAGCTGTACATGAAGAACTGCCAGCTGCGGGAGCAGGCGGCGCTGCTGCGGCTCCAGTTGGAGGGCGGTGGCAGCGGCAAAGCCGTGGCCGGGGAGGTGAAGGAGCCGGCGGGACTGCTCGCGGAGCTGTCGGCACGGCTCGCGGCGGTCGAGGAGCAGGCCGAGGCCCTGTCCAAGCAGCTCGACGACGACTCGGCTGACGCGGCCGCGGTGGCCACGGCGGCTCATCTCGAACGCAAACTCACGGGGTTGCGGAGGGCACTCGACGCCTTGGAGCCGGGGGCGGGGAGTTCTCCCGCGGTGCCGTCGCAGAACTGACCTGCCGGAGACGGGCGGTGGGCGTGAGCCCGCGTCAGCTCAGCGCCCTTCCAAGGGCGACACGAACGGGTGAAGCAGTGGGCACGCGTGTCCGCTGCCGTCTCCACCGGTAATCTCACACCTATGGCCTCACGTCCCACCGCAGCCAAGAAGCAGCCCGCGAAGAAGGCGGCCGCTCCCGCGAAGGCTCCGGCGAAGAAGGCCGCTGCGAAAAAGGCCCCCGCGAAGAAGGCGCCGGCCAAGAAGGCCGCGGCGAAGAAGCCCGCGCCCAAACCGGCGCCGAGCCCCACCGGGGGTATCTACCGGCTCGTGCGAGCCGTCTGGCTCGGCCTCGCGCACGCCGTCGGCGCGGTGTTCCGCGGGATAGGGCAGGGCGCGAAGAACCTCGACCCCGCGCACCGCAAGGACGGGCTCGCGCTGCTGCTCCTCGGCCTCGGGCTGATCGTCGCCGCCGGAACCTGGTCGAACCTGCGCGGTCCGGTCGGCGATCTCGTCGAGATGCTGGTGACCGGCGCCTTCGGCCGGCTCGACCTGCTGGTGCCGATACTGCTCGCGGTCATCGCCGTGCGGTTCATCCGGCATCCCGAGAAGCCCGAGGCCAACGGCCGCATCGTGATCGGCCTGTCCGCGCTCGTCATCGGTGTGCTCGGCCAGGTTCACATCGCCTGCGGCGCCCCCGCCCGCAGCGACGGCATGCAGGCGATAAGGGACGCCGGCGGGCTCATCGGCTGGGGTGCGGCCACCCCGCTGACGTACACCATGGGCGACGTACTCGCCGTACCGCTGCTCGTGCTGCTCACCGTCTTCGGTCTGCTGGTCGTCACGGCCACGCCGGTCAACGCCGTCCCGCAGCGGCTGCGGCTGCTCGGCGTGAAGCTGGGCATCGTCCACGACCCCTCCCCGGACGACGTCACCCAGGACGACGAGCGCTACGACGACCAGTGGCGTGAGGCGCTGCCCGCGAGCCGCCGTCGCCGCGGGCCCGCCGCCGAAGCGTACGACCCCGACAGTGCGGAGCAGGCGGCGCTCTCCCGGCGCCGCGGCCGCCCCCGGCGGTCCGCCGTGCCGCAGCCCGACATGGACCGCCCGCTGGACGCCGTGGACGTCGCCGCGGCAGCCGCCGCCGCGCTCGACGGCGCGGTGCTGCACGGTATGCCGCCCTCGCCGATCGTCGCCGATCTCACCCAGGGCGTGAGCGTGGGGGACCGCGAGGAGCCGACGCCCACCCCGACGCCTGTGCCGGCCGCGCGCCCCAAGCAGGAGAAGCTGGACACGGCGGTCCCGGACCTCACCAAGGCCGCACCCGAGGCGCCCCGCGACCTGCCGACCCGCGCCGAGCAGCTCCAGCTGTCCGGTGACATCACGTACTCCCTGCCCTCGCTCGACCTCCTCACGCGCGGGGGGCCCGGCAAGGCGCGCAGCGCCGCGAACGACGCCGTGGTCGCCTCGCTCACCAACGTCTTCACCGAGTTCAAGGTCGACGCCGCCGTCACCGGCTTCACGCGCGGCCCGACGGTCACGCGCTACGAGGTCGAGCTCGGCCCCGCCGTCAAGGTCGAGCGCATCACCGCCCTGACGAAGAACATCGCCTACGCGGTCGCCAGTCCCGACGTACGGATCATCTCGCCGATCCCCGGCAAGTCCGCGGTCGGCATCGAGATCCCGAACACCGACCGCGAGATGGTCAACCTCGGCGACGTGCTGCGCCTCGCCGCGGCCGCCGAGGACGAGCACCCCATGCTGGTCGCGCTCGGCAAGGACGTGGAGGGCGGCTATGTGATGGCCAACCTCGCGAAGATGCCGCACGTGCTGGTGGCCGGAGCCACCGGTTCCGGCAAGTCCTCGTGCATCAACTGCCTGATCACATCCGTCATGGTCCGCGCGACCCCCGAGGACGTCCGCATGGTCCTCGTCGACCCCAAGCGGGTCGAGCTCACCGCCTACGAGGGCATCCCGCACCTGATCACGCCGATCATCACCAACCCGAAGCGGGCCGCCGAGGCGCTGCAGTGGGTCGTACGGGAGATGGACCTGCGCTACGACGACCTGGCGGCGTACGGCTTCCGGCACATCGACGACTTCAACGAGGCCATAAGGAACGGCAAGGTCAAGGCACCCGAGGGGAGTGAGCGTGAGCTCCAGCCGTACCCCTATCTGCTGGTGATCGTCGACGAGCTCGCCGACCTGATGATGGTCGCCCCGCGGGACGTCGAGGACGCGATCGTGCGCATCACGCAGCTCGCGCGCGCGGCCGGCATCCACCTGGTGCTCGCCACGCAGCGGCCCTCGGTCGACGTCGTCACCGGTCTGATCAAGGCGAACGTGCCGTCGCGGCTCGCCTTCGCCACCTCCTCGCTCGCGGACAGTCGCGTCATCCTCGACCAGCCCGGAGCCGAGAAGCTGATCGGCAAGGGCGACGGGCTCTTCCTGCCGATGGGGGCGAACAAGCCGACCCGTATGCAGGGCGCCTTCGTGACCGAGGAGGAGGTCGCGGCGGTCGTCCAGCACTGCAAGGACCAGATGGCACCCGTCTTCCGGGACGACGTCACCGTGGGCACCAAGCAGAAGAAGGAGATCGACGAGGAGATCGGCGACGATCTCGACCTGCTGTGCCAGGCGGCCGAACTGGTCGTCTCCACGCAGTTCGGGTCCACGTCCATGCTCCAGCGCAAGCTGCGCGTCGGCTTCGCCAAGGCCGGGCGGCTCATGGACCTGATGGAGTCCCGGGGCATCGTCGGTCCGAGCGAGGGGTCCAAGGCTCGTGACGTTCTTGTGAAGGCTGACGAGCTGGACGGCGTGCTTGCCGTGATCCGTGGGGAGTCTTGAACGAGAGCGTCCATCGTGACGCTTCCGTAAGGGATCATCGAGCAACCGTTTCCCCGCGGCATACGTCAAGTTGAGGGAAACGACAAGCACCACCTCACCCTGGGGACGACGGGGCATTGCAATGCCATTCCGATGGCGTACAAAGTCCCACCGCCCGGTTGCCCCACCCTTTCGTACCCCCCCTAGACTGAACCTCCAGCACAGGCGGCTAAAACGCTCGAAAGGCGCCCCCGTGTCCATCGGCAACTCCCCTGAAGACGAGCGTCCGTTCGAAGACGACCGTGAGGAAGCCCGCCCCTCGATCGGCCGTGCCCTCAAACAGGCGCGCATCGAGGCCGGGCTGACCGTCGACGACGTCAGTTCCGCCACCCGGGTCCGCATCGCCATCGTGCACGCCATCGAGACGGACGACTTCGCGCCCTGCGGCGGCGACGTCTACGCGCGCGGTCACATCCGGACCCTGGCCAAGGCCGTCCGCCTCGATCCCGCCCCGCTCCTCGCCCGGTACGACGCCGATCACGGAGGGCGTCCGGCTCCGACACCGGCGGCGCCCCTCTTCGAGGCGGAACGCATCCGTCCCGAGCGGCGCGGGCCCAACTGGACCGCGGCGATGGTCGCCGCGATCGTCGCCGTGGTGGGCTTCGTCGGGTTCACCGCGGTCAGGGGCGGTGACGACGGAGCCACGAAGACCCAGGTGGCCGAGGGCTCCAAGGCCGCGACCGGCAAGTCCTCCTCGCCCAAGCCCAAGAGCAGCAAGCCCGCCGATCCGAAGCCGGAGCCGTCCGACAGCGCCATCGCGGCCGCGCCCCAGGACAAGGTGACCGTCAAGGTGAGCGCCGCCGACGGACGCAGCTGGATCTCGGCCAAGGACCACAACGGCCGGCTGCTCTTCGACGGGCTCCTCAAGCAGGGCGAGTCCAAGACCTTCCAGGACAGCGAGAAGATCAACCTCGTGCTCGGCGACGCCGGCGTGATCCAGCTGTACGTCAACGGGAAGAAGATCGAGGACGACTTCCAGCCGGGCGCGGTGGAGCGCCTCACGTATACGAAGGGCGACCCGCAGGTCGGATAAGCCGGTCGCAAGGGTCGAGTACGTACGGGGTTGGCCGATCTTGGCCAACCCCGTCGACGTGGGCTGTCAGTGAGACAAAGTACTCTTGAGCCCATGCCTGAACGCCGTACCGTCGCACTGGTCACTCTTGGCTGCGCCCGTAACGAGGTGGACTCGGAGGAGCTCGCAGGCCGTTTGGAGGCGGACGGCTGGGACCTCGTGGAGGACGCCGCGGACGCGGACGTCGCCGTCGTCAACACCTGTGGCTTCGTCGAGGCCGCCAAGAAGGACTCCGTCGACGCCCTCCTGGAGGCAAACGACCTCAAGGCGCACGGCAGAACCCAGGCCGTCGTGGCGGTGGGCTGCATGGCCGAGCGATACGGCAAGGAGCTCGCCGAGGCCCTCCCCGAGGCCGACGGCGTGCTCGGCTTCGACGACTACGCCGACATCTCCGGCCGCCTGCAGACCATCCTGAGCGGCGGCATCCACGCCTCGCACACCCCGCGTGACCGGCGCAAGCTGCTGCCGATCAGCCCGGCCGAGCGGCAGGAGTCCGCGTCCGAGGTCGCGCTGCCAGGGCACGGCCCCGTCGATCTTCCGGACGGCCTGGCTCCGGCCTCCGGCCCTCGCGCGCCCCTGCGCCGTCGTCTGGACGGTGCCCCCGTCGCCTCGGTCAAGCTCGCCTCCGGCTGCGACCGGCGCTGCTCCTTCTGCGCCATCCCGTCCTTCCGCGGCTCCTTCATCTCACGCCGCCCGAGCGATGTGCTGAACGAGACGCGGTGGCTGGCCGAGCAGGGCGTCAAGGAGATCATGCTGGTCTCCGAGAACAACACGTCCTATGGCAAGGACCTGGGCGACATCCGTCTGCTCGAGTCGCTCCTGCCAGACCTCGCCGAGGTCGACGGCCTCGAGCGCGTGCGCGTCAGCTACCTCCAGCCGGCCGAGATGCGCCCCGGGCTCATCGACGTCCTGACCTCGACTCCGAAGGTCGCGCCGTACTTCGACCTGTCCTTCCAGCACTCCGCCCCCGGTGTGCTGCGTGCGATGCGCCGCTTCGGCGACACCGATCGCTTCCTCGAACTGCTCGACACCGTCCGGAGCAAGGCCCCCCAGGCCGGCGTGCGCTCCAACTTCATCGTCGGCTTCCCCGGCGAGAGCGAGGCCGACCTGGCCGAGCTGGAGCGCTTCCTGAATAGCGCGCGGCTGGACGCCATCGGCGTCTTCGGGTACTCCGACGAGGAGGGCACCGAGGCCGCGACGTACGACAGCAAGCTCGACGAGGACGTCGTCGCCGAGCGGCTGGCGCGTGTCTCCCGGCTGGCCGAGGAACTGGTCTCGCAGCGGGCCGAGGAGCGCCTGGGCGAGACCGTGCACGTAATTGTGGAATCGGTGGACGACGACGGCGTGTACGGCCGCGGCGCCCACCAGGCTCCGGAGACGGACGGCCAGGTGCTGCTCACGACCGGCGCAGGTCTCACCGTCGGCCGTATGGTCGAGGCGAAGGTGGTCGGTGCGGAAGGTGTCGACCTGGTGGCCGAGCCGCTGCAGGGCTCGTTCGCGTGTAGTGAGGAGGCGGGCAGATGACCGGAGTACCGGCATCGGCGGCCGGCGGCACCTCCGGCGCGAACGGTGCGGCCACGAGCGGGGCATCGGGCCCTGCCTCCGGTGGGGTTTCCGGTGCCGTTTCCTCCGGTGCCGTCTCCGGTCCCCAGAACGGCGGGAAGTCCGCGCGCGGCGGGAAGATCGCGGCCGCGGCCGTCAATCAGGCCAGCGTGTGGAACGTCGCCAATCTGCTGACGATGCTGCGGCTGCTCCTGGTGCCCGGCTTCGTCGCACTGATGCTGGCGGACGGCGGGTACGACCCGGCGTGGCGCTCGCTCGCCTGGGCGGCCTTCGCCATCGCCATGATCACCGACCTGTTCGACGGGCATCTGGCACGCACGTACAACCTGGTTACCGACTTCGGGAAGATCGCCGACCCCATCGCCGACAAGGCGATCATGGGAGCCGCGCTGGTCTGTCTCTCAGCGCTCGGCGATCTGCCGTGGTGGGTGACAGCCGTCATCCTCGGGCGGGAACTCGGGATCACGCTCCTGCGGTTCCTCGTGATCCGGTACGGCGTCATCCCCGCGAGCCGGGGCGGCAAGCTCAAGACCCTCATACAGGGCGTGGCCGTCGGGATGTACGTCCTGGCCCTCACGGGGTGGCTGGCCACCCTGCGGTTCTGGGTGATGGCCGCGGCGGTCGTCCTGACCGTGGTGACCGGGCTCGACTATGTGAGACAGGCCATTGTGCTGCGCCGGCGGGGAATCGCCGAGCGCAAGGCCGCGCTGGAGGAGACGGAAGCGTGAATTCCCCGGCTGCCGAGGTGGTGCGACTACTCACGGTGAAGGGCGAGACGCTCGCGGTCGCCGAGTCGCTGACCGGTGGCCTGGTGGCGGCGGAAGTCACAGCGGCCCCCGGGGCGTCCAAGGCGTTCCGGGGCTCGATGACCGCCTACGCCACCGAGCTCAAGCACGAACTCCTGGGTGTCGACGCCGCCCTGCTGGCGGAGCACGGCGCAGTGGATCCGCAGGTCGCCGCCCAGATGGCGGCTGGAGTGCGCAAGGCTCTCGGCGCCGACTGGGGCATCGCGACGACCGGTGTCGCAGGGCCGGAACCGCAGGACGGGAAGCCCGTCGGGACGGTCTTCATCGCCGTGGACGGCCCGCTCGGAGCGGAATCCGGTTCCGCCGGTGGCGGAAAAGTCGAGGCCCTGAGGTTGAACGGCGACCGCGCGGAAATTCGTATGGAGAGTGTACGGAGCGTACTCGCACTGCTCCTGAAAGAGCTTGCGGGCGAACACAGCGGGAATGAGCGGGCACAGGATACGGAACAGAACGGGGGGTTTTGATGTTTGCAGCCCTGAGTGAACACGACATCGCTCCCCGCACGGCCGCGGCGCAAGGCGGTACGGTGGGGCGTGAAGGATGCGGCTACGCGGTCCGAGGAGGGAGCCACCGATGATTCTGCTCCGTCGCCTGCTTGGTGACGTGCTGCGTCGGCAGCGCCAACGCCAGGGCCGTACTCTGCGCGAAGTCTCCTCGTCCGCCCGAGTCTCACTCGGCTATCTCTCCGAGGTGGAGCGGGGGCAGAAGGAGGCTTCCTCCGAGCTGCTCTCCGCCATCTGCGACGCGCTGGACGTACGGATGTCCGAGCTCATGCGGGAAGTGAGTGACGAGCTCGCCCTCGCCGAGCTGGCCCAGTCTGCTGCGGCCACCCCCAGCGAGCCTGTACCCGCGTCGGTTCGCCCGATGCTGGGTTCCGTCTCGGTGGCCGGTGTGCCACCGGAACGGGTGACCATCAAAGCGCCCTCCGAGGCGGTGGACGTGGTCGCCGCGTGACATTCGCGCGGGTGTGAGGCCGACGCGGCGCTGACGGCGCCGAGCGACTGTGTGAGGCCCCGGCCGGGGCTTCTCCGGGGACATCTGGAGAGGTGCGGTCGGGGTTTTCCGCGTTGTGTCAGTGCCGCTCCGGTCCGTACGGGGGCTCTCTTGGTCCGTTTGCCGGTGCAGGGCGCTGCCTTCATGGTGGAGGGGCGGGTGTCTTCGACGGCTGAGCGGCCGGCGGTGCCGATGTCCGCGACGGCTGGGCCGTCCGCGGTGCGGATGTCCGTGACGGCTGAGCGGCCGGCGGTGCCGATGTCCGCGACGGCTGGGCGGTCCGCGGTGCGCCCGTTGCCGGTGGTGCGCCCGCCCTGCGGATGAGCATGGCGGTCTGGCGTCGGGCTGGAGGTGGCGGCCATGTCGGGGTGGGCAGTGCGCTGGGGGGCCGTTCTGGGCCTCGGAGCGGTGTGGTGGTGGGCCGTGCTCCGGCTCGCGCTTGCGCCCGATGCGGGGGCGCTGGAAGGCGCCGTGGCGGCCGGGGGATGGGGGCTGAGCCTTCTGCCGGTGCACTGTGTGCCCAAGGCGCGGGCCACGGGTGCCGTCGACCCCGGGCGATGGGCCGCGGCCTGGCGGGCGGCGGACCGGCCTACCAGGGCATGGCCACACCGCCGTTCGGACGCAGGATCTGGCCCGTCATGAAGGACGAGGCGTCGGACGCCAGGTACAGGACGGCCTGGGCGACGTCCTCCGGCTCGCCGACCCGCCCAAGGGGCGACATCCGGGTCATCAGCGCCTCGGTGCGCGCCTGTGCCTCGCCCTCGTGGCGGTGGGTCATGGGCGTGCGGATCCAGCCCGGTGCGACCGCGTTGACGCGGATGCCGTGCCGCCCGACCTCGTTCGCCGGCGTCCTGGTCAGCTGGACGACGGCCGCCTTGGCCGCGCCGTAGCAGAGCAGACCGGGGCCGCCGGTGTCGACGGCGCCCGAGGCCATGGTCACGATGCTGCCCCCGGTGTTCCGGGCAAGCATCAGGCGGGTCGCCTCCTGGCAGGCGTACAGCACGCCCTTGAAGTTGACGCCCAGCACCCTGTCCAGGTCCTCGTCCCGCGTCTCCAGGACGGGGCCGCTGTGCATGATCCCGGCGACCGCCGCCATCACGTCGAGGCGGTCGCAGGACTCGACGGCCTGCTTGAGCCGGGCGCGGTCGGTGACGTCGAGGTGGTGCGTGTGGGCGGTGCCGTCCTTGTCCTTGATCAGGTTCGCGGTCCCGTCCAGGCCCCTCGGGTCGCGGTCGGCGCAGTGCACGGTGGCGCCGGCCCGCGCGAGCAGCACCGCCGAGGCGCGGCCGATGCCGCTCGCGGCGCCGGTGACGAATGCCGTGCGTCCGGTGAGGTCGTACGCGCTCACGGCCATAAGGCGACGGTGCGAGCATTTCTGACGGAGCGTCAATTAGTGGCGGGCCGTCAATCAGCCGTGCGGCGTGGAGTTCTGCGGGATGCGGCGGGGCTCGGAGCCGGTCCCGCCTGGCAGCCGGGGCACCAGTAGGTGGGGCGCTCGCGGGAGCCGTCGCCCTGGTCGGCCACGCGGACGGGCGTGTGGCAGCGCAGGCAGGGGCGGGGCGCGCGACCGTACACGAACAGGTCCTGGCCGCGGTGGCCCGTCGTACTGCGGACCAGGCGGTCCCGGTTGGCCTCCAGGAGCCTCTTGGCGAGTGCGGGCAGCCGCGCGGCGCGCTCGGCGGGCAGTGCGCCGACGGGGAGCCAAGGAGTGGCGCCGAGCAGGAAGCAGAGCTCGCTCTTGTAGACATTGCCGATGCCGGCGAGGTTGCGCTGGTCGAGCAGAGCCTCCCCGAGTGGCCTGGCCGGGTCGGCGAGGAGGTTGGCCAGGGCCTGGGCCGGGTCCCAGTCCGGGCCCAGGAGGTCGGGGCCGAGGTGGCCGACGGCGCGGTGTTCGTCGGCGGTGCGCAGGAGCTCCAGCACGGGCAGGCGGTAGCCGACGGCCGTGCGGTCGGCGGTGCCCAGAATCGCGCGGATCTGGTGGGCCGGGCCGCCGGTCCAGCGCTGACCGTTCGCGTACACCTTCCAGGAGCCGTCCATCCGCAGGTGCGAGTGGAGGGTCAGACCGCCCTCGACGCGGGTGAGAAGGTGCTTGCCACGGGGGGTGACGTCCAGCACGGTACGGCCGGTGAGGTCGGCCGTCGCGTACTGGGGAACCCGGAGGTCGCTGAGGGTCAGCACCTTGCCCGCGAGGGCGCCGTGCAGCCGGCTCGCGGCCTGCCAGACCGTGTCTCCTTCGGGCATGGGTCAAGGGTCGCACGGCCGGCACATGGCGGGAGCGGCTCCCGTGTCCTGTGCGGCGCCGCGGGGTTCACGCCCGCAGACGCAGCCCGCGCGGGGTCGCGATGAAGCCCGCTCCTTCCAGAAGGGCGCCTATGGGAGACGTCAGCGCCGAAGCACCGTTGACCCGCTCGACCGTGACTGTGCCGAGGGATCCTGCCCGGGCGGCCGCGGCGAGGGCCTCCGCCGCCGCTTGGAGGCGTGGGTCGTCGGTGGCCGTGCCGTCCCCGTCGTCCGGGGCCGAAGGCCAGGCCAGGAGGGTCTTGCCGCCGCGCTCCATGTAGAGCGTCAGCTCGCCGTCGACGAGGACCACCAGGGACCCCGCCTTGCGGCCCGGCTTGTGTCCGGCGCCGGTCGGGGGCTCGGGCCAGGGGAGGGCCGCGCCGTACGCGTTCGCGGGGTCGGCCGCGGCGAGGACGACGGCCTGGCCGGACGCGGGAGGACGGGTACGGCCGGCGAAGTCATGGGCGAATCCGGGACCGCCCTGCCGTCCGGGGCCGGGGCCGCCCCGCGGCGCGAAGCTGTCGGCGGTGCCCGGGCCGCCGTCGGTTCCCGGGGCATCCGCGGCGCCGAGGTCCGCGGTCCAGTCGACGTCGGACGCGGAGTCGAAGTCGGATGTGGGGCCGAAGCGGTGAGCCGAGCCCTGGCCGTCGGGCGGGGTGGGGGGTGAACCGAAGGCGTTGGACGGCTTTCCGAAGCTGCGCGAGGTGTTCTCGAAGTTGTCGGCCGTACTACCGAAGCCGGGGGCGGGCAGGGGCTCGCTGCGGTCGCGGGCGTTCGCCACCGCGCGGAGGCGGTCCACCGCGCCGTCCATCGCGAACTGTGCGGCGCCGAGTCCCTCCACGACGTAGCCGCGCCGCGCCTGGCCGCTCTCCTCGAAGGCCGACAGGATGCGGTACGTCGCCGAGAAGCCGCCCTCGACGCCCTCCGCGGAGACCGCTCCCCGAGTCACCACGCCGTGCCGGTCGAGGAGTGTGCGGGCCAGTGCGTGAGCGCGCAGGGTGGAGTCGGCCTCACGTTCCGGGAGCAGGGACCAGCGGCCGGCGACGGTCGGCGGCCCGGTGCGGGAGGCCGTGCGTGCGGCGGCCGTGAGCGAGCCGTAGCGCCCGCGCGGGACCGTGCGCTTGGCGCGGTGAGCGGTGGAGCCCGCGGTGCGGCCCGAACCCAGCAGGGAGCGCATGGGCGCGAGCGTGTCATTGGTGAGACGTCCGGACCAGGCCAGGTCCCAGACGGCGTCGGCCAGATGGGGATCGGTGGCGTCGGGATGGGTGGTGGCGCGGACCTGGTCGGCGATCTGACGGAAGAACAGGCCGTAACCCCCGGAGAGGGCGTCCAGGACGGACTGGTGGAGCGCCGTCAGCTCCAGGGGGTGCGGCGGTGGCAGAAGCAGCGGGGCCGCGTCCGCCAGGTACAGGGAGACCCAGCCGTCCTTGCCGGGGAGCGCCCCCGCTCCGGCCCACACCACCTCGCCGGCGGCGGTGAGTTCGTCGAGCATCGCGGGCGTGTAGTTCGCGACCCGGGACGGCAGGACGAGCTTCTCGAGAGCGGACGCGGGCACGGACGCCCCCTGCAACTGCTCGACGGCACGCACCAGTCCGTCGGCGCCGCGGAGTCCGTGGCCCTTGCCGATGTGCTGCCACTGGGGCAGGAACTGGGCGAGCGCGGCCGGTGGCACCGGCTCCAGTTCGTGCCGCAGGGCGGCGAGGGAGCGGCGACGGAGACGGCGCAGGACCGTCGCGTCGCACCACTCCTGGCCGATGCCCGCCGGGTGGAACTCTCCTTGTACGACACGGCCGCTCGCCGCCAGCCGCTGGAGGGCGCCCTCCGTGACCGCCACGCCCAGGCCGAAGCGAGCCGAGGCCGTGGTCGATGTGATCGGGCCGTGGGTGCGTGCGTAGCGCGCGAGGAGGTCGCCCAGCGGGTCCTTGACGGGCTCCATGAAGGCTTCCGGCACGCCGACCGGCAGCGCCGTGCCCAGCGCGTCGCGCAGACGGCCCGCGTCCTCGATCGCCGCCCAGTGGTCGGCGCCGGCGATCCGGACCCGGATCGTGCGCCTGGCCGAGGCGAGCTCCTGAGCCCACTGCGGCTCGGCGCCCCGTTCGGCCAGCTCGGCGTCCGTGAGCGGGCCGAGCAGCCGCAGCAGGTCGGCGACGCCTTCGACGTCCTTGACGCGGCGGTCCTCGGTGAGCCACTGCAGCTCCCGCTCCAGCTCCGTCAGTACCTCGGCGTCGAGCAGCTCGCGCAGCTCCGCCTGGCCGAGCAGCTCGGCCAGCAGCCGGGAGTCCAGCGACAGGGCGGCGGCGCGGCGCTCGGCGAGCGGTGAGTCTCCCTCGTACAGGAACTGGGCGACGTAACCGAAGAGGAGGGAGCGGGCGAAGGGGGAGGGCTCGGGGGTGGTGACCTCGACGAGACGGACCTTGCGGGATTCGAGGTCGCCCATCAGCTCGACGAGTCCGGGGACGTCGAAGACGTCCTGAAGGCACTCGCGGACCGCCTCCAGCACGATCGGGAACGAGCCGAACTCGCTGGCCACCTGGAGCAGCTGGGAGGCGCGCTGGCGCTGCTGCCACAGCGGGGTGCGCTTGCCCGGGTTGCGGCGCGGCAGCAGCAGCGCGCGGGCGGCGCACTCACGGAAACGGGACGCGAACAGGGCGGAGCTGCCCACCTGGTCGGTGACGACCTGGTCGACATCGCCCTTGTCGAAGACCACGTCGGCCGCGCCGACCGGTGCCTGCTCGGCGTCGTATTCCGTGCCCGGCTTCCCGGGTTCCTGGTCGAGCAGGTCGAAGCCCATGAGGTCGGCGTCCGGCAGGCGCAGCACGATGCCGTCGTCGGCGTGCATGACCTGGGCGTCCATGCCGTACCGCTCGGAGAGTTTGGCGCCGAGTGCCAGCGCCCACGGGGCGTGCACCTGGGCGCCGAACGGGGAGTGCACGACGACCCGCCAGTCGCCCAGCTCGTCGCGGAATCGCTCCACGACGATGGTCCGGTCGTCGGGGACGTGGCCGCAGGCCTCGCGCTGCTCGTCCAGGTAGGACAGGACGTTGTCCGCGGCCCAGGCGTCCAGGCCCGCGGCGAGGAGGCGCAGGCGCGCGTCGTCCTTGGACAGCGAGCCGACCTCACGCAGGAACGCACCCACCGCGCGGCCCAGTTCGAGCGGGCGGCCCAGTTGGTCGCCTTTCCAGAAGGGCAGCCTGCCGGGCACGCCAGGGGCGGGCGAGACGAGGACGCGGTCGCGCGTGATGTCCTCGATGCGCCAGGAGCTGGTGCCGAGCGTGAAGACGTCCCCCACGCGGGACTCGTAGACCATCTCCTCGTCCAGCTCACCGACCCGGCCGCCGCCCTTCTTGGGGTCGGCTCCGGCGAGGAAGACCCCGAACAGCCCTCGGTCGGGGATCGTGCCCCCGGAGGTGACGGCGAGGCGCTGTGCGCCGGGGCGGCCGGTGACCGTGCCGGCGACGCGGTCCCACACCACGCGCGGACGCAGCTCCGCGAAGGCGTCGGAGGGATAGCGGCCGGCGAGCATGTCGAGGACCGCCGTGAACGCCGACTCGGGGAGCGAGGCGAACGGGGCGGCGCGGCGGACGGTGGCGAGCAGGTCGTCGACCTGCCAGGTGTCCAGGGCCGTCATCGCGACGAGCTGCTGCGCCAGGACGTCCAGGGGGTTGGCGGGCACCTTCAGGGACTCGATGGAGCCGGTACGCATCCGCTCGGTGACCACGGCGGCCTGGACGAGGTCACCGCGGTACTTGGGGAAGACCACGCCGGTGGAAACCGCCCCCACCTGGTGTCCCGCGCGGCCGACGCGCTGCAGGCCGGAGGCGACCGACGGCGGGGACTCGACCTGGACGACGAGGTCCACGGCGCCCATGTCGATGCCCAGCTCCAGGCTGGAGGTGGCGACCACGGCGGGCAGGCGGCCGGCCTTGAGGTCCTCCTCGACCAGGGCGCGCTGCTCCTTGGAGACCGAGCCGTGGTGGGCGCGGGCGATGACCGGCGGTGCGCCCTGGGCCGCACCCGAGCCACCCATGAGCTGGGCGGGGGCATGGTGCTCGTCCAGGGCCTCGCCCGTGGCTCGCTCGTAGGCGATCTCGTTGAGTCTGTTGCACAGGCGCTCCGCGAGGCGGCGCGAGTTGGCGAACACGATCGTGGAGCGGTGGGCCTGGACCAGGTCGGTGATCCGTTCCTCCACGTGTGGCCAGATCGACGGCCGTTCCGCGCCCTCGGTGCCGTCGGCGACCGGGGAGCCGCCCAGCTCCCCCAGGTCCTCGACCGGGACGACGACCGACAGGTCGAACTCCTTGCCGGACTTCGGCTGGACGATCTCCACCTTGCGGCGGGGAGAGAGATAGCGGGCGACCTCGTCGACCGGGCGCACCGTCGCCGACAGGCCGATGCGGCGGGCCGGCTTCGGCAGGAGCTCGTCGAGCCGCTCCAGGGAGAGCGCCAGGTGCGCGCCGCGTTTGGTGCCCGCGACCGCGTGCACCTCGTCGAGAATCACCGTCTCCACGCCGGTCAGCGCGTCGCGCGTGGCCGACGTCAGCATCAGGAACAGGGACTCCGGGGTGGTGATCAGGATGTCCGGCGGTCGGGTGGACAGCGCACGGCGCTCCGCGGCCGGGGTGTCGCCCGACCGGATGCCCACCTTCACCTCGGGCTCGGGCAGGCCGAGGCGCACGGATTCCTGGCGAATGCCGGTCAGCGGGCTGCGGAGGTTGCGCTCGACGTCCACGGCCAGGGCCTTGAGCGGGGAGACGTACAGAACGCGGCAGCGTTTCCTGGGGTCGGCGGGTGGCGGTGTCGAGGCCAGCTGGTCGAGGGCGGCGAGGAAGGCGGCCAGGGTCTTGCCGGAGCCGGTGGGGGCCACCACCAGCACGTCAGAGCCCTCTCCGATGGCCTGCCACGCGCCTGCCTGGGCCGCGGTGGGCGCGGAGAAGGCCCCCGTGAACCAGCCGCGGGTCGCGGGGGAGAAGCCGCCGAGGGCTCGGTGTGCGGAGCTGACCATGCGTCCATCCTGCACCCGAGCACTGACAATGACTCTGACCTGCGAGGATGACCTCCTTGTCCGGGAGTGGTCGCCGTGACGGAGAATGACGGCATGGCGGAGTCGGGAACGGAGCGGGCGCGGCACTGGCAGTACGCGGAGCTGCCAGGCGTCGATCTGCTGCGGGCCCGCTACGTCCGGAAGACGTTCGTGCGGCACACGCACGAGAACTTCGTGATCGCCGCCATCGCCGACGGCGCCGAGGTCTTC
This sequence comes from Streptomyces sp. NPDC040410, assembly GCF_055595715.1. Classification (NCBI taxonomy): domain Bacteria; kingdom Bacillati; phylum Actinomycetota; class Actinomycetes; order Kitasatosporales; family Streptomycetaceae; genus Streptomyces; species Streptomyces sp. NPDC040410. Next base: position 25,526 of record NZ_JBVIVK010000025.1, read on the forward strand.
CATCACCGCGGGGCCGACCAAGTCGCAGGGGCGGGAACGCTCGCGCTGGTCAATCCGGACACCCCCCATACGGGGCGGGCCGCAGTCCCCGAAGGGTGGCGGTACGGGGCCGTGTATCCGTCGCCGGACGTCGTGGCCGAGATCGCGGCCGAGACCACCGCGATACGGGGGACGCCGGGATTCGTCAGGCCGGTGCTCGACGACCCGTACTCGGTGGACCTGGTGCACGAGGTGCTGCGGGCCGCGGACGAGGGCAACGCGCTGGCCGCCGACACGCTGCTGCGGGTCGCGGTGACCAGGCTGCTCCGGCTGAACGGCGGGCGCCTTCCCCAGCGGGACGTGCGGAGCGCCGGAGCACGGACTGCGGCACGCGCGCGTGCCGTGCTGGAGGAACGGATGGCCGAGCCGCCCACCCTGGAGACGCTCGCCGTCGGCCTCGGGACGAGCCCCTTCGCGTTGCTGCGGGCCTTCCGGGACGCCTACGGCATGCCGCCGCACACCTGGCTGACGGATGCCCGGGTGCGCCGGGCTCGGCGGCTGCTGGATGCGGGGACGACGCCCGCCGAGGCGGCCGTCGCCGTGGGGTTCACCGATCAGCCGCACCTCAACCGGCACTTCACCCGGATCGTCGGTGTGCCCCCGGGGGCGTACCAGCGCGAGCGCAAGAACGTACAAGACGCGCGCGGGCGGCTGCTCCTACCGTCCGACGCGTGGCCGAACAAACAACTGTCCCAGACATATGCGCCGACGACGGAGGAAGGCCGGACGCCGCGGTCGTACGCGACGCCCTCGGAGTCGGAGTCGCCGTAGGACTGTCGGGGTTCGCCTTCGGGGTGACCTCGGCCGGCAGCGGCCTCACGGTGCTGCAGACCTGTGCCCTGAGTCTCCTGGTGTTCACCGGCGCGTCCCAGTTCGCCCTCGTGGGCGCGCTCGCGGCCGGTGGCAATCCGCTCACGGCGGCCGCGGGCGCCTTCTTCCTCGGCGTGCGCAACGCCTTCTACGGGCTGCGCCTGTCGCAGTTGCTTGCCCTCCCGCGCGCGGTGCGCCCGTTCGCCGCCCAGTGGGTCATCGACGAGACGACGGCTGTCGCGCTGGCGCAGCCCACCCGGCGCAGCGTGCGGATCGGTTTCGCCGTCACGGGATTCAGCCTCTACGTGCTGTGGAACCTCACCACGCTGCTCGGAGCGCTGGGGGCCGAGGCCATCGGGGACACCGCCGCATGGGGCCTCGACGCGGCCGGGCCCGCCGTTTTCCTCGCGCTGCTCGCGCCGATGCTGAAGACCGCGACCGAGCGGGCCGTGGCCGCTCTGGCTGTTCTCCTGGGGCTCGGTCTGCTGCCCTCCCTCCCGGCCGGGGTGCCGGTTCTGGTGGCCGCGCTCGCGGCGCCCGCCGTCCTGTGGGCACAGGGCCGCCGCGGGCGCGGGACCCGAACACGTGACGGCATAAAGGACACACACCGGGACACACCCGGGCAAGACGTGAACGAGGAAGACCGTTGAACACCTGGATCGCGATCGGCGTGACCGCCCTCGGATGCTACGCCGTCAAGCTCGCCGGGCTGCTGGTGCCCGCGGGCGCCCTTGAGAGGCCTCTCGTCCAGCGGCTGGCCGCTCTGCTGCCCGTGGCCCTCCTTGCCGCGCTCACAGCCCAGCAGACCTTCGCCGACGGGCGCACGCCGGTGCTCGACGCACGGGCCGCGGGGCTTGCCGCGGCTGCCGTGGCGCTCGTCCTGCGGGCACCGTTCCTGCTCGTCGTCGCGGCCGCGGTGGTGGTCACTGCCGGGGTGAGGGCCCTCATGGGCTGACACGGAGGCGCGGGCCGACCGGCCGGAAGAGAGCGGGCCGGTCGGCCTACGGGCATCGGCCCTGGCCGTCACCCCAGGAAGCGGCCGTGTGCCCGCAGTGTGCGCAGGGCCTCGATGGTCACGATGGGGCGTGCCTCCAGGGCGGTGCCCGGGGCCCACTGGCGCCAGCGGATCGGCCAGCCGCCGTCCTCCTGCTGTTCGCTCGCGAGGAAGTCCAGGGAGCGCGCCATCTCGTCGTCCGTGAACCACACGCGCGCGAGGGAGCCCGGCGTCCGCGCGTAGTCGTGCGGGAAGTGGTGCTCGCCGGAGGCGTAACCGGGCGCGACCGGATATGCGTCGAGGCGGTCCGGTTCCAGAGCCGCGAGACGGTGCTCGCGCACCAGCCTGCCTAGCCGGTCGGCGGCCGCCTCCGCGCGGGGGCGGTCGGGAACGGAGTCCAGGAAGGCCACGGCGGCCTCGATCTCGTACGGGTGCGACTCCTGCAGGTGCTCGATCGTGTGCCAGCAGAAATCCGTGGCCCGGAACAGCCAGGCGTGCCACACCTCGTTGCGGTGCAGCATGCCGACCACCGACCCGGTGGCCAGGAGCTCGCTCGGCGGGTCGTCCACGATCGGGACGAACGGTGCCGCCGGGTAGCCGCGCTGGCTGGGGTGGATCGCCGGCAGGGCCCCCTCTGCGGTGGAGACCGAAGTGAGGTAGCGGCACACGCGTTCCACCCGCTGTCCGCCGCAGCGCCCGACGGCGTCGAGGACGCGCAGGGCGTGACCGGTGTGCAGCGGCTGGCTGACCGGGCCGCGCAGATCGGGCTCCAACGCGTGGCCGTACCCGCCGTCCTCGTTGCGATAGGCGTCCAGCGCGGTCTCCACCGGGTCGGCGCCGCCGTTCAGGAAGTGGTATGCGAACAAACGTTGCTCGAGCACGCGCGCGGTGAGCCAGACGAAGTGCTCGGCGCGGAAGAGCGGGGACTGCGCCGGGGGCGTCGGGGGGAGTGGGGAAGCTCCTGTTTCGGCCATGGATCAGACCGTAGGGGCGAAAGCGGTCTCGGCGACGGGTCCCGGCTCAGGCCCACTCTCAGGACGGGATACTGGGGTCATGCGGTTGACGGTTTTCTGGCAGCGGATGGCGGAGCACTTCGGTCCGGGACGCGCCGACACCTTCGCACGCGACCATGTGATGACGGAGCTCGGCGGACGGACGGTGCACGAGGCGCTGGACGCCGGCTGGGACGCCAAGGACGTGTGGCGCGTGGTCTGCACGGTCATGAACGTTCCGGGAGAAAAGCGCTGATCGGTCAAGAAGATCGCAGGGCCGCGGCTGATTGTCGGACGCGTGGGCGAGACTTTCACCGTGGCACCCACTGACGACACCGGGCAGACGGCCCAGCACGCATCTCCGTTCGGCACGACGCCGCCCACCCGGCCCCCGGCCGACGCGGACGGGCCGAACACACGCATGCCGCGCTGGCTGCCGCGCGCCATGGTGCTCGCCCTCGCCCTCTTCGCCGCGTTCCAGCTGGGCAGCTGGGTCTTTCACCAGCTCACCGGCCTGCTGATCAACATCCTCATCGCGTTCTTCCTGGCACTCGCCATCGAGCCCGCGGTGAGCTGGATGGCCTCGCGAGGCATGCGCAGAGGGCTGGCCACCGGCCTGGTCTTCCTCGCCGTGATGGTCGCGGCCGCGGGCTTCGTCACACTGCTCGGGTCCATGCTCGCGGGGCAGATCATCAAGATCGTCGAGGATCTCCCGGACTACCTCGACTCCGTCATCAACTGGATCAACACGCACTTCAACACCGAGCTGAAACGGGTGGACGTCCAGGAGGGGGTGCTCCGCTCCGACTGGCTGCGCAACTACGTGAAGAACAGTGCCAGCGGCGTCCTGGCCGTGTCCGCCCAGGTTCTGGGAGGGCTCTTCCAACTGCTGACGATCACGCTGTTCTCGTTCTACTTCGCCGCGGACGGCCCACGACTGCGCCGTGCGATCTGCTCGGTCCTGCCGCCGGCGAGGCAGGCCGAAGCGCTGCGTGCGTGGGAGATCGCCGTGATCAAGACCGGCGGTTACATCTACTCGCGCGGCCTCATGGCGCTCATCTCCGGAGTGGCGCACTACGTCCTGCTGCAGATCCTGGGCGTGCCCTACGCGCCCGTGCTCGCCGTCTGGGTGGGGCTGGTGTCGCAGTTCATCCCGACCATCGGCACGTATCTGGCGGGCGCCCTGCCCATGCTGATCGCCTTCACGGTCGATCCCTGGTACGCGCTGTGGGTGCTGGTCTTCGTCGTGATCTACCAGCAGTTCGAGAACTACGTGCTGCAGCCCAAGCTCACCTCGAAGACCGTCGACATTCATCCCGCGGTCGCCTTCGGATCGGTCGTCGCGGGCACCGCCCTCCTCGGCGCCGTCGGCGCCCTGGTCGCCATCCCGGCGGTCGCCACGCTGCAGGCGTTCCTGGGGGCGTATGTGAAGCGGTACGCCGTCACCGACGATCCCCGTGTCCACGGCCACCGCAGAGGCGCATCGGGGCCCGGCCTGTTCACCCGCGCGGCGCGGAGGCTGTGGGCACGGCGGCCGGGTGCGGAGAAGTCCGAGGAGGACTCCTGAAGAGCGGCCGGATCCGTACGTGAGCCGGACCAAACACGCGTAGGAGTCGGACCAGCACGCGTAGGAGTCGGACCAGCACGCGTAGGAGTCGGACCAGCACGTGCGTGAGCCGAACCAGCACGCACGCGGGCCCCAGCGAGACACACGCGAGCCGGATCAGTACGTGAGCACGGCCCACACCCCGGCCACGGCGACAGCGGCCACGTAACACCCGACCGCCGCCGCAACGATCCGCCGCCGGACCGCCTCCGTCCAGGACGTGCAGGACAGCAGCCAGGCAGCGCCGGCGGACCAGGACGGCGTGCAGGCCGACACCGTGCACTGGCTCAAGCGGGGCGGTCGAGTGATACGCCGCCTCCTGGCGGCCGGAACGGGCGAGCACGACACCGCGCGCGATCATCGCGGCGCCCGAGGCCGGGGCGACGAGCAGGATCGCGAACCCCGACCGCACCGCGAGCGCCATCCCGGCGGGGCCCTCCGGCCGGTGCCGGAACGACGCGACAGCCAACGCGGTGAGCAGTACCGCGAGGACGCCGCCGCCCACCGCGAGTGTCATGGACACCGCCGCCCGCCGAGCGTCTTCCTGCCGAGATGCGAGGGCACTCGGCGCCACGCATGGAGGGTGATTCCGCCGACCTCCACGACACAGTCGGCGGCGAACACGACGAGCAGGAGCGGGCGCAGCCGCCGCTCCACACGCAGATGCGACGTGATCCATGTGACCGCGACCGGCGGCACCCCGAAGGACAGCCCGAAAGTCACCGGCTTGCGCCAGGAGACGGGCCCGTCCCATGGGCCGCCGTCGACCGTGAAGACCAGCAGGTGGGCGAGGCCGGAGAGGATCAGGAGAAGACCGGTGGCGTGACAGAGCCTGGCCACGGCGGGCCCCACGGCAGGCGCGGTCTGCGCGGCCCTCTCGTTTCCGTGCCGAGAGCCTCGCCGGAACGCCCAGCGCCGCCGGCGTCCGCTCGAAGGCATCCGCCGTACGCCGCGGGGAGTGGGGGGCGGCGGGGTGCGCCGCCCGCCATCAACTCCGCTGCCAGAGCGCGGACGTAGTCTCGGAGGTGCCGCGTGGTGCGCTTGACACGAAAATCGAACATCCATTCATATGGAAGCTCCGGCGAGGCCCTCGACGGGCGTTTCACCACGTTTTCGGTGGAGAAGTGCCCGAGTTATCCACAGGCCGGACGGGCGTCGGGGCGCATTGTCAGTGGCAGGCGTTAGCGTCTTTGACGTGAAGCGATCGACTCAAGCACACCGGGTGGAACCCATGGCAGGAACCGACCGCGAGAAGGCCCTCGATGCCGCGCTCGCACAGATTGAACGGCAATTCGGCAAGGGCGCGGTCATGCGCATGGGCGAGCGGTCGAACGAGCCCATCGAGGTCATCCCGACCGGGTCGACCGCGCTCGACGTGGCCCTCGGCGTCGGCGGCCTTCCGCGCGGCCGCGTCGTGGAGATCTACGGACCGGAGTCTTCCGGTAAGACCACGCTGACCCTGCACGCGGTGGCGAACGCGCAGAAGGCCGGCGGCCAGGTCGCCTTCGTCGACGCGGAACACGCTCTCGACCCCGAGTACGCACGCAAGCTCGGCGTCGACATCGACAACCTGATCCTCTCCCAGCCGGACAACGGCGAGCAGGCCCTGGAAATCGTGGACATGCTGGTCCGCTCCGGCGCCCTCGACCTCATCGTCATCGACTCCGTCGCCGCGCTCGTCCCGCGCGCGGAGATCGAAGGCGAGATGGGTGACAGCCACGTCGGTCTGCAGGCCCGACTGATGAGCCAGGCGCTGCGGAAGATCACCAGCGCGCTCAACCAGTCCAAGACCACCGCGATCTTCATCAACCAGCTCCGCGAGAAGATCGGCGTGATGTTCGGCTCCCCGGAGACCACGACCGGTGGCCGGGCGCTGAAGTTCTACGCCTCGGTGCGCATCGACATCCGCCGCATCGAGACCCTGAAGGACGGCACGGAGGCGGTCGGCAACCGCACCCGCTGCAAGGTCGTCAAGAACAAGGTCGCGCCGCCCTTCAAGCAGGCCGAGTTCGACATCCTCTACGGCCAGGGCATCAGCCGTGAGGGCGGCCTGATCGATATGGGCGTGGAGCACGGCTTCGTCCGCAAGGCAGGCGCCTGGTACACGTACGAGGGCGACCAGCTCGGCCAGGGCAAGGAGAACGCGCGCAACTTCCTCAAGGACAACCCCGACCTGGCCAACGAGATCGAGAAGAAGATCAAGGAGAAGCTGGGCGTCGGCGTACGTCCGGAGGAGCCGGCCGCCGAGCCGGGCGCGGATGCCGTGGTCTCCGCCCCCGCCGACGACGCCAAGACGGTGCCGGCCCCGGCGGCCAAGGCAGCCAAGACCAGGGCCGCGGCGGCCAAGAGCTGATCCGTGACACGGCGAACCGACTGGGCCGAGTACGCCGCCGCCTACCCGGGTGTTCCGCAGGCGCGGGGGAGCGGAGGCGACGAGGGCTTCGAACGGGACGGCGGCGGTTGGCCGGACGGCGGCTCGCACCGCGGTGAACCTGCGGGCCGCCGCCGAGGTGATGCGGCGGGCAGCCGTCGAGGTGAATCCGCGGACCGGCAGCACGGTGCAGAAGGGTTCGGCCCGCACCCGGATGAGGGCGCGGGCGGTGGCGACCGGCTCCATGGCGACCGCGGTCCACGCGATGGGAGCGGCTCACGCGGTGGCCGCGGGCGCCGTCGGCGTGGCTTCGGCGAGCGGACCGGTGAGGACGGGGGCTCCGCCTTCTCGTCGAGGGCCGAGAAGACGGAGTCCCCAGGGGACCCGGTCGAGCAGGCACGGGCGATCTGCCTGCGCCTGCTCACCGGGACCCCGCGCACGCGCAGGCAACTCGCGGACGCGCTGCGCAAACGGGAGATTCCGGAGGACGCGGCCGAGGAGGTGCTGTCTCGGTTCGAGGAGGTCGGCCTGATCAACGACAGTGCGTTCGCGGACGCCTGGGTGGAGTCCCGGCACCACGGCCGGGGACTGGCCCGGCGCGCGCTCGCCCAGGAGCTGCGGACCAAGGGCGTCGACTCCACGCTGATCGACGAGGCCGTCTCGCAGCTCGACTCCGAACGGGAGGAGGCGACCGCGCGCGAACTCGTCGCCCGCAAGTTGCGCTCCACCCGCGGTCTCGACCGGGACAAGCGGTTGCGCCGCCTCGCCGGGATGCTCGCCCGCAAGGGCTACTCCGAGGGCATGGCCCTGCGGGTGGTCCGGCAGGCGCTGGAGGAGGAGGGCGAGGAGGACACGGAGTTCCTCGGCGACGAGGGGTTCTGAACGGCGTGGGATCTCGAGCCCGCCGACAGCGGACTCGACTCCCTCCCCGCTGTCTCCCTTGCTGTCCGGTCTCCCAGAGCCCAGGTGGGGACTCCCTGCTGAAGACGCCGGGGCACCGCTGTGCACAGCGACCTGTGCGCACGCGACTGTGTCCGCATGTCAACCGCCTCCGGTCCCGGCCCTCACGAGCCCGTCGAGCTCTCCGAGCCAGGGACGCCGCCGGCTCGCTCCAGGCCGAGCGTCGGCAGGCCAACGCCGAGGTCGACTACCCGGCCATGGGTCTCGTCCTGGCCTTCACGGCCGTGGCCGTGGTCAACTCGCTCGCCATGTCGATCGCCGAGCGTGTCCGGGAGTTCGCGCTGCTCCGCCTCGCGGGGGCCACGCGGCGCAGGTGCTCCGGATGCCGCGTACCGAGGCCTACGGCCGCTTCTCCGCCAAGGCCGCCAACCGCCACGGACACCGGTGAGCTGGCGGTGACGAACGCCATCGCCCTGCTGCGCAAGGAGGAGACCGAGAGGGTCGCCGGACGCACGGGTACGAGTGGTCACCAGGAGCAACGCGGACACGGCTCGCTCTCCTGCGCGCCGGACGACCACTGATCTCGTGGACGGAGCCCTGCGACGTCATCCCCGAGGCAGCCGCCTACGACGTCACCGGAAGCCCCGCCGCCTTCCACGCCTGGAACCCGCCGACCAGGTCGGTGGCCCGGTGCAGCCCCAGCTGATGAAGGGAGGCGGCCGCCAGGCTGGAGGCGTAGCCCTCGTTGCAGATCACGACGACACGCAGGTCGTGGCTGGTCGCCTCGGGGGCGCGGTGACTGCCCTGGGGGTCGAGGCGCCACTCCAGCTCGTTGCGTTCGATGACAAGGGCGCCGGGGATGAGGCCGTAGCGGTCGCGCAGGGCGGCGTAGCGGATGTCGACCAGGACGGCCTCGCCCGTCGCGGCGGCGTCGTACGCCTCGCGAGGTTCGATCCGCTCGTACGACTCGCGCACCCGCTCCAGCAAGTCGTCGATGCCCAGCGGGCGTTCGTTCCCGCTGCTCACTGCCAGTCCTCCGGGCGCTCCACCTGCTCCAGCCGCAGGACCTGTCCGCTGCGGCTGTAGCGGCGGATCTGCGGCAGGGGCGGGTAGTAGGCGTGGACGGAGACGGCGTGCCGGTCGGCTGACTCGTTGAGCACCTCGTGCACGTGGTGGCGGCCGAAGGCGCGGCCCTTGCCGGCCGGCAGCCGGCGTTCCCGGTCCACCCCGTCGGTGAGTTCCAGGGTCTTCCAGCCGTCCGCGGGCAGCCGGGCGGCGAGCGAGTACTCCTTGAGCTCACCCACCGCTGTCATAAACGCGCCGACCGACTCGGCGTGGTCGTGCCATCCGGTGCCCGTGCCGGGCGGCCAGCCGATCAGCCAGGCCTCGCTGCCGCCGGGCCCCTCCAGACGCACCCAGGTGCGGCCCTCCGGGTCGAGCGGAAGCGAGGCGATGAGCTCGGCGTCGGCGGCCGTACGCCGTACGAAGTCGAGGAGGTCGGCCTGGGCCGGCCCGGCAGCCGCGACGGACACGGAAGCAGATGAAGACACAGCAGATGAAGAAACAGTGGGGGATGAAGACAACGGGCACCGTCCTGAGAAGGATTCGCGTGAGCGCGCGACAGCAGCACAGAAGCCGCGCGCGGGTGAGAAGCGGGGATGCGAGTTCAGCAGGACGGACGACACACACAGCCCGCATAGCGGACGAGGTCCATATGGACCCTCCGCCACAGGCGCACACAGGTGTCGGTCACGATCCGGAGTACACCATGGCGGTGGTGACCGGTCAACTCACCGTCACCATGTGGACAGCACGGTGACGGTGAGTATGACTCTTCAGCGCGGCCCGGCCGTATCTCAGCGCGCCCCGGCCGTCGCCTCCACACCGGCCTCGGCCGGCCCCCCGAGCGCGGCCTCCGCCGCCGCGTACAGGTCGGCCGGGCGTACCCCGCTGAGCGCCGTGACCAGGTGACCGTCGGGCCGGACCAGGAGGACGGTGTGCGGGGCGGCGCCGGGGTAGTTCTCGGCGACGAGCAGTTCGGCGGGCTTCGGCAGTGCCGTCACCGCCGCCGCGAGCCGGGGCATGATGCCGGCGGTCACCCAGTGCTTGCGCTCCCACACGCCTGTGCCCGGCGCGATCAGCACCACCAGCAGCGCGCCGCGGCCGAGCCGCTCCCGCAGCCGTACGAAGGAGCCGTCCTCCGCCGTGACCCGCACATCCACTACCGGCGCGCCGGGGAGCGTGGCCACGGGGGTCTCTCCCTCGAGGTGCCGGGGGGTGAGCACCGAGTCGGCGTACGCCCCCGGCGCACCCAGCACTCCGCGCCCCAGATGACCGTCCGTGAGCAGCGCGTCGTGGCCGCGGGCCGAGCCGCGGACGTACCCGCGCAGGCCTCCGCCGCCGCGCAGCAGGGGCAGCGCCTGGTCCGCGGCGCGCAGGCGGGCCGCCACGACCGCCCGCCGCTCCGTCTGATAGCTGTCGAGGAGTGCCTCGTGCGGCCCGTGATGCCAGGCCAGGGCCAGCTTCCAGGCGAGGTTGTCGGCGTCCCGCAGCCCCTCGTCGAGCCCCTGCGTGCCGAGCGCGCCTAGCAGGTGTGCCGCGTCACCGGCGAGAAAGACCCGGCCGGCACGCCAACGCCGGGCAAGCCGGTGGTGCACGGTGTGGACGCCGGTGTCGAGGAGTTCGTACGGCGGGGTCGGTCCCCCGGTCCAGCCCGCCAGCGTCTCGCGGATGCGGGCCACCAGCAGTTCGGGCGTGACCAGGTCCTTGCCCGGCGGCAGCAGCCAGTCCAGGCGCCAGAGCCCGCCGGCCAGGGGGCGTCCGGTGATCTCCCCGGCTGAGGGGCCGGAGGTGCGCCAGGGCGGCATCCGGTGCAGCAACGCCTTGTCGGGCCAGGGTAGTTCGGCGCGCAGGGCGGCGACGGCGTGCCGCTCCACCGCCGTACGGCCCGGGAAACGGATGTCCTGGAGCTTGCGCACGGTCGAGCGCGGGCCGTCGCAGCCGACCAGGTAACTGCCGCGCCACCAGGTTCCCTTGGGGCCGCGGGTGTGGGCGGTGACGCCCGAGGGCTCCTGCTCGACCGAGTCGAGGCGGCTGTCCACGGCGATCTTGACGAGCCGCTCGCCGGCCAGGGCCGTGCGCAGGGCCCCGGTCAGTACGTGCTGGGCGATGTGCAGGGGCGGAGTGTCTGTGTGCGGCGAGGCCGGGTCGGTGTCGTCGAACGTGATCTCGCGCATCACCTGTTTGCGGCGCATCGACAGCCATCCGGCCCAGCGCGCGCCGGCCTCAGCGAGCGGCACGCCGGTCAGGCGTTCCACGAGGGCGGCGGTGTCCTCGCGCAGCACGACGGTGCGGGCCGGGCGCGGTTCGTCTTTGCCCGGTCCCTCGTCGAGGACGACGCACGGGACCTCCTGGCGCGCCAGCGCGAGGGCGAGCGTGAGCCCGACGGGCCCCGCCCCGATGATGATCACCGGGTCCACGGCGCGGCGCCCCCTGCCCGCGGTGGCGTCCTGAGGGACGTGTGTGAACAGGAAGTTTGAGCAGGGTGCACGATCACAGAACGTATGCAACCCATTGGCGGTGTTTGCGTCAAGCGACGGAGGCAGTGGCGATCATGCCACTGCCTCCGTGCGTTCTTGCGACTTGACTGATCATCAGATCATGTCGCCGCACCGCTCCCAAAGCCGCCGCCCACCGCGGCCGGGTTGACCTCCACCGTGTCCTCGCTGAGGACCGCGCCGGTGCTCCGCTTGCTGCGGCGCAGCCTGCCCTCCAGCCAGCTCGCGAAGCTGGTGAGGATGAAGTTCAGCACGATGTAGATGATCGCCACCACGATGAAGCTGGGGATGACGTTGGCGTAGTTGGCCGCCAGCGTGCTGCGCGCGTTCAGCAGCTCGGTGAACCCGATCATCACGCCGCCCAGCGCGGTGTCCTTCACGATGACCACGAGCTGGCTGACGATGGCCGGCAGCATCGCCGTGACCGCCTGCGGGAGCAGGATGCTGCTCATCGTCTGGCCCTTGCGCAGACCGACGGCAAAGGCGGCCTCCGTCTGCCCCCTGGGCAGCGAGAGGATGCCGGCCCGCACGATCTCGGCGAGGACCGAGGCGTTGTAGAGCACCAGGCCGGTGACGACCGCGTACAGAGGCCGTTCTTCGCTGGTGACGCTCCCGGAGCGGGCGTAGACCTCGTTGGCGAACAGCATCAGCAGCAGCACCGGGATCGACCGGAAGAACTCGACCACAACTGCGGCCGGGACCCGCACCCACCGATGGTCGGACATGCGCGCGATGCCGAAGACAGCGCCCAGCGGGAGCCCGATGGCCATGGAGAGCGCCGCGGCCTTGAGCGTGTCGGCGAGGCCCGGCAGCAGATAGGTCGTCCACGCCTCGGACGTGGTGAACGGCTCCCACAGGGCCCACTTCAGCTGCCCCTTGTCGTCCATCGTCCGCCACACCCACCACAGCAGGAGGGCGAGCAGGACGACGAAGAGCACCGAGAGGAGTACGTTGCGCCGCTTGGCCCGGGGGCCCGGGGCGTCGTAGAGGACGGAGGTCATCGCTTCACCGCCAGTCGCTTGCTCAGCCAGCCGAGGATGAGTCCGGTCGGCAGGGTCAGTACCACGAACCCGAGGGCGAAGACCGCGCCGATGGCCAGCGTCTGGGCCTCGTTCTCGATCATCTCCTTCATCAGGTAGGCGGCCTCGGCCACGCCGATCGCGGCCGCCACGGTGGTGTTCTTGGTCAGCGCGATCAGGACGTTGGCCAGCGGGCCGATGACCGAGCGGAAGGCCTGCGGCAGGATGATCAGCCGCAGGACCTGGCTGAAGCTCAGCCCGATGGCGCGTGCCGCCTCGGCCTGTCCGACCGGCACGGTGTTGATGCCGGAGCGCAGCGCCTCACACATGAACGCCGAGGTGTAGGCGATGAAACCGAGCACTGCGAGCCGGAAGCCCTGCACCTTGAAGTCGTCGGCCGCGCCCATCGTCACACCGAAGATGTCAGCGAGGCCGAGCGAGGTGAAGACGATGATGACGGTCAGGGGGATGTTCCGGATGATGTTCACATAGGCGGTGCCGAACCCGCGCATGAGTGGGACCGGGCTGACCCGCATCGCGGCCAGCAGTGTGCCCCAGACAAGGGAGCCGAGGGCGGAGATGGCGGTGAGTTTCACCGTCATCCAGAACGCCCCGAGGACGTCGTAACCTTCAAGAAAGTCGAACACGATCTCCCGCGCTTCCGCGTGTTTGGCGTACGAGAAGGGCATGGCACGCCGCCGCCCTGATCGCGGCGGGCGGCGGCGCCCATGGAACCCTGCGTTGCTTGGCCCAGGGCCTCGCGTTACTTGACGATGTTGCCGATCGTCGGCGCCTGCTCGTTCTTGTAGTTCGCCGGGCCGAAGTTCGCGTCGACCGCCTTCTCCCAGGAGCCGTCGCTGACCATCTTCTTGAGGGCGTCGTTGATCTTGTTCAGGGTCGCGGTGTCGCCCTTCTTCACACCGATGCCGTAGTTCTCGTTGCTCAGCTTGAGGCCGGCGAGCTTGAACTGGCCCTTGTACTTGTCCTGCGCGGCGAAGCCCGCGAGGATCGAGTCGTCGGTGGTCACGGCGTCCACGGCACCGCTCTGCAGGCCGGCGATGCACTCCGAGTAGCCGCCGTACTCACGCAGCTGGGCCTTCGGAGCGATCGTCTCCTTGACGTTCTGCGCAGAGGTGGAGCCGGTCACGGAACACAGCTTCTTGCCGTTGAGGTCCGTGCCCTTGGAGATGTCCGAGTCCTTCTTGAGCAGCAGGTCCTGGTGGGCCAGCAGGTAGGGGCCGGCGAAGTCGACCTTCTGCTTGCGCTCGTCGGTGATCGAGTAGGTGGCCGTGATGAATTTGACGTCGCCGCGGTCGAGCGCGTTCTCACGGTCGGCGCTCTTGGTCTCGACGAACTCGATCTGGTTGGGCTCGTAGCCGAGCTGCTTGGCCACGTAGGTCGCCACGTCCACGTCGAAGCCGGAGAAGGACCCGTCCGGCTCCTTCAGGCCCAGACCGGGCTGGTCGTACTTGATACCGATCTTGATCTTGCCGCCGCCTGCGCCGGCGCTGGCACCGGAGTCGGAGTCCTTGCTGTCGTCGCCACCGCACGCGGTGGCGGACAGGGCGAGTGCGAGCACGGCGGCCGAGGCGGCGGTGACCTTGCGGAGCTTCATGGTGAACATCCTTTGGGGTGATGAAGGGATGCGGGCCCGTCGGTGACGGAAGGGACAGACGATCGGACGATCAGTGGTGCAGGATCTTCGACAGGAAGTCCTTGGCGCGGTCGCTGCGCGGATTGTTGAAGAACTGGTCCGGCACAGCCTCTTCGACGATGCGACCGTCCGCCATGAACACCACACGGTTCGCGGCCGAACGGGCGAAGCCCATCTCATGGGTGACGACGATCATGGTCATGCCGTCGCGGGCGAGCTGCTGCATGGCCTCCAGGACCTCGTTGATCATCTCCGGGTCGAGAGCCGACGTCGGCTCGTCGAAGAGCATGACCTTGGGGTCCATGGCCAGCGCCCGCGCGATGGCTACCCGCTGCTGCTGACCGCCGGACAGCTGAGCGGGGTACTTGTCGGCCTGGGTGCCCACGCCGACCCGGTCGAGGAGGGCGCGGGCCTTTTCCTCGGCCTTCTTCTTGGGGGTCCTGCGGACCTTGATCTGGCCCAGCATCACGTTCTCGAGCACGGTCTTGTGTGCGAACAGATTGAAGGACTGGAAGACCATTCCCACGTCTGCGCGCAGCCGGGCCAGACCCTTGCCCTCCTGAGGCAGGGGCTTGCCGTCGATCGCGATCGTGCCGGAGTCGATCGTCTCCAGGCGGTTGATGGTGCGGCACAGTGTGGACTTCCCGGACCCGGAGGGTCCGATGACCACGACGACCTCGCCGCGTGAGATCGTCAGATCGATGTCCTGGAGTACGTGCAACGCGCCGAAGTGCTTGTTGACGCTCTTCAGGACGACCAGTTCGCCGGTCGCGGCCAAGTCTTCCTTGGCCACCGATACTTCGGTCATCGCTCTCAGGCTCCGTCCTCCTCGGTTTCGGAGGACAGTAGTAACCCCGTCACACCGGCGTCATTACATCTGAGGGGAATCTGAGCATCACGTTCCGATAGCGATCGGACACGTGTCGTAGCGGTCGTCGCGAGGGCGCGTATCGGCCGGATAACGGAAGCGCCCGGCAACCGGAACCCGCTTGACTCCGTCGTCGTCCATCAGCGTGACTGCCATGGTGCACGCGCGCGTGCACGCGTCTTGTCTACACATGGACAGCGTACGACTGATGAACCGAAGGGGGCCGGGATGAGACTCCTCCTCGTCGAGGACGACAACCACGTTGCCGCCGCGCTGTCCGCGATCCTGGCGCGGCACGGCTTCCACGTCACGCACGCCCGCAGCGGCGAGGAGGCCCTCCGTGCGCTCGTCCCCGAAGGCGCCGGCTTCGGCGTGGTCCTCCTCGACCTGGGCCTGCCCGACCAGGACGGCTACGAGGTCTGCGGCAAGATCCGCAAGCGCACCGGCATCCCAGTGATCATGGTGACCGCGCGCTCCGATGTCCGCTCCCGCATCCACGGCCTCAACCTCGGAGCGGACGACTACGTCGTGAAGCCGTACGACACCGGAGAGCTGCTCGCCCGGATCCATGCCGTCAGCCGGCGCACCGTCCACGAGGAGGCCGGTGCGGGCGCGGACGCCGCGCTGCGCCTCGGTTCCGTCACCATCGAGCTGCCCACCCGGCAGGTCAGTGTGGAGGGCACGGTCATCCAGCTGACCCGCAAGGAGTTCGACCTCCTCGCCCTGCTCGCCCAGCGCCCGGGAGTGGTCTTCCGCCGGGAGCAGATCATCAGCGAGGTGTGGCGCACCAGTTGGGAAGGAACCGGGCGCACTCTGGAGGTGCACGTCGCGTCCCTGCGCGCCAAGCTGCGCATGCCCGCCCTGATCGAGACCGTACGCGGCGTCGGCTACCGGCTCGTCGCCCCGTCCTCGTAGCGGGGACGGGTGCGCACACGTCTCCTCCCCCTGCTCATCGTCCTGATGGCGGCCGTTCTGCTCGCCCTCGGCGTCCCGCTCGCCGTCAGCGTGGCCGCGGCCCAGCAGCAGAAGGTGGTCGTCGACCGGATCGACGACACGGCGCGCTTCGCGGCCCTCGCCCAGTTCGTCACCGACCACGGTCCGGACGAGCGCAAGGACACCCTGAGCCGTGAACTCGCCAGCTATCACGAGGTCTACGGCATCAGGGCCGGCGTCTTCTACGGCAACGCCACGCCCATGGCCCACGCGCCGACGACCTGGTCCCTCCCCGAGACGGGAGAAGTCCGCGACGCCTTCAAGGAGGCGCTGCTCAGCCGCCGCAGCCACGATCCGAAGCAGGTGTGGCCCTGGCAGCGCAACCGGCTGGTCGTCGCCTCGCCGGTCATCAGGGACGGTGACGTCGTCGCGGTCGTCGTCACCGACTCGCCCACCGGACACATGCGTTCGCGGATCCTGCACGGCTGGCTGGTCGTCGGCGCGGGCGAGATCGCCGCGATGCTGCTGGCCGTCGGCGCTGCCCTGCGGCTGACCGGCTGGGTCCTCAGACCGGTGCGTGTCCTCGACGCCACCACCCACGACATCGCCACCGGCCGGCTCAAGTCCCGCGTCGCGGCCGCCGGCGGACCCCCGGAACTCAGGCGCCTGGCCCGGTCGTTCAACGAGATGGCGGACAACGTCGAGGACGTCCTGGAGCAGCAGCGCGCCTTCGTCGCCGACGCCTCGCACCAGCTGCGCAACCCGCTCGCGGCGCTCCTGCTGCGCATCGAGCTGCTCGCCTTCGAACTCCCCGAGGGCAACAAGGAGATCGCCTCCGTCCAGACCGAGGGCAAGCGCCTTGCCCAGGTTCTGGACGACCTGCTCGACCTGGCCCTGGCCGAGCACGCCGAGGCCGACCTGAGGATCACCGACATCGGCGCGCTCACCGCCGAGCGGGTCGCGGCCTGGGCGCCGACCGCCGCGGCCAAGGGCGTGCGGCTGGTGGGCGACTGCCCGCCCACCACCGCCTGGGCCGACCCGGTCACGCTGTCCAGCGCCCTGGACGCGGTGATCGACAACGCGGTGAAGTTCACGCCGAACGACGAGAGCGTCGAGGTCACGGTCGCCTCGAACGCCGGAACCTCGACCATCGTGGTCACCGACAACGGCCCCGGCCTGACCGACGAGGAGCTCTCCCGCGTCGGCGACCGCTTCTGGCGCAGCGGCCGCCACCAGAACATCAAGGGCTCAGGCCTCGGCCTGTCCATCTCCCGGGTGCTGCTGGCGGCCGGCGGCGGCTCGATCTCGTACGGCCATCACGAGCCGCACGGGCTGACCGTGACGGTGACGGTGCCCCGCAGCCGCGCTACGGCTTGACGGACCGGTAGTAGCGCCGGGCGCCCTCGTGCAGGGCCAGCGGGTCGGTGTAGATCGCCGTGCGTACGTCGACCAGCTGGGCCGAGTGCACGTGCGCGCCGATGCCGTCACGGCTCCTGATCACGGTCCGGGTCACCCACTCGGTGAGCCGGGGATCCATGTCCTTGCGCGTCATCAGCAGGTTGGACACCGCCATCGTCGGCACCGTGGACCCCTGCTGCACCTCGGGATAGGCGGACTCCGGCATGTTGGTGGCGCGGTAGTAGCTGGTCGGTCCGCCCTGGAAGTGCAGCTTGGCGACCAGATCGGCCTTTATCGGCACAAACCGGAAGC
Source organism: Streptomyces sp. NPDC040410 (assembly GCF_055595715.1). Classification (NCBI taxonomy): domain Bacteria; kingdom Bacillati; phylum Actinomycetota; class Actinomycetes; order Kitasatosporales; family Streptomycetaceae; genus Streptomyces; species Streptomyces sp. NPDC040410. Next base: position 42,979 of record NZ_JBVIVK010000025.1, read on the forward strand.
CGGTGGAATCGGCTACCTTCTTCAGGCCCGCCGTGGGCAGCCCGCCCGACCAGAAGAACGCGTCGATCTCGTGCCCCAGCCGCTTCGGCCCGACGTCGATGCCCTCGGCGGAGGGCGTGATGTCCTTCTCCGGGTCGATGCCCGCCGCCCTGAGCACCCGGTCGGCGATCAGCCGCACACCCGAACGCAGCAGCCCTATGGCCACCCGCTTGCCCCGCAGGTCGGCGACGGAGCGGATGTCCGAGTCCTTCGGAACGACAAGCTGCACGTAGTCGTCGTACAGCCGGGCGACACCGCGCAGCCGGCCGGTACTGGCGGGGTGCAGAGCCTCGTACGTCTCCACTGCGTCGGCCGCGGCGATGGTGAAGTCGGTCGTCCCGTTCGCCACGCGCCGAACGTTCTCCTGCGAGCCGGCGCTGGTCAGCAGCTTCACCTTGAGGTTCGGCATGGACTTGGCGAGCGCGGTGCGCAGACGCTCGCCGTACTCGTGGTAGACCCCGGCGCGCGTTCCCGTGCTGAAAGTGATCGTCCCGCTCGGCGGAGCCTCGCCCAGGGGCAGCAGCCACCACAGGAGAAGCCCGAAGGCGACGAGGCCGGCGGCCGCACCCTGCAGGGCCCGGCGCCTGCCGATACGGGGGAACACCTTGGACATACGCGCGATCCTGCCAGCCCGCGGCCCGTGCTGACCAGGGCGGAGGTCACAGGCGGGGATGCCGGAGGCGGGAGTCGCGGTGGGTGGGGCGGGTCTGTCAGAGGTCGTCGCTAGTGCCGCGTCACCCAAGGTTCGCCCCGTCGCGAGGCCCGGCACGCTCCCCCCACTGCCTCAAGGGCGTGAGAGGTGCCCCCACTCGCCGCACCGGCCGAAAGCCCACGTACGTCCAGTACGAGGACTTCCGGCCGGCACGCCGAGAGCACGCACCGGACGCCGTTCCTTGACGGGCAAACCTTGGCTGACGCGGCACTAGAGTCGCCGCATGAGCTCATCGCCCGCCGACCTGGTCCGTGAATTCCACCTCGCCACCGGGCTGGACGCCCGCAGCACGCCGACGGAGGTCTCGCCGGCACTGGCCGCTCACCGCGGTGAACTGCTGGCCGAGGAGGCCGCGGAGGTCGCCGAGGTCGTGCTGACCGGCCCACTCGACAGACTCGCGCACGAACTCGCCGACGTCGTCTACGTCGCCTACGGCACGGCCCTGGTGCACGGGATCGACCTCGACGCGGTGATCGCCGAGATCCACCGCTCCAACATGACCAAGCTCGGCCCCGACGGCCGCGTGGCCCGCCGGGCGGACGGCAAGGTCCTCAAGGGCGACCACTACGAGGCGCCCGACGTGTCGGCCGTACTGCGCCGCCAGGGATGGGCTCCCGGCGGCGCGTGACGGCTTGACGCGTACCCGCGGCCCTACGGTGTCCCCGCCAGTTCCCACTCGCGGTGCAAGTACCAGCGAGTAACAGTGCCGGACCATGCCAGCTCGGGCGCGCCGGAATTTCACGTTCCGCCCACGGTTCGATGTGACGTGGACCACGGCATGTGCGGCGGGAACTCATCCGACAGGAGCCGCCTCCGGCACCGCCTACCCTTGTCACATGAGCAGCAGCGACCGGAGCCGGGCAGTGGGCGTCAAGACCTACGAAGTGCGCACCTACGGGTGCCAGATGAACGTCCACGATTCCGAGCGATTGTCCGGGCTGCTCGAAGAGGCCGGTTACGTGCGCGCGCCCGAAGGGGCGGACGGCGACGCGGACGTCGTGGTGTTCAACACCTGCGCCGTACGCGAGAACGCCGACAACCGGCTCTACGGCAATCTCGGCCGCCTCGCCCCGAAGAAGGCATCGCGGCCCGGTATGCAGATCGCGGTCGGCGGCTGTCTCGCGCAGAAGGACCGCGACACCATCGTGCAGCGCGCGCCCTGGGTGGACGTCGTCTTCGGCACGCACAACATCGGCAAGCTGCCGGTGCTGCTGGAGCGCGCCCGGGTGCAGGAGGAGGCGCAGGTCGAGATCGCCGAGTCGCTCGAGGCCTTCCCCTCCACGCTGCCCACCCGCCGGGAGAGCGCGTACGCCGCCTGGGTCTCGATCTCGGTCGGCTGCAACAACACCTGCACCTTCTGCATCGTCCCGGCGCTGCGCGGCAAGGAGAAGGACCGTCGCACCGGCGACATCCTCGCCGAGATCGAGGCACTGGTCTCGGAGGGCGTCTCCGAGATCACCCTGCTCGGCCAGAACGTCAACGCGTACGGCTCCGACATCGGCGACCGCGAGGCCTTCAGCAAGCTGCTGCGGGCCTGCGGTGGCATCGACGGGCTGGAGCGCGTCCGCTTCACCTCCCCGCATCCGCGCGACTTCACGGACGACGTGATCGCGGCCATGGCGGAGACCCCGAACGTCATGCCGCAGCTGCACATGCCCCTGCAGTCCGGTTCGGACACGGTTCTGAAGGCGATGCGCCGCTCGTACCGGCAGGAGCGCTACCTCGGGATCATCGAGAAGGTGCGCGCCGCCATCCCGCACGCGGCGATCACCACCGACATCATCGTGGGCTTCCCCGGCGAGACCGAGGAGGACTTCGAGCAGACCCTGCGCGTCGTCCGGGAGGCCCGGTTCGCGCAGGCCTTCACCTTCCAGTACTCCAAGCGCCCCGGCACACCGGCCGCGACCATGGAGAACCAGATCCCCAAGGAGGTCGTCCAGGCGCGCTACGAGCGTCTCGTCGCCCTCCAGGAGGAGGTCTCGTGGGAGGAGAACAAGAAGCAGGTGGGCCGCACGCTCGAGCTGATGGTCGCCGAGGGCGAGGGCCGCAAGGACGGCGCCACCCACCGCCTCTCCGGCCGCGCACCCGACAACCGCCTGGTCCACTTCACCAAGCCGGACGAGCAGGTCCGCCCCGGTGACGTGGTCACGGTCGAGATCACGTACGCCGCCCCGCACCACCTTCTCGCCGAAGGCCAGGTGCTGAACGTGCGCCCCACGCGCGCGGGTGACGCGTGGGAGAAGCGGAACATCGAGAAGGCCGAGGCCGGCAAGCCGGCGGGCGTGATGCTGGGCCTGCCGAAGATCGGTGCACCGGCTCCGCTGCCGGTGGCCACGGGGAGCGGATGCGGCTGCGACTGACAGGACAGCCGGCGATCGGCCGTCGATAACCCCTGCGCTGCCCGTAACCGTTCCAGCGGAGTTACCCTGCCGATCATGCTTGTCGCCGCCGCAGTCTGCCCCTGTCCACCCCTTCTCGTACCTGCGGTCGCCGCGGGCGCCGCAGCCGAGCTGAACGCGGCGCGCGCCGCCTGCGCGGACGCGCTCGGTGTGCTAGCCGCCGCCCGTCCCGACCGGCTCGTGGTCGTCGGGCCCGCGGAGCAGAGCGGGCGCGGGACTCACCCGGAGGGGACGCGCGGCTCGTTCCGCGGCTTCGGCGTGGAACTGGACGTACGGCTGGGCGCGGACCAGGGGACCGGACGGCCGGGTGCGGACGACGGCACCGCGTCCGAGCGCGAGCTTCCGCCCTCGCTCGCCGTGGCCGCGTGGCTGCTGGAGCGGGCAGGCTGGGCGGATGCCCCGATCGAGGGAATCGGGGTGGGGGAACCTCTCGCAGCCGAGCGGTGTACTGACATGGGAAGGGAAATCGCCGCGCAAGCCGAGCGCGTGGCGCTGCTGGTGATGGGGGACGCCAGCGCATGCCGGACTCTCAAGGCGCCGGGGTATCTCGACGAGCGGGCGGCACCCTTCGACGCGGAGGTCGCGCGTGCGCTCGGGGCGGCGGACGTGGCGGCTCTCCAGGCGCTGGACGCCGACCTGGCGTACGAGCTGAAAGTGTCGGGCCGGGCCCCCTGGCAGGTCCTCGCCGGTGCCGCCGAGGGCGCGGATCTCGGCGGGGCGCTGCTGTACGACGACGCGCCGTACGGCGTGGGGTACGTGGTCGCGGCCTGGTCGTAGAGGCGGACAACCCGGCGCGAAGTCCACGACGGGCGGCGCCGGTGACGCGGCGGACGGCCGGGAGCTGGATGCTCCGCGGCCGTCCGGCGATGTGCCGTGCCGTTCAGGAAGCCGGCGGCGGCGAGGCAGGCGGCGTCGTGCCGCCCCGCTCCTGCCCGGTGTGTCTGTGCGCGAGTCGGTCCATGGCGCCCTTGGCCTTGCCCGTGCCCGTATGGATCTTGTCGCGGTACTTGCCCTTGGTCTTCTTGTCAACGACCTCCGCGGCCTTGTCGAGACCGTGCGAGATCTTGCCCCCGTGCTGCTGCGCGAGGCCGGAGACCTTGCCCTTGGCCGGGCCGAGCTTGGCCTTCAAGTCGTTCATCAGACCCATGGTTCACCTTCCCACGCGGGGCGGTTACGTGCGGGCGCCCTCAACGGCCTCGCTGTCGGCCGCCTTCTCGGCGGACTTCTGCTTGGGAATCTCGACGCCTTCGTCGGCGGCGGTCTCTCCGGCCTCCGCGGCCGTCGACTCCTTCGCCGTCCCGGCCTCGGCCGACCCCTTCGCCTCAGCCGCCTTTGCATCGGCCTGAGCCTCGGCGGCCTGCGCCTCCTCCGTAGCCTTCGACCTCCGGAAAAGTCGTGCCAAAACGCCCATATCCACTCCATACGTTACTCGTGCGGGCGAAATCCCGCGTTGTCCGGTGCGCCCGTTTGCGTCGCCCCGGGGCGCCGCCTCCCCAAACCGGCGGCGCAAACCTCGGAACTGGCAACGACCCCGGACGCGCGCCGTCACGTAACTCGTTCGAGGCCACGGCCGGAGGTTTGCGAGACTGGGGCGGTGAGCAGCGCACCCCTCGCCCCCCGAGTCATCGCCGTCGTCGGACCCACCGCCGCGGGAAAGTCCGATCTGGGAGTTTTCCTGGCCCAGCAGCTCGGCGGCGAGGTCGTCAACGCCGACTCCATGCAGCTCTACCGAGGGATGGACATCGGTACGGCCAAGCTGACGCCCGAGGAGCGCGGCGGCGTCCCGCACCACCTGCTGGACATCTGGGACGTGAAGGTCACCGCGTCCGTCGCCGAGTACCAGCGGCTCGCCCGGGAGCGGATCGACGCCCTGCTCGCCGAGGGGCGCTGGCCGATCCTGGTCGGCGGCTCCGGCCTGTACGTCCGCGGGGCCGTGGACAACCTGGAGTTCCCCGGCACCGACCCCGAGGTCAGGGCCCGGCTGGAGAAGGAGCTCACACTGCGGGGCTCCGGAGCGCTGCACGCCCGGCTGGCCGCCGCCGACCCCGAGGCCGCCCGGGCCATCCTGCACGGCAACGGCCGCCGTATCGTCCGGGCCCTCGAGGTGATCGAGATCACGGGCAAGCCCTTCACCGCCAACCTCCCGGGTCACGACTCCGTTTACGACACCGTTCAGATCGGTGTGGACGTGGCCCGCCCCGAGCTCGACGAGCGCATCGCGCGCCGGGTCGACCGGATGTGGGATGCCGGGCTGGTGGAGGAAGTGCGCTCGCTCGCGGCGCAGGGGCTCCGCGCGGGGCGTACCGCCTCGCGCGCGCTCGGCTACCAGCAGGTACTCACGGCGCTCGCCGGGGAGTGCACGCTCGAAGAGGCGCGGGCCGAGACCGTACGGGCCACCAAACGCTTCGCGCGCCGTCAGGATTCGTGGTTCAGGCGCGACCCGCGGGTGCACTGGTTGAGTGGGGCTGCGGCGGACCTCACAGAACTTCCGCAGCTCGCACTGACGTTGGTCGCACGACCGGTCACAGCCTGATCACGTCATGGCATCGGGACGCTCAGGCCGCCGTCCGGCCCTCCGGTGCCATGCCATCATCGAGCTTCGATCGACCAAGTGGAGTCCTAGTTGGGAGGGCGCGTGGCGATGGAGGCCGGCCCTCGCGACACCGCACAAGGCACCGAGCACGTCACCACCGACAGCGGTGAACCGCAGCGGGACGACGACCGTCTGAGCCCCGACGGGCCCGACGACACACAAGGTGGCGTGACCGCCGACGGCCCCGAGCCGGAGGAGATGTTCGCGAGCGGCCCCGAGGTCGAGGTCGAACTGCGTCCGCAGCGTCGGCTGCGCATCTGGCAGCTCGCGCCCATCGTCGCCCTCGCCGCGGTCGGCTCCCTGATGTTCGCCTTCCCGCTGGCCTTCGACTTCGGCGACAGCGGCGCCGTGATCGCCATGCTGGGCCTGCTGATCTGCTCGTGCGCGGCCGGCTGGGGCATGACGGCCGCCCGTCGCGTGGGCCACACCTGGCCCGGCCTGCCGCAGCGCGGCTCGGGGCGGCGCGCGGACTGGCGGGTCGTGATCGCGTACGTCGTGATGGTCGCCGCGGTGGTCGTGCTGGCCGTCTGGCGCGTGGCCCGCCTGCGCTGACGCGACCGGCACCCGACCTGTCGTACCCACCCCGTACGATCGAGGAATGAGCACGCGGATCGCCTTCCTCAAGGGTCACGGCACCGAGAACGACTTCGTGATCGTCCCCGACCCGGAGAACGTCATCGACCTGCCCCCGGCCGCAGTCGCCGCCCTGTGCGATCGCCGCGCGGGCATCGGCGGTGACGGGCTGCTGCACGTCGTGCGGTCCGCCGCGCACCCCGAGGCCGAGGAGATGGCGGCCGAGGCGGAGTGGTTCATGGACTACCGCAACGGCGACGGCTCCGTCGCGGAGATGTGCGGCAACGGCGTGCGGGTGTTCGCGCACTACCTCCAGCGCGCCGGGTACGCCGGAGGGGGCGACCTCGCGGTCGCTACGCGCGGGGGTGTCAAGGCGGTGCACATCGCGAAGGACGGCGCCATCACCGTCGGCATGGGCAAGGCCCGCCTCCCCGAGGGCGACATCACGGTGAGCGTCGGCGAGCGCAGCTGGCCCGCGCGGAACGTGAACATGGGCAACCCCCATGCGGTCGCCTTCGTGGACGACCTCGCGCACGCCGGAGACCTGTTCTCCCCGCCGCCCGTCAGCCCGGCCACCGCCTACCCGGACGGGGTGAACGTCGAGTTCGTGGTCGACCGCGGCCCCCGGCACGTCGCCCTGCGGGTGCACGAGCGCGGCGCCGCCGAGACCCGCTCGTGCGGCACGGGCGCGTGTGCCGTGGCCGTGGCCGCGGCCCGCCGGGACGACGCCGACCCGGCCGTCACCGGGACACCGGCGACGTACACCGTCGATGTGCCCGGCGGCACGCTGGTGATCACCGAGCGGCCGGACGGCGAGATCGAGATGACCGGCCCCGCGGTGATCGTCGCCGAAGGCGAGATCGACGCGGAGTGGCTGGACAGTGCTCGCTGAGACGATCGCAGGACGCGAAGTGCGAAATCGTAAACCTGGAAACCTACGCTCGATTGGGTGATCCTTTTCACGCTCGGCAAGAGGCGGTCAGCCGCACGTGATGGGCTCGGTAGCATCAAGCACCGGCCCGGACGGGGGATCGAAGCCGTCCCCCGAGCCGTGTCCGCCCTGGGGCACCCCGTCCGCCGGTCCACGCAGCCGGAGGTGCCCATGAGCGCGGAGGCCACGAACCCTGCGAGCCCAGGCCCTGTCGCCCCGACAGTGCCCCGCAGGAAGGCCCGCCCCCGGATCGACCTGCGCCGCCTCGGCCGGGCCGCGCTGCTCGGCCCCGCCGGCCGCGACCGGCTGCCCGACGCCATCGGTCATGTGGCCGAGGCGCACCGCGCCCACCATCCCGACGCCGATCTGGAACCCCTGCGCCGGGCCTACGTCCTGGCCGAGTCCTCGCACCGCGGGCAGATGCGCAAGAGCGGCGAGCCGTACATCACGCACCCGCTCGCCGTGACCCTCATCCTCGCCGAACTCGGCGCGGAGACCACAACCTTGACGGCCTCTCTGCTCCACGACACCGTCGAGGACACCGATGTGACCCTCGATCAGGTCGGCGAGCAGTTCGGCGCCGAGGTCCGCTATCTGGTCGACGGCGTAACGAAGTTGGAGAAGGTCGACTACGGCGCCGCCGCCGAGCCCGAGACATTCCGCAAGATGCTCGTCGCCACCGGCAACGACGTCCGTGTGATGTCGATCAAGCTCGCCGACCGGCTGCACAACATGCGGACCCTCGGGGTGATGCGCCCCGAGAAACAGGCCCGCATCGCCAAAGTGACCCGGGACGTGCTCATTCCGCTCGCCGAACGGCTCGGTGTCCAGGCGCTCAAGACCGAACTGGAAGACCTCGTCTTCGCGATCCTGCATCCCGAGGAGTACGCGCACACGCGGGAACTGATCGTCGACAACACCGCCCGCAGTGACGACCCGCTCGCCGAGATCGCCGACGAGGTGCGCGGCGTCCTGCGCGACGCCGACATCCAGGCCGAAGTCCTCATCCGGCCGCGCCACTTCGTCTCCATGCACCGCGTGGCCCGAAAGCGGGGCCGGCTGCGCGGCTGCGACTTCGGGCGGGTGCTGGTGCTGGTGAACGAGGACGCGGACTGTTACGGCGTCCTGGGTGAACTGCACACCTGTATGACGCCCGTCGTCTCGGAGTTCAAGGACTTCATCGCCGTCCCCAAGTTCAACCTGTACCAGTCGCTGCACACCGCGGTGGCCCGCGCGGACGGCCAGGTCGCCGAAGTCCTCATCCGCACCCACCAGATGCACAAGGTCGCAGAGGCCGGAGTCGTCGCGCTCGGCAATCCCTACGCACCTCCTTCGGAGGAGCAGACCCCGGCCGACGGCGAGCGCGTCGACCCCACCCGCCCCGGATGGCTCTCCCGCCTCCTCGACTGGCAGGAGGCCGCGCCCGACCCGGACACGTTCTGGTCCACCCTGCGTGAGGACCTCGCACAGGACCGTGAGATCACCGTCTTCCGGCCCGACGGCGGCACGCTGGGCCTGCCCGAGGGCGCGACCTGCGTGGATGCCGCGTACGCGCAGTACGGCGAGGACGCGCACGCGTGCATCGGCGCCCGCGTCAACGGCCGTCTGGCGACGCTGAGCACGGTCCTGAAGGACGGCGACACGGTTCAGCTCCTCATGGGCCAGGACCCCGCTTCCGAGCCTTCCAGCAAGTGGCTGGAGCACGCGCACACACCGGGCGCACGGATCTCCATCCAGCGGTGGCTCGCGACGCATCCGGCGGCCGCCGACCCGGACGAGGCTTCACTCGTACGGGCACAGCAGACCGAGCGCCGGCCTCAGGCACAGCAGACCGAGGCACCGCCCCGGCCCGCCCCCGACGGCCCCGCCGCGCGCCCCGGCGCCGCGAACGCCGTCGTCGACCTGCCCGACGCAACCGTTCGGCTGGCCCGGTGCTGCACGCCCGTACCGCCCGACGAGATCACCGGGTTCGCCGTCCGCGGGAGAGTGGTGACCGTCCATCGGGTCGAGTGCCCCGGGGTGGCGAGCATGAAGAGCGGGGGGCGTGCGGAGGTCGACGTGCGCTGGGGGGACACCACCGCATGCCGGGTCACCCTGTTCGCCGAATCGTTCGGCCGCCCGCATCTGCTCGCCGACCTCACCGAAGCCATGGCCCTCGAAGGCGCCGAGATCGTCTCGGCGACCGTAGAACCCCCGAGCCAGCAGCGCGTACGCCACACCTACACGGTCCAGCTCCCGGACGCGGCACTCCTGCCCGCCCTCATGCGGGCCATGCGCAATGTGCCCGGGGTGTACGACGTGAGCCGGGCGCAGACACCCGCTGTGTGAGGCGCGCGCCGACCGAGATGCGCCGCACGCGGCAGACGGGACCGCCCGCGGTACCCGTTCGAGTGGGCCGGGAGCGCGTCGCCGCCCTACCGGACGCGCGCGCTGGTAGCGGTGGTCCATGCTGCTCACCCTCCGCACCCGGGCACCCCGCCGCCCACGGCTCAAGGCGGCGGCACTGCTCGCCTCGGCCGTCTCCGTCTGCGTTCTCGCCGCGAGCGCGCCCGCCGTCCCGCTCGGCGTCGGCGACCGTCTCTTCCCCCAGCTGGGCAACCCCGGCTACGACGTGGCGTCGTACGACCTCGCCTTCACCTACTCCGGCGCCAACGACAAGCCCCTCGAGGCGGTCACGACCATCGACGCCTGGACCACCACCGCTCTGGACCGCGTCAACCTCGACTTCGCGCACGGTGACGTCGAGTCGGTCGAGGTCGACGGTGAGCCCGCCGCGTTCGCCGGCGCCGGCGAGGACCTCGTCATCACGCCCGACGAGCCGCTGCCCGGCGGCAGCTGGATGCGGATCACCGTCCGGCACACCAGCGACCCCGTCCCTCCGGACGGCCGCGACGGCGGCTGGGTGCGGACCGTGGACGGCCTGGCCATGGCCAACCAGGCCGACGCCGCCCACCTGGTGTTCCCGTGCAACGACCACCCCTCCGACAAGGCGATGTTCACCATCCGGGTCACCGCGCCCAACGCGTACACGGCCGTCGCGGGAGGTCTGGCGGCCGGCGTCGAGGCCGTCGGCCCGACGACCACCTGGACGTACCGCACCCAGCACCCCATGGCCACCGAGCTCGCCCAGGTGTCCATCGGCCGCTCCGCCGTGGTGCGACGCACGGGACCGCACGGACTGCCCGTACGGGACGTCGTACCCGCCGGGGACCGCACCCTGCTGGAACCGTGGCTGAAGAAGACACCCGACCAGATCGCCTGGATGGAGAGCAAGGTCGGGCCGTACCCCTTCGAGACGTACGGCGTGCTCATGGCCGAGGCGACCACCGGGTTCGAACTGGAGACGCAGACGCTCGCCCTCTTCGAGAAGGACCTGTTCACCGAGCCCGCCTACCCCGAGTGGTACGTCGAGTCGATCATGGTGCACGAGCTGTCCCACCAGTGGTTCGGCGACAGTGTCAGCCCACGCTCCTGGTCCGACCTGTGGCTCAACGAAGGGCACGCCACCTGGTACGAGGCCCTGTACGCGGAAGAGAAGGCCGGCAAGCCCATGGAGGCGCGGATGAAGGCGGCGTACGGCGCCTCCGACGGCTGGCGCGCCGCCGGCGGCCCGCCCGCCGCCCCCGAGGCACCCGAGCCGGGCCAGAAGATCAGCATCTTCCGGCCGAGCGTCTACGACGGAGCCGCACTCGTCCTGTACGCCCTGCGCCAGGAGATCGGCCGCCCGGACTTCGAGCGCCTCGAACGGGCCTGGGTGAACACGCACCGAGACAGCACGGCCACCACCGCGGACTTCGCACGGCTCGCCTCGCAGGTCTCCGGACGCGACCTCGGTGGCTTCTTCCAGGCCTGGCTGTACGGCGAGAAGACCCCGCCGATGCCCGGCCACCCGGACTGGAAGTCGGCGCCACCGGCCGCGCAGGCCCCGAAATAAGGCGGTGACGAGACGGGGCGTACCGTGCGACCATCGTGAGGTCGGCGCGGCACGGGACACGGGAATCTCCCGGGGCACTCGTGCGTTGTCCCCGATGACCGCCGAATCGGAATCGCCATCGACGTAAGGACCCAATGACCTCCTCTTCATCCCCTTCCCAGGACACTGAGCGCTCCGCGCACGCCTACCCCGAAGGTTTTCGGGCCGATGCCCTGATGGAAGAGGACGTCGCCTGGAGCCACGAGATCGACGGAGAGCGGGACGGCGACCAGTTCGACCGCTCGGAGCGCGCGGCCCTGCGCCGCGTGGCCGGCCTCTCCACCGAACTCGAGGACGTCACCGAGGTCGAGTACCGCCAGCTCCGCCTGGAGCGGGTCGTCCTCGTCGGCGTCTGGACCTCGGGGACCGCGCAGGACGCGGAGAACTCCCTCGCGGAGCTCGCCGCCCTCGCGGAGACCGCGGGGGCGCTCGTGCTCGACGGCGTGATCCAGCGCCGCGACAAGCCCGACGCTGCGACCTACATCGGTTCCGGCAAGGCGAACGAGCTGCGGGACATCGTCCTCGAATCTGGTGCGGACACCGTCATCTGCGACGGTGAGCTCAGCCCGGGCCAGCTCATCCACCTCGAAGACGTCGTCAAGGTCAAGGTCATCGACCGCACGGCCCTGATCCTCGACATCTTCGCCCAGCACGCCAAGTCCCGAGAGGGCAAGGCGCAGGTCGCGCTCGCTCAGATGCAGTACATGCTGCCGAGGCTGCGCGGATGGGGTCAGTCGCTGTCCCGTCAGATGGGCGGCGGCAAGGGCGGCGGCCTCGCCACCCGTGGCCCCGGTGAGACCAAGATCGAGACGGACCGGCGTCGGATCCGCGAGAAGATGGCGAAGATGCGCCGGGAGATCGCGGAGATGAAGACCGGCCGCGAGATCAAGCGCCAGGAGCGCCGGCGCAACAAGGTGCCCTCGGTCGCCATCGCCGGCTACACCAACGCCGGCAAGTCCTCGCTGCTGAACCGGCTGACCGGCGCGGGCGTCCTTGTCGAGAACGCCCTGTTCGCGACCCTCGACCCGACCGTGCGCCGGGCCGAGACACCGAGCGGCCGACTGTACACACTGGCCGACACGGTCGGCTTTGTCCGGCACCTGCCGCACCACCTGGTCGAGGCGTTCCGCTCCACGATGGAGGAGGTCGGTGACTCCGATCTGATCCTGCACGTCGTGGACGGCTCGCACCCGGCTCCGGACGAGCAGCTGGCCGCCGTGCGCGAGGTGATCAGGGACGTCGGCGCCACGGACGTGCCCGAGATCGTCGTGATCAACAAGGCCGACGCCGCCGACCCGCTGGTGCTCCAGCGGCTCCTGCGGATCGAGAAGCGTTCGATCGCGGTCTCGGCCCGCACCGGCCTGGGCATCGACGAGCTGCTCGCGCTCATCGACAACGAGCTGCCGCGGCCTTCGGTCGAGATCGAGGCGCTCGTGCCGTACACCCACGGCAAGCTGGTCGCCCGTGCTCACACCGAGGGCGAGGTGATCTCCGAGGAACACACCCCGGAGGGCACGCTGCTCAAGGCGCGGGTGCATGAGGAACTGGCGGCGGATCTCGCGCCGTATGTACCGGCTTCGCTCGCCTGAGTCGTCACACGACCGGAAGGCCCGCCCGCAGGGCGGGCCTTCCGGTCTGTGCGGGTCACTGCCCGCCGTACGTCCTGCTCATCACTGACCTGCGAACTTCTCGCTCACAGAGTCGTACACGCCCTTGGCCACCTCACCCAGCCGCGGGCCGGCCAGCCAACCCGAGGTCACCGGGCCGATCGAGGTGTTGGACACGAGCGCCGGCTCACCGTCCGAGCCCGTCGCGACCCAGCCGCCGCCGGACGAACCGCCGGTCATGGTGCAGCCGATGCGGTACATCGTCGGGTCCGAAGCGCTGATCGACAGCCGCCCCGGCTTGTCCTGGCACTGGTACAGCGTCTGCCCGTCGTACGGCGGCGCGGCCGGGTAGCCGGTGGCCGTGATGGCGTCCACCTTCGTCACGGCCGGGGCGTCGAAGTCCACCGGCAGCGCCGAACCGACCGTCTCCTCCAGGGACTTGCCCTCGCTGCCCTTCTCCGGCGTGACATGGATGACCGCGAAGTCGTACGCGGCACCGTCCCCGCCCGTCGAACCACCGTTCTCGATCCACTGGTCCGAGGTCTGCGCCCAGTCACCCCACCAGACGCCGTACGGAGCGACCTGCTCCTTGGTGGCGTCCTGCAACTGCTCGGCCGTCTCGCCCGCGTTGTTGTACGACGGCACGAACGCGATGTTGCGGTACCAGCCGCCCTTCTTGCCGGCGTGCACACAGTGGCCCGCCGTCCACACCAGGTTGGACTTGCCGGGGTGGGCCGGATCCTGCACGACCGTCGCCGAGCAGACCATCGTGCCTTCGGGGGAGTCGAAGAACACCTTGCCCGCCTCGGGGGCGTTGGCATGGTACGTGGGCGGCACGGCCTTCGCATCCACCGGCTCGGGCGCCGGATCGGTCACACCCTGGTCATCGGAGAGATCGTTCTCGTCCACGCCCTGGTCCGGGTCGTCGGCGTCGCGCATCCGGTCCGGGTCCCACAGGCCCTCGATGATCGGGTTGATGTAGTCCTGGGCCTCGCGCAGCCAGTCGTCCCTGTCCCAGTTCTTCCAGGCGCCGTTCTTCCACTTGTCGATGTCGATCCCGTGCTCTTCGAGCTTGTCCTTGATGTCGTCCGGGATCGTGAACTTGCCGTCGTCGCCGGTCGTGGCCGAGGCGGAGGCCTGGCCGTCGGCCTGGCTGTCGCCCGACTCGCAGGCGGTGGCGGTGAGCGCGAGCGCCGAAGCGAGCGCTACAGCGGCCAGTGCCGGGGAGGTTCTGCGGCGCGCGCCCCTTCCCCCGCGACTCTCCCCGCGAGCGGTGAACGACGGCCGTATGGATCGCATGATCTGACTCCCCCTGGTATGGACAAACTTGGAGCTGAGGCCGCGATCTCGCCTTGATCTCACGGCAACTCTGGAACGGCACCACACACTATGCGCTCGCTGTGGGGGAGTTCCGACGGAACGGCAACGGTTCCGTCACGGCAAGGATCTTGAGGCAACCCGTAACCCGGTGAGGGGTCCGTGGTTGGTAGCGGTGGGGCGCCGGTGCCTGTATCAGATCCCCTGTGTCCAGTTGCCCAGGCGTCGCGTCGACTCAGCGGTTGTATCCGGGCAGGGAGGCGAGGGCCTGCTCGCCCGTGGACAGCAGGAGGACATTGAGCCGTGACCGTGACCGAGTCTGCGCACGGAGAGCCGTCCGGCCCCTGGCAACGGCCGTGTCCGTACCGACGTCCGAGGCGGTGGGGGTGTCCGCGGTGCGCCATGCCGCGGGGGTGCGCCGCGAGCACGATGGCGTCCTGCGGCGCCGGTCGGCAGCACGGTGACCCCGCCGAACGGTCGGGCCAGCTCAGCCACCCGTGCTCCTTCCCCTCCCGCGCCCACATGCGCGGGCCGTCACCTCGACACCCGGCGACCTGACCTGCTTCCCCGAACCGTGCTCATCTCCAGAGCCGAACGACTCGGCCCTGCGAACGCCTCAGCCCCAAGGAACTCAGCTGTGAACGCCACCCCCGGCCCTGACGGCAGTACTCCCTCACATGACCCGCGTTCCTCCGGCTCGGAGGAGGCCCGACAGTGGCAGCTCGGGCGGGACTCCTCCCGGGCCTCCCGCAGCGGAGTGACCCCACCGCAGGGAGGCGCTCCGGACGTCGAGCGGCTGCCCGGCGCCACCACCGACCTCCTCGAGCACCCGGACCCGCACACCGCAGGCGAGGCCGCGACCGTGGAGAACCTGCTGCGGTGCTGGGTACGTGAGTCGAACCTGCCGGCCCCCGACAACGGGATCCTGCGCATCCCCCTCGCTGCCAGCGGCACCGCCCTCCTTGCTCCCGTTCACTACTGGTCCCCGACGGGCTGGCACCGCTTCGGTCCCCCGTACCTCGCCGACGCCCCAGAACAGACACCACCGGCCGACGCGGTCACGGTCGCGGCGCTGCTCACCAGGGAGGCATGCGGCGGACTGGGCCCTTCCTCCACGCCCGGGACCATCGCCGGTGCGGACCTGGTGGCACGCGTAGCGGACTCTCTCCGCCGTACAGCCGCTTTCATCAGCGACCGCCGGAGACGCACTGCAGAGGAGCCCGATCTCTTCCTCGCCGCCGAACAGGCACTCGTGCTCGGACATCCGCTGCATCCGACCCCGAAGAGTCGCGAGGGCCTCTCCGAGGCCGAAGCGCGGCTGTACTCACCCGAGTTGCGCGGCTCCTTCGTCCTGCACTGGCTGGCTGTCGCTCCCTCCGTGCTCGCCACCGACTCCGCCTGGACCGAACGGGGCCGCCCCATCGCCGCTGCCCAGCTCACGGCACGCCTCGCCGAGGCCGAACTGCCGCTGCCCGACGGCTACACGGCCCTGCCGCTGCACCCGTGGCAGATGCGCGAGGTCCGACACCGTCCCGACACCGCGGCCCTGCACGACTCCGGACTGATCCGCGATCTCGGCGCCCAGGGCCCTCCCTGGCACCCCACCTCCTCCGTGCGTACTGTTCACAGGTCCGGTGCTCCGGCCATGCTCAAGCTGTCGCTCGGTCTGCGCATCACCAACTCCCGTCGGGAGAACCTCCGTAAGGAACTCCACCGCGGAGTCGAAGTGCACCGACTCCTGCACAGCGGCCTGTCCAAGCAGTGGCAGGCCGCGCACCCGGGATTCGACATCGTCCGCGACCCGGCCTGGCTCGCCGTCGACGGGCCGGACGGCAACCCTGTGCCAGGGCTCGACGTGATGATCCGGCACAACCCGTTCCACCCCTCGGACGACGTCTCCTGCGTCGCCGGACTCGTCTCGCCCCGTCCCGACGCCGGGCAGTATGCCGCCGCGAGCCGAACGGAGACGGAGCCGCCGATGCTGTGCTCCCGGCTGGCCGAGGTCGTCACGCGCCTCGCCGACCGGACCGGCCGCGCCCGCGAGGCCGTCGCCGCCGAGTGGTTCCTGCGCTACCTGGAACAGGTCGTCCGTCCGGTCCTGTGGCTGGACGCGGAGGCGGGCATCGCCCTGGAGGCGCACCAGCAGAACACACTGCTTCTGCTGGACGCCGACGGCTGGCCCTCGGGCGGCCGCTACCGCGACAACCAGGGTTACTACTTCCGTGAGTCCCGTCGAGCGGAACTCGACGCCCGGCTGCCCGGCATCGGCGAGCGCAGCAACACCTTCGTCTCCGACGAGGTCACGGACGAGCGATTCGCGTACTACCTCGCCATCAACAACGTGTTCGGACTCATCGGTGCGTTCGGCTCCCAGTCCCTGGCCGACGAAGACCTACTGCTCGCCGCCTTCCGCCACTTCCTCCACGCCGTCGTGTCGGGCCCCGCGCGGCTGCGCACCGCGTTTCCCGCCCTGCTGCTCGATTCACCCGTCCTGCGCTGCAAGGCGAACCTGCTGACCCGCCTGCACGGCCTCGACGAGCTTGTCGGCCCGGTCGACACGCAGTCCGTCTACGTCACCATCACCAACCCCCTGCACTCCTGACCCGACGGTGGGCCACCACGCGTACCGCCGCTTCCCACGGGCCTGCCTGCGCCCCCGCCGTTCCCTGTTCTGCTGACTTCTGCCTTGAGCACCACCAACCCCTTCAGCCCTGAGGACCTGAGGACCTGACCCACAGAGCCCCCTACGAGAGATTTAGGAGCGACGCCGTGCCTCCCCACGACGTGAGTCCCGACGCCGATACCGCTCCCGTCCCCGCCGCGGCCGCCGCGGCCGACATCGCCATCAGCCGGAGTCCCGTTTCGGGCGAGCGCCTTACCGGAACGGCCCACGACGTGGGCGCAGACAGTGAGGACACGCTGGACCTGCGCCTCCCCGCCGAACTCAGTGCGCTCTTCGAGGAGGTGGGAACAGACACCGGCAAACCATGGGGCCACCGAGAGGGCGCGGCGCCGTCGGTCTTCAGCCCTCATGCCGGTGACGACCTGCTCGACCGCGTTGCCGACTGGGGGTCGACCGACACCCCAGCGGGCACGTTCCAACTCGTCCCCGTATGTGTGGAACGGGACCTCGAACTCATCAGCCGGTGGATGAACGACCCCGCCGTCGCGGCGTTCTGGAAGTTGGCCGGAGCCGAGATCGTGACCGAGGAGCACGTGCGGGCGCAGGTCGCCGAAGACGGACGCAGCGTTCCGTGCCTGGGCATGCTGGAGGGCACCCCGATGAGTTACTGGGAGCTCTACCGGGCCGACCTCGACCCCCTGGCCCGTCACTATCCCGCCCGGCCTCATGACACCGGTATCCACCTCCTCATCGGCAGCGTTGCCGACCGAGGGCGGGGGCTCGGCAGCACACTGCTGAGAGCGGTGTCCGATCTCGTATTCGACAAGCGGTCCGCCTGTGCCCGCGTCGTAGCGGAACCCGACCTTCGCAACATTCCCTCCATCGCCTCCTTCTCGAGCGCGGGTTTCCGCTTCTCAGCCGAGGTCGACCTGCCCACCAAGCGGGCAGCTCTCATGGTGCGGGACCGGTACCTTCGCCCTCTGATGTAGCGCGGTGTCACTGTGCCATCACTCTGGTGCGCCGCTCGTGTCGATCCGGTGCCCACTCACGCCGAGTGGATTCAAGATCCAGCCGACTCGACCGCGACCGACTCGACCGCGACCGACTCGACCCGACCAGTCCCACCCCGTCCCACCCCGACCAATCCCACCGTGTACGGAAGCGAACCCATGCCGTTTCGAACTGAGCCATTTCGTGCACCCGGCAGCTCGAACGCAACCTCAAGTGGACCGATTCCGATCTCAACTGGACTTGATCCGATCCCCAACCGAAGCACCCGGTCTTGATCCCGCCCCTGACCCTGGCCTTGACCGCCCGTTTGTCAGTGCCGGGCCGTAGGGTGGTCGCGCTATGACGAAGCCCTCACTCCCCGAACTCCTGCATGCTGCCGTCACCGCCGTCGGCGGTACGGAGCGCCCCGGCCAGGTGACCATGGCCGAAGCCGTCGCGGAGGCGATCGACGACGGCTCCCATCTGCTGGTCCAGGCCGGCACCGGCACCGGAAAGTCGCTGGGCTACCTCGTGCCCGCGCTCGCGCACGGGGAGCGCGTCGTCGTCGCGACCGCCACCCTGGCCCTGCAGCGCCAGCTCGTCGAGCGGGATCTTCCGCGCACCGTCGAGGCGCTGCACCCGCTGCTGCGCCGCCGCCCCGAGTTCGCGATGCTCAAGGGCAGGTCCAACTACCTGTGTCTGCACCGCCTCCACGAGGGCGTACCGCAGGACGACGAGGAGGGCCTCTTCGACCAGTTCGAGGCAGCCGCTCCCACCAGCAAGCTCGGCCAGGACCTGCTGCGGCTGCGCGACTGGTCGGACGAGACGGAGAGCGGCGACCGCGACGACCTGACGCCCGGCGTCTCCGACCGCGCCTGGGCCCAGGTGTCGGTCTCGTCGCGGGAATGCCTGGGCGCCTCGAAGTGCGCGTACGGCGCCGAGTGCTTCGCCGAGATGGCTCGCGAGCGCGCCAAGCTCGCCGAGGTCGTCGTCACCAATCACGCGCTGCTCGCGATCGACGCCATCGAGGGCGCGCCGGTCCTCCCGCAGCACGAGGTGCTGATCGTGGACGAGGGGCACGAGCTGGTGTCCCGGGTCACCGGGGTCGCCACCGGTGAGCTGACCCCCGGCCAGGTCAACCGTGCGGTCCGCCGCGCCGCGAAGCTTGTCAACGAGAAGGCCGCCGACCAGCTCCAGACCGCCGCCGAGGGGTTCGAGCGCCTGATGGAGCTGGCTCTGCCCGGGCGCCTGGAGGAGATCCCGGAGGACCTCGGCTATGCGCTCATGGCGCTGCGCGACGCCGCTCGCACGGTCATCTCCGCGATCGGAACGACCCGTGACAAGTCCGTCCAGGACGAGGACGCCGTCCGCAAACAGGCGCTGGCCTCCGTGGAGACCGTGCACGACGTGGCTGAGCGGATCACGAACGGGTCCGAATGGGACGTCGTCTGGTACGAACGCCACGACCGTTTCGGTGCCTCCCTCCGTGTCGCCCCCATGTCCGTCTCGGGTCTGATGCGGGAGAAGCTCTTCGCGGACCGCTCCGTCGTTCTGACCTCCGCGACCCTGAAGCTGGGCGGCGACTTCAACGGCGTCGGCGCCTCCCTCGGACTTGCCCCCGAGGGCACGGAGGGCGACGATCTCCCGCAGTGGAAGGGGGTCGACGTCGGCTCGCCGTTCGACTACCCCAAGCAGGGCATCCTGTATGTCGCCAAGCATCTGGCGCGCCCGGCGCGGGACGGTGACCGCGCGGACATGCTCGACGAGCTCACGGAGCTGATCCAGGCGGCCGGTGGGCGCACCCTGGGCCTCTTCTCCTCGATGCGGGCAGCCCAGCTCGCTGCGGAGGAACTGCGCTCGCGCATCCCGGAGTTCCCGATCCTCCTCCAGGGCGAGGAGACCCTCGGTGAGCTGATCAAGAACTTTGCGGCCGATCCGAAGACCTGTCTCTTCGGCACGCTGTCGCTCTGGCAGGGCGTCGACGTCCCCGGCCCCAGCTGTCAGCTGGTCGTGATGGACAAGATCCCGTTCCCGCGTCCGGACGACCCTTTGATGAGCGCCCGCCAGAAAGCGGTGGAGGACGCCGGCGGCAACGGCTTCATGGCGGTAGCCGCGACCCACGCCGCGCTGCTCATGGCCCAGGGCGCCGGCCGCCTGGTACGCGCTGTGGGCGACCGAGGCGTGGTTGCCGTACTGGACCAGCGGCTGGCCACGGCACGGTACGGGGGCTATCTGAAGGCGTCACTGCCCGACTTCTGGTACACCACGGACCGCAACCAGGTCCGCAGGTCGCTGGCGGCGATCGATGCGGCGGCGCAGCGGGTGGAGGCCGACCAGTAATCCACTTCGCCGCCCTGGGGGTGGTTTTGCGGGGAGGAAGGAAAAGGGGGGGAAGGGGAGCAGGAAGGAGAAGGAGAAGAGCCGCAAAGGGAGGGCGAGCGTGGGAGGACGGGGGCCGAAGTCCGATGT